>NZ_VUNB01000009.1 GCF_009695865.1 Allobaileyella intestinalis | reverse complement strand
GACTTTTTCTGCGAAAAAGTCACACGTCTAAATGACGTGCCCGGTTCGTTTCCAGTCGTCCGGTAACATTTCAATATCTACTCCATCTTTCTGAATCATTCGGTATCCCGATCCATTCAGTCTTTATCGATGGAGTTTTTATTGTATGCTTTATTTATAAATACTTCAGAATTTCATCCATGATCTATGTACTTATCATCCAGTAAGATATCATAAACTTCTGGTTCTGATTATTTATCTTATTTAATCCACAAATCCCATGCCTCTTCGATTGATCACATAGGCTGCACAATAATGTACACTCAGTCCTTTGATCTTTGTATACTTTTCTTTTCCAATCTTACTCGTATTTCTTGGATCTACTTTGATTACATCCACTTCATTCATCAAACATTTTCTTTCTACTTTTTCTAGTATCTTTTTATACGCAAAACTCGATCATGCTTCATTTTGTTTTTTAGGGCGATAGAGCATCATTGTTGGCAACTGCTGGAAAAGAAAGTAGGAAACTAAAAGACTCTGCTTCTTAGAGTAAAAAAAGTCCATGATTTCAATGGCTAGCTGAGACAGTTCTTCATTTCGTTTATTTTTAGTATTCTCTTTATGGATTGGATATTTCTTAATTAGTACGATATTTCCATCCATATTGGTTTCACATAGTGCTATATGGTCCACATTGATATCGATTCCTATGGCTCCATACAATGTATCTGTCTTTGGAAGATTCATATGTTTTTCAAATATAGCTTTCACAATAAAGTATTCACCATAATCCATCAGCTCATAGGCTACTACCTTATCCGGTGAATTGTGTTTTTCATTGACTCTTGCGTACAGTTCATCCTTGTATTTATGAAACTGTACCTTGAATACAATGTCTTTCTGCGTGCTTCGATAGGTCAGCATATCATTATCGACATTTAATTTGAAAAGGTTGTTTGAATACTTGCCCTGTCTTCTTCCTGGAATCAGCATTCTTCTGGCTCTTTTAAAACGATAGATATCTAAGTAACCATTTTTAAGATTCTTTTTACCACCAAAACATACAGAAGGCATCTTTCTTTTAAGCTTGAACACATTTCGGTTTCGTCTGAATTTCAGATTGCGAATGATGCTCTTCAATCTTTTGATATTTGGATCCAATACCTGCACCTCATACAAGTAGTCCTCTTCTGTATATTTCTTTTTCTTGGATCTGTTGATCAGCTTCTCTTTTTCCTTTAAAGCCTTCTTCAATTGCTTCTCGTTCTTTTTGATTTTTTTGTCTATCTTTTTAAGACGAGTCTTGATCAAATCACGATCTTCCTTTTCTCTGCATTTAAGACTTTTCACCAAGGCCTTGGCCTCATATATGGCAGACAAAGGAAAATAATCACTTGTACCATAGAAGGACTTGATCATTCTTTGATCTGTTTCTGAATAGGTAACATCTTTGTAAGCACGATCAAAACAGATTTTGAATGCCTTATGAAGCATGCAGTTATACAGTTCAAGATCCTTTTTAATGATGGATTCTGCTTCTGGTTCCAGATCTTTATAATAGATTCTTTGTGACATTGAAAACACCTTCATAAGACAAGTCCTCCTGTTCTATCCGTCTCTATTATACTATATTTAAAACAGATTTAATAGATAGATTTGAGACTTTCTAATTTATTTTATTTTATCATTATATCACCAATGTGAATATGTGATATATTGCTGTATTCTCACATGTTCACATTAAATTCACAATGGGACTGCATTTTATTCAATTTAGAATGGTTTCATTCTATACTTAAATTATAGACACTACTTATCATTTAAACATTCCAGTTGAAACTCTGTCTCTTTTAGATTGTGATGTTAGAAATTTTGATTTCAATCATCCTATTAAAAACATCTTCTTCGATAATATGGAATACATTCGAAAACTAGATGCTTCCGATAAAGCTTGTCCTTGCATCTTAGACAATGTAGAACGTTCATTACTTTGCCACACATGTTATCTTGGCTTTGACCAGTTTGAATGTACCGATTGTGACAACTAGAATATTATTCCACACTCATGTCATTCCAGGTTCTGTAATGCCTGTGGTGTTAAATATGCCAAACAGCTTGCAGCCAAAGCCACTTCTTTTTGTCTTGACTGCCCTCATAGACACATTGTATTTACTATTCCTGAAGAACTTAGAAACTGGTTCAGACAGGATCGTACTCGACTCAATCTATTGTTTGTTGCTTCTAGAAACACCATTTCCATTCTTACCAATAAATCTCTTGCCGATAAACTCAAAAAGAAAAAAATTATCGGATACCCACTATATATTCAAAGATATTCCTGTTCGTAATGAATTTGGCATGATTTCTTAACAACTCGATATTATGGATTCTATGCCAA
>NZ_VUNB01000008.1 GCF_009695865.1 Allobaileyella intestinalis | reverse complement strand
TTACTAGCAGCGTTAACAGCTACAGTTGCTGGACGTGCGTGAAGACCTACTGGATCTACTACAGTTACAGTTACTTGTTTCATAATTATCCTCCTAAATCAAATCTAAATGTATTTTATGACATTTTGCCAAAGAAAACAATACCTAAACGAATTTTTCTGATTCCGCTTCCATTATCGGTATATTTAAACCTTGTAACATTTGTGCAAAGACACCACTGCCAGTTACTAGATTATCTGTAAAAGTCCCATTGGTACTATGTCAAGATTTAAGACAACTTAAATATCTGTTTTTTTAATGTTTATGTTTCAAATATTGTTTTTCAAAATTTTGTGGAGATTCATATTCACAATGTGAGTGAATTCGTGTTGTATTATAAAATCCTTCTATATATTCAAATACGATTTTATATGCTCCATAATAATTATCAATTTTATAAAATTGTAGCCATTCTCTTTTTATCAAGGCATGAAAAGATTCAATGCACGCATTGTCCCATGGAGTTCCTTTCCATGAATAGCTAGTAACCATACCTTTAGTTAATCGCTGGTATAATTCTGATGTATACTGTACTCCGCGGTCACTTTGGATCACAATAGGATGATCAGTTTCACGTCTTTCTTTAGCTTTTATTAAGCATTCTAACACCTTGTCCGCATCCATTGTTCGCGTTAATACCCATGCTATAATTCTTCTTGAAAATAAATCCATTACACTTGTTAAATATACAAATCCATCTTCTCTTGTCCATATATAAGTTATATCTGTACACCATACGGTATTTGGTTTTGTTGGATTAAAATGCCTATTTAATAGGTTCTGCATCTTAGACGAATAATCTTCACTTACAGTTGTTTTTGTGTAATGTCGTACATAACGGGCTTTTATTCCCATACCATGCATTAAATTATATACATGTTTCTGACTGACGTTTTCGCCATTTTTATTTAGTAATACTGTTATTTTTGGTGATCCGTATATACCATAAGATCCTTCATGTATTTTCTTGATTTCTTTTTGAAGATGCTCATTTCTTATTTGTGTCTGAGTAGGTAGATTTTCATTCTTTTTATAGCTATAGAAACCTGAACGACTAACCCCAATTGTTTTTAGCACACTGGCTCCGGAAATAGTTTGATCTTTTTTCTTTTGTTGATCAACCGCTTCGTAGATTTCACGGGGCTTTACTTGCCCAGTATGCCAATAGCTTTTTTTAATACTTCTAACGCGTCCTTTGTGTCTTTTAGTTCCTTTTTCAATTTGGCGATTTCTTTAGCTTCATCACTTGCATAATTACCGCTGCCTCTAACAATAACTTGATTGTCATTGCTGCGATATTGTTTCATCCACCCAGCAATCGTTGTAGGATGAACACCGAATTTATTTCCAAGTGCAGTGTATTTTTCTTCTGGATGTTCTAAAACATAATTAATAACATTTTCTTTAAATTCTTGGTCATAGGCTTTACTGTTTCTTGACATTTTTTATACTCCTTTGTTATTGTCTTGACATTGTACCATATGCACAAGAATCTACAATATCCAGGACAGTCATGTTCAATATCTCATTCTATTTTTAATGTGATTGGTTCCTTATCAAATCAAATTCGAGATGTTTTACCTGTCCTATAAATATACTAGCATCAGTCCATGCAATTATTTTTCTTGAATATAGATCCATTACACTTGTAAGGTATACAAATCCTTCCAAGGTAAATATATACGTTATATCTGTACACCATGCCTCATTTGGCTTGCTTGGCGAAAAGTCTCTTTTTAAAATGTTATGCAGCTTTGTTGAAAAATCACTATCAAAGGTTGTTTTTACATATGGTTTAATGTAACAAGCTTTGATACCCATTTCTCGCATATATACACCTACAGTTCTTTGTGATATTTTTTCGCCTTTCTTTTGCATCTCTTTCGCTATCTTTGGTGCACCATAAATTTGATGATTATCATCATATATAGTTTGAATCGCTTGCATTCTCTCTTTCTTAGATATAGATTGCTTGCTTGGTTTTCGATGCAGATAATTGTAATATCCTGATTTTGACAAATGTAGCTTACTTAGCACTCCAGTCACCGAAAAGTCTTTGTCGACCTTAGACTCTTCAGAAACAAGACAGTACAGAACTTGTGTTATTCTCCCAGAATGCTGATGGCTTTTTTTAGAATTTCAAGAGCATCTTGCGTATCCTTTAATTCACGTTTTAAACGTCTGTTTTCAAGCTCAGCCTCTGTTAGATTCCCTGAACCTTTAAATGTTGCCTGGTTGTTATTGGCTTTAGCTTCTTGCTTCCACCTGTATAAAGTACTATCTCCAATACCTAAATTTTTAGCACATTCTTTACGACTTAGTTCTGGATGTGTTAAACAATAATTGACTGCATTTTGTTTAAATTCTTGATCAAACTGTTTCTTTTTATTTGCCATTTTCTTTTGCCTTCCTTTGTCTTTGAATCATCCTCTTTCTATTGTACCACTGGCGTAAATTTTCTCTTTTTGACTAGTCCTATTTATATGCTAACATCACTATTTTTAAAGTCATTCTAGAAATCTCAAAGATTTGTTCTAGTGTCTAAATGTTCTTCACACATATAACTACACCTAAGCTTTCATCAATAGCCTTTCAATCGACTCTTCACTTACCGAGAAGATCGATGCGATACTTGAAATACTGAATCCTTTGTCTACCATTGTTTGATACATTTCAAGTTCTTTTTTCTCACTGCCTTGTTCGATTCCTTTTTTTATTCCTTCAGCTTCCCATTCCTTTGACTTTACTTCCAGCCATCTCTTTTCAGCTTCACACATTTCAATTTCCTCCTTTTCCTCTAATTCTTCTAAATCCAACCATTCTACATCCGTTAATGTCTTGACGACTTTTAACACACTGCTTTTCACAAGTCCAAAATGATTACTCGTTCCTTCATAAATAGACTGATCATAAATACTTCAACATATGTAGAATAGATTATACACGTCTTCTTCATTAAAATTATATGAAGTATTTCCTGTGATTTCAATCAGATTCATTTTGTAGTCATGGAAATAGGATTCAAATCTTTCATCCACCTCGACTAGCTCAGAAAGCTGTCTTGCTGCATTCCAAGGCCTTTCGCAGGGATATAATACTAGAAGTTGCACCATTGGGTGTTTTTCTTTCGACGGAGTCTTCTTTGGAGGTTTTAACATTCGCGAAGTCGCTGACTAGTCATATACGGCCGCTCGGACAACCATGGAAAGATCCACATAACTTTGATTCTCAATAATGAAGGCACTATAAAGAGGGAAAGCAGTGTAAGGAAGAATCACATCCACAGGAGGGTCTAGATC
>NZ_VUNB01000007.1 GCF_009695865.1 Allobaileyella intestinalis | reverse complement strand
TGATTTTTCGTGTCTTGTTGAGAAATAATTTCTTAATGCATCTGCCTCAATGACTTTGTTTCTCCCGAAGTCTGTTGCAGGGAATTTCGGATCATTGAACAATTTCAGCACGGTCTTTTCGCTCCAGCCGGTCATTCTCGCAACATCTTTCGGTGTGTAGAATCTGATCTCGGTGGAAACTGCCGCCTGACCGTTGATTGGTATTTCAATATTCATGTTTCTGCCTCACGTGGCCATGTGATGATGTCAGCGTATCATCACATGGCGATTCTGTTAATTATGCGTTCTGCTTAACTTGCAGTCTTGCTTCTTTAATAGCAGGTTTTGTCGGCACTCTCACAATGCCGAAGTGCACGGTGGATCTCCCGGAATGTTAACCAGCCGACTTTGCAGCGGTAATTCAGGAGCTGCTTCTGATCCACCGTCTGACGCTGTTCTGCCATGACCATGGACCGCTTCGGAAGTCCTTTCAGTTTCGGAAGCAGTACATGCTCCGGCAGGTCCAGTCGTTTGAGCTGACTGGTAACCAGGGCACAGACATATGTAGTTGAGTTCCTGTTCAGATAATTATTCTGCGTGATTACCACCGGCCGTATTCCTTTCTGCACACTGCCCACTGTCTCCGGAAAATCCGCATAGTAGATTTCCCCCTGGCGTACGTTGAACTTCTGATCAGACATAAAGCGACAACCTCACTTTCATAGATTTCATGTGGCCAGCTAGAAGCTCGACCGGTAAATCCAGATCATTTGCGATATCGAGAAGGGACTTGCCATCCAGAAAATACAGCTTGATGATCTGTTGCTCTACAGAGGGAAGTTGCCGTATGCCTTCTTCCATTTCGCTGTTTCCGATTTGAATCACCCAATCCGTTCCTCTGTTTTCTGCATATGCTTTTACAAATCCCGGAGCTGTCAGGATGGAATCGATCATCGGTGAAAGATCGTCATTCGTATCGAATGAAAAAATTGGGTTGGTGCTAATTGGTGTCATATTGATTGGCCTCCTTTGCAGAAAAAGGATACACATTCATTTACCAGGCTCATCGGGGTAGGGTAGAGTAGAGTAAGGTAGATCAGGGGAAGTCCTTTATCTGATTTGGATTCGACATTCCCTGATTCTCCCGGTGTGATGGACCGCGCATGTACTGACCGGAAATGCAGAATTCAGATTTTCACATTTGAAATGCATCATCATTCTGCATTCCGGCTTTTTACACGATCCATTTTGTCCACGACGCCCCGGATCCCAGGAAACAATCAGGCGAAGGGTGGCTGCTTCCTTCTCATGAGCTGCCGGCTCCTCCGGGGTTCTCCCGGAGCCGCCCTCATTGCGTGATCCCGCATTCCTGCAGGGCTGTGACTGGACGGAAGTATCATTGTCCTCCCCGGCGGTCATTGCACACTGACGGCCGCCATGCCGCCTTTTGAAGTGAGACATTATCGCTATCCCGAAGGGTCCCGGCGCATCACTTCACATGCTCTCGGTGTTACCCGATATACCAGAGAGAAAGTACCTGATGAATGTGTATTCCGTTTTCAAAGTGCAGTTTGTTATCTTAAGAGGTCACCGGCTGTCATGATTTCTTTACGAAAGTCCTGCCCGATTTTGCCTCTCACCCTATAGACAAAAATGGGAGGAATTATAACGGTCTGAATCGAAATTTTTTCTGTTTTTCCCAATCCGAAGCATTTTAGGACAAAAAAAGCACCTTGCAGTTATTTGCAAAGTGCTGTGTAATGAATTGCCGCTACCCTGGTTGATTCTACTCAACCAGGGCAAAGAATTCGTCATTTTGACTACTTCAATAACTTTTCCAGCTTTCGTTTGATACGATTCAGGCGACGCGCAACAGCGGCCTGAGATATTCCAAGTTTTGACGCATATTCCGTCTCTGTCATTCCATCCTCATAGAGAGCCTTCAACAGGTCCTGCTGGCTTACGCTGAGTTCGGAAAATGCCTTTGCAATTCTTCTTTCGTGATCGGCTTTGTAATCTCTGTACCGTTCTTCTTCGATCATGGCAAAGGGATCATCTTTTGAATCTGCAAAGTATTCTTCCTTGCCGTCCAGATCAGCAAAATTTACGCTGTGACGCTCTTCCCGCTTGTCCAGTTTCCACTGCTCCCGTTTTACTGACTTCAGTTTCTCTCCCCATTCATCGCTGATCTCGATCTCAACAATTTCTTCCGTGATGAACTCATATCTGATTGTTTTCATTTCTTCCTCCTGAATTTCGAAAAGATGTAAATCTGCTTTTTTTCGAAATCAGAAGGTTACGGACCTCTGATGAATCGCAGGACCTGTCTCCGTATCCACACTGTCTTTCTCCTTTCGGGCAAGCAAAAAGGCCGGGAGAATTTCTCCCGGCCGGAGCCAATTGTCTGAAAGACAGGCATAAAAAGAGCCCCACATCCCTTTGGATATGAGGCTTCATCAACTATTCATTTTTCATATGCTGCTATCTCCCAGCATATACAGTGTAACGTCCTGCGGGTCTCAGGTCAGTACCGGACGTGTTCCATTGAGGTCGGTTTCATGTGTCATTGGAGTTTCTGTGAAGTATCAATGAGGTTCCATCCGACTCTTACCAGCTGGGCCTCCCGGTCGTTGTTTGCAGGATCGATGGTAATGTGATCATAGGCGTTATTACATTCCAGACCTTTTCCATCCTCCGAAAACGGAGCAAACTCCAGAAGATCGCCATTGGGCTTATAGAACTTCACTCCTTGGATTCCTTCGTCATTCATCCGTATCTCAAGGTCAAGGCCCGGACTCATCCGTATAATTGAGATCAATTCAACATCTTCATCACCACGATTCTTCGGATCGCTCCAGAGCAGGCACTCCAGCAATCCTTTTCTAAGTATGACCGGTGACTGGAATATCGTACGCTCACCAAATACTGCGATTCCTCCCTCCTTGTATACGGGAATCTTCTGCATTCCGTCCCGTGGCGGCCATAATTCTTTCAGTTTGATTGACATTTCTCTCCTCATACTTTCTGATAACTCCGGGCCATTTCCTCAAACATCATTTGCTGTGGCTTGTTTCCCAGCATTATCTGCCGCAAATCAGCGATACTTCCTCCCCAGATTGCCAGTCCGAAAACAATAACCGCTTCCTTCTTACGACGGTAATAGGAACTTCTTTCAAGATTCAGCTCTTCCATCATCTCTGCTTCGGTGTACTGGAACTTGCCCAGATAATACATGGACAGAATATGAGCATACAGCTCACCGTTCAGCGGAAACTCTCTGACTTTGATGATCGCAGAATCTACAATTTCAACCATCCATTTAACACTGAACAGCGCCCGTATCTTTGCGGCAAATTTCTCCTTTTGTTCATCCGGAGCGAAGTTTTCCAGATACAGCAGGGCGGTATCAAGATCACTACTGGCATACCCATATTCATAGGTAAGGTCCTCTCTGACAAGATTCGCATATTCACTTGTCTCCCAGCACACATCACGGTAGCTCTCCAGAAGCTTCTTTGCTCTGTCGTAAACTTCAGTTTCATTGATTTTCCGGCTCGAACATATCGTTGCTATTCTCTGTCTGGAGCCGTTTCTGTTGTTACCCATCTCGTCTCCCTTCGATTCGTTCTTTCACACTCTGTGCGCCAGTGGAACTTCTGATCCCGGCGTGTGCATCCCCGGCTGCTGCTTAAGCGATAGGGAAACGAATCGCTGAAGAACTCCGGCACTCCGGTAATGTACTAAGTCTGCAGCATTTCTGATTTTGTAACAAAGAAAGTGCTGCCTTCACCAGCAACAAAGCTTACACTGATCACGGCATTCTGCCGGATCACTTGGGGTAATTGTTCTGCATCAGCTGATATCAATATTATATGGCCGGTCCGGCAAAAAGTAAACATATGTTCGTTTATAAAAAGAACATCGGTCGATTTATAGACCGATGCTGTATAAAGATGGATTAATATTTAATACGATGGAAAATGTCTCTAAAAATAGCGAAGGGACCATCATAACAAGGCAAGCCTCCTCTGATGGTCCCTTTCGACTGATCACACTTGGATATTATCAAAGAATATAGGAATATATCAACCATCAAATTGTATTTCAGATGTACTGTTTTGTTTGCTTAACATTCTTAAACGCCCGGATGACTGCAGGACCATCAACTTTTCCCATGATAAGATTTTTGAATTTGCACAAACTTTGAAACATTCGCGAAGAATATACTTCTGATCGGAATAACCGTAACGGATGCATCTAATACGATTATGTGCTAAGGCCTACCGAAAGATGACTTTATGCTGATTACTCATCATTTTTTTACAGAGGGTCAAATGACTCTATTGTCTTCTCCATTATAGCATCAAAATCTTTCTTTAACTCGCATTCCCATAGGACTATAACTCGCCACCCTTCTTTTTCCAGCTCCTTGTAATGCTTTTTGTCATTTTGCACATTTCTCTCAAGTTTTAGCTTCCAGTAGTCGACATTTGATTTCGGGATCCTGCCATATTTACAGTTCTTATGCATATGCCAAAAACAGCCATTCACAAAAATCACCGTTTTATATTTCGGTAGCACAACGTCAGGCTTGCCCGGATAGCGTTTATCATTCTTCCTAAAGCGGTATCCCTTAGAAAAAAGATATTGTCGAACCAGAACCTCAATCTTGGTATCTTTCGCTTTAATCCGAGACATATTCCAACTGCGTTGTTCGGATGATACAGAATCCATGTTTCCGCCTCCGTTTCAGCTTTGATCCCCGCTATAGTACACTGCATTCCCCGGGAGCTTTATATTCGGAATCCACAGTTTTTCTCCATCCCAGCCTTTGTTTCCGGTTACTTTATACAGAGTAAGCACTACGGAATCTTTAATGGAATCGCCTAGAGCGCGGTCATTCGGCGAAAGCAGCGTCCCGGTTCCCTTCGCAATATCTCTGTTCCTTCTTACTATCATAAATCCCTGTGCAATAGGATTCTCAGCAATAAAAGAGTTGATAAAACCCTCAAATACTTTTTCGTTCCAGTCATATTCCTCTGACCCTGTTTGCTGAAGTATTTTAACAATAATCTTTAGGCTAACACTGTATTCTCCGTCAGGAAATGATGACAGCATTTCATCAAGAGAGGAAGTGCTTCTATTAATTGGATAAAAAGGGAAGTAATTTACACCACCTGAATACATTCCTATAGTATTATTATCAAGCACATTTTTTCTTGTCGGACGAATCCCAACTGGATAACAAATCTTGATGTCGCTGTCGTTTCCTGCATTCTGAATTTGAGAAATAATACTATTGTTCGTTCTGTTGATGTCACAGAACAACTTATAAAGTTTCGGAGGCATAAAGACACGCATAAGATCTGGATCCCTGTCATATCCAAACATTCTTGCATGCTGCCACATAGTATCCGCCTGAGGATTCTTTGCTACTCTGCAATAATAGATTGTCTGAAGCTGAGGGAAAGTAACACCTCTTCCTAAACTGTTTCCGCCTATTACAATATTGTTACCGGTTTCATACTGAGTATTTTCGTCATATGATACAGCAGAATTCAGAATAAGAATATTGATTCTATCTTTTTCTATATCCTCTCCGATAACTCTATAAATTTCATCAAACTCGGTGATACTTTTCTTTGTTTCTTTTAGGCTCTCATAAACCTGTCGAATGCTTTCTTTTGTTTCGGCCTCATTAAGAGAATGGTTAAGCTCATTTACATATGCACCTATTTTCTCCGCAAATTTGCTATGTTCGGATGTTTTAACACTAGGATGAATAAGAAAATTACAGACACATCCTCCGGTTAGTTTTATTTGCGCAGCTGTAATCAAATGAGTTATCAGTGCAGCTTTCAAACCATTTTCAGGGAATTCATCATCAGACAACAAATCTTTAGATTCGGCATTATCTGTAAAAACAATATGAGGATCATTATCATTTCCGAAGAAAAAATCTCCGCCCATATAGCCTCTGCCAGGCTTAAAATAGTAAATAAAATATGGTTTCCATCCGCTTTTTCTGCTCTGGAGCAGAATGGACTGTGGCGTACCTGTAACTTCAAGATAGATGCTACTTGATGTAGTCTTCTTGATATCATCAAGAAGTTTGTTGATGGTACTCTGCTGTTTTTTGTTGACTTTGGTATTCAGACTGGCTGCATCTGCCTCATCATCAACTACAAATAAAGGATTTCCTGCGACAAAATGAGTTGAGGATAGATTGTTTTTCCACTGACGAAGTACATGCACATCCTTTTTCAGCACAATAACGGCTGGTCGGCGCATATTGTTTGAAGAAAATTTAATATAGTCATTTTCATCGCATATGCAGAAATCCGACAGATCCTTTTCAGCTCTTTTATATGTTTGCTGTTGCAGAAGAATATTATTTGTTGTAAGCAGAACAAAAATCCCAAAGCCCTCATCGGCTGCAGCGCACATCAGGCCGAACATATGACTTGTTTTTCCGCTTTGTATATCGCCTACAAGGAGACTAACAACATGCTCCTGATACGAAAAATTAGCAATATACTTTGGGACCACATCATCTGCTGTTTTTTCTATTGCCTCAGCAAGAGCAGGATTCCCTTTGTCGCAAATTCTATCCAAATAGTTGTTAAAATACTTTCCCATATTATTTGACTCCGAAATCTAAGTACCAGGTATTGGGCTTCGATGTTTTTGTAAAGGTCATTGTGCTTCGTCCATAACGTCGAAGAGTATCATTTGTGACTGGAGAGCCAACTGTAAGGACGCCGGCATTTTCCAAACGGCCCTTTATCCATTTCCCTAGTATTTTCAGGTCACCTTCAGAACGAAAATTCTTATTGTAATCTCCGCTTACCTTGCACTTGAATTTCCATCCATCATCCGTAACAACATCAAAAATCGCATTTGGTGTTTTTGCTTCAGGATACCCCGGCTGAGTAGCAACATTTTTAGGAACAATGAGCTCCACTTCATACCAGTGTCTTGGTTTTACCAATCCATTTTTAGCAACTCTACCTTTTCCAAAAAAGACATTCAAATTGCTTTGTGGCGAGGCCTCTGCTCCCTTTATTGGAATCTCAAATGAAGTTGATGTCATAGCTGCTAAATATCCTGCCAATTCCGCAGATGTAATCTTCTTTACATTCTCATGCTCCTCAAGAACCATGTTGTTTTCATTAAAATCGTTAATATCGCAATCATTTATATTCTTAGTCGCTTTTCTGTTCAGCTCATAAATGAACTTTTTTATTGAATCAGCTTCTTTCGGCTGATCTATAAGAAAAGAAGTTTCATATGTCCTGATTCCACTTTCAACTATACTTCCGAGATTATTTGACCCAACAATTCCGGCGAATGTCCCATTTCTATCGCTGTATGAATACAGTTTCCCATGATATTTGAACGGTGTAACAAGCCTTACTTCACCTCTCCCGCTTCTCAGCAAATAATCATTTAATTCTCTCGCTGCATTGTATTGAATATGAGTAAACCTTTCCAAGTAATGCATGCCTATTGTAAGATTAACGGAAGAAAGATTATTATTCAGCTCTGCAATTTTTTTGAGTTCTATAAGAGAATCAGATGTTATATATCCGACAGCTATATCAAGAGTTTCTGTTCTTGAAAGGAGGTCATAAAACGTATCTAAAAAGGTTCGGTTCTTTGTCTTCACCGGAGGATAATTTGATTGAAGCAACTCCATAGCATTCTCCTTACTTCATCTGCGAAGTAACATATTCCAAGCGCTCTTTTACAGTCATCTCTTTCATCCTGTCATATTCAGGCTGCAAGTCTACCGGGGTATAATCACCGGTAAAAAGCGGTTTAAGCCTTTTGGCTAAAAGGCGCACTCCCTCCGGGGGAACGGCATTTCCTATCTGCCGTCTTACCTCAGTAATATTTCCTTCGAACACAAAACTGTCGTCAAATGACTGGAGTCGTGCGCGCTCCCGGTTAGTAAGCGCACGTGGTTCTGGATAGTGGTATCCCCACGTTCCTCCGCCTCCTGCAGCTATTATTGTTTTTGCTGGTTCGCTTCTGTTAATTCTCCTATATACATGACTTATCATTCCTTTGACATGAAGCGGGCTGTCCTCAGGGATATCTCTATAGTTGCCACCTTCAGGAATAAGCTCAAGCATTTTTCTGGTCTTTTCCTTAATATTAATTTTCTCATTATTGTAAGGAACCTTGTCTGCACCTTCTAATGCTTCTCCTGCAGTAAAATATGGGAGTTTTCCATTCGGCCCATGCGTTGGTAGAGGATGAATAAAGTCAAATCCTGTATCTATACGTATACCGACAAACAAGACCCTTTCTCTGAATTGCGGAACACCATATTCAGCAAAGTTATATAGGTGAGGTTTCACAACATAGCCCGGAGCAATCGTTTCAAAATCTTTGACAATAGTCTCTATCGCTTTTCCCTTGTTAGCAGTCAGCAGACCTTTTACATTCTCAGCAACAAACGCCTTTGGTTTCTTTGCATCTACAAATTCAGCAAAATGCCTGAACAAGCCTCCCCTTTTGCCATTTAAGCCAGGCTGCTTCCAAATAATTGAAAAATCCTGACACGGGAAGCCTCCGAGAACCATATCACAATCCGGAATAGTATCATCTGTGTAAGGATCTATTTTAGTGATATCTTTCAGATGAACAACATCGCCAAAATTCCTCTTAAATGAATCAACCGCAGCTTTATCAAAATCATTAGCCCATATTGTCTTATAGCCTTCCTCGTGAAATCCCCAATCTAGGCCACCGCATCCGGAAAAAATAGACACAATGGTCGGTTCGTATCCCTTTTTCTTATTAGGCATATAGCAACTCCTCCTTGCCTACAGTCAGTCAATCTTCTCGCGGATATCAAAGTCAATACCATTGCACCTACAATAATCATCAATCCGTTTCATTGTTTTAAGATTCGGCTTTGCCTTTCCCTTTTCCCAGCGGTTAACAGTCGCAAATGACACTCCTAAGGCCTTGGCAAATTCTTCCTGAGACATGAATGCATTTCTGCGAATATTTTTTATATCCTCCGAAAATCCCATCTCTGACCCCGTTAACATTTTTATAACATTTATATAGCATACTTATAACATTTTATCATATGCAATTCACAGTTTCAATATCAAAAGGAAATATCAATAACGTATCTACTTAAGCACCATATTATGTTCTCCTATTCTACTCTGGCTCATTGTTGCCACTGATGATTTTATTGCGAGGGGAAAAAACTCCGTCAATATTACAAAGCAGATATCAATTCCCAAAAGGATCCAGGACCTAAAAAGTCCAGGATTCGTAGGATTAGGAATGCATCGAAGTATTCTTCCACAGGTTTCTTTGAAAAGTAAAACGACCCAAGCGAATGCGTTAACTTTGCCTCCTTCTTTGTAGAAAAGAGACACCAGATAGTCATGCTTCCGGTTGCAACTATTATATTGACAAATGATTCAGTGCGGTTTCCAGCATTTTATGGTATTCATCTACCACCGGCTCTGGCGCAAGCGGTCGCATTTTTCCGGAAAACTGGAACAGCCAGCCGTAAAATGTCGGGCTGATGCTCACCATGGTCCGCAGCCGGAAATGGGTTTGTGAGATTCTCCAGGTTTCCACATCCTCGCCAAAGTGATCAATGACAGATTTCATAGTCTCCGCAGCACATTCCAGCACGACTTCCTGCTGATCTCCCGGATACATCTTGAACACTTTTTTTGCAAAGCTGTCCAGGTCGAAGTCCTTGGGCTGGATTACTGCCGGTTCGCTGCTTCGATTCAGATTCGTGAGCCGGTCCAACCGGAAAACATTCACCTCGGCTCTCTTATCCAGATAGCCCACCATGTAATAATGGTTGTCATCCCACAGAAGGGCATAGGGGCTTACTACATAGATTTCCCCGTCGTGTTTCAGGATCCGGTGCTTATCAATGGTGTAGTCCAGATACTGAAAAGTCACTTTCTGATCGTTGTTAATGGCATCCGTCAGGAGATCCACGTCGTAATAAATATTACCGTTCTCGGAGTCCATTCTGCCGGCAGTATATAGATGGCGCACCAGCTTCTCAGCCTCGTATTTGCTGGTCAGGTGACTGAGTTTCCAAATCAGCTGGTCGCACTTCGCTTTGGAAATGAATCGTGAAGAAGAAACCGCATCGATGAGCAGCTTCAGCTCCGGCAGCTCGAATTCACGACTGGCCATGAAAAAAGCATTGTAATAACTCTTGATGGTTACTATGTCATAACCTTCCGCTACCAGCACATCAATGTCGTCCTTCACCGTTTTCCGGGCTGCATTGGCGTTTGCCTCCGTAAAAATCTCCACCAGTTCGTTGGTAGTGACCGGATGATCCTCGTCAGTTTCACGATATAAATATTTAAAAAGCCGAATCAGACGCTGTTTGTTGCATAACTGTGTCATAATATTCCCACCCTCCGGATATTACTTGTTCCCATGCTAACCATGTTGAATATATCAATTCCCTCATTCTTTTCTGCGATAAATTGAATTTACAGACTTTGACAAGAGATACTTTAAATTTTACCATGTCCAACCCTTTACCTGTAATATTTTTAACAATTAACATGTACTTTGGGCGTATTATCGCCCAATCAATACTTTGGCACTCCATACCCATAGATTTGTCTTCCTCCCACCGGGTAGCTGCGCCTTCTGCAGGAGTCGGAGCTGTTTCCCTCTATGGTGTAAACGGTTCTGCCATCACATTTTTCCACCAGTCCCACGTGGTCCGGGCTGCCGTCGCCGCCCCAATCGAAGAAGATCACATCACCGGCACTCGGTTTGTAGCTTCTGGTCTGCCACTGATGATGGGACTTGAACCAGCTGATGCCGTTTCCAACAGCAGCGAACTTCGGTATTGTACCGCTTTGAATATATCCGCATTGATCTGCACACCAGGAAACGAAGCAGGCGCACCATTCCACACGGCCGTGGAAACCGTACCAGCTCCAGAATTTCTGTCCTCCTCTGTTGCCGATCTGCCGGGCAGCGACGCTGATGATCTTGCCGTTGCCGATGCCGTAGTTGTAATTACCGTACGGATAGTAACGGAGAACGTGGGCAGGGTACTGCTTGTCGCCATAGGATTTCCACCCGTGCTTTTTCGCCTGCATGTCCGAGAAATCTGAAGCGTTTTCCACCGTGTAGCCGCCGTCCCGGGCTATGGCCCAGGAGATATATCCATTGCCATAGTTGTAGCCCTGGAGCGCAAGACGGATTCGGTCCATATCCATGGGATTTTTGCACCTTGCCTCCTTCAGAGATGAAGCCAGTGCCTGAACGCCGCACTGGATGGAGTATTCCGGGTCCTTGATGCTGTTTGGAGAGTGAGGATACTTCTTGTTGTAGCCGCTTTCCGAGGCCTGCATGGGATCAGTGCCTCTGCCTCCGGACTCCTGCATCATGACGGCCTTGACCAGCTCCGTATATTCACCGATTCCGTATTGGCCGGCATATTTGGAAATCACGGCAGAATAGGCTTCTACCTCCGGGCTCACCGGCGTGTAGTTTGCCGAACTGTCATCTCCGAAGAAGTAAAACGCAGCACCAAACAGGATGCAGACCAGCAAGATCACAAAGCAGACGATTCCTCCGGCAGAGATGGCGTCGATCATTGCTTTTGCGTTTCGAATCAGATCCCGCAGTCTCCTTGCCGTTCGTTGCACCATTTTTCCAGTTCGTCGGGCAGTTCTCTTCGTGATACGGATACTCTGAAGGGATCTCTTCCGGGAATCCACAACGGTTCGCTGCTTGGCAAACTCACGGATTGCTTTCTCTTTTCCTTTTGTTCTCGCAAGCTGACGGCTGTTGGCAAAGTTCCGGATGCTTTGCTCACGGCTGCCGGGATAAATCCGGAGGCTTCTCTGCCTGCCGGCGATCTGCTGTTTTTCTGCAAGCTGTCTTTTGCGGAAACGTATGAAGCCTTGGGTTCTGACCGAGGATTCAGGAACGCCATCCTGCGCCTGACTCAACGCATAGCGGATCTTTCCCGCCGTCAATGTGGCTGTTTTTTCCGCCATATATACCGCATCTGTTCCGGCATCCTGTGCCATGCCCGTGATCCGGTTCGATGCATACTCATCCGGAGATCTGCTGCTTCGGGTGCGGTGATCGTCGATCAGGTCCTTTGTTCTGGTCTGTACGTCTTTCAACCGGCAGGTCATGGCCGCTGCCCGGTCCAGCGATTTGATGGTTCCTTTCTGAACCTGCCGGGTCTTTATCTCAGGCATACATCACTCCTCCTTTCAAAAAAATATGAGGGCCGAAATCCTCGGTCCTCATGTACGGGAGGGCGTCCCTCCCGGCTTATCCTACGATTTTTCACGTAGAGGCTTCAGGTATTTTCCCACCAAAGCATCGAACTCTTCCTGGGATTTTGCCACTTCACGGATTTTCTCCAGAATGCGGAGTTCCTGATCGGTAAGCAGGTCAGATTCAAGAGATGATGCTGCAGAAGGTTTAGAAGGTGCACGTTTTCTCACTTCCTCCAGACCTTCTCCCGGCTTGGTGGTCATCAGCTTATACAGCTTCGTGTTCTTCGGGAATTTGTTCTCGAAAGGAACCAGAGAGGAGCCCACCTTGATCAGGCCGTGTCCTGCATCCACGTTCGTGATATATGAAAGCTGAAGATCGGAGATGTTCAGCAGTCGGGCCAGTTCGATCCGGTCTGTTGCCGCCTGGTTCAGCATGACGATGAACTCGGAGTTTGAAAGCATGGTTCTGGCGGTGTGGGACTGCAGCAGGTCCAGCACGTTTTGAGTGATCCCGGTGCAGTAGGCGCCGTATTTCCGGACACGCTTCCACAGCTTGTACAGGAACTGGGCAGAATACTCGTGCATGAAGAGAATATAGATCTCGTCGATGAATACGAAGGTCTGCTTTCCTTTCTGCCGGTTTTCCGTAATGCGGTTCAGAATGGAATCCAGAATCACCAACATGCCGATGGCACGGAGCTGTTCTCCCAGCTCCAGAATGTCGTAGCAGATCAGTCGGTTTGAGGTATCCACGTTGGTCTGTCTTGCGAAGGTATTGAGGGACCCTCTTGTAAAAAGTTCCAGCTCCAGCGCCAGAGACTGGGCCTCCGGTTCCTTCTGCTTCAGCAGCTCGTCCCGGAAGTCCGCAAGAGTCGGCGGCGTGCCCATATAGTTTCCCTGCTTGTAGTAGCGGTAGACATTTTCCGTGCAGCGGTCGATGATGGACTGCTGTCCTTTGGCAAACCTGTGCCCGGCGATGATCTGCTCGCAGAGAGACTGGAGGAACTGGGATTTCTCGATGATCGGGTCTGTTTCCCCGTAATTGCTGCTCATATCCATGGCGTTGATGTGGTTCGGGGAGGTGGCGGAGATCTCAATGACGGACCCGCCCAGGGCCTTGATGAGAGGCGCATACTCACGCTCCGGATCCACCACGATGATGTCCGCATCGGTGGACAAAATGAGATTGGTGATCTCGTTCTTTGCCGCAAAGGACTTTCCGGACCCGGAGACTCCCAGGATAAAAGAATTGCCGTTCAGCAGCTTTCTCCTGTCTGCAATCATCATGTTCTTGCTGATGACGTTCTGGCCATAGTAGATTCCGTTTTTGTCATAGACCTCCTGAACACGGAACGGCATGAAGACCGCAAGGGACTCTGTGGTCAGAGTACGGAAAGCGTCTATCTTCCGGACACCGAAGGGCAGGGCAGTCTGCAGTCCCGGAAGCTGCTGGAACTTCAGAACAGCCATCTGACAGAGATGCTTTCTGGCAATGGTCATGATCTCCTCAGAATCATTGTCCAGTTGCTTCTTGCTGTCTGCGGTGTGCACCACCGTGATCACCGCAAACATCATGCGCTGGTCTCTGGTGGTCAGGTCATCAAGAAATTCCTTGGATTCCTTTCTCTGCTGCTCCATGTCGTAGGGGACAACGGCAGAAAAGTTGTTGTTCATGTTCTGCTTTCTCTGCCAGTTGGTGATATTCGTCTCCACACCAAGCAGCCTTTGTTCCACTTCCTTCACCGCCTCGTCTGTCGGCACCGGGATCACGTCGATGCTCAGCATCATGCTGCGGTTGATGTCTGTGATCTCCGCCACCATGCTGTCCTTGATATATGAAGCGTAGTCCCGGAGCAGGATCACACGGCCGAAGCGGTCACCGACCTTGAAATAGTCGGAGTGGTTCTCGTAATCGTCCGGACAGATATAGTCCTTGAAGCTGTGGCCTTTTCTCATATGGTCCTTTATGTCGAACTGAAAGCTCGTTTCCTCGCCGGTTCGCATAAAGTCGTGAATGATACGGAGACGTTCCACAGCATCCATTTCCGTGCAGACGGATCCCAGGCGGCTGAAGTGGGCGATGAGATCTGCACCAACCCGGGCAAAATATACCCGGGCGTCCTCAATGCATTTTTTGTTCACGGATATCGTGACGTACTTGTCCTGAACGATGGCATTGGAGCCGGTGGCCTTTTCCATGAGCATCTCGTTGTACTCCTCCCGGTATTCATTGAGTCCGTCATCTTTCATGTCGATCAGGATCTGCTTCTCGAAGTCCGTCCGGTTCAGCCTTCGGTTGTTGATGGTGATTTTGGTGGTGCTTCCGCTGTCCAGTGCATTCAGAAGCTCCGAGTATTCCAGGAACATGGCTTCTTTGTCCTCCCGTGAAGCCACCGCATAGTTGATGTCCTCGAACTTGTAGGTCATGGAATACTTGTTTTTCCCGGAAAGAAAAATCCCGTCAGGCCACATGGTGCTGACGGGAATGATGTCCTGGACTTTCTTCGGGACCTGAAAGCGTTCTTTGTCCTGCTTCAGGATATTGGTCAGTGTTTTGATCATATACGTTTCTCCTTGTCATTATTCAGCGGCCGGATTTTGTCTTCCTTCCGCGTTTTCTGCTGTCCCGTCTTTCTCTTGCGGCTCTTCCGCCACGCCGTCTGAGAGGGAACTTCTTTTTCCGGCTTTCCTCCGCAGACTCACGGAACATGTTGTAATAAAGATTTGTGTTGCCAAAGCAGAGATGCTCCGGCAGCAGGATTTCCGACCGGATCCATGCGGCAATGAATTTCTCTGCGGTCATCCCGTTGTACTTCAAAAATCCGATGGCAGCGAATGGTGCGGATGCGACGATGCAGATCCAGCTTACTGTCTCCAGTCCCAGAACCGGCTTAAAAGTGAAATAGATCAGAACGGCGATGGCGCAGGCCAGAACGGAGAAGATAAACTGCCGCAGCGTGAGCCCGAAAAACATGGACTCTGTATATTCACGGATTTCCCGGTTGATGCGTACTTCCATTTAGCGCGCCTCCTTTCCCCGTTCGAGCTGGATGGTGGACAGTTTCCCCTGAAAGTTGTCGAAGTGGTAGATGTTGTCGGAAAGAATGTCCTTGGGTTCTACCTGACTCCGGTTGGTTTCCTTCACCATATTCTGAAGGTCTCTTACCGGGATCTGGCTGGAATCCGGTACCAGCAGGACTTCGTGCAGACTGCTTGGAAGAACGGTGTATCCTTCGCCCAGAATGTCTGCTGCCTGTTCCTTTACGCCGGGATAGAAGAATGCTGCAGCGCCGAACTGTCTGCTCCTGCTGCTGATGAGGTAGATCGGCTCAATGCTTCCGGCATTATCCTTAAGCGGTGCATCGGTACCGGACAGAAGATTTCTTCCGTCTTTATCGCCAAAGACAACGTCCTGAAGATCCTTCATCTCGGGAGGATCTATCTTTACGGCGCTGCGGATGGCTTCCTGGAAAAGCTCATTTTTGTCGTAGCCGTTTGCTTCGGCAATTCCGTTATTTACTACCGTGCGCCAGCATTCGCTCATGTTTCTGCTGAGCTGAAGATCGCATATCAGCGCCAGACCGTTTCCCACGTCCAGATGAGGCTTGTCCAGGAGATACTCCCGGTTCCTCTTTGTCTCCACCAGACGGAGAGAAAGCTTGTCCCGGATGTTGTCAAATGAAAGATCCGGCTCTGCCGGGTCCAGCCCTCGGTCTATGCTCTCCAGGTAGGCCCTGGTCACATCTCCCATGAGGCGCTCCAGAGATGCGCCATGACGGAAAAGGTCATATGCCTGATCCAGATACAAGGTTGGGGACGCCTTGCTTCCATTCTTCTGAAAGCAGAACCCGTGGTTCTTCTGATCGTTGATCTTCACCACTTTCACTTCCTTCAGACTGAGCCCGGCTCTGACATCTTCCGGTAGCTGCCGCAGGATCTCCTGCTTCGCCATTTCCATAAATTCTTTTTCTCTCATACGAATTCCTCCTTGATTTTGGCAAAACAAAACGACAGCCGGAATTGGCTGCCGTAAATCTGATTACAGTCCCATCATTTCCCTGACGATGGCATCGCTCATCTTGACTGATCCCACCAGCACCAGCATGTTGAACACCAGCTCTCCCACGTACTTCCATACCATAGCTGCCGGAGCCGCATCTGCATCAACCACCGGCGGGGTGGATGCAAACTTGGTGAAGATGATACAGGCCAGAACGATGATCGCTCCTTCCAGACACACCGCCGCATATCCCTTCAGGAAACTGATCCCCACATTCTGAGTGGGCTGCCCGGCAAAAGTCGAGAGCGGAATCGGTGCGATGGCCGTATACATATACAGCTTGAAGAACCTGCCATAGACGGTAAGGATGATGATGAATGACAGTACTGTTATGACCAGACTGCCGATCAGCGTCACCGCCCAAAGCGGAATGCTTTCGAAGAACCCACAGTCTTCAATGGCTTTCACCATCTCTTTCGGAAGTGTCGTCTTTCCGGCAGCTGCGATTCCGGAGGACCGCATAATGGTACTTACGACTCCCTGAATAATGGTGAATATCGCCATCATCAGCTCCAGCCCGTAGGTGACAACGCCTTTTGCAATGGCAAAACGGATAAAGAGTTTCAGCGCATGCTCCGGCCGTTTCACTTCATCCAGGCTTGCGCTGGTCCTCGCCATTCCCACCAGAAAAAACAAAACGAGCAGAGCAAGCCCTATGGCCTGTACTGCTCCGTTGATGTTCAGGATCACCTTCCAGATCCCGCCGCCCTTGAAGGTCTCAGGCGATGTGGTGAGAAGCTGCCAGACTTCCGCCAGCTTTTCGTTCCACGTGTTCAGTGCATTCTGGAGGTTCTGTACTACCCAGTTGTCACTCACCGGCCATCACCTCCTGGAGTATTGATTTTTCTTGAATTTTCCATTGCCGCCTCCCACTATATGATCATGTTCAGAATTTCTTTTGTAAACGTGATGATGATCCCGCCGGCCAGCGTCAGAAATCCGTTGGCACGGGCACTGGGGTCGTGAGACTTCATCGACAATCCCACCTGCATGATGCCAAGCCCCAGCAGGATCAGCCCGATGGCTCGGATCAGGCTGAAGATAAACGTGGACAGATTGTTCACCGTGGAAATCGGATCCCCTGCCGCAAAGCAGGTGGCTGCACCCACCGTGCAGGTTAGCACCATCGCCGCATATCCGGTGATGATGCTCCGTCTCCTTATCTCATTAGTTTTGAGTTCATTCTTTTTCCTGGTCATTAAACGATTCTCCTTCCTCGAATTCACGCTGCAGATCTTCTTCTGACAAAAGCTCATATCCCGTGGGCTCTGCCGGCTGATTGTCCTCATGGTCCAGAAACGCCGATGTCAGCTGGATGCTGAAGTCCGCCTTATCCGCTATGCCGTGCAGGAACGGTGCAGCTCCGCCGTCCTCTGTCAGTGCAATATTGGGATGCCTCAGAATGTCATATTTGAGATCCTTCACCGGCCGTTCACCCCGGACAAAAAGAAGGGAATACCGGTTATCCAGCATCCGCACTTCATCCGGCGTCATCAGTTCTCTTCCTGTGTTCTGGTAATTTGTTGAATAGTTGCCGCTCCTTCCGGTGGACCGTCCGTAGGTGTTGGTATCGATGGTCTCCTTGCCCAGAAGCTCACTGACGTACTTATGGGTCTGCTGCTCGTTGCCGCCCAGATAGACGAACTCGTCGCAGTTTCCCATGATGGATTCCCAGTCTTTCTCATACAGCGCCTTGAGCTGCGCCAGATTCTGCAAAATGATACTGACCGATACGTTCCGGGAACGCATGACAGACAGGATCTTCTGAAAGTCCGAAGGCATGGACAGGTTGGCAAACTCGTCCAGCACGAAATGCACGTGAACCGGAAGACTGCCGCCGTGTTTCTTGTCTGCGCAATGGAAAAGCTGCTGGAAGAGCTGGGTGTATAAAATGGATACCAGAAAATTGAAGCTGGTATCGTTGTCCGGAATGATGGCAAACAGGGCAGTCTTCCGTTCTCCCAGTGACGGCAGGTCTAGTTCGTCGGTGATGGTCAGTTTCGCAAGGCTCTCCAGGTTGAATTTTTCCAGCCTTGCAGCCAGGGTGATCTGGATGGACTTCAGCGTCTTGGCTGCTCCGGAATGGTAGTTGCGGTAATACTTCAGAGCAATGTGATCCGGGTCCGTCTTCTCCAGATCGAAGAATAGATTGTCCAGCGGGCTGGGGGAGTTGTCCTCTTCGTCCACATCTCCGGCCCGGAGCATCTCCATGACCATGGCAAAATTCTGCTCTTCCTCCGGTGCTTCGTATTTCAGATAAAAGATCAGTGCCAGAAGCAGCATCTGCGCTGCCGTATCCCAGAAGGGATCATTGGACTGGGCGCCTTTTGGCGTGGTGGACTTGAAGAGATTGGTCACCAGCCGCTGCACGTCGTTATCGTCTCTCAAATAGACAAAGGGATTGTAGCAGTGGGATCGGTCCATTTCCTGAAGATCCAGCGCCTTAACGGCGTATCCCTTTTCCTCCAGAAGATGCCCGGTCGCCCGGATGGTCTCGCCCTTTGGATCCAGGATCACAAGAGAACTTTCACCGCACTGCATGACATTGGGTTTGCAATAAAACCGGGTCTTGCCTGCACCGGATCCTCCGATGACCATGACGTTCAGGTTCCTTCTGTGCTTTCTGCCGTTCAGACCGATCCGCACATTCCGGGTAAGCAGTTTGTTGTTTTCCGGGATCCTGTCGGCATATCTTTTGTTCAGCGTTTTTGGATCTCCCCATTTCGCAGAGCCGTGCTCCTCGCCCCGGCGGTAATTCCGCCGGGTGGAGAGCCAGACGCCGATACTGACCGCGTAAATCACAAGGGAAAGCAGGATCGTTCGCGGTGTGTTTTCCGTCATCCGGATCTGAAAAGGCTGCCGGAAAGCATCGGACAGTTCGTCCACGTGCTCCAGCAGCCCATTCCTCATATATGGCGCAGCGATCAGCGCAGCCCAGATCACGGGAATCACCCCGATGGCTGAGCCGAGCAGGATATTCTTCTTATCGGTAGTGTTCATGACAGGCCTCCGATACCAGAAATCGCTTTTGCTTCGCCTCATAGAGTTTCACCATCAGTTCATCCACAGGATCAGTGGGGAGGCCTTCCCGGATCTGCTTCGTGCGCAGATCGTTCAATGCGTTAAGCAGAATGTTCCGGTCATAGGAATCCATCTCTAAGATCAGTTTTCTTTCCATGGCTACCTCTCATTCTCACGACCGTCTCTGGCTCGGGCCAGCATCTCTCTGTTCACTTCGTCAGCCACCGTTTTCACTGCGGTCAGTTCACGGCGTACATCTTTTTCCTTGCGGCCTTCGAAGAAACGGGCAATGCGTTCGAAATCCACATCCGGCGGATCCAGCCGGTAGTGCTTCGCCATGAGATATACACTGAGATCCGCCAGATTTACGGTCCTTCCCCGAAGCGCCTCGTCACGGACAAATGTCGTCATCGCCCGCTGACGCACGACTCCCAGCAGCTCTTCCGGTGACGGCATTCCGTTCATCTCGTGGTATTCCTTCCTGCTGATCGTCCTTCCCATCGCCGTAGTCTGAGTGACATCAAAGTTCTTGCTGACCTCCGATGCAAACCCCTGACTTCCGTCCGGTTTCTCATAGGTGACCGGCTTCAGCATCAGGATGGCTTTCTCGCCTTTATTGACAAAAATATTGTCCTGCTTCCAGTCATCAAAGGAGCGGATCCATGTTGCCTCCGGTCTCTGCCGCCCGATAAGAAGGGCATTGGAAACAGAACTTCGAAGGAACCTTGCCTGTACATCCGCATAGGTCTTCAGTTTCTCCGGATCCAGAAGCTTCTGCGTCTCCTCGGACAGCATTTCAAAGATGCGGTCTTTTTCTTCTCTCTTCCGGGTTTTGTATACTTCACGGTCGAAGGTATCACTGCTATTTACCTGATTCATTCCCTATCGCTCCTTTCCCGGCCGCTTCGGAAGCGGCACTTTCACAATATTTTCTTTGGCTGAAGGCATCTTCTCTTTTTCACGGGACAGCTTCTGCTCCCGGGACTGCCGCCTCCGGTAGTAGCTCAGTTTCTCCCGGACAGATGGCTTATTCATTCCAGTCGACCCATTTGAGCGGCTTGTTTGCCTCAAGCTTGGCTCGGACGGAGGGTCGTTTGCCATCCTCGCCAAATCGGGGTTTGCCTTCTGCTTTTGTTTCCCGGGGCCTGCTCCCATGGTTCTTTCGCTCCTTGCCTCCGGCTCCTTCTTCTCCCGTGCGTCTTTTTCCGGAAAATATTTTTCCTGCTCTTTGACGCTGCCGGTGACGGACGCTGTTGGCACCGTTCCCAGACGGAAGCGTTCAGTGATCCGCTGGATCTTGGATGCGTCCTCAGCTCTTGCGATTACATCCACCACAGCGTTCTCGTCTTTGTTATTCTTGTCCCGCAGCACGCAGTAGAGCACCCCGTAACGTTTGGCTTCCTGTGTGAATTTCTTCAGGTCCTTCTGCTGCACCGTGTAAACCTTCAGTTCCTTTCCGGTTCTCAGCATGTTGGTGAGCCGGGTCTTTCCCTTTGTCTTTTGTTCTTCCTTCAGCACGGCGTGAAGAAGAATGGCGATGTTCTTGGCTCCGTTTCCGGTGATCCTCGCCGCCACCTCCACGCCTTCCAGCGACAGCCTGACGACCTGTTCTGCTGCATCTCCTCCTGGATTCATAATTGTTTTCTCTCCTTTCCCCGTGTTCTGTCCTCGATCACGGTTTCAAGATTCCGCTCTACCTGACCGGACCGTTCCCGGATGTCCCGGCAGAGCTTCAGTTCCTTCCGAGCCTCCTTCAGTTCTGCGGTCAGTTCCCTGATCTGTTCCCGACACTGCGCCTCTTCCTCTTCCGGCATCTTCCGCCGGAGCTTCTGCCTCAGTTCATCCCGCCGGGTACTGACAGCAGAGTACTGCTTTGTCAGAGTCTTCATCCGTTTTTCCAGATCCTCCTCTGTGCTGATGCTGTATCTGGCAAGAAGCTTTGCTTCTTCGCTGTACAGATCGCACTTCAAAAGCTCCTCTTTCAGGACCGCATGAAGCCTCATGGGATTCTGACGGTACTTCGGCAGGTATCCCAGCTCGTAGCAGTACCGGAGATACAGTTTTTCCAGACCGCTTCTCCCTTTGATTTTGTCGATCCTGCGCTTCAGGTCATAGTGATTGGAGCTGCGGGACTCTTTCTGCAGCCGCTTCATCCTGACACCGATATCATTTGAGAATACTCTCTGCTGGATCATCTCTCTGGTATACTGTTCGCCGAGGCGGTCGGTCCGGATGGCTTTCGTCCATCCCGGCGGAGTCACCGTCCAGTACTTCCGCCTGGGATCGAACTGATAAAGATAACCCCGCTTTTTCAGCTCCGACTTGAATTCCTCCATGTTGACGCTGACCGAAACGGCTTCGTCCAGCGCCTGCCTTGCCACATTGTACCTGGTGGGCATGCCTGCTTTCTCCATTTTGTAGAGAGAGTAGGGGATCCGCTTTCCTTCCGGATGTTCGATGACGGACAGATTCCGCTCCCGGCAGATCCGGTCGGACGCCGCACGGATCCGCATGGTCTCTTCCGTGCAGAAGTGAAAACGTTTTCCGTCCACAAAGGATACCGAGTTGAAAACGATGTGGTTATGAACATTGTTTGTATTCAAGTGAGTGGCAACCACGATCTGAAAGCGGTCGCCCCAGAGTTCCTTCGCCAGCTGCACTCCGATCTCGTGGGCTTCCTCCGGCGCCACCTCGTAGCCCTCGAAGCTCTGCATGCAGTGTCCGCATACGATTCCTCCCGTCTTGTTGAAGCTCTGTTTGGTAATGTTGAACTGTTCTCTCGCATTCTCCACATCGCAGTTGATCCCGGTAGTGAAGTACTGCTTCTCCGTTTTGCTTTCGTCGGCAGCGTAGGCAATAACATCTGCAAGCGCCTGCCGGTCTGCATCGGAGAAGTCAAGGTTTCTGGTCTTCTCCGGATTGCCGATATATGACAAAGGGTTTCCGGGATTGCCCCGGATCCTTTTGATTTTCGTCACTGCCATTCTGTTTTCCTCCTTTCCGGCATCAGGTATTTCCGTTCCATCTCGAGCCTGAACGTGCGCCATGCTTTTGCCTCTGACTCAAGAAACTCTTGTGCTTCCTCGCCGGACGTTACTGTGGATAGTGTCTGCAATCGCTCCGCAAATTCCGATATCCGGTTCATGTCCTCAAAAAATTCCGGCCCCGGTCTTTCCGGCGGAACATAGTCCCGGAGAAGGAGACGGACCAGATCGGTTTCAGTCATGCACGCCCGCTTCGCTTTCTCCGCCAGATCCTCCGCCTGCTGATCGCTGAGCCAGAACTGTTTCTTTTTTCCTCTTCTGCCCAAAATCTCACCTCCATTTTCCGGGGTCTTGCAGTAGATTGCATCCTCGCTTCGCTTCGGGCAATCCTTGCATAAACACCTGCCATTGCTCACCTGCATCGCGCTTGCGCTGCGACTTGCTTCGCAAGGCTAGGGGTATTAGGGTCCTCCCTAAATCTATGGGTGCCGGCGTCCGGTGCCCATGCCTTTGTACTCACATGGGAGTACGAAGGCTTTGCTTGCTAAAGTTATGCACAGCATCCTACCTTTCCATAGACTGTTTTCTCTCGTGCTTCATTGGATGAAATTTCTTCGACCTGATTCCGTTTTCCGAGACATAAAACTGCTCCGGAAATTCAAATTTTTTCCGCATTTTTTCTTCCAGATCAGGCGGCATGGACAGGAATTTTTCGCTTTCGACAGGTGCGTAGCAAATAAAAAACGGACCTGCAATGATCTCCTGCAGCCGTCCGTTCTGATCAAATATTCCTCTGTTCAGTTCCATGCCGAGCATTTTTCCTTCCTCGTTGCAGACGATGGCGCAGTCTCCGACGCGTGGATCCGATGCATCCTCAAAGGGCATATATTCTTCAATATTTCCCTCCACGAGCCTTTGCATCGACTCCAGATCGTCCTCGATTTCTGTAATCTCTGCCAGCTCTCCGGGCTTAAGCAACAGCACCCGGAGCTTATCGTTTTCATTATGTTCGTTCATATGAGGGTCTCCTTTCACGATTAATATGCAGTAACTTTGGCAGCACAGCGTTCTGCTGCAATAAAAAAGACGGAGACATTCAAGTCTCCGTTGCAGACATCTGCGCATCAATGATCTACAGATAAATTGATATATATCCTCTCAAACTTTCGATCATTTGATCAAAAGAAAGTTCACCGACATAAGCATTTCGCTTGCAATACAGCTCCCAGCGTTTACGAAATCCGGCATTCGATTGAATATCGTTCAAATCGCTGAGTATACTATTTGCATCAAGTTCTGTATTCCGATACGCAAAAGTTGTATTCACTGCCTCCCGCAGTTTGTTTTTATCAAGGTTATCTGATTTCAAATTAAACAGAAGGTAAAGGTCGTAAAAATCCTTGCTGCGGCTATTATCCGTCTTTCTTGAAACAACCGTCTCGAGTTTCTCTGCAATAATAGTCTCAAGGTTATATGACATTACTTTTACAGTTTTGTCATCTTCAAATACAGAACAGTATGGATATTCGATCGCATCTGGCGTTATCGGATCTCCAGTCGCAACATCTATGCTGAAGGGTTGACGTATATTCTCAATTTGACCCTCCATCGAAATTTTATATCCGGGATATTGATCTTCAATTTTAATGTTATCAATCGATTTTATAATATATCGCAGTCCATCCGAACTATCGGAAGCGGCCAGTTCTGAAAAAATCTTTCTAATTTCACTTTCACTCAATGGATGATTTCTCAAAGACATATCCATATCCATCGTTGTTCGTGTTTGTATCCCCAGTACCGATGAAAGAAGAAATCCCCCTTTCAAAATCAAATCTGTCCTGTATTTGCTTGCTGCAATGCGTTCTAAAAAATGTTCGAAGAAATACAGCAGTAATAACGTGTTGATCGAGACACCTGATTCTTTTGACCTCTTCCTGATCAGAGCCATCATTTTATCTTTGTTCATATTACCTCCAGGATGTCATCCACTTTCTTTTCAATCTTCATCACGCCGGCATAAGCACGGAGTTTCTTATAGTCTCTGTCAGGATCGCTGGCATAGGCCTTCATGGCATGAGAGAATATCTCCACATCAGCATTTTTCCTTCCTGCAATCAGGTCGCAGATGGTCCGTTCTTTGTCATAAACCCTGACCGCATTCCCGAAGACAGTTGGTTTCTCAGTGATACCCATCGCATAAATTTCTTTTTTTACAAAATGAAATATGGTTCCGTCGGAAATTCGCGAGCTGTTGTATCCTTTGTAGACGGTGACCTCTTTCTGATAGGGCACACGATCTGTCATGCCATGAAGATACAGTGCGCTTTGAAACGAATAGATACATCTGCTGTTCGTAATTTGAAAGAAATAGTACTCATCATAATCACCGGAAGCATCACAATAAATTCCTCTTGCAACTCTCTGAATGCGCCCTTTTTTGACCATTTCCGAGAGATACCAGGAGGGGATTCCCTGATCCCTTACCATAGAGGATGTGACAATTCCGTTATTCGCCTTTGCTATTGAATTAATCTTATCGTAAGTCGTCATTATTTCTTCCTTTCATGCTTACATTATTGCATATTGTTAGCGTAAAAGCAAGAATCATATCCATTTGACAACGATTCATCTGGTTCCCGTCACTATATGGACTTGAATACCACCGTTAATAACCTGTGCCTTCACCATACGGGAAGAACTGTCATCGCTCATTCTCAATCTTCTTTTCACTCTTCTCGCGCTGTTTTTCCATTGCCTGATCGATGGATGTGATCATCTCATCTGCAGTCTTTCTGATCCGTTCCAGCGAATTTCTCAGCTCCTTTGTGTCCTTTCCGGAGGACCATCCGGCCACATATCCGAAGGTATAATCTGCAGTATCCAGACCGAAGTGACTGCATACGGTGTAGGCGATGCTCTCCGCCTCGACTTCCTTTGTACTGCGGTCCTGCGGCTTTTCCTCATCCGTATTCTCTTTAGAGTGTAGTCTCTGGTGACTGATCTCATGGATCATGGTCTTGATGGTCTGGACCTGACTCATGCCGGACCGTATGGCGATACGCTTTGCCGCATCGTCGTAATACCCGTTGGCGCCGCCCTCAATATTCTCGGAACAGATGGGAACCGGACAGATATCCTTCAGCGCATTGAACAGTTTGTGATAATTTTTCACGTCTCCGGTCAGCTCGTTTACGCCGATCATCGGGAACTCTCTGCCTTCCGTCTGCTCATAGGCGAACACGCTGACCACCCGAAAGCCGGTGATCTCAACGATCTCCTTATCCCCATCGTCTGCAGCATCTTTTTCCACCTTGTACTTGCAGGGAGCCAGAATGCGGATTCCTTTTTCTCCTTTGCGGACCTGCCGGTCGAATTCCTTCTGCCATGTCCGGTAGCCTGCAACCAGGGAGGCGGAAGGGTACTGCATGGCGATCAGCAGACAGTTATTCAGAGAGTAGTGGTGAAATTTGCTCATGCACTTCAGCATTTCCCGGTACTTGTCGCTTTCAAATACTTCCTTCACGCCTTCTTCAAGCCGGTCGGTGATCTCCCGGATCTGTTCCTGCCGGCTCTTCCGTTCAGGTCCACGTTTCTTCTTTTCATCCAAATCTCAGATCTCCTTTCTGCTGCAGGGTTTTCAGAAACATCAGCTCGTCGTTGTAGTCCTTTCCGTGTAAAGGTGGCTCGTCCCGGATGCGGTATCGTCCGTTCAGCCTGCCGATGATCGATGCGGCCGCACTTCTTCCGGCGGGATCATCATCCAGACGGAGAATGATTTCTTCCGTTTCCGGATGGTGATCCAGATAATTTTCAAGTGCTACCGGAAGCTTTACGGCATTCGCTCCTCCATATACGCCACCCAGAGAGAGCAGTGATTCACTGTTCCATCTTTCTCCGCTCATCCTGCGGATCGTTGCATAGGACAGAAGGTCGATGGCCCCTTCAAATACATGGACGCACTTTACCGTGCCTTCGATCCGGAAGGAAAAGTGCTTGTCGGAGCCAGCAGCCTCGCCCATGATCCGGTCTTTTCCGGTCCCCCGGAAGAAGGCGTATCTCGCTTTATTGTTTTCATCAAATCCCAGAAAAATTGCACTGTGGGAAGGCAGCGACTCATAAAGCAGACCTTCATCGATGCATTTTCCGAGAATTTCCCGGTCGATTCCGCGGCCGGTAAGATAGCGAAGAACCACCTGATTGTCCTGCGCCTTTTCCGGCAGGAGCAGCCGCTTTGCTTTGCCGTTCTTCGGGGCAAAAGAAAACGGAGGCTGTTCCGCCTCCGTTTTAAGTATCATTTTCATCGCTTCTGTGAATGGAATGTCTTTTACTTTGATCAGATAGTCCAGCGCCGATGCGCCGCCGAAGCCTCTGGACCACCACATCCATTTGCCGTTGGAGATCTTCAGGCTGTCATGCTCTCTGGTGCAGTATTCACCGCCTGAAATATGGACCAGATTTCCCGGATCGTTCTGCCTGAGATAGGTCAGAAGATCCATCTCCCGGGCCCGCTCGATTTCTTTTGCCGTATATCCGGCCATATTCATCACCTCCCGAAACTGAAAGTACAGAGAAAATGATCTTTCCCTGCATGTAGAGGCCCTGCAGATGCAGGGCTTTTCAGCAGTATTTATGCTATCGTTCCCACTCACTTGTATAGTCGTCTCTGGACCGCATTCCGTCCAGCAGTCCTTCTCTGAGAAAACTGGTCTGTTCTCCGGTCTCACCGGCGATGATGATATGATCCAGCATTTTGATGCCCATGAGTTCGCCGCATTTGACCAGTCTCTCGGTAACGGCAATATCCGCCTGGCTCGGCTCACAGTTTCCGGAAGGATGATTGTGAATACAGATAAAGGCTGCCGCATTGGACAAAATGATGGCCTTGAACGCCTCTCTCGGATTGATCATGGCTGCATCCAGCGTTCCTACGCTGCAGATATGAAGGTTGATGGGTTTGCCGTTCGTCTTCAGATTCAGGACCGCAAACACCTCACGGTCATAGTTTTTCAGCTCGCCTGCCACCACTTCCATTACAGCTTCCGGTGACGTGACTTCTTTGGTGGAATAGAGAGAGGGCTCTTTGACCAGCCGGACGTTCACGACTTTGATCTCATTTTCGCTCTTCTTCGGCAAGAATCATCACCTCCTCGATGCGGATGCTGATCACCGTTCCGTCTTCCAGATCATTCACCAGCTTCCTGAGTTCTTCCATTTCACTGATGAATCTGGTATCCGCTGTATTCGTTTTCATGGTCTCTTTCATGATTGCCATCCTCCTTTCCTGCAGGATCACTGCTGTTTGTCTTTGCGGGTTTCGGCTTCGCATCGTCCATTGCGTTGCAAAGGTAGGCGATGACCTTCCGGTCCCGGATCGCTTCCTGCAGCTCCAGGATCACGCCGATCTCTCCGCTCAGTCCGTGGTCATAGGCTACTTTCATATCGATGGATGTGATCTTCTTTTCCGTGTCAAATCCCTCATCTGTCAGTTTGTTCAGTGTCTTCAGCTTGTTTTTGTCTGCTGTCATCCTTGTCCTCCTCTCGCTTTCCATAAATGATCTCCATCATGCAGTATCCGCAGAAGGGGGCTTCCTTTCTGCGGTAGCGGCAGTTTTCCGGGCACTGCCTGTGCCGCTTCAGCCCGTTCATGCGTAACTCCCGGGGCTCATCAGCTCCATGCCGTATTCGGTGAACTGGTACCATCTGGTCCGGTCGAACCGGCTCTCGTTTCTCTCCGAAGCACGAAGAATCCGGCATTCCGTCAGTTCCTTCATGGCATCCCGGATCATATGCCGGCTCAGAAACGGGTAGACCGTCTGGATCATTTTCTGCGGCATCTTTCTCCAGTAATCATCGGCCGTGCCGTTCTCGTACTCCATGATCTCCCAGAGATACTGAGCGATCAGCGCCGGCCGGATCCCGCATATCATGGCGATGCTGCGGTTAAACCGGCATTCATTTTCGTTTCGGATCTCACCATTGATCCCGCTTTTAATCATTTCCTTTTCCTCCTGACCGAACAGAAAAGAGCGGCATCGCTGCCGCTCTTCCGCATCGTTCTCTATTCAATACTCTATTTCTTCAGATCATCCTGATCTTCCGAAAGCTTATGGAGTCGTCTTCTCTTGTATGCGATTCCTGCTGCTGCGGTTCCCGCTGCCAGCATCAGAGCGATATATCCCAGAAGCTTTGTCCTGTCTCCGGTCTTCGGCGGAGCAGGGGTCTCCGTCGGAGTCCCCGGTTTCTCCGGCTTCTTCGGAAAATGAACAGTCTGGTCCTTATCGGATAGATCCGCATGGCTGGTAACAGTGATCCCGTTATGGATCAGGTCCTCGAACACGACCACATCGTCTCCCTGCAGCTTTTCGGCGTCAAAGGTGAACTGCATCTCGACCGTTCCGTCTTTCTTCTCTGCGGTAAACGTCTTCTCGGAAGTCACGGCAGAAAGTCCGTCACGGACCGGCTTTCCTGTTCCTTTGTTCATCAGGACACCCTTTACCGTGTATTCCTTTCCCACAATAAGGTTGTGATAGCTGACGGTATCCACAATGGAGACCTTCTTGTCCCGGGAAACTTCATGATTTCCGGACTTGCTGTCCTTTGCCGTTGTTTTGATCTCCGGATGCCAGATTGTCTGATCCTGATCGGTGAGATCCCCGTGAGAGGCGACCCTGATTCCTTCATAGAAGAGATCCTCAAACACAACAGTGGTCCTGCCCTTCAGGGAAGATGCATCGAAGGTGAAGTTCATTTCCACCGTTCCGTCTGCCTTGTCTGCCGTGAATTTTTTCTCGGAAGTAACCGTCTTTCCATTTACGGTCACCGGTTTTCCGGTCTTTTTGTCCATCAGAACGCCTCTTACTGTGTATTCTTTTCCCGGAATCAGATTGCGGTAGTTTACCTTGTCCACGATGGTGGTTTCCTTGCGGGTTTCCCCGACTTCATCCTTTGTCTTCCGGTCCTCCGCATGGGTTTTTACCTCCGGGAAGTGGATGGTCTGGCCTTCGTCCTTGATTTCCGCATGAGATGCGATGTTCACATCGTTCTCATAGAGGTCCTCGAACACTACCGTTGAGGTTCCGGCAAGGCCCGTACCGCTGAAGACAAACTCCACATCCACGGTTCCGTCCTTCTTTTCCGGCACGAATTTCTTCTGGGAAATCACCGGCTTTCCGTTCAACAGAAGTTCTTTCCCGGTCTTCTGATCCATGAGCTTTCCCTTCAGAACATATTCCTTCCCGGGAACCAGATTGGTGTAGGAGACGGTGTCAATGAGTTTCACGTCCTTTTCTGCAGCAGAAAGATTCGTTCCGGTCTTTTCAGCTTTCACTTTGGTGCCGATAGTAATCAGATCATCCGTGATGGTCTCCAGGTCAACAAGTCCGTCTCTTGATTTCTCATCCACAGTGAAGCTGAATTTCTGCAGAACATATCCCTTGTTGTTCTCGCAGCGCATCTCTTCGATGGTGTAAGTGTCATAAGGCAGGGCTCCTTCTCCGGTGATCATGGCAGCTTTGCTCCCGAACTGTCCGGTTCCGAAGAACACGCCGCATCGGATCTGATCCGCTCTCTTTTTCAGAGACCCGGCAGAGATCTGTTTCTCGTTCAGAAGATCATCAAACGGGTTCTGTCTGCGGGCATTGTCTTTTCCTTCTTCCTCTTCCAGATCGCCTGCGGTTCTTCGGTCTTTTGTGGAGAAGAATCCGTTTTTGTCCGTGACCACCACATGGGTCTCACCGTTTGAAGCAGCGGTGATTTTGAACGGGACAAAGGCAAACCTGCGGGAATCGCCGTCACCGATCTTGGTTCCCTGTACATCGCTGCGGTAGACATAGTCGTCAAAGGTCAGCGCCATTTCGTTCTGTCCGTCATCATGGGAAACGGTTTTTCCGTTTTCCCTGATCTTGAACAGATGCTCGCTCTTATCCGTCCTCTGGTAGGTTTTGTTTGTCTTCGTCTCCCGGATGGTGTAGGTTCCGTATGGAAGATCATCCGGAAGAGTCTCTGCCGTGTAGGCTTTCTTCGCCTCGTTCCAGCGCACGGTGATCTTTCCCACATCCTCGCCGGACTTTACACGCTTGACTTTTCCCGAATCAATCAGGTCCTTCTTCGAGGAAAGCACCTTCCAGTCCACCTTGTTTTCCGCACTTCCGATATCGGTGCGGACTACAACATCATGACCGGATACGTTTTTAATGGTCATCTCGATTCCGTTCAGATCAGCGCCGCCGAGGGCCTCTGATTTTTTCAGTTCCTTGTCCCGCTTTACGATCTGAACGCCGCCCCGCTGAATTTCTTCCTTCACCGGATCCGAAGTGATGTCGATGATTTCTCCGTCTTTTCGGATGCTGATGGCTCTGGACCATTTCTCATTCAGAAGATATCCGGCAGGCGCTTTGGTCTCTTTCACCAGATAATCGCCGTAGGGCAGGGCGTCAGCAGCAGACTTCGCAAGGCCGTTCTTGTCCGTCCTGATCGTAACTGCCGCTTCTCCCTGATTGATCTTCTTTTCTCCGAGGAAAACAGAATGACCGCTTTTGTTAAATGCGGTGAATTCCGCACCTTCCAGCGTGGCATCTCCCTGTGCATACTGTTCATCCAGATCGTTATCGATCTTCTGCAGGCGGAATCCGCCCCGGATATCCTCCAGATATCCCGCCACCATGTCCTGCACGCCGCTCATGGTGCTGATGAACACCTTGAAATTTCCCGGGATGGCCTCATCTTTTTCCGAATCCGCATTCCAGAGTCCGTCTCCCAGTTTCTTCGCCTTTGTCCAGATATCGCCCAGACCGGAAGCCTTCGTTCCGCCCCAGGTCGCCATATCGGACGGCCTTCCTTCGTAAACATACGCCATAGCCAGATGAGCGATGGCCCAGTCTTTGGTGAAGTTTCCGGTGTAATATGCGCCCTTGATATTGCCGGTATTCTTTTCATATCCCGGATAGGACGGGGAGTAGAATACGATGTTCCTGAGCGCATTCCATTTTCCTTTGTCGTCTGCATCGGTGATTACTTTGTCTACCGTGACCTTTCCTGTAGGCGGCGATGCCTTGGCCGGCTGGACGCAGTAGGTATACCGGCTTCCCAGCCCGTCTCCCAGGTCGCATTTTCTGGAATTGCTGTAGCCTCCGTCACCGGAGCCGTAGGTGATCCTGCCTCCGTCAGTGACCGTATAGCTGCTTCCCACTTTGCCGGTGAATGCGCTGGCCGTCTCCGTCACTGCAGGAAGGGCGGATCCCAGTACCATCATGGATGCAAAGGCGATGGTGAGCAGCTGCTTGAATTTCTGCTTGAGCTCTGTTTTTCTGTTCAAAGCATTTCTCCTTTCCGTTTCATGGCAATCGCAGAAAAATTCACCAAATCGCAGATTCGGGAATTTCTTGCGGCTGACCTTCATCGGCGCTAAAGCGCCGTGATAGGGCAAGCAAAAACGCCTGTGCTTTCACACAGACGTCCTGACTTGCCTCTCTTCTTTTAAGTATTTTTCTTCTTCGGGTAGTAACTGGTAGTAATTAAAGGGAGGGTTACAGGGAGGGAAAACGGGGAATGCGTACTCCCACATTTTACCGCTCCTGATCCCTTGCTTTTCGCTGAAGGAAGCGGTTGTAGTGTTCCATGGCTGCCGCAACAAAATCCTCCCGTTTGGACAGCGGCAGGTCCCTTGGAAAAAGCTTTGCAATCCGGTCTCCCCGGAAGACGATCCGCTCCTTTTGGTTGGGCTTTTCCTCCAGCATGATTGCCTCGATGGATTCCGGAGTCAGTTTGCTTTCCGCAGCCATTTTTCTCATCCTGATCGCCTGAGAATGGGTAGGAGTGCACTGCTCCATGTCGATGCAGTTGAAGATATCTTCCTGAATATCTTTCTGGATATATGAAAGTTCTACTGCCGGACGGAGGGCAATCTTTCCTTCATCCACCAGTTCCAGAATTTCCGGAATCAGCTCGGTGAGGCGGATATACCGGTGAATTTGGCTCTTACTATCTCCAACTTGATTAGATAATTCTATATTTGATCTTTCTAACTTCGTCCCCAGTGGGGACGAAGTTAAATCAGTTCGTTTTCCCTGCCTATTCATCGCCTCCAGCCTCATCTTGTATGCGAATGCTTTCTCACTTGGAAGAATCGTTGTTCTCTGAAAGTTGGATTCCACCATGAAGACCGTAGCTTCATCCCGGTCCATTTCTACGACGTCGCATCGGAGAGTGGGGAGTCCGGCCAGCTCGCAGGCTCTTTTTCTCCTGTGTCCGGATAGAAGCTCATACCGCCCGTCTTCTTTTTTCCGTACCGTAGCGGGAGTAATGATCCCGTTAACGCGGACACTCTCCACCAGATTCATCATGTCCTCGTCATCCCGGACCTTGTAGGGATGATCCGGGAAGGGATCGATCTCTGTCAGCGGAATCTCGTAGATCCGCTTGAGCTTTGCATCATCCCGTTCTTCCTGAGAGGAAAACAGTTCATCGAGTGAGGGAAACCGTATCTCTTCTCTTTTCTCTTTCGCCACCGCGGATCACCTCCTTCGTCAATGCTTCATAAGCTTTCGCCACCTTTCCGTTTTCATCGTAGGTGAATATACTCTGTCCGGACTTGGCTGCCTCGGCCGCTTTCACCGCCACCGGGATCTGGGTATCGAAGATCCGTATCGCCATTCCGTAGTGGGTCCGGATGCTGCTGATCACATCTCTTGCCAGGTTGGTCCGGTTATCCACCAGCGTCATGACGATCCCGCCGATCTTCAGGTCCGGATTGGTGTGTGTCTTGACCCGGTCGATACTCTTCATCAGCTGCGTCATTCCTTTGGCCGGAAGATACTGTGCCTGCACAGGAATGATTACTTTGTCCGCTGCGGTCAGCGCATTGATGGTGATCATGCCGAGAGACGGCATACAGTCGATCAGAATATATTCGTAGTTTTTCTTTACCGGCTGAAGAAGGTTATCCAGCACCTTTTCTCTGCTCATGGCGTTCACCAAACTGACTTCCATAGAAGAGAGATCCAGATTGGACGGGATCAGATCCACGCTTTCCTCGTGATGAAGGATCGTATCTTCCACAATGGGTTTGCAGTCTTTGGTGACCAAGTACATCAGCCTGCCCAGAGATTTTTCCAGATCGTCACCATTCCAACCAAGTGATTGAGTGAGATCCCCCTGAGGATCTGAGTCGATGAGCAGCACCTTCTTTCCGGCTCTGGCAAGACCCACGCCCAGATTCAGCGCCGTGGTGGTTTTTCCCACGCCTCCTTTCTGATTGCAGATCGCAATGGTTTCGCATTTTGCCATTCCTGACCTCCTAACTCAGCAGCTTCTGATCCTTGCTGGGAAACATGTCACGAAGCCAGCCTTCCACGCAGTACCAGTCAACATATCCGTCATCAAAGAATGAATCGGCAAATACTTCGCAGGTATCAGGAACTTCACTGATGCAGTAATCCAGTGCCTCCATTTCCGCTGCAGCGGATTCCATTCCATTCTGGCGGAAGATCCTGCCGAGAAGGGCGATCATAGTACCCGGTTCATCCGAACAGGCCTCTGTTTCCAGCTTGCGCACGATCTCCAGGACCACTTCCTCATCCATCTCTTCTGTCATACCGGCAAAATGCTCTGCAGCTCTCCTGGCAAGTGCATCCACTAACGGGCAGCCTGCGCAGCTTTCTGTTTCACGGGCTCCGGTTTCTCCCAGCCCCATTGCAATAATTTCCATTGTTTCCTTTGTTGTAGCCATCTCTTATCCTTTCTCCGAAAGCCGGATAGAAAAATAACCCCGCACCGGATTGTGCAGGGTCATGTATTCAGCTTCCGGCTGAAAGGATAGCTTAATCGTCAAGGAATTTCACCAGGAGATCGTCGATGGCATCGGTGTAGCGGTTCTCCTGTATCAGCTTGTTTTTCATTTCGATCAGGCAAAGGACGATGATCCGGCGCTCGTCGTAGCTCAGCTTATATTTGTTTCCGAACATCTTTCTGACCTCCTTTTTTCTTTTATCATAAGGAAGAAATACACCGACAGCAATTATGCGAATGACGGCAGCAAGTGGAAAATTATTTTTTCCTGCAGCCGATCCATGTAAATATGCTTCTCATATCTTAACGAGCGTGCTTCGCCCGTTCCCGCCTTGCCCGGTACTTGCCATAGTGATCCAGTGCTTTGATAATGTATTCTTCGCGCTGTGAAGCCGGAAGGTCCTTCGGAAGATATGTCCTGATCGTATCTGCTTTCAGAATGACCCGGTCTTTCTGATTCGGCTTTTTCTCACCCAGCAGTTGATAGACCAGCTCTCTGGTGAGGCTGCTGCTTTCGGCCAGCTTTCTTAATTCCTTCGCCTGAGTGTGACTGGGCGTTCGTTTCTGATAATGGACGGCTGCAACAACAACTTCCTGCCATTCTCGTGGAAGATAGGAAAGTTCCACGGCAGGACGCAGGGCGATCTTTTTCTCATCCACCATCCGCAGGAGAGACGGAATGAGATGGGTCAGGCGGATGTACCGGCGAACTTGTTCGGAACTTTCACCGATTTGATTGGCTAAAATATTCCGAGAAGTTTGTTGCTCCAACTTCTGCTCCAGTGGTGCAGAAGTTAAATCGGTTCGTTTTCCCTGTCGTTTCATGGCATCAAGCCGCATCTTATATGAAAAGGCTTTCTCACTGGGAAGGATTTCTGTTCTCTGCAGGTTGCTGTCCACCATGAAGATGACGGCTTCATCCTGATTCAGTTCTACGATTTTGCAGGGTAGGGTGCTGAGTCCTGCAATTTCGCAGGCCCGTTTTCTCCGGTGGCCCGACAGCAGTTCATATCTGCCGTTTTCCTTCTTCCGGACGGCAGCCGGCGTGAGCACGCCGTTCATCCGGATGCTGTCCACCAGGGCTTTCATGTCCTCGTCTTCTTTCACATGGAATGGGTGCTTTGGGAAGGTGTCGATCTCGGAGATCGGAATCGCATAGATTTTCCTCTGCGCGGAACCGCTCTTGTCTTCATTGGAATAAAATGTATTCTCATTAGTTGAATGGGGCTTGTTTTTTTGAAATGTTTCGTCCGGCATCCGGCATCATCTCCTTTCTCTTTTCATATGTACTATCTGAGGCAGATGCCGGAGCCGGCCTCTGCCTCAGATCGATATCTACATATTAAGTAAAGGAGATGTCCGCATCAATTATGCGAAATCGCACAATCGCTCCCAACAGGTGTGACCACTCCGCAGCTTCAAGTTCCACGGACTCTCAAAAATATGCGAATTCGCACATTTTCTCCCATCAAAATCCTCAAAAAACATGCCGTTATATACCGTTGTATGCGGTTATATGCGGTGCAAAACCGGATGCTCTGAAACCCGCAAACCGTTGCAATCGCCGGATCCTTTGGAATTGCATAAAAAAAGAGCAGCTTCTAAAAGCTGCTCAATCTGGCGGAGGACATGGGACTCGAACCCACGGGGCTGTTACACCTTACTTGATTTCCAATCAAGCTCCTTAGCCGCTCGGTCAATCCTCCACATACCGATATTCTTTTCGCAATCCTGCAATAACTGTTAGCTCCGCAGAACGCCTATTTAATATACCACACGCCTGGCACCACCGCAAGCTTTTTTTCATAAATATCCGTCAACAGCGGTCCCTCTGATGGACACCGCCCTCTCCAGATGATAATATATCATCTATGCATCGACAATATAGTAAAGAAAGGATGCGATTCAACCATTGATTAAAAGTTCAAATAAAAATAAAAAAGTACTTATTACAGGCGGATCCCGGGGTATCGGTGCCGAAGCAGTCAGAGAGTTTACAGGCGAAGGTTCCAGCGTAGCTTTCATGTACCGTAATTCCACCCAGAAGGCTCTGGAGCTCAGCAAGGCAACCGGAGCACTGAACATCAAATGCAATGTCGCCAGCTCCCCATCAGTGAAGGCAGCCATGGACGTGGCGAATGAGTTTTTTGAAAACGAAATAGATGTTCTTATCTGCAATGCGGGGATATCCGATTTTGGACTCTTCACAGACTTCGACGAGGACCGCTGGGGCAACATGATCGAGACTAACCTGAATGGTGTTTACAGATGCGTCAGGGCAGTACTTCCCGGCATGATCAGCAGAAAAAAAGGAAGTATCATAATAGTTTCTTCAATGTGGGGCCAGGTTGGTGCATCCTGCGAGGTAGCATATTCTACAGCCAAAGCCGGTCTCATTGGAATGACAAAAGCCCTGGCCAAAGAAGAAGGTCCATCGGGAATAAGAGTTAACTGCATTTGCCCCGGACTCATTGACACAGAAATGAATGCAGAAGTGTCAAAGGAAGCCCAGGAGGACATTATCTACGACACCCCCCTTTCCCGTATTGGAACGCCGGCAGACGTTGTAAAAGTAATGAAATTTCTCGCTTCTGACCAGTCCGGATTCGTTACAGGCCAGATCATGGGAGTAAACGGCGGCCTGATCATGTAGGCATCTGTACGGAATATATGGATTGAACGGATTGAACGAAATGCATGAAAGGAAGAATATAATATGAAAAACGGGAAATTTCCAAGGGAATATCAAATAAGGTCTTTTGAGACCAACACCACCGGCAACCTGAAGCCAACTGTGATTCTCCAGTATCTTCAGGAAACCGCGGAGTTTCAGCTAAAGGTCCAGGACATGGATTACGTGGACATGTACATGAAACTCCACAAGGCCTATGTAGTGAGCCGCATGAGCATTCAGATTCACCAGCAGCTTCACAAATACGACCATATCACCATCCGCACCTGGACCAGCGAAGACCGGGGCGCTAATTTTCCAAGATCCTTTGATGTCTACTGCGGCGACCAGCTGGCCATCACAGCCTTCAGCAACTGGGCACTCATCGACACCGACAAAAAGACTCTGGTAAAGAGATCGGAATACGACATTTCCAACTACGCCTGGGGCGAAAAGCAGGAGCTTGATATCCCAACCCGCTTCAAGATCCCCAGAGACACCGAGATGTCCCTGGCAGGAATCCACCATGTGTCCTTTAACGACACCGATATCAACGGCCACATGAACAATGCCATGTATGCAGATGTGCTTTATAACTACATACCTGAACCTCGCAGCTGGGACATTACGTCCATGAACTTCCATTACAGGCACGAAGCTCCACTGAACTCAGATATGGAGATCCACATGAGTGCCCTTTTGCCGCCGGAAGACATGGATCCTAAGGCAGATAAAATAATTTACTTCCAGACCTTCACAGGTGAAGGAAGATCTAACATAGAGGCCTGCTTCGGCCTTGCCAGAAAATAGACGACAAATAATCGCCGGCAGTTCAGATTGTGAGCTGTCGGCGGTTTTCATTTATTATTTGTTCTCTTCTGTCACGAAATAATCCCTGGCCTTCCTGGCTGACTGGATTTCCGGAGCAAGGGTAGTGCAGCAGCCTCCCACGGCAGCAGCTCCGGCCCTGTAGTAGCTAAGAGCATAGCTGTAGAATCCCATCCATGCCTCCGGGGTTTTCCAGGTCTTGGTCACAGGATCGTACACACTACCGTTATTCGGATAAGCGGCAACAGGCTTGTCCCCTTTTTCCACCATCTTCTTTATAAGGGACTCCACATACTGGGGCTGTGTGCAGTTCACTCCGATCATCTGAAGATGAGGCCTGTTTCTCAGGACTTCTGCACAGTCGCTTATCTCCTGACCCTCGCAGGTCCGATGCCCATCCTGGCAGCTGAAGCTGATCCAATACTCCAGACCTTTTTCCTCGCAAATCTCCGACTGCACCAGTGCCTCATCAAGGGAAGGCACTGTCTCGCACAAAATCACGTCGGCTCCGCCCTCATGAACCAGCTTTATCTGGATCTCATGAAAATCCTTCAATTCATCACGGCTTATATCGTAATTCCCTCGGTATTCGCTGCCGTCTGCCAAATATGCCCCAAAAGGCCCAATGCTTCCCAGGCACAGCGGATACACTCGTCCCGGATGTTCTTCCTCATTCCACCATTCTTCTCTGGCTTCGAGAAAAAGTCTTACTGCTCCGCGGATTGTATTTTCGGCAGCCTTCCGGCTGAGTCCCCGTTTCATGAATCCATCCACCGTAGCCTGATAGGTACAGGTTATCCCGCAGTCGGCTCCGGCACGGAAATAGTATTTGTGGACTTTCTTTATCAGCTCCGGCTCCTGAAGCAGCACCTTTGCCGTCCACAGGCTGTCGTTCAGGTCGCAGCCCATCGCTTCCAGGGCGCTGGACATTGAGCCGTCAATGATGAACTTTCCGGTTTCGTTAATCAGTTCCTGTATTTTTCCAGTCATCTTTCCCTCCTTAACTACATTCGCAAAATTACTCTTCCACCGGATACACCACCGGCGCCACTTCCTCACCGGCCTCCTTTGCAGGCAGGAACCTGTACCAGAAGTCCCTGAAGAGCCTCATGATCTCCTTCTGTTTCAGGGCTATGAACATCACGGTGATTATTACATAGCAGCCTGTGAGAATATCGGTCATGGCCCACAGCTGAGAAGCCTGGATATTGTAGAGAACAACACACGGAATCATGTAATATACCATATATATTTTCGTGGCCACCTTGTTGATACCCGTGTCACCGAAGACGTAGTTCACGGATTTTTCACAGCTGTAATACATTCCTATTATGGTGGTCCATGCAAAAACGGTTATGGCAAGAGCAAGGAATCCGCCGCCGACTCTGCCGTAGCTGACGGTGAAAGCCACGGTAGTAAGAGAAGCGGAATCCACCCCCGGATAATCGACATAAACATTTGTAAGTATCAGGGAAAGTGCCGTTACAGAGCAGACCACTATTGTATCCAGGAAAACCTCTCCCCAGCCCCAGGAGGACTGACGCACAGGATGGTCGGTCTTCGCGCTGGCATGGGCTATCATTCCGTAGCCCGTCCCAGCATCGTTTGAATACAGGCCCCGGGCAACTCCATATCTGATGGCGTCACGTACTGTTGCTCCCGCAAAGCCGCCAACCCCCGCCATCGGGGTGAAGGCGCTTTTTACGATGAGCCAGAATGCCTCCGGCACCTGTGTGATGTGGGTGAGCAGAATGCCTATGCCACCCAGGATATACAATACGGCCATGAAGGGAACGACTTTTTCCATTATTCCTGAGATTCTCTTCAGTCCGCCGAATATCGTTACGAAGCAGGTGACCCCCAGAACCGAAACGGCAATCCGGGGATCCAGGTCAAAGGCCTGCTTTAGAGCGCCGGTAACAGACTCTGTCTGCACACTGCAGGTCCATGGCCCCAGCACGAAGCAGAAGATGGCAAGGACGAAAGCTCCTTTTTTCCAGCCCAAGGCGTTTCTCATGACGAAAGACCTGTCGCACAGAAACTCATCCATGGACTTCTTGTACCGGACCCGGTAGCGCTGGCCCAGAATGATCTCGCAGGCTTTTATGGACATCCCGAAAAGGCCGGAGATCCACATCCAGAATACCGCTCCCGGGCCTCCTGCCACAATGGCTGTAGCCACGCCTCCGATGTTGCCTACTCCTATGGTGTTTGCCATTGCTGTACAGGCTGCAGCGAAACCTGAGACTGTGCCGGCGCCTTCGCCTTTTTTGAACATCTTTCCATATGTCTGCCGGAAATGATAGGGAATCCTTCGTAAGTTGTACATAAACCGGAACCTTATGGAAAGGAATATTCCAAGGCCCAGAATCAGCACTGTCATCCAGGTGCCCCACATGAAATTTGAAAAAGCCGTTAAAAATTCTGTCATTCTATCCTCTTCAGTCTACAGTTAAAAAAACGGCAGGGGCCGCAAGGCTCCCACCGTGCAACTATATTTCCTTTCCAGGTGAAAGGGAAATATGGTATTTATTTATCTACGTCTACAACCCAGCCTTCAGGTCCTTCAATCTTGCCCATCTGGATGTCAACCAGTGTCTGTCTCAGTTTCATGAGCACAGGTCCACCTTCTTCCATTCCGGTAGGAACCTCAAATACTTTTCCATGATCATCAACTTTGCCAACAGGAGAAATAACAGCAGCTGTTCCACAAACTCCCACTTCGGCAAAATCAGGCAGCTCGTCCTTGTAAACCTCTCGCTGCTCCACTTCCATTCCCAGCATGTGCTCGGCAATGTAAAGCAGGGATCTTCTTGTTATTGATGGCAGAATGGAGTTTGACTTTGGTGTGACCAGCTTTCCGTCCTTTGTTACAAGAAGAATGTTTGCTCCGCCTGTTTCCTCCAGCTTTGTTCTTGTTGCTGAATCCAGGAAGAAGTTCTCAGCAAAGCCCTGATCGTGGGCTTCCATCAGCGGATACATGGACATTGCATAGTTCAGGCCGGCCTTGATGTGACCTGTTCCTCTAGGTGCAGCTCTGTCATAATCTGCAAATCTTACAACGATAGGCTTAACTCCGCCCTTAAAGTAGTTTCCAACAGGCATAGCGATGACTCTGAACATGAATTCTGAAGCCGGAGCAACAGCAATCTCAGGATTTGTTCCGATCATATAAGGTCTCAGATACAGAGAACAACCTGTTCCGTAAGGTCCGATCCAGTCTCTGTTCTGCTTTGCCACGTCCTTGCATGCCTGGATGAAGCGGTCCTTAGGGAATGGTGCCATCATCATTCTCTCAGCAGAATCATACATTCTCTCGGCGTTCATGTCAGGGCGGAAAATAACAGTTCTTCCATCAACTGTTTCATAGGCCTTCAGTCCCTCGAAGACCTGCTGGCAGTACTGGAGAACCTGGGCGCATTCATTGAGGGTGACGTTCGGGTCAGTACTCATCTCTCCCTCGTCCCATTTTCCATCCCTAAACCAGGAAACAAATCTGTAATCTGTAGGTTGATAGGCAAAGGGCATGTTCTCCCAGTCAAAATCTTTCTTAGCCATCTCTATATCTCCTTTTGTGTTTAGCAACAAGTTTATCTGATTTTTTTATGCATCAATCATAATCCACCCTGCTAGAACAGTCAATAGGAATATTTATCATTTTTCACCATATTCAGGATAAAATATTGTACATTTTACACAATATCACATTTAAACAGATGCAGCATTGCCTCCTGAGCCCCCGAACTAATAAACTTCCTTTCCCAATGCCAGCTGAATCAGCTCTGATGCCATAACAGCAGTCTTGTTTTTATCATCAAGAATAGGATTTACTTCCACAAGGTCCATGCTGATCAGCTTCCCTGACTGGGCTACCATCTCTGCTGCAAGGAAAGCCTCTCTGGCAGTGATTCCATTGGCTACAGGTGTTCCTGTTCCAGGAGCATATTCCGGCGTAATAGCATCAACATCGAAGCTGAGATGAATTCCCACTGTATTTCTTCCGGCAATCTCGATGGCCTCTTCCATTACATCGTGCATCCCCCGCCTGTCTACATCGGTAATAGGAAGAACGTTCATTCTCGCCTTTTTCATCCTGGCTGCTTCCGGGATGTCAAAATCGTGACCGGCAACCTGAACGCAATGTTCTGTAGGAACGAAATGTGGCTTCTGTCCAAAATCCACCATCTCGTCTGGCCCCCAGCCGCACACTGCCGAATAAGGCATACCGTGCATATTCCCGCTGAGGGTGGAATTGTTGTCATTCCAGTCTCCGTGAGCATCAATCCAGATAATTCCAATTTCTCCCTGATCTTCATAGTACTTTGAAACAGCAGATACACTTCCTGCTGCAAGGCTGTGATCTCCACCGAGGACCAGTGGAATCCTTCCGTCTCTCAGTGTCTTCGTCACCTGGTGGTAGAGCTGATTATTTACTGCGCACACCTGATCGTAATTAAGCATATTAGGGCGGCTCTCACCTTCAACAGGAGTGAGAATGTCTCCCTTGTCTCTCACGGTATATCCCAGTTTTCTCAGATCTGGAATGAGATTTGCATAGCGGATTGCCAGGGGTCCCATGGCTACGCCCTTGCGGGATGCTCCTAAATCGATCTGGACTCCAATAACATCAATATTTTTATTCTTATTGAGAATGCTCATTATTAATAACCTCCGAAAACAGATAAAAGCCACTGCATTTGAATACGGCCCGGGTTGCGGATCCGGACCGTTTTTTCAACTGTCTGTCAGCTGGGTATCATCTAATTCTGTGTACCCGCTAATCAGCGAACATTATACCATTTTGTATCACTATATATCTCTATATATAACTGTTTTCGCGGCTCCCTGAGAAAAACTTAAGAATTCCTCCCCTGCTTTCCCTGGTGTCCTGGGCGGACGGAGCTTTTATTTTTCCAGAAGATTGCACAGCGCCTTATAATAAATCTCTCTCAGCTCTTCCATGTGCTTGATTCCAATATATTCATTGGCGATGTGCTCAACGTTTTCCTGCCCCGGATAAAGTGGTCCGAAGGCCACAACATTGTCCATTCCTCTTGCATAGGTGCCTCCGCCGATGATGATAGGATCAGACATGTCGCCAGTAACCTCTCTGTATGCCTTCAGGAGAGCCATCATCTCTGAACCATCCTTAGGAAGGTAAACGTTTCTGAGGTTGTTTATGATATTGATAGTTGCACCAAAAGGCTTCAGTGTTTCGCTGAGTCTCCCGGTCACTTCATCACTTGAAACAGTTACCGGAATTCTGATATCCAGAGACAGCTTCACCTGGTCCCCGTCAATTCTCAAAACTCCCGGATTAACGGAGATCTTGCCGCTTTCTTCGTCTTCGAAGGCGATTCCGCAGTTCTCTCCGTGGTGAGTGTTTCCGAAGTGGTCAAGGTAAAAATCCACAAACTTGCTGGTTTTACCGGCTGCCCGGACTTTTTCGGCTGCCAGTGTAATAGCGTTTGTCCCCTTCCACGGTGTGCTGCCGTGAGCAGGAACACCGTCTGCTTCAAAGGTTTCACCATCAACTACAAGTCTGCAGTGACCCGGCACAACATTGGGAGCACTGCCGCCCTCTGCCTCCTGGAGTCCGCTGCCTGCCAGGGCCGTAGAAACTTCAAGCTGAACTATCCCTTTTTCCCCGTAAAGGGCAGGGAACTCTGCATCTGGCGTAAAACCGCAGCATGGCAGTTCTTCATTGGCCTTATATGCCTCAATGTCCTTCCAGTCACCCTTCTCTTCACACTGTCCGAATATGAGCCTGACTCTCTTGTTCAGCGGCTTTCCTCTGTCCAGAAGGTCCTTCATGGCATACATTGCTGCAACCGTTGGTCCCTTATCGTCAACAGTTCCTCTGCCGTAAATCCTTCCGTCCTTTTCCGTTGCTTCAAAAGCCGGTGTGTTCCAGCCATCTCCTGCCGGCACCACGTCCAGGTGCCCGAGGACAGCTACAATTTCATCTCCCTGGCCTATCTCCGCAAACGCGTATTTATAATCTGCGTTTTTTGTCCGGAAGCCAAGGTCCTCCGCCTTGGAAAGCACACAGTCCAGGGCCTTCGCCGGTCCGCTTCCGTAGGGAAATCCCCCTTCTCCCATCTCACATACACTGTCTATGGATACTAATTCTTTCAACGTGTTGATCATCTCTCTAATCCCCTTATTTCACTTATCCTTCGATTTCGCCCCTATGGCATGACCCTCGGCAGCCCTGTCTCAGGATGTCCCTTGAAAAAAAATATATTCCCTCTGCGTCATTGTGCGAATTCCACAAAGTACGCTCAAGTCTTTGTATGGATTATACAACATAATTCCCAGTGTTTTAGTATTTATTTAAAGACAGGCTCTTTACATGTTCTTCCTGAGCCTTCCCTTCCGGTTTCAAATGTATTTGATTGCATTTTACTATTAAATATTTGATTTTATTATATTTGCCTATGGACAAAGGTTGAAAGCAGTGTTAAATTATTGTCATAACGTGGTATTACCACAGCAGAGTCGTAACCGCGGCAACGGGGGTTCTAGTATTTTTCCTTGTTTTACTGGCTTTTACTAACTGGAACCGAATGTTGTATGCCTGTAATCAGCAATTAAATTTGCTCTGGAAATACCACAGCGCAAACGGTTTTTACCATAAAGATTGGGAGGTCGGTTATGTTATTTCAATTATATGGTGATAAAGCTCTATGGCAGATTTTAGGCTGGATACTGGTCTTTGCCGGACTGATCATTATGAATGAGATTGGAAGGCGCACAGTAAAAGGCGGAATTTTGGTTTTTGTAGTTCTTCCTATTGCTCTCACAGCTTACTTCATCGCTATAAAAATCGGTGCCATGAACGGAGCTGGCTGGGCCCTCAGCAATCCAACTCATGTATACATGAACGGATGGTTCCACTACGCAAAACTCTATGCAGCAGATATTGGATGCGTTGGCTTCCTTATGCTTAAGTACAAGTGGGGTCTGGGCAAGAAAGACTGGTTTAAACCATGGCCTTTCATCATCGTTGCAATCAACATTCTGATTGCTGTAGCTTCTGACTTCGAGTCCGCTTACAACGGCTTCCTCGCCGGTGGAATGGCAGGTGGCTGGTGGAAATCCACTGAGGACGTTTGGCTCTACGGCGGCTGGTGGAATGTTGTTAACGGAATTGCAGGTCTTTTGAACATCCTCTGTATGACAGGATGGTGGGGAATCTACACTTCCAAGAAAAAAGACGACATGCTCTGGCCTGATATGACCATCTGGTTCATCCTGGCCTATGATGTATGGAACTTCACATACACATACTGCAACCTGCCAACACACACCTGGTACTGCGGAGTTGCTCTCCTTCTGGCTCCTACTTTTGCAAACGCCTTCTGGAACAAAGGCGGCTGGATTCAGAACCGGGCTAACACCCTGGCTGTATGGTGCATGTTCGCCCAGGTATTCCCTCTTTTCCAGATTACCGAGCCCTTCTCAGTTCTTCCTTCACTGTACAAGGGAGCTGTCGCTCATGGAGTTACAGCCTTTGATATGACTACTATCGACACAGTTTCCCAGCTGACAAAGGCCGGCGTAACAGCTGATCCTACAGCTCAGGGCGTGGTAGCACTGATGGCACTGGCAATAAACGTGATTACACTGGCAGTCATCATCAAGAGAGCAAAGGCTCAGCACAAGAACCCATACAAGAACGAAATATTCGCAGGTACCCGCGATTTCGAAGAGGCTATGGAAAGAGTGGCATAGTTTGGTATAAAATGTACCTGTGCATCGTTGATCACTTAAGCACCCGACAGACGCACCGTCTGCCGGGTCTTTTTTCATTAATCACAGGAGAGGCTGCCATGAAATTCGAGAAAATATCTCTTCCTTCTCAGCGGGAACTTTTCATCAGAAAAATGCAGGAAATGATCATCTCAGGTGAGCTTGCGGTAAACGAGCGCATTCCCCCTGAGAGAGAACTGGCCCAGGAGCTGGGAATCAGCCGCACCGTCGTAAACGCCGGAATCGCCGTACTGGTCAACCAGGGATTTCTCCAGGTACGCCCACGCCAAGGCACCTTTGTTGCCGACTACAAGAAAGAGGCCAGCGCCGAAACTCTAAACGCCATAATGAGGCTAAAGGGTGACGTCCTTTCGGACAGCGACATCCGCAGCATTCTGGAAATCCGCTGGGCCCTTGAGCGCCTGACCATGAAAAACGCCATTGAATCTCTCACTCCAGATGCCATAGAAGATATAGACAAAACAGTGGAGAGCATTAAAGATTCTGACAGCTTCCGCCAGGCCGCAGAAAACGCCCTTTCGTTCCAGATAAAACTGGCAGAGCTTGGCGGCAACGCCATGCTAAGCCTTATCATCGTCACATTCAGAGCCCCTTGCCTCGCCATGTGGATCCGCTTCTGCAAAATATACGGGATCAACACCCTCTACGAACACACACTGCAATCCTGGAAGCTGGTAAAAGCCCGGGACTACGACGGCATCCGGGACTGGATTGAAACCTTCTCCAACGACGCCATAGACGGCAAATACACCCTTTACGAAAAGGACCTTCGAAAATAACCACCTCTGGACTATTGTACCCATGGACTATTGGACGGGACCCTTGGGCAACTGAACTCACGGACGCCACTTACATTTCCCGGTGGCGTCTGTTTTTTTGATTGCAGAAGAGCTGGACGCCACTTGCACCTCCAGGCGGCGTCCAGTTTATTGATTTCAGAGACCCTGGACGCCACTTGCACCTCCAGGCGGCGTCCAGTTTATTGATTTCAGAGACCCTGGACGCCACATTCACGTCCACCCGGCGTCCGGTTAATTAGGATTTGCGATTTCGGACGCCACTCACGCTTCCCAGTGGCGTCCATTCCACAACTTTCTACCATTCTGGACGCCGCATTCTCGTCCACCCGGCGTCCGGTTAATTAGGATTTGCGATTTCGGACGCCTCTCACGCATCCCCATGGCGTCCATTCCACAACTTTTTACCCTTCTGGACGCCGCATTCGCGTCCACCTGGCGTCCGGTTAATTAGGATTTGCGATTTCGGACGCCTCTCACGCTTCCCAGTGGCGTCCATTCCACAACTTACTACCCTTCTGGACGCCACCTCCAATCTCACCTGGCGTCCGGTTGATTAGGATTTGTGATTTCGGACGCCTTTCACGCTTCTAAATGGCGTCCGATTTCCAACACCAAGCCATTCTGGACGCCACCTCCAATCTCACCTGGCGTCCGGTTGATTAGGATTTGCGATTTCGGACGCCTCTCACGCTTCCCAGTGGCGTCCATTTCCAAACTCCCAGCGATTCAGGGCGCCACCATCACAGGCGCCACCTCAGCATCCCCATGGCGTCCATTTCCCAAGTGGCGTCCCGCCGCCCAAATACCGCCTCAACCACAATGCATTTTTAATTGATTTATATTTTTTTAAGTATATAATCTAGTGAAAAGAAAAGAGGTATTTGAGACATGTTTGATTTTAATAAGGCCTATCCATTTATAGACGGCCAGACTATCAGCGACACCCGCTCTGACCGCCGAAGTGCAAAGAAAATCGGGGACACAAAATTCGGCCATGAAGCAATATTTTTTTACAAAGACGGAACGCTCTACTACATTCCTTACAGTGCTGTGACATCTGCGAAAGCTCTGATAATGCCGGAACACCACTCTTGCTGCTCCGGTGGGAGCACAATTGATGTTCCAACGGTTATGGTTCACTGCATTCCGGCCACTGAAAAAGGACAGCCTGATATTCAAAGGAATGTCAAACTGTCCTATACAAATACCGAATCAAGCCAGGAGGCCGAGAGGATAATTAATTCCAGATTAGGGTGATTTTCAATAAAGTCTTTCAGTGGGCCAGCCGGCTTATTGGCGGCCCTGATCTGCTGAGTTTTTTCAGATCAGGATTCCGTGAAGGTGGTCTATTTCGTGCTGGATTATCTGGGCGGTCCATCCCGTAAAAGTCTGGCGGTGCACTGCCATGGTCATGTCCTGATATTCTACCGTAATCTCCTCATATCTTCTGGCGGGACGGATGCCCGGGAGAAAGAGGCAGCCCTCTTCTGTGTCGAAAGGTCTTTTTTTATCAAGAATGACCGGATTGAGCATGGCCATATTGATGATTCCCATGTTCACGACAATGATGTTTTTCCGGACGCCTATCATATTTGCGGCCATCCCCACGCATTCTTCCCTGTGAGCCGCCAGTGTTTCCAGCAGGTCCCTTGCCACCGGCAGATCTTCTGCAGTCGCCGGCTCTGAAGGCTGATTCAGAAATAATGGATCGTGGTTGATTTCTCTAATCATTATAAGGCTCCTTTTTATACCATTCCTCCGATTTTCAAACCGGCAATTACTCCCAGAAGGCTTAGTGACACTGATGCCAGTGCGTATGCGGTACCTGCAAGTATATTTCCAGACTCGAAGAATCCCAGGGTTTCAACAGAGAACGTGGAAAAAGTGGTCAATCCCCCGCAGAGTCCGACTTTGAGAAAGAGAAGTTTTTCCTCGCTCATTCCATAATTCTTTGCATATGCAATTATCAATCCGATGATTATTGCTCCAGCAATATTTACGATCAGAGTATTGACTGGAATATTTCCTGATCTTTGAAATTCCATTCGGGAAACCAAATATCTCAGAACCGATCCTGTAAAGCCCCCTAGTCCTACAGCTATGCAATTTACAAGCATTTCCCACTCCCTTCCAGCGTTCCAAAGCTGGTTTTTCTTCTTATTAGTTTAACGATGATCAACACAGAAACAGCCAGCTCTGCAGCACCTGCCCCAATCAGAAGCAGGGGCAGGAAATCCAGTTCTCCGTAGTTCTGCCCCAGAATTATCAAGTCCCACATGGAATGGAACACGATTGGAAAAACGATTTTTCCTGTATAAAGATACATTGATGCCAGGAAAAGGCCCATGACAAAAGTCGAACCCATCTGGCTCACAACCTCAGTTGCGTCAAGGCCTCCGAGGATATTTAGTCCGTGGAGAGCACTAAAAAACACCGAGGACACCAGAACTGCCTGCACTGGTTTTATTCTCCTGACCAGTCCTCCCAGGAGGATGCCCCTGAACATTCCCTCTTCCGCAATGCCGATAAGGCTCGTATCCAGCAGCAGAATCAAGAATCCTGTTTCAGGCCGGAATCCTTTAATGATAACATAAATTCCAGTGGCCACAATTGGAACAAATACCACCATCGGCAGGAAGTATCCCGGTTTGGAATCTGACTTCAGAACCAGCTCCCTTCTGTTCTTCTTCCAGAATACTACAGAAAGAACCCCAAGGGTGGTCATAAAAGGTAAAAATTTTTCACTGAAATCCGGCGAATCATAGGGCGTTCCCAGAAACCTTTTGCATACGAAAAGTCCCATACCCATGATGGCCATATACAAAGCAAGCACACAATAATTCTTTTTCACAATGATCTCCTTACTCAACGCCTTACATATAGACAATTCAACTGTTTTCGTCTCTAATTATATCTGCAAAGTTCAGATATTCTCATTAGCATTGAGTTAAGATTCTTTGGAATGAATTAAGATTATTCACAGGCACTATACACATTTCCATCGCCGCCATTGCCTTGTGAATATTCACTAATGTATCCGCTAAAATACATTATTTATTGTGAGATTTTACAACAAAATCCTTGCATGTCTCTTCCTCCATGTGTATAATGCCATCAACAGATAGAGGCGCGGCCGACAAAAGTAATCCTCACCAGGGGCACAGGAGCCCGGGGACGAAAGGGGAAGCCGCCGAAGGGCTGTACATCCTGAGTGTGCAGTTCCTGGGTCGACGGAGAATATCCGGCGGACTGTCGTGAAAACGGAGAGCTATCATGTACAGAATAAGCTAATATTGGTGTATCTTATTTTTGTTAGTGCATTCTGGAGCCATGATGGTCACCATCATGGCTCTTTTTTCATGAAGCCTCTGTTGTACGTTTTACTTTTTCTTTTACAACGTTCGACAGGAGGAAACATTATGAACGACGAAAGGAATCTGACAGGAATTAATCCAATTCCCATCGGCCATCCGGCCCGCACTGCAAGGCACTCTGAGCCTGCTGCTTCAAAGGTTGCAGAACTGACCTCTAATAACACCGAATTCAGAAGAGAAATCGGTGTATTCGGAGGAGTCAGCGTTATCGGAGGAATCATGATTGGTTCCGGAATTTTCTACCTGGGTGCATATGTGCTCCAGAGAACCGGAATGAACAGCGGTCTGGCCCTTATCTGCTGGATACTAGCAGGAGTGATTTCCCTTTTCGGCGGCCTTTGCTACGCTGAGCTGGGATGTGCAATGCCAAGAGCCGGCGGCTCAGTAATATACCTGAACGAAGCTTATCATCCGGTTGTAGGTTTTATGTCCGGTTTCACCAATTTCCTTATTGGAGGCCCGGGATCCATCGCAGCAGTAGCTATTGCCATGATGACTGTTTTTCAGTCTCTTCTGGGAATCAGCAACACAGGCGTCAAGGTCGGCGCTATTGTGCTCATCATCGGAACAACCATCTATAATATTTACGGCGTAAAGCTGGCATCAACCATCCAGAACATTTCCATGGTTGCAAAGCTGGTTCCAATAGTTCTCATTCTTGGCGCCTCCCTTTTCACAGGCACACAGACCCCTGATCTTTCCACAGGATCTGCTGTTACATACGCATCTCAGCACAACGACAACGTCTTCGGAATGATGGCTCTTGCCATAGTTGCAGCTCTCTGGGCATATGAAGGCTGGACAAACCTGAATACCGTCACCGAAGAAATGAGAAATCCTAAGAGAAATCTTCCTCTTTCACTGATTATCGGAATCGGCGGAGTAACGGTTCTGTACGCACTTTTCAACTACGGAATCATGCGGGTTCTTCCTCATGAAACTATGGTAAAAATGATAAACAGCGGTGACGTTTATCTTGGAACTGCCGTTGCCAGACAGGTTCTGGGAAGCACCGGAGCCATGGTAATCGCAATAGGAATGGTCCTGGCTATGTTCGGATCACTTAATGGAATGACACTTGCTTTTCCTAGAATGTACTACGCAATGGCAAAGGAAGGCCACTTCTTCCAGAGCTTCGGCCGCCTTCACCCTGTGCACCGCACACCTGTTACTGCCATAATCGTACAGTGTGTCATCTCCTGCGCCCTGGTTCTCATGAGGAACCTTGACCAGCTCACAAACCTGGTAGTTCTCTCCAGCATGCTCTTTAACGTACTGGTTATAATTGCCGTTCCAATTCTCAGGAGAAAGTATCCGCACATCGAAAGACCATACAAAGTCTGGTTCTACCCTGTTTCAGTAATCATAGTGTCCGCAATTTTCATCGGCCTCCTCATTCAGGGAGCAGTTGACGATCCTGTCAATGGTTTTGCCGGACTTCTGGTTCCAGCAGCAGGCGCAGTAGTATACTGGATTTTCGACAGGAAGAACGAAAGAGAGGAGCAGATCAATGGCTAGAACTCTTTTATATAATGGAAAAATATATGTGGCCCGCGGAGATTTCCGGCAGGCCGTTATGATAGAAGATGGAGTCATTACCGCAGTAGGCGGAAACGAGGAACTGAGGTCCATGGCTGATTACGTCACTCAGTGCCGTGATCTTGAAGGACGGACTGTCATACCAGGGCTTAACGACACCCACATGCACCTGATGCAGTTTGCCCAGGCCCGAAACCAGGCCCAGATCATGGGTGCCACCTCTATAGATGAAATTGTTGATATTTGCCGGAGGTTTGCAGAAGAGCACCCGGACAGAGTGGAAAATGGCCTTCTGGCAGGTGGATGGAACCAGGATTGTTTTACAGACAGCCAGCGGCTGCCTGACCGGCACGATCTGGACAGGATCAGCTCAACTAAACCTGTGATGCTGATCAGGGCCTGCTACCACATTTCTGCAGTTAACACTGTCCTTCTGAACATGCTCAATGTTACAGAGGATCCCCGCTTTACGCCTACTGACTACGGTGTGGACGAGAACGGTGAGCCAAACGGAATTTTGTACGAAAACGGCAGCAATACCGCCCAGAACATTATGGCCGGCCTGACTGCTGAAGGCATGAGACAAGATGTGTTTGATGCCATGGACTACTGCGTTTCAAGAGGTCTTACCTCCATTCAGAGCAATGACGCTGGAAGCAATGTAATGAGCAGACAGGAGATCTTTGATTTCTTCCACAAGATTTATGACAGCGGTCTTGGAAAAATCCGCTACCGCCACCAGGTCTGCTTTGATTCTCCAGAAGAGTTCCAGGATTCTCTGGAAAATGGAGAATATGCTCACCGGGATCAGCTTTATCCAAAGGGTTCCCTTCTGACCCTTGGACCACTGAAGCTTTTTAAGGACGGAAGTCTGGGTGCAAGAACTGCCCTCATGACAGATGGATACGTTGGTGACCGTCATAACCACGGCCTTGAAGGCATTTCCTGCCAGGAGATGGACAGATTCTGCCAGCTGGCAGGAGAACACGGGGTTCAGGTAGCCACCCATGCCATCGGTGACGAAGCAGTGCGCCGTGCGATCAGAAGTTTTTCCGCCGGATTCCGGGATGGTCATAACAGCCTGCGCCATGCAGTTGTTCACTGTCAGATAACAGATCAATCCATACTGGACCAGCTTGCAGCTGATGATATTCTGGTGTATGCACAGCCTATTTTCCTGAACTACGATATGCATATTGCAGATAAGCTGGTTGGATCAGAGCTGGCAGCTACATCTTATGCCTGGAACACCTTGCAGCAACAGGGCGTCCATGTTTCCTACGGAACTGACTGCCCTATTGAAGACTGCAACCCGTTCCCTAATATTTACATGGCGGTTACCAGAAAAGACCTGGAAGGACGGCCTGAGGGCGGCTACTATCCTCAGGAATGCGTAGATGTGGAAACGGCAATCGACGCCTACACTCTGGAAAGTGCCTATGCAGAGTTTATGGAAAATGAAAAAGGACGGATACAGCCAGGATATCTGGCTGACCTGGTTGTTCTGGACAGAGATATTTTCACCGTTAATCCAGATGAGATAAAGGACATCCTGCCTGTAATGACAATGGTAGATGGAAATGTGGTGTACAAAGCCTGACTGTGAGGCAATGAGATGGTAATTGAGGAAACCCGCAGCCCCTGCCATTTAAAAAAATGTTTTTATTATAAAACAACAAGCTCAGCAGCCATTTTCTGTACAGTTATGGACATTAGGTAATATAATATTCACAAGTAACACCGTATTGTAATAAAGCAAATTATTTATCTGATGTTAACCAATATTTGTAATTACCGACGTACATATGACTTATTTCAGAAAATGGCTGCATAAAAATATTTTTCCCGATGTCCACGAATCTGTAAGACGCTCAATAGCACTGGACAATATACATAATCTCCGCGAGATTTCCATCGGCGTAATACTGGTGGAGTCTGTTATTTTGTCTCTTTTTATACTCCAGAACCGTCATAGCTTAAACCTGTATCTTGAAAGCATCCTCAGCGTGGCCTTTTGCATTCTTGTCAGCGTATATGTAGCTGTACATCTGACCAGGCTGAAGGAAAACCCTGAGAAGGCTGCTGGTCCCCTGGTTTGGGAGAACCACCTTCTCATTCTGTATTTCATTGTCCTGTCCCTTTGGGGAATGGTGGCATCAAGAAGGCATTACATTGAAGGGAGCCAGATGATTACCTTTTTCATTGTGGAGCTGGTTATCACCTGCTTCGTTGCAATGCCTCCAAAGGTCAGTTTTCCCCTTCTGCTCAGCGTGCATATTCTTTTTTATATATTGATATACAAGGTGGATCGGGCCGCTAATTTGAATTCATTCAATTATTTCGCAATGGTTTTCCTGATGTGGCTGGGAACGGTAGTGAGATACAGGACTCAGGTAAAAAATGTTACTCAGCGTCTCGAAGTTGAGCGTCTGAACCGGAAGCTTGATGAACTTTCGAAATCTGATCCCCTCACTGGCCTGGGTAACCGGCTTGCAGTGAGAAATGATTTTCCGGAAATTACAGGGAATGACGTAGCAGTAATGATGTCAGACATCGACTATTTCAAACGGTTCAACGACCAGATGGGACACGAAACTGGAGATTTAATATTGAAGGAAGTGTCCAGGCAGTTAAAGGAGATTTTTCCATCAAAATCCTGTTACCGCTACGGCGGAGACGAGTTTCTCGTAATAATGACTAATGTTACAGCTGAAGATTTTAACAAGAGAGTGGACAAATGGCTCCTTGATGTGCAGAAAATGCAACTGAAAGGCATCGATTTGCCCCTCCGGTGCAGTGCCGGTTTCATCACAGGCCATCCGGAAACCAGCCAGGAACTGAGAGACCTGATCCACGCTGCAGACCAGAGGCTGTATGAGGAAAAAAGAATACATCACTGTCATGAATAGAGCCGGCTGCCCTTAAATCATCTGCAGCAACAGGTTGTCCCGGGCTCACAGCAAGTTGTAACCCTAAATTAACTACAACAGGCTGTCTTTGACCCTTAGTCGACCGTGGTATGGAATTATGTATAAATATTTCTTGTTTATCATCATGAACAAGATTATAATTCCTATAGCGTTGAATAGTTAGGAGGTTTAGCAATGAGCAACGTAAGAATCCAGCGTGTTATTGAAAAAATGAAGAAAAAGGGACTCACCCAGCTTCTGGTTTCCGATCCATTCAGCATTAAGTTTCTCACAGGCGTAAACGTAAATCCTGGTGAGAGATTATATGCCCTCATTCTCAGAACAAACGGAAAACACACCTTCCTTCTTAACTACCTGTTTTTCGTAAAAGACACAGGCTTCGAAGAAGTGTGGTTCGGAGACACTGTTGACCAGATTAAGATTATCATTGATAACATCGACACTAAGGAAACACTGGGCATCGACAAAACATGGCCTGCAAGATTCCTCATCCCTCTTCAGGAGGCATGCCCTGAGCTGAAAGTCGTATGGGGTTCTGACTGTGTTGACTATGTAAGAGCAGAAAAGGATCCTGAAGAAGTTGCTCTTATGAAAAAAGCTTCCCAGATCAATGATTCTGTAATGCTCAAGGTTAAGGACTTCATCAAAGAAGGAATGACCGAGAAGGAAGTTGCCGAATTCATTGACAATGAGTATTTGAAAGCTGGCGCTGAAGGTGTATCCTTCGACACAATTGTATGTTTCGGAGAAAACGCTGCTGACCAGCACCACATGCCAAGTGAAACCCGTAAACTTGCTGCAGGGGAATGCATCCTCATCGATATGGGCTGCAGATACAAAGGCTACTGCTCAGACATGACCAGAACCTACTACTGCAAGTCCGCTGATCCGGAACAGACTTTTGCCCACGATATTGTCCGCGAAGCTGTAGAAAGAGCAGAAGCTCTCTGCAAGCCTGGCACACCGATCTGTGAAATCGATAAAGCCGCAAGAGATCTTATGGACGAGCACGGTTATCTGAAATACTGGACAAACAGAACCGGTCACTTTATCGGTCAGGAAGATCACGAATACGGCGATGTATCTCCTCTTAATACAAACCCTGCCGTTCCGGGAATGATTTTCTCCATCGAGCCTGGAGTATATATTCCTGGAAAATACGGAGTTCGAGTTGAGGATCTTATTCTGATTACAGAAGACGGTCACGAAATTCTCAACCACGTAGACAAGAAATGGGAAATCGTAGGCTAATGGCAGGTTAACCACAGGCTGATCGTAATCTGACCGCAGGTTACCCGTAAACTGAACAACGATTCTGAAAAAGCAGCTGTATTTTAATGGGGCAGCTGCTTTTTTACGTGCTCCCCTGCTGTGACTTCCCTTCTCTTTCTCCAAACCCAATGAATAATGTATTTATATTGTGTTTAGTTGCGCGCCATTTAATTTTGCATTGACTTATCAGCTTCACGGTCTTATACTCACATCAGAAAGGAGTATTGCCATGAAAACAGTATATGATTTTACGGTTAAGGACAGAGAGGGCCAGGATGTAAGTCTGGCAGATTATAAAGGAAAGGTGCTTCTCATTGTAAATACAGCTACGGGCTGCGGCTTCACTCCTCATTATGAGCCACTTGAAGCCATGTACAAGGAATTCCGGGATCAGGGGTTCGAGATTCTGGACTTCCCAAGCAACCAGTTTGCAAACCAGGCACCTGAAGACGATGAAGGAATCCACCAGTTCTGCACACTTAAGTTCGGAACAGAGTTTCCTCAATTCAAGAAAATCGATGTTAACGGAGAGACAGCTGACCCGCTGTTTGCCTATCTGGCAACAGAAAAGCCTTTCCAGGGTTTCGGCAAAGGTTTGAAGAACGCTGCTCTCAATAAGTTCGCAGACATGAACAACAAGAAATTCGGTGACAAAGCATATATCAAATGGAATTTCACAAAATTCCTTGTTGACCGTGAAGGTCACGTTATTTCAAGATTCGAGCCTACAATGGATATGGAGAAAGTCAGAGAAGCTGTCCAGGCAGCGCTGTAACTACTACGGCAGCCAGTACGATAACTACTACAGTAACCACTACGGTAACCACGCCAGGGTGGCTCTGAAAATGTCGGCAGGAATCTTTAACACTGTTAATATTACCATCAGTAAATACGGAGGCTGCAGCGTTGTGAAAATGCTGCAGCCCCTTCTATATTTACCACAATTTACATCAACGACATTTCGTTGATAATCAGGTGGAACTGGAGACCAAGGCTGTTGGCCGCCTTCTTGCACAAAAGCATTCTGTTCATGAATATTTCAAAATACTCTCCTATCTCTCCATGCCTTGTATCGATATGGAGTTTCAGCTTTATGCCTGAATGTTCCTTATTAATCTTGATTTCAGATTTATTTACCGAGTAGTTGACCCGGTCGTGGATGTCAAACTCAGACTCGCTGCGATTGAGAACACGGCTGCGCCTGACATCTGACTTGTCTGCAAGAATCAGCGCCGCACTTATTCTGCTCACAGGCACCCCGTTGCCCTCGTCGTGATTTCCAATAGCACATATGATCTGAGCGATGTCCTCTGCTGGTACCTTCATTTCATTCAAAATCTGAAAAGCCATGAGCGCACCGGACTGGCTGTGATCCACCCTGTTCACAATATTGCCGATGTCGTGGAGCCATGCAGCAGTGAGTGCCAGATCTATGGTGTGATCATCCTCTCCCAGAGTTTCAAGTATGTATCTGGTGCGCTCTGCTACAACTGCAACGTGTGCAAAACCGTGCTCCGTAAATCCCAGGGCACTGGTGGCCTGGTTCTGGCACTGGATGTATGTTCTGACAGACTGGTTTTTCGAGATACTGTCAAAAAGGGGAAACCTCTGAAGCCTCTCATCTCCAACAGCTGAATTCTCTGGGCTCAGTGGATTTTCACCTTGCGTCTGCTCCCCTTCACACCCATCAATATTTTTCTTTTCTTTATCTTTTTTAGACATATTTCACTTCCCGCTAAATTATTTGTTCAAGAGGTTTATGGTATTTACGACATTTACAACAGTCTACCGCACCCTTCTGTATTTTTCCATGGTATAGGAAAAACTTTGTGTATCATGGAGCCTCAGTGTGTCGTTTTCCATGATATAGGAAAGAATTCGCATACCATGGAGCCTTGCCGCTTATTTTTCCATGGTATAGAAAATTATGCTTATACCATGGAGCCTTGTCGCTTCTTTTTCCATGATATGCAGAAAAGTCCTCATATCATGGAGCCTATGTTTTTATTTTTCCATGATATAGAAAATTATGCTTATATCATGGAGCCTTGTCGCTTCTTTTTCCATGATATGCAGAAAAATCCTCATATCATGGAGCCTGTGTTTTTATTTTTCCATGATATAGAAAATTATGCTTATATCATGGTTTTTCTTCCGTTTCGTTTCCATGATATAGAAATTATTTCGTATACCATGGTATTTCTTCCGTTCCCCTTCCATGATACAGAGATAACCGCCCATATTATGGAATACACAAGTGGATTATTACCATTTGTTAAGGCCCAAATAGACCTTAAGAAATATGGATAGGAAATTTAACATTATTCTATCAAGCTTCCATTAAATCTTTATTCACAGTAAGCGTAAAGAAATGTAAAGATTGAATTGCCAGCTGATAAATATTGATGCTTTCATGCATTTCGGTGAAGTTTTTGCGATAAGCTCATGGTTATTTCGTGATTAGAATTTTATTATGAAAAGTTACAATTCCCTCTCCACATTATACAAAATATCTCCTGCCTTACTCTCAGCACCCTATCTGCAATTGCATGTACTTTGAAGAAATGATATTAATGATTCACCGTTGTTTTTTCTTCATGACAAAAGAGAGGACATCATGCATAACACAATTATTAACTACACCATGGAAAGAATTGTGCGGTTGAATTCCATAATTGATAAGCTTTCAAAAAGAATAGAGAGCGCGCCGCCCGGGAAGCTCCGGGTTGTTCAGAGACCGAATCGCACTGAATACTATCACCGGCTTTTTCCTTCAGAAAAAACCGGTAAATACATAAATAAAAATAATTCAGTCCTCATTGCTGCTCTGGCACAGAAGGAATACGACACTCGCGCTTTGAAACGTGCTGAGCATGAGCTCAAACTCTGGGAAAAAATTGCCCGGCTTTATCCAGATGAGACATTTGAACTCACTGCAGCATCAATTCCCGAGGAAATAACGAAACTGATTACACCTGATTTCCTTTCCGATAAAGCTTTCATTAATAAGTGGCTGAATCAGCCAGCAAAATTTCTTGCGTTTAATGAAGAGAACAAGCGATTTATTGTAGGGGATAATCTCCGGACCCGTTCCAAATCTGAGTACATCCTGGCAACAGATTTTATTGAATATAAAATACCATTCTTGTACGAAAGAGGTCTTTTTCTGCCAGTAACAGAAAAATGGATCTATCCGGATTTTACTATTCTCAACCCTGAAACAAGAGAAGAAATATACTGGGAGCATTTTGGTATGCTCGATGAACCTGAATATGCCAACAAGGCAATATTAAAGCTGAATGAGTACGAATTAAACGGCATCCACCTGGGGCACCAGTTAATAGCCACTTTTGAAACCAGCAGTCATCCTTTAGATATCTCTCTTGTTGAAAGTATCATGTCTGATATAATCAGCGGAAAATGGCCACGGTAATTTCCCCATTTTGCGGGTTGTAAAGCGCTGCTTGCACTGTAAAATATCCTTGTTGGCGTATCTGCAAAAACGCCTTGCTTTCCGGCTTCAGCTGCAGGATGTAGCATCTCTCCTGAAAGGAAGAGAGAACATAAATAAGATGACTGAAAATCTGGTAAAAGACGGTAGTGAAGGACGCAGGGCCCGGCGGATTAAGATAACTTTCCCCCATAAAGTATTTTGCGAATTCAGTATTCTGTCCTCCAACTGCGTAACGCCATGAGCCTTTGCGTTCATAATATGGAACTTAAGCGAGTTGTCCGTCAGGCCCTGGGCCATAAGCACCACTACTGTTATGAGGCTTCTTGTTTTAAGATTAATGTCCTCGTGTTGATTTATCAATTTATGGCTATTTAATTTCTGTGTTGAAAACACTCAATTTCCAGATTTTTTAAAGTGGTAATAATTCCACATCTAGATGAAATTGGACATTATCGGGAGAATAATGATGGAACGAAAGACTGATTTACGTGTTATAAAAACAAGAAAAGCAATAAAGGACACATTTAAAGAAATGATTATGGAGAAAGATGCTTCAGAAATTACTGTCAAAGAACTGACGGACCGGGTTATGATTCACCGAAAGACATTCTATCTCCACTACACAAGTATAGAAGCGCTGTATGAGGACATACTGTCCGAATTGTCAAAGGATTACTATCAGGCAATCGATCAACTTCCCTATGATGCACCATTTACGGAAATTAATCGTGTATTCTTTGAATTTATGGCCGTTCAGGAGCCCTATATGGGAAAATCGTCTGTGACACATCCCACCAGAAATTTTCTGACAAATTCTTCATGTCAATGCTGCAGCACAACAGGGCACGATACAACCCGTACGCAAATTTTACACTTGCATTCATGTGGTCGATTTTTCGTTCAGTTGAGTATCCCCCAGGGTGTTCCCAGATTTCCCAGCCTTTCGTAATAAAATCCTGTGCAGTTCTAAAAAAACCGCATCTGCTTGTCCAGCCAGCTCTTCTGACGTGCCTGGTGGATCACATCTCCTGGCAGACTTCCTCCGATTAGAAACGGTGAAGACGGATTATGTCTTTTCATGTTCATTTTCACAAGAGCAGCATTGGAATTTGCGTAGCAATATCTGCATAGATGGCCGCAGGTATCATAGGCACCTATGTCTGCTCCAAGGAGGCAGGCACAAGCGTTATTTCTCTGATTCCCGCTTTGCTTCGGCACACTGAGCCTGGCGTGAAGAGCTTTTTCATAAGTCTCTACCGTCATGCACCCGGAACAGTCTGCACCGTAAGGCTCAAGTTCACTGCCTTCTGCGCACGGCCTTATAATTATTCCATATTTCTTTGCGATGTGTATAAACGCTTTTCCTATCTTCATCCTGTCATTGAAGCCAACCGCCCTGGCTTCTGGAAAATTCCTTTCCACTTTTCTGTAAATGTCGATAAAACTGATGACGCAGGTCTCTGTATACCCTGACAGGGTTGCCGCCATCTGCTCAAAAGCAGCTATATGCCAGTCAGCAGAATGCCTGTCATCTACGAGGATTGGATCGTATCTCCAGCCCACGCTATCTGCGCCCACAATCTCTGAAAGTTTTTTAAAATCTTCCATAACCTTGCGCTTATCCGGCACCCCGGGTTCAATATCTTTACCGTACGGAGTGATGGTGACGAACCAGTACTGACCATACGATTTCAAAACATCCATATGCGGCAGCATGGGTGCAGGATTTTTTGTGCAAAAAGCCATGAGATCCACCACCTCGGGAGAAAGGCTGTATCTTGTGACCTGAGTAGGATCATAGGGATTGCGGACCATTACGAAACCTTCTTTTATTCTATTTATAAGCCATTCATGATAGAACGCCGGTATATCCGTGCGCATTCCTGTCTGGATGATCATGATTAACTCTCCTTTTCCTTGTTCTACTGCTCCGTCCCTGCTCTCCTTCCAGGCACCCGGGTTCTTGAGCTCTATTAATTGTACAACAAAACAGGCAGTCCGCATCCCAGGTTAAATCGGGAAATGCAGAACCGCCTGCACTATCACTATATGTTTTTTTCAATTGCTATTTCAGCAGTGCGTCCAGAACACTGCTCATGTCCGAAACCACGGCATAATCGGCGAAGCTGAAAATCGCAGCATGTGGATCTTTATTTACTGCAATCACCATCGGGTCACCCTTGATTCCCTCTGTGAACTGAATAGCTCCGGAGATGCCAAAGGTAAAGCACACTTTTGGCCGGATTACAGTTCCTGACTGTCCCACCTGATTTTCGAAAGGAATCCATCCGTTATCAGCCATCGGGCGGGATCCAGCAACAGATGCGTCGATCTTAGCCGCAAAGGCCTTGATTTTCTCAAAATTATCGTCTTCCATGGCTCCACGGCCGGCGCAGACTACCACCTCTGCATCATGAATGCTGTCAGCAGTATCTATCTTTTCAAACCCTTGAACCTGAATGGCCGAAGCACCTGCATCTGGATGAATCACCGTAACTGGTGCACTGCCGCCGGCCTCAGCCGGTTCACAGTCTTCTGTTTTCATCGTAATTATTTCTTGATTGCAAATTACATCGCAGCGCACCATGATCTGAGATCCGAAGGATGGTTTAATCTGATGAACCACCACTCCATCACCGGATTTTTCCGTGCGAAGAGAAGTACAATCTGCAGTCATACCGATGTTTTCCTTCATTGCTACTCTGGCGAAAAGGGACCGGGAAAGGTGAGTGGCAGGCACAAGAATCGTTGAAAAATTCTTTTCACGAATTACAGAAGCTAGTGCTTCTGCCAGAATATCGGTTTGTACCGGTGAAGCGCCAGGCACCTCTGCCAGGATAATCTCATCTACTCCTTCAGCCTGCAGCTTATCGCCATAATCCCCCGCACCATCACCAATTGCCAGTGTGGTCAGATTTTCCCCGGACACATCCGTGATGCTCTTGCCGAAAGCGACCAGCGGCAGATAGGTTTCACTGACGCCCTGATTCGTAATTTCTGCAAAAACGCATACTCCTGCCATTACCGATTCCTCCCTTCTTCCAGAAGCTCATACAGCTTCGCTGCAATCTCATCATCTGAGCCGCTGATTTTCTCAGCGGAATTGCCGCCGGAAGCGGCTTCGAGGCCGGTGACGATTGAGAGTGCACCCTTTTCACCGATGGTCTCGGCTGACAGGTCCAGATCATCCTCTCCGACTACAGGGATTTCTGCCCGGTTCGCCTTTCTCTGGGTCCTGAGGGTTGGGAGCGTTGGCTCATTGCAGCCGAAAGGTACTGTTAGCAGCACAGGCATCTTAACCGAAAGAAGCAGATTCCCTCCGTCAACTCTTTTTTTGACGTTCAGTAAACCGTTCCCAGCTTTCACTTCAACAGTCTCACTGACATCAGGCATATGAAGCAGTTCTGCCAGCATAGGGCCTACCTGGCCAGTACCTCCGTCTGATGATTCGCTACCAGTGAAAACAACATCATATTCTCCTTGCTTCTGGATAGCCTCTGCCAGAACGCGAGCTGTTCCCAGAGTATCACCTCCTGCGAACTTGCGTCCGCTAATCAGACAGGCCTGATCAGCGCCCATAGCCAGGCATTTTTTAAGGGAAGCCGTGGCATCCTCCGGGCCCATGGAATAAACATCAATGGTTCCCCCTTCTTCCTGTTTCAAACGAAGGGCAGTCTCCATGGCATTCAGGTCACAAGGATTGATGTCTGATTCGGCATTGTCTCTGATCAGGCGGTGGTTCTGGTCCACCTCTACATTCTCCGAAATAGGCACATGTTTGACACAAACTGCTATTTTCATTATTTCCTCCAACCGCCTGCAACTGGCGGATTCCATAAAGTTTCAGTTTTTGCTCTGATTTGCCGGGAGATCCGGCATTTCCATATTGCTATTGCTCAGACTACTTCAGAAGGCGCATTGCAGCCCACTCCTCCAGAATGGCAGTGCTTTCACCTCTCATTATGTATTTTGCCAGATCACGGGTTGCTGCCGGTGCTTCAATTACTCCGTTGCCGCCGAAACCGGTGCAAAGGACGTAATTCTCTATAGTCGTATCACCCAGAATCGGCAGGAAATCTCTTGGTTCCGCTCTGTATGACAGCCATGATGAAGCAAGTCCGCTGTCTGCCAGCCCCGGCACGTTGGCTTCCATCTGATCCAGCAGGAAGTCAATGAAGTAGTCGTCAGTTCCGCCGGTCTGCGGCAGTTTGTCCGGATCCCACTGTCCTGCATGCATCGGATCGTCAAGATTCATGGACAGGTGGGATTTGCAGATGAACACGTTGTTTCCCGCCCGCAGAGCATAGAATGCAGGGAATTTCAGGACAGGGAAGACGAAGTCCAGTTTCTTTCCTGGAGGTACCAGGAAAAATGCTTCTGCCTTAGTGTGCCAGATTGGCACATCCAGCCCAGCCAGGTTGCCAGTGTGGCGGCTCCACGGTCCGGTACAGTCTACGATGACATCAAAATCGTAATGGTTTCCATCTTTTGTATCCACTGAGGTCGCTTTCCCGTTTACGACATTGATTTTTGTCACTTCCTGGCCGCGGTGAATGATTCCGCCGTTTGCTTCCATTTTCTCGGCAAAGGTGTTGGAAATCATGGTTCCGTCAAAATATCCGTCATCTTTTGTGTATCCTGCGCCCAGAATTGAATCGGCATCGATCAGGGGAAGGATTTCCCTTATACGATCCTTATCGGTAATGTATTCCCCGGTATATCCTGCAGACCTGGCCAGAGCAATTCCGGCTTTGATTGTCTTCTCCACTTCCTCATTTGTGGCACATACCAGCGTACCAGTCTGATCAAAACCGGCAGATCCTGGTTTTTCCGCTTCCATCTTGCGATAGGTCTCGAAGCCGTAAAGGCGGACATCCCAGTAGCGGTTCTTCAGTGAATCGTCGAACAGACAAACTGTGCCTGCAGATTTTGCTGTGGTTCCGCAGCCGATTCTGTCTTTCTCAAAGACATGGATTTCTGCTTCATCTCCATACAAGCTCAGGTTATAACCCAGTGCAGTTCCTGCAATCCCGCCGCCGATGATTCCGATTTTCTTAGCCATTTTTCAATTCCTTTCTTTCAAATTCAGTAGTGTGGATTGTCTCTGTATTCCCTTTATTTGATGGGTGCATTTATTCCACCCTCTCTTCATTTCCAAGAGTCCAGAGGGCATCTGCCAGCACCGCTGTTCCTGCCCCGATGTCTCTGATATCTGTCCATTCCGCCCGGTTGTGGCTTATTCCATCACGGCTCGGTACGAAAATCATTCCAACTCTGGTAATATCTCCAAGCATCAGGCTATCGTGGTATGGTCCGCTGACAATGTCCATTGCCGGAATCTTCATCTGGTCCGCCGCTGCTCTGATGATTTCCCTGAGGTGCGGGTCGCACATTACCGGCTTGTCGTGATTCATCATGCTCTCACTAACAGATACGCCACGCTCCAATGCAATTTCCTTAATTCCGGTCCGGAGTCCATCAAGCATCTTATCTTTGTCTTCCATCCTGATTGAACGTATATCCAGCGGAAAAACAGCTTTGCCTGGTATCACATTGGCTGCTCCCGGTTCTATTCTCATATCCCCGACTGTTGCTGTGATATACGGACTGTCAGACTCCCTGGCAAGCCGCTCCGCCAACAGAGAAATCTCCGCTGCAGCCATATATGCATCCCGCCGGTCCTTCATACTGGTTCCTCCGGCGTGGGACTGCACTCCTGTAACCTCATACTCCAGGTTCGTTGGAGCACAGATTCCTGTAACTATTCCCACGGGAATTCCAGCCGCTTCCAGCTTTCCATTTTGTTCAATATGTAGCTCCAGGCTGGCATAGACCGGTTCTTTTCTCGGGAATTCCTTCTCAAAGTTTTCCACATGAAGTCCCGCTTGTTCCATTGCCCGAAAAAGACTGATTCCATCTGGTCCCACATGGCTCTGGAGATCTGATTTGCGAAGACGTCCCACAATTGAGCGGCTGCCTATGCAGCAGGCTCCGTAGCGGCTCATTTCCTCCCCGGAATATACGTTTACCGAAAGATCCCTGAGAGGCCTTTTCCCACTTTCACGGATTACCCGCAGTGCTTCCATTCCGGAAAAAACTCCTGCCAGTCCGTCGAACTTTCCGCCATTAGGCACTGTGTCGATGTGAGATCCTGTCCACACCGGAGCCAGGTTACGGTCTCTTCCCGGAAGTACACCGTAGATGTTCCCGGCACAGTCCTGGGACACTTCTAATCCGATTTTTTCCATTTCCTTCCGGACATAGGCCCTTGCCTCCATGTCCTCTTTGGAATACACAGGTCTTGTCGTTCCTTCTCCCGGCGTCTGATTGAATGTATCGATTTCGTCAATCCATCCCTTAAGGCGCTGAATGTCTATCTTCTCTTTCATCATACCTTTCGCTCTCTTGCGTCAACAATGGCTGCTCTCCGGTGAGAGTTTATTGTGTTAAAAACCGGTTGACCTTAATATAATATGTATGCTACCACAATAAAAATTGCTGGTCAATAGTATTGGCCAACAATTTTTATTGTGTGAAATAATTTATTTTCAATTTATTTGTGTTTGTAAACAAATATGATATTTGCACTTGTTGTAATGCACAATCTCATTTGGAAGCTATGACTAACCTACATAGTGTTAGATGTACAAAAAAAGCGATACCAGTTACCTGGTATCACTCTAAAGGCCTGAAATATCATTTGAAAAAATCTATTGCCAAGTCAGCTACTTTATCGGGGCAAGCCGGGTCATCACTGAGGGAATGACCCTGTCCTTCGAAGACTGTGATCGGCAGGCCATATTTCTCTGCGAAGTCTCTTGCAAACTTAACAGGAACCACCTGGTCTTTTTCCCCGTGTACCATGGCAACCCTGGTATTCCCGCGATCTGATTCTCCGAAATTTCTGTAAAGGTCATTCTCAGGAAGCATCATATCTTCGAACATCCCTTTCGGCACCTTTACCTGCCTTGTCCCAGTAAGTCCCAACATGAGATATCCTTTTTTATTAAGTTCCTCCAATGCTTCGGAATCAGGCTCCGATCCAGGTGCCCCCAGGAAAAGCCACGGCATGATCACCGCACCACTTCTCATCAGAAGATGAGTGCCGGCATGCTTTCTCCTCTCAAGGTACAGCCCGGTCAGATATGCACCGTAACTGGAAGCAAAGTAGAATATCTCCTTCTCCGGCCAGTTCATCTGTATATATTTCTCCACGGTAGCAAGACTGTCCATGCAGTTCTCTATTCTGAAAGGATCTTCCTTTGCTTCTTCCTCTCCGTGTCCCGGCTGATCATAGAGCACCACTCCGATTCCCGCCTCCGGCATTCTCCGAATCAGGAGCTGTCCGGTAGGACATTCCTTGCTGCTGGTAAATCCATGGACCATGATCACTACAGAATCCGCCTCCTCCGGCACCTCCAGGATAACCGGAATCATATGACCATTTTCTTTTAATATTTTCAATCTGTTCATCGGAACAACCTCCGCCTTAAGTCAATTTCTTTTTTCCAGGAAAAACACAAGCTCTCTTCTGGAAAAAAATCATAGCACATCATCAGGGGCTGTGCTATCTACGCTGAGTAGGGTCTCTCCGGTCTTTGTCTCAAATGGACTTTTACATCCCAAACGCTGGGCCAATTAAGGACTTTTCCAACCCAATTATTGCCTATTTTGGTGACTTTTCCAACTGAGCATTTAGAAAGTACGCACTCAGGAAGTACTAAAATTTCTGTCTGCACGCCTATTTTCTCGAAAGAACGCAGATCCACGGCTTTGAACTGTGATGGTAAGTCTTGACATCTGAAAATCCTGCAGTCTTGAGGGCCGCCTCAATCTCCGGCGCAGTATAAATCTTCATACCTTCAATGATCTTTTCATATTTAAGGGATGAGGCGTCCGTCCCTTCAGATTCGTTACAAATCATAAAATACCCTCCTGGTCTCAGTATGTCTGCTACCTGTTTAAAGCACCGGTCCAGGCCGGGCCAGAAATAGATTGTTTCAAAAGCCGTAGCAAGATTAAAAGTTTCATGCGGCAGGTCAAGAGAAGAAACATCTCCCTGGAAAACCGTACAGCGTCCTTCATTAATTTTATCCCGGTTATACGACTTCGCTTTATCCACGGACAGTATAGAATAATCAACACCTGTCACATGACTTTCCGGAAAAGTTTCAAGAAGCAGAGAAACACTTCGTCCTCCTCCGCAGCAATTATTTCCTGAAACTCTTTTCACTATCTTCCACGTCAATGTATTAGCTTTTTTAATTAGGTTAGTTATATCTAACTCATTCTAACCCTTTTACACTATAGTTTCAAGCAACATTTCTTTCATATGTTGCCGCGAAAAAGCAACCATATGTTAGTTTATAAAAAGAACATCGGTCGATTTATAGACCGATGTTGTATGAGTATTAATATTAAAATGCGGGGAAGTCAAGCAAACCCTATACTGTAGAAGGTCATACTTTATTATGATTATGCTGTGACCTTCTTGAAAATTACTTGAAAGCCTTTTTTATCTGCTCCAGAAACTTTTCTGCAATAGGAGTAAAGGCCTGATATTTATTCCATATGAGATATAGTTCTGACTTCAGTTCAGGTGAAAGTGGTCTGAATACCATGTCAGTTCCTTCGGTATTTATCAGATCCTTAAATGTAAGAAGTATTCCAAGGTTTTCTCTTGCAAATACAGAGCCGTTATAAGACAGCCTGAAGGAGCCTTCAAGTTTTAGCTTAGGAAACCTTTCTTTAGCCCATGTTTTGATTTCATTGTTCCAGCTTTGCTCAGAGACAAACAGAGGCTGTCCTATCAGGTCAGAGACATGGATGTATTTTTTCTTTGCAAGGGGATGAGATGAAGATATGATTGCTCCCCATACATCGGCTTCTGGAAACTTAACATATTCATATTTATTGCTGTCAGGTGTTTCACATAGTACAGCAAAGTCTAAAATGCCTTTATCAAGCTTTTCAGTAACCTGTTCAGTATCTCCGCTGGTTATATGATAAGTGAAGTTTGGGTATTTTTCCTTTAATTTATAAATCTCTCTGGCAAGGTATCTGATCTGATAGCTTTCTGCCAGTCCAAAATATATATCCCCACCTGTTATATCATCCAGGGAGCTAAATTCCTGTTCAATCTTATCTGACATAGCCACAAGATCCTGTGCGCGGTCACGCAGGAGCACCCCTTCATCAGTCAGTGAAATACTGAAGCTGTGCCTGATAAACAGTTTCTTCCCAAGTTCTTCCTCTAACGCTTTTAATGTCTTTGAAAGAGTGGGTTGCGATACATGGAGCTGCTCAGCAGCCTTTGACATGTTTTCTTCCCTGGCAACTGCAAGGAAATATCTGAGATTTTTTATTTCCATGGAATTCTCCATAAAGCTGACTATTTAAGTGTTATTCAAAAAACGAATATCATGATATTCATTTTATTCATTAGCGAAAATCAGGTCAAGGTTTTAATATAAAAACTGGAAGGAGAAATAAGATGGATACGGTAAAGATTCTTGAAAACCTTTCAGATATGGGCTGTGACGATAAACAAATATACTTCATGAAGAAAATGTATGAAGAAGGTGATACCGATACGCTTTTACGAGATCTTAGGAAATGCCGTTGTCACCTTATGGATGAGCTTCATGAGAGCCAGGAAAAAGTAGATAACATGGATTTTTTGATAAGACAGATACAGAAAGAAAAATGATTCAGGAGGATGACAAAATGATCAGAAAAGAAGAATTAAACCTTGTTACTGAGTGGGATAAGACATTTAAGAAAAGTGATAAGGTAGACCACGGCAAAGTTACATTTGTAAACAGATATGGAATCACCCTTGCGGCAGATATGTATGTTCCAAAGAATGCAGATGGTAAGCTCCCTGCAATTGCTGTATGCGGGCCATTCGGTGCAGTTAAGGAGCAGTGCTCAGGTCTTTATGCTCAGACAATGGCAGAGAGAGGATTCTTAACAATAGCATTTGACCCATCATTTACAGGAGAGTCCGGTGGGAACGTAAGATATATGGCATCTCCTGATATCAACACAGAAGATTTCATGGCTGCAGTTGATTTCCTTTCACTTAATGAAAAAGTAGATCCTGACAGGATTGGAATCATCGGTATCTGTGGATGGGGAGGAATGGCTGTAAACACAGCAGCTCTTGATACAAGGATCAAAGCTACAGCTGCAATGACAATGTATGACATGACAAGAGTAAATGCCAATGGATATTTTGACTCCGAGGACAGCGAGGAAGCAAGGTATCAGAAGAAGGCTGCCATGTGCGCTCAGAGACTTGAAGACCTTAAGGCAGGTGAGTATAAGCTTGGCGGCGGAGTTGTAGATCCACTTCCTGAGGATGCCCCTTTCTTTGTGAAAGATTACTATGACTACTACAAGACCGACAGAGGTTATCACAAGAGAAGCCTTAATTCCAACGGAGGCTGGAATGTGATCGGTTGTGAGTCTTTCGTTAATCAGCCAATCCTAAAGTACAGCAATGAGATCAGAAGTGCAGTATTACTTGTCCATGGAGAAAAGGCACACTCATGTTATTTCTCAAAGGATGCTTATGCAGATATGATCAAAGACAGCAAGTATGCTGATAATAAAGAACTTATGATAATCCCTGATGCGGTGCATACAGATCTATATGATGGCGGAGATAAGGATTATATTCCTTATGACAATGCTCATGTACGGTAAGGAAGCAAGCAACCGAAAACAAGAGATAGACCGCCAGCACTACACTATTCCGAACCAAAGACCAAAAGATAAGCATTTTGAGAAAATCTAAACTTTTGGATTTTCCTACAATGCCGACTACGGCGGAATCCCTCCCACTCCTTATATATTTCTTTCTGTATACATTGAATTTGTATTTAGTAAAATGCAGACAACACCACGGATCGGCTTTTGGCTGGACAATTCCAACCAAACACCGCAGCAGACAGTAGAAACCATTCTGAACGTTAGGAAGCCGGTATGATTGTTACATATAAGGGGAAGAAAAATTTCTTTTAGATACTTGTTTTCCTAAAACTGATGTGATATAATAATTCAATTCCAGAAAAGGAGTAAAAAATATGCGGCAAGGTATTCTTAAATAAAACTATAATCAAATAGTGGGAACAAAGGATTATGATAGTCCCTTTTGTAGGGGCTTAGTTTTTTGTACCCAATTTAAGAATACTTTTGCCTTATCAATTTTGACATATCCCCAAAAACAGCACTCACAAACAGGTGTATGCTGTATATGTGTATGTCCGCAAATTATCATCCCCAGTGGTAAAAGTATTTTACTGCTGGGGATTTTTATGCCCTTCGGGGCAGTAAAGGGAGGACAATCACATGAAAATAATCAATATTGGAATTCTTGCCCATGTAGACGCTGGAAAGACGACCTTGACGGAGAGCCTGCTATATGCCAGCGGAGCCATTTCAGAACCGGGGAGCGTCGAAAAAGGGACAACGAGGACGGACACCATGTTTTTGGAGCGGCAGCGTGGGATTACCATTCAAGCGGCAGTCACTTCCTTCCAGTGGCACAGATGTAAAGTCAACATTGTGGATACGCCCGGCCACATGGATTTTTTGGCGGAGGTGTACCGCTCTTTGGCTGTTTTAGATGGGGCCATCTTGGTGATCTCCGCTAAAGATGGCGTGCAGGCCCAGACCCGTATTCTGTTCCATGCCCTGCGGAAAATGAACATTCCCACCGTTATCTTTATCAACAAGATCGACCAGGCTGGCGTTGATTTGCAGAGCGTGGTTCAGTCTGTTCGGGATAAGCTCTCCGCCGATATTATCATCAAGCAGACGGTGTCGCTGTCCCCGGAAATAGTCCTGGAGGAAAATACCGACATAGAAGCATGGGATGCGGTCATCGAAAATAACGATAAATTATTGGAAAAGTATATCGCAGGAGAACCAATCAGCCGGGAAAAACTTGTGCGGGAGGAACAGCGGCGGGTTCAAGACGCCTCCCTGTTCCCGGTCTATTATGGCAGCGCCAAAAAGGGCCTTGGCATTCAACCGTTGATGGATGCGGTGACAGGGCTGTTCCAACCGATTGGGGAACAGGGGAGCGCCGCCCTATGCGGCAGCGTTTTCAAGGTGGAGTATACAGATTGCGGCCAGCGGCGTGTCTATCTACGGCTATACAGCGGAACGCTGCGCCTGCGGGATACGGTGGCCCTGGCCGGGAGAGAAAAGCTGAAAATCACAGAGATGCGTATTCCATCCAAAGGGGAAATTGTTCGGACAGACACCGCTTATCCGGGTGAAATTGTTATCCTTCCCAGCGACAGCGTGAGGTTAAACGATGTATTAGGGGACCCAACCCGGCTCCCTCGTAAAAGGTGGCGTGAGGACCCCCTCCCCATGCTGCGGACGTCGATTGCGCCGAAAACGGCAGCGCAAAGAGAACGGCTGCTGGACGCTCTTACGCAACTTGCGGATACTGACCCGCTTTTGCGCTGCGAGGTGGATTCCATCACCCATGAGATCATTCTTTCTTTTTTGGGCCGGGTGCAGTTGGAGGTTGTTTCCGCTTTGCTGTCGGAAAAATACAAGCTTGAAACAGTGGTAAAGGAACCCACCGTCATTTATATGGAGCGGCCGCTCAAAGCAGCCAGCCACACCATCCATATCGAGGTGCCGCCCAACCCGTTTTGGGCATCCATCGGACTGTCTGTTACACCACTCCCGCTTGGCTCCGGTGTACAATACGAGAGCCGGGTTTCGCTGGGATACTTGAACCAGAGTTTTCAAAACGCTGTCAGGGATGGTATCCGTTACGGGCTGGAGCAGGGCTTGTTCGGCTGGAACGTAACGGACTGTAAGATTTGCTTTGAATACGGGCTTTATTACAGTCCGGTCAGCACGCCGGCGGACTTCCGCTCATTGGCCCCGATTGTATTGGAACAGGCATTGAAGGAATCAGGGACGCAACTGCTGGAACCTTATCTCTCCTTCACCCTCTATGCGCCCCGGGAATATCTTTCCAGGGCTTATCATGATGCACCGAAATACTGTGCCACCATCGAAACGGTCCAGGTAAAAAAGGATGAAGTTGTCTTTACTGGCGAGATTCCCGCCCGCTGTATACAGGCATACCGTACTGATCTGGCCTTTTACACCAACGGGCAGAGCGTATGCCTTACAGAACTGAAAGGGTATCAGGCCGCTGTCGGTCAGCCGGTCATCCAGCCCCGCCGTCCAAACAGCCGCCTGGACAAGGTGCGCCATATGTTTCAGAAGGTAATGTAAAGATACATAATCGTCAAGACGGCAACAATCAGAAGTTATGGAGGGTAACAATGGAATATAGTAAGGAAGATTTAATGGAAGCAAAAAAGCAAATTTGGGGAGTGGGAGAGAACATGGGAACAGAGGAAAGTAAAAAAATCTGGGAGGAGAACGCACAACCTCGAAAACCGAGAGTACACCGGATGTCTGGTGAACTTCAAAACGGAAAAGCCTTCTTATAAGGTCAAGCACAGCATAGAGAACCCCGTCGAGAAGCAGGCCATTTTCGAGAACCACCATGAGCCGATCATCGACAAGGAAACATGGGAACGGGTGCAGGAGTTACGCAAACAGCGCAAACGCCCGAACCGCTACGATGAAGTGGGGCTGTTCTCCGGGATTTTGTTCTGCGCCGACTGCGGCCATGTGCTGTATCAGCAGCGGTATCAGAACAAAGACCGCAAACAGGACTGCTACATCTGCGGCAGCTACAAGAAGCGCACCCGCAACTGTACGGCGCACTTTATCCGCACCGATCTGTTGACCGCTGGTGTCCTGGCAAATCTCCGGCAAGTGACCGAATACGCAGCCAAGCATGAGAGCCGGTTTGTGAAACTACTTGTCCAGCAGAACGAGATCGGCGGCAAGCGAAAGACCGCCGCAGCCATCAAGCAGCTTGAACAGGCGCAGGAACGCATTTCTGAAATCAGCCGCATTATCAAGCGGCTGTATGAGGACAATGTAAACGGCAAAATCAGCGATGAGCGTTTCATGGAACTGTCGGCTGACTACGAAGCCGAGCAAGCGGAGCTGAAAAAGAGAGCCGCCGCCCTGCAAGCCGAACTGGACAAGTCACAGGCAGCTACCGTCAACGCCGAGAAATTTATGGGCATTGTCCGCAAGCACCTTGCCTTTGAAGAACTGACCCCCACTCTCTTGCGGGAAATGATCGAGAAAATTGTGGTGCATGAGTGCAGCTATGATGAGAACGGCACCCGCAGGCAGGACATTGAGATTTATTACAGCTTTGTCGGCAAGATTGACTTGCCCGAATAACCGCCCGACCTATCCGACACAATGGCCAAGTGTCGGATAGGAACGGCAAAATTTTTTGCACTTCTATTGCTTCTTTATCACACATAAGCAAAACTGGAGCGCTTCTTTAAGGAGAATTTAAAGTAATGATAACGGTTGAAGAAATACTGGAATATCTTAATTCGGACAGAGTAGAAGATATGACAGAAGAGATGCATGAATGTTCCATACGGATTTTGGAAGAAACATTCACATCGGAAAAAATGTATTCATCAATTCCGGATGCAGCTTCCAGGATGGTGTGACAATTGGTGATGGTGCTGTAATTGCAGCCGGAGCTGTTGTGACAAAGGATGTTGAGTAAAACACAATTGTGGGAGGCGTTCCCGCAAAACTGATTAAGAAGATAGAAAATGTCGTGCCAATAGAAAAGAAATAAAGGATGGGATGATATGAGTAAAGTGTTAGTGATTTCTACAAGTCTTCGAGCAAAGAGTAATTCCGATATACTTACGAAAAAGCTTATAGAGGGAGCAAAAGCTTCAGGTCATGATGTGGAACATATAAGCCTGAAAGGGAAAAATATCGGTTTTTGTATAGGCTGTCTTGCCTGTCAGAATACTCAGAGGTGTGTCACTAATGATGATGCTGTTGAGATTGCAGAAAAAGTAAAGAACTCAGACACGTTGGTATTTGCAACTCCAATTTATTACTACGAGATGAGCGGCCAGATGAAGACTCTTTTGGACAGGCTCAATCCTCTGTATCCTTCAGACTATAAGTTCAGGAATGTATATATGCTCTCTGTTGCGGCTGAGGATGAAGAGTTTGTGCCCCAAAAGGCTGAAAGCGGACTCAAGGGATGGGTTGATTGTTTTGAAAAGGCAGAATTCTCCGGTTCCTTATTCTGTGGAGGCATAGGCGATATGGGAGAGGCTTCAAGTAAATCCGAGGAATTAAGTGAAGCCTATGAGTTTGGAAAGGCATTAAAATAGAATGGGTTTGCGATGAAAACGAAATTGATCTTGATGACGTTTAGTGTGTTCATGATGCTTTTTGTCAGCGCCTGTTCAGGTGATACTAAGACAGCATATGCAAATCATGATTCGCTGGCTGCCAGTTATGCATCGGAAAATGTAGAAGAAACTGTTTTATCAGAAGACTCAGAAATATATCGCGCCGATTGTAACATCAAGTTGAACAGGTAAATGAAAGGGACAATAGAAAAAAGTCTGTAAAAATGTTTGACAAGGCCTTTCGTGACAGCAATCATTAATTCATGGAGGGCCTTTTACTATGACCAGAAAACCAAAGAAACCAGTGCATCATGTCGAAATGACTGAAGGAAAACGTGAGATCATCCGCGGGCTGCTTGAAGAGTACGATATAGAGAGCGCTCAAGATATACAGGATGCTCTCAAGGATCTGCTCGGCGGCACGATCAAGGAAATGATGGAAGCCGAGATGGATGAACATATCGGCTATGAAAAATCTGAGCGGGCGAATTCGGATGACTTTGAACGCAATTATCGAAACGGATATAAGAATAAACGAGTCAATTCAAGCTACGGCAGTATGTCAATCGACGTTCCACAGGACCGCAATTCCTCTTTTGAACCTAAGGTCGTAAAAAAGCGTCAGAAGGATATTTCGGATATAGACCGGAAGATCATATCGATGTACGCAAAGGGAATGACCACAAAGCAGATATCTGAAACGATCGAGGACATATATGGCTTTGAGACTTCAGAAAGTTTCATTTCAGACGTAACAGATAAGATCCTGCCGCAGATCGAAGACTGGCAGAACCGTCCGCTGGAAGCGGTATACCCGATCGTATTCATTGATGCAATTCATTTTTCTGTAAGAGAAGACGGTGTTGTACAGAAGCGTGCAGCGTATGTTGTCCTCGGTATCGACGCAGATGGAAAAAAAGATGTCCTGTCGATAGATGTCGGAGAAAACGAAAGCAGCAAATATTGGCTGTCTGTTCTGAATTCGTTGAAGAACAGAGGTGTTCAGGACATATTGATCCTTTGTTCAGATGGGTTGACCGGAATAAAGGATGCTATTTCGGCCGCATTTCCGAAAACAGAGCATAAGCGTTGCATCGTACATATGGTCAGAAATACGCTGAAATATGTGGCAAATAAAGACATGAAGGCCTTTGCAAAGGATCTTAAGACTATATATACAGCTCCTGATGAAAAGTCAGCACTGGCACAACTTGATCACGTTACAGATAAATGGAGTCCGCAGTATCCATATGCTATGAAACGCTGGAGCGACAACTGGGACGCCATATCCCCGATTTTCAAGTTTTCCAGGGATGTCAGAACAGCCTTCTATACGACCAACGTCATAGAATCACTGAATTCAACGTTGCGGCGGCTGAACCGTCAGAGGAGCGTATTTCCAGGGTCTCAGGCGCTACTGAAGTCGCTGTATCTCGCAACATTCGAAGCCACACGTAAGTGGACAATGCCAATTCGTAACTGGGGAAAAGTGCGAGGCGAATTGTCAGTTATGTACCCGGAGCGCCTGCCTGAATAGCAGAGATCACAAGATCATATGTTCAAGACATGCCCTCCTTGACAAGGGCATGTCTTGACATGGAAAGATCATTCTGTTAAACAATGTTCAAGAGCTGGTCAGAAGGAACTGACCAGCCCACTATACACTTCTCACGGAAGACCTTTATTTACAGAAAAAATTACATACCCCCAAATGAAAAGTCGGGTCTATCTTACTTTTCCTGGACATAACAATACCCCCAAGTAGGTTTCATTTTTCAATGTCCTACTTAGGGGTAGCATATCAAAGTGTTTTCGGGATTTATTTCTTTATATTTCGTTATTCCATCTCGCTGCTCTTTTCCAAATACTAAACAGTTTTGTATAGGATCTTTAATCAATTTTGACTTTTATTGACTTCAATTACCATGTTCCCCGGTGTCTATCCGAGCTAATGTTGTCACTGTGTTGTCAGTATTATATCATGTCAAAATGGCTTACTCCATTAAATCATCTATCCTAAGCATCTCTACACAATGACTCTTGATCTTATAATGAACTTGAAAGATAATCCGCTGGAACCTTCTTCGTCAGCCAGACACCATTGACCGATAAAAAGAACTTGTAGCCATCCGCCGACATCCTGGCTGCATCTACCTTATAAACAAACGGCTTTCCATGCCTCTGTCCGACTTTTACCGCGGTATCATAGTCCTGTGACAGATGCACATAGAGCCGAGACTTCGGTATCAGTCCCTGCTGGTCAATGGAATCCTTGTATTTGACACCAGTTCCATGATAAAGAACCACCGGCGACAGCATCTCAGGAAGTTCCACATCCACTGGGATAGAATGTCCCTGATTGGCACGAATCAATGTCTTATCTTCATTAAATGAATACCTCTGCTTATTATCTGTACGGACAATCTCCTCCAACATCTCCACTCAAAACAGACGACTTAGCTATCTCCGGACTCGACATCTTCAATCGAAGGCAGAACACCCTCAAATTCTTCTGGGTTGAAATTTCTTAAAAGTCAAAAGAAATCCCAGTATCATATAGAATAGCTTTCCCAACGTAGTCAAACATCACTTTATAAACAGCGCTGATTATTGGATCTACTTCCTTTTGCAAATGTGTTTCCAGCCAGGTTTTTAAGCGCATACATTTATCTGGGGGAAGAAATTCGTAGTCCCCCCATTCCAAAGGAATCTCCAGTTCATCCCACATTTCTATGAGGAATCCATCGTTTTCAAGTGCATTTGCAACCTTTTTATCAAAATAGTATTCTTCACTACTCTGACCATCGATATAGGAGTAGCCACTATGGTCATTATAATGAACCGAGTCCTTACTTATGGCTACACGCAACCACATTTTCATTTCCTCCATCAGCACTTCTAATCATTTTATTGCTTATCGCTTGTATTCTTTGCAAGCGATAACAATATCATTCTACACTAGTACAGTTGTTCCTCGTTGATATTCCAATAGTTTATACCGAAAGCCAAATCAAAATATCGCTTGTTTAATTGCTTGTCGCTTGTTTTCTATAGATAATAGCAAGCTATTCTACAGTTCCAATCATTCCTCATCTTGAAATTCGTAATCGAAGAACTCATCGGTTAAATCATCCTTCACCCCTTGCAGAATGCCATCATCCTCTAATGGTTCAGCTTCAACTTCGTAATCTCCGAATGCCATAATATCCGCTTCATAGAATGACTTATACGCCCTATTTGCAATCAGCTTTGTTTCCGCGAGATTAAAGCCTCCACCGATTGCGCCACCGACACCTGGGACCAGCTTGCCTAGATTTACTATGCCCGTCTGGCCGAACTTAGTTACAAAACGAAATCCCACAGCACGGTTAATTTTTGTCAGTACTTCTCCCGGAACTTTCTTAATCATCGCTTCTGCAAATTTCATTGAGAACTTTATCCCTGCATCGGCAAGGGTTTTGTCAATAGATACTCCTGCCAGGCAAGCATAAATAAATGTCTTCGTCTGATCGCTATCAAGTTCATAGCCCGACATATATGCAGTTGCCGCTACCATCCGCAGCTGAACATACAGAACTGATCCAATGTCTGCTGAAACTGCAACAGGAAGTGTAATGGCTCCACCCAGGCCGGTCATTACTCCGGTCACTGTACATTTCGTAACCTGATTCCTAAGCATTTTCTTTATCGCAATATTGGTATTCGAATAACGCTTGGTATAGTCGTATGCCAATTCACTAACCGGCTTACTCACTTTAGGAATTCCGTTAACAACTTGATTGTATAAGGAATCCAGCAAAGTCATAGTCCTCTCTTCTGTCATCGCACCCATATCTTGCTCCCTGATTCAATACATCAACTAATACATCAACTCAAAGTCCAATACATCAACTAATACATCAACTCTTATTAATCTATTTCCCTACCAATGTATAGAAAATGTGTCTTCCTTGACGTTCCTTTTGCATTAATCCTTTTTTAATGAGTCGATTCAACGCAACTGAGGCTCCCGATGTCGTGCCGATAGATGGTGTAATATCAACCACTTGCTGCGTTGTGATCATTCCATTAATCTTTGCAAAATCAAAAATCTGTTGATCTGTTGCATTTAGTTCAACTGATTCACCAATTATCGACGAAATATCAATTTGTGATTGATTTTTAACATAATCACTGTTGATATAATAAGTACTCCATCTCCCTCGAGAGTTCATAATCAGGTATCCATTCTGTGTCAGTTGAGCTAATAATTTTCCAATCTCAATAGGGTTAAGGTCTAATAGTGACTGCAACCTATTGTTGCTCACTTCCTTTTCCAAATAGGCGGTTGCTAATACTACCTGCTCTGGAGCAGACAAAGTATCATAATCTGTTCCGATCAAATTCTGTAAATACGTTGTACACTCTGCAGGCATCATTGAAATCATCCATAACTTCAATTCGACAAGATGAAGTTCTGTGTTCTCACTCAAATCCGGCTTTCTCCAATTCTCATTCCCCCATGCAGATAAGATAGTAGGGAATCCTGACCCAATATTATCACCTGCACCAATCATGCGGAACATTGTCTGTATTCTTGGATTTCGAGCAACGGAATTACCACCTTCATAGATATCGTGAATAGGAAGCTTCAAATTCCCAGGATTGGAAAACAAGAACCCATCCTCTTTCTTAACAACCTTAAGCACACCATTTATCATATAATCCGCATGAATGATAAGATTCACTACAGCTTCTCGCATTGCTTTATGGATCGAAGTATCATCGGTGCGTGCCATTCCTTCCAGTCTAAATGGACGTTTCAAATCACTAATAAGTTTTGGCATTACTCGCTTCATGAAGTTGTACAGGTTATTCTCCCACATACCATCATATGTGAGTCGATCGCTCCATCGTGCCCCCTCTGAAAGGTTCGTCTCATCAATGTAATCCATGCGAATGTTATCAAACCTCTCACGAATGGATAAGCCTTTACCGAACATAAGCAGTCCAGCAGTAGTGAGTCCCTCTTTTCCGGTTTCACGCTCCACTGTGTATCCGCCGATATTGCGTAGGAAACTCTTGTCATCAATATTATTCCAGATATGATCTGGGTTATTACGAGAGTATTCGATTCGATATGCATTCAATGTATCCTTATCAACATCTTCCATTGTATATCCATCGACAAGGCCACCATCGTTTCCGGAATCATTACTGTCACGCAACATAGCTTTAACTTCTTCCTCAGTACAGTGATAATCACCTTCATGATTTCTCTTGTACGAGCCTTTAAGAGGATTCCCATTTATATATACTGGTTTACTTTTATAACTAGCCTGAGGAACATCAATTACAATAATTGTCTTCCCCTCATATTCAACTTGATATACATCATCATCAACCAAAAGGTTCACATTGACCTTTTCGCTATTAATAGTATTCCAAAAGTCGCTGATGATCCGCTCAGGATTCTCGATGTCACCAACCGTAAAACGCTTATTAAAATCTTCTTCCGACATGTTCTCTTTAATACCGAACAGTATAGTTCCTCCACTTGTATTCGCGAAGGACGAGTAAGTCTCCCAAACTGATTTGGGAAGTCCCTTTTCAGCTTTTTTACACTCAAGAGATAAGTGCTCACCGAACTTCAGTAATTCACCTATATTTATGTCCTTCATAAAGCTCTCCTCTACTGCATTATCCAGTATTTATAACTTAACGCCTTCGACAACCTGCAAAAGCAACTTACCAGCAAGTTAAATCATCGCCTGCAAGCCCTTGCAATTCCAACATTTCTTCCGTCAGTAATATTTTACTACTACCCGAAAAGCAAGTTAAATCTCCGATTTCTCCGCCACCATCATCAGCGTTTCTCCTTCTTCCGGCAGTGGATAATCTACCATCTTATCGGCCTTGAACTCGACTCCGCCAACACCGAAGAACTTCTCGAAGAATCCCTTCAGCTTGCCAATGACATTCTCCTTCTTCTTGTCTCTGCCGCCACCGAATCTGGATACCGGTGGCATGATTTTATCGATATCTGTTCCGGTAGTCTTGATTTCTCCATCCCGGAAAGCATTCTCAATGAACTTCCTGGTTTCATGTTCCTTGAGCTTCTCTTCTCGAATGATCGTCTCGAGTTCTTTCTCGCGCTCTTCTGCTACATATCCACGCCATTCAACCAGGACATCTTCAGCATCGTTGATACCAGCAATAAAGGTCTCAATCAGCTGCTTCTTACTGCGCAGTTCCGGACTGGCATCGATAGCCTTCTGAATCGTAATCAGAACTTCTTTATCAGTACAATGACTGTCGTGATACTTCTTGACCAGAATCAGGATGTAATCAATATTTATCTCGATCTGCTTGATCAACTCCACTTCGAATATTACATCATCCGTGATATCCGCAAGCTCGCCCTTCATTTCTTCACGGCGTTTCTTCCACTCGTCTCGCAGATCCTGGTAACGTCCCAGATAGTCCTGCATATCACGTTCCGAAATCATCTCCATTCCTGCGAACTCATCAAAGGATAAAAGCAGGTTTCGCATCCGCAGAATAGCACCGAACAGCGAAATGAAATCCTTCTGATTCTGCTCACCAGTAATCTGTGGCTCAGACAAAGGAAACTTCTTCAGCAACTCATCCACCATCTCTACATAGCCAGGATGATGAACGTCATCCGCATCCTCATAGCCCTTGTAGTAATCTTCAAAGGTCTTTAGCAGAACGATGCCCCCTGCATCTTTATCTCCGAACAGAGAAATCGCGTCATCAACTCTCTTCTGGAGATTACGGAAGCATACGATATTACCGAAGGTCTTGATAGAATTCAGGATTCGATTCGTTCTGGAGAAGGCCTGAATCAGTCCGTGCATCTTCAGATTCTTATCAACCCACAACGTATTCAGCGTTGTAGCATCAAATCCGGTCAGGAACATATTGACCACAATCAGCAGGTCCAGCTCCTTATTTTTCATTCGAAGTGACACATCCTTATAGTAGTTCTGGAACTTGTCGCTGGATGTATCATAGTTAGTGTGGAACATCTTATTGTAATCCCGGATTGCTTCATCCAGGAAATCTCTGGACGGCTTGTCCAGTGCACTGGTGTCTTCGGAGTTTTCCTCTCCCATCAGGCCATTTGCTTCGTCCACTTCCTCATTCGGGGCAAAGCTGAATATGGTTGCTACCCGCAAATTCTTAGTTGGATCAGCTGCCATCTGTTTCTTGAACTCTTCATAGTAGAGCTTTGCCATAGGTACAGAAGCAACTGCAAATACTGAGTTGAAGCCACTGATACGCTGCTTCTGCTTCACCTCATCAACCTTACCGCGATCTGCTGATGCAACATCAGCTATATTAGTCAGTGTATTGAAGACATAAGTCTTATCCCCACGGTAAGTCTTCTGATCAAAGTGCTCCAAGATGTACTTTGTTACAAGCTGAATACGAGCCGGAGCCATAAATGCCTTCTCACGATCGATATCCCATACCTTCTCATCATCGATATCCGGATCAGTATCCATGGTCTTAATATAGTCTACCCGGAAAGGAAGTACATTTTTATCGTTAATCGCATCAACGATAGTATAAGCATGGAGCTGGTCTCCAAAGGTCTGCTCTGTGGTAAAGAACTGAGTCTTGGATGCTCCTGCGTTCGCAGCAAAGATCGGAGTTCCGGTAAAACCAAATAGATGATATTTCTTAAAGTTCTTTACAATCGCAGTATGCATATCTCCGAACTGGCTTCGATGGCACTCATCGAAGATGATAACCACATGATCCAGGTATACCGGATGTTTCGGATTCTTCTTGATGAAAGTCGACAGTTTCTGAATCGTAGTAATGATGATGCGAGCATTCGGATCCTCCAGCTGTCTCTTGAGGACTGCCGTGGAGGTATTGCTATTCGCTGCTCCCTTCTCGAAGCGGTCGTATTCTTTCATTGTCTGGTAGTCCAGATCCTTACGGTCTACAACGAACAAAACCTTATCGACATATGGCAAATAGCTTGCTAGTCTTGCGGTCTTAAAGGAAGTCAGAGTCTTTCCTGATCCCGTTGTATGCCAAATATAACCGCCACCTTCGACGCTGCCATACTTCTTATAGTTATTGGCGATCTCGATGTGGTTCAGAATTCGCTCTGTGGCAGTAATCTGATAAGGTCTCATTACCATGAGCATATCTTCAGAAGTGAAAATACAGTACTTGGTCAATATATTCAGGATCGAGTGCTTAGCAAAGAAGGTTTTGCTGAAGTCTACCAGATCCGGAATCACACGGTTATTTGCATCGGCCCAGTAGGACGTAAACTCAAAGCTATTGCTTGTCTTCTCTTTTTTCTTCGTCCCACTCTTTGCATCCTTGATTGCATTGAAGCGCGTACTATTGGAATAGTATTTTGTATTTGTTCCATTGGAGATGACGAATATCTGAACGTATTCATATAGGCCGGATCCTGCCCAGAAGGAATCCCGCTGATAACGCTCGATCTGATTGAATGCTTCTCTAATAGGCACACCACGTCTTTTCAGCTCCAGATGTACCATTGGCAGTCCATTTACAAGCACAGTAACATCATACCGGTTATCATACTTGGCTCCGGCTTCTGTTCCGATGGCATACTGATTGATTACCTGAAGACTGTTGTTATGGATGTTGTGTTTGTCGATCAGCTTGATGTTCTTGGATGATCCGTCACCACGCTTCAGGACTTGAACAAAATCTTCCTGGATTTTTCTCGTCTTCTCAACGATATGCTCGTTAGGGTTTGCTACAGCCTCACTAAAAAACCGACTCCACTCATCGTCAGAGAACTGGTAGTTATTCAACAGCTCCATCTTCTGACGAAGGTTCGCGATAAGCTCTTCTTCCTTATGAATCGGCAGGTATTCATAACCCTGTTCACACAGAATGCGGATAAAGTCTTTCTCCAAATCTGCTTCACTCTGATAGCTGTCAGATCTGACCTTGACTGGTTCGTATTCTGTTACAACCGTATTTTCATTTGTCTGGGCAACAATATTGAAATATGGCACAATAACTCCTTTCAGAAATAACGACTATTTATATTCGCCTAGTTTTTCAAGTTCTTCTCTGTAATCCTTCAAGGACTTTCCCTGATAATACCAATAGATAGTCCCCTGAACCGGATGTTCGACATTCTCTATCATCTGTGCAGATGCAGATAGTGAAGTAACCGTTCCATTAAATTTGATAAAGCGATCATCATAAACCTCTGCTTTGATATCATCACGGTGGTAGTAATCAAGCTGCGTTCCAGGTTTCAGATGGCACTTTTCAAAAGAGAATGGACTCTTTCTTTCCTTACGCTCGGTTCTGATTTCCTCGGCTAGTTCTTCATCTGTGATCTCATGTCCTGTTGGATCGCATTTATGTAGCTTACTCGATGTACCACTGATAGCTGCAATGTTTTCGAGAAGTGCATATGCTTCTTCCGCAGACATCTCATAGAACTCACGGATCCTTGGTTTTCCATCGAATTCTTCGACTGCACGAAGATTTGGGTTCAGCTGATCAATCAGGTTATGTACCTTTTTATCGCTTAGCTTTTCCTCAACATCATAAGTCGCATACACACGAAAAGCATAAGGAATGCATTCGCTCCTGTTGAGTTCACCAAGTCTTCTTTCAATGTTACTAGCATATCCGATCTTTACATAGTCTGGGAAAGATGGATTGGTAAGAATATATATACATCCTTTCGTACTCATGTCTATGCCTCTTTTTCTTTGAATGTGAGCAACTTATCTCGGTAGTATTCGTACTGCTTTTGGCGTGCTTCGATTTCAGCCGGGATACTTGTCTTAATTCCTCCACACAACACATCAAAGTTATCCAAGCAATCAACAATATAATTCTGTACTTCGATATCCGGCACCGGCACTTTGACATCCTTAACTTTTGTGGCTAATACATGTTTTATAGTCCCACCAGTGATTGCTAGTTTTAAGCTTTTGAATCCAATTGCAGTATGAAAGTAGTGCATATAAAATCGTGAATTGCACTTACCCCCGTTACTCATAATAATTAATGCATGACAATTCGATCCCTTATACTTCTCTCCAACAACTGCACACTCCCCGATGTGCCCAGATTGTACCATTAATAAATCATCAGCTTTAAGTTCATTGCGAATATATTTCTGATGAAATTCTTCCGTTACATACAGCACTTCATTATCTGAAATGATACCATCATGAATATTGGTACCCTCTAAATACCTTACCCCATGCTCCTCATCAGTAAAGTACGGTTTAATTGTGCCTACAAATCCATTTCTTATATATGGAAAAAGTTCACCTAACTTCTGAAACTTAACATTCTCAAAGTTCATCATTTGCTCTCTATAGAATTCATATTGCTGCTTTCTAGCTGTAAGCTCTGCTGTAAGCTCTGCTGTAAGTAACGTGAAAGAGTCCAGGATACGGACTATTTCACGCTGTACCTCCAGTGGAGGTACTGGAAGCAGAATTGCATCAAGTGCTGACGGTGTTACCTCAATGACCTTGGTTCCATGAGCGAGTTTTACCTTCTGCTTATAAAACAAATTCGAGTTAAGATAATACGATAAGTATTTTGGTTCTAGTTCATGATGAATTATCGCTGTATGTCCGCTCACTGCGATTTCGCCTTCACCGAGCCAAGCAACACATTTGCAAACATCCTCAATATTTTCACTGGTAACAGCCATGATGATGTCACCGGATGTAGCCTTCTTTTGCTTCACTGCCTTTTCTTCGGATATAAAACTGACTGTCTTATCTAAATACAGGTTATAAATCGTGTATATCTGCCCATAATGGATACATGGTACTCCCGATTCAATATAATCCCTCTTTTGAAAACTTCCGCCTCTACTTATTGTCGCTATATCACCAAGTCTTTTATACTCCACACCATCCGGGCAGAGCTCCTGGATCAGTTTACTGAGTCTGCTCATTCTCCCACCTCGATTTCTTCGATGATGTTACGAATGGCTTCGCGCAGTTCATCTTCACGCATAACGATTTCTTCGATTTCCGCATTGAGCTTTACGATATCGATTTTCTCTCTTGTATCCTCAGCTTCCACATAAGTCGAAACGGAGAGGTTATAGTCGTTCTCTTCAACCTCTTCGAATGCAGCCAGATGAGAGAAGTACTCAACTTCTTCACGCTTTGCGAATGTATCAACAATTTTATCGATATTCTCTGGGGTCAGCTTGTTATTGTTTGTAACCTTGATGCACTCGTTGGTAGCATCGATGAACAGTGTCTTATTATCCGTCTTTCCCTTCTTCAGAACCATAATGCATGTGGCAATACTGGTTCCAAAGAACAGATTACTCGGAAGCTGAATGATGCAATCTACGAAGTTGTTATCCACCAGATACTTACGGATCTTCTGCTCCGCACCGCCACGGTACATGATGCCCGGGAAGCAAACAATAGCAGCCGTTCCGTTAACAGCAAGCCAGGAGAGACTGTGCATGATAAATGCCATGTCGGCCTTGCTCTTTGGTGCCAGTACACCGGCTGGAGCAAATCTCGGATCATTGATCAGAAGAGGATTGTCAGTTCCATCCCATTTAATGGAATACGGAGGATTGGAGACAATCAACTCAAATGGTTCTTCATCCCAGTGCTGCGGCTCTGTCAGCGTATCTTCGCAGGCGATATTGAATTTATCGAACCCGATATCATGCAGAAACATATTGATTCTGCAAAGGTTATAGGTCGTAATATTGATTTCCTGACCATAGAATCCATTACGGATGGCCTCTTTACCAAGGATTTCTTCGGCTTTCAGCAGAAGGGATCCAGATCCACAAGCCGGGTCATATACCTTATTGATCTCTGTTTTTCCAACAGTGCCAAGTCTGGTCAACAACACAGAGATATCTGCCGGAGTGAAGAACTCACCACCGGATTTACCTGCATTGGAAGCATACATGGACATCAGATATTCATAGGCATCGCCGAATGCATCAATATCATGGTCCTGAACATTGCCAAGATTCATGTCAGAAATACCATTCAACAGCTTTGCAAGTTTATCATTTCGCTTAGCGACAGTCGCACCGAGCTTATTACTGTTCACATCAAAGTCATCAAACAGTCCGGCGAAATCAGATTCACTCTGGCTACCCTTTGCCGAATCTTCAATGTGACGAAAAACAGTTTCCAAGGTCTCATTCAGATTCTCATCATTTGGAGCCTTCTTGCAGACATTACAGAAAAGCTCACTCGGCAGAATAAAGAATCCTTTTTCCTCTACCAGACCTTCTCTTGCAACCTCTGCATCCTCATCTGGCATCTGAGCATAATCAAAATCAGTATTACCGGCAGCAGCTTCTCCCTCGTTAACATAGCTACAGAGATTCTCCGAGACGTAGCGATAGAACATAGTACCCAGTACATAGTTCTTGAAATCCCAGCCGTCTACCGCACCACGCAGTTCATCCGCAATCGCCCAGATAGCACGATGAAGTTCATCTCTCTCCTGTTCTTTCTTAGTATCTACCATTGTTATTACTCCTTTACTTCATCCTGTTCTGGTACAAATTCAAGCATCTGATCAACGCTACATCCCATAACACCACAGATTTTTTCTATGCTGTCCAATGAAATGTAACGATCATGCTTCAATTTGGATATAATGTTCGCACTGATTCCCGCTCTTTTCCTGAGCTCCGCATTACTGATCTTCTGATCAATCATCAGCTTAAACAGCTTGTTATAGCAAACGGCCATGCTGACCCTCCTACTGTTTTCTACACTAAAATATACTAATATCGTATCACGAAAAGATGAATTATTGAATATTAAGATTATCGCTCTATGTCAATTGTCCCATTTTACGACCAGCAAATAGATTCAACTTGGTCATTCCACACCCAAATGACCAAGTTATTTTCTCAAATGACTAAGTTAACTATCCCAGTAACCGTATGGATGAACTCCGGACAGCCGGCTCCCCAGTCTGAAGATAAGTAAATCGAATTATTCTAAGCATGCAAAAAGGCCTTTCTAAGCTAATTCACATTAGCTCAGAAAGACCTTATTTTTATTTACGGGTAGTATCTGATATAAGCTATATCAAGCAATCAGATACCCATGGTAATTATGATGTTGTCAATTTGTTGTCAACAGCCGATTTTCCATTCAAGAAACCCAGTATTTGCAAGGATTCCAGAGGTTCATCAACTTATTCCATCTCTACAAAGACTAACGCTTTTTGTTTAGGAATTATTCTCTGTAATGTTTCTCGTTCTTTTGATTATTTGATATATCCATATTATCCTGCCTATACGAGCTAATGTTATCATTTTGTTATCGGCATTGATAACACCTACTCGATAACTGTGGATAATAACTATATGTAGCATGTCAAATTATAAGCTATTTTGCTTAGAGATTCAACACAAAACTGAAATTTTACTTTTCCTTATATTCATCTGGTATTGCTATTTGAAATGTTTCACACAACAGCATCACATCATGCACATCATTTTTATCGTGTTCATATCCCAAATGAAGCATTACCTGACTCAATGGTTCAATACAAGAAACAGTTATATCTCCAACTTTTCCAATACCGGAAAAAGTTTTTGATGGAAATATATCTCCCTCATAAACAATTCCGTCATCTGTAAATTCAAAACAATGTAAATCAATGATTCTTTGTTTATCATCTTTCCAGACAGTATGACCATCCGTTGTATAATCAGTATTTACTTCCTCAAATCCATGCTGCTTAATCACATAAATATAATCATGATAATGTTTCAGTTCAACAAACAAATCAATATCATTGTGTATTCTTGATTCTCTTTTAAGAAGTGCATCAACACCCCATCCGCCATCTAAATATACTTTAATTTCGTTTTGCAAAGCATATTTTATAATTTCACATGCATCTTCTGTACGTACCATAATCTATCCTCCAAATTCAAATCTTTGTATGCTTTCCAACTCACTAAAAGCCTGAAATTTGTCAGTCTTTCATCCTTTTTGTTATCAATCACCAATTAGCTGTAATCCATTAGGATTTAGCTGATATATTTTATCGCACACCTCTTCAATATACTTTCTATCGTGAGAAATGCTAATGACAGCCCCCGGAAATTCTCGGAGCATTTTTCTTATTACCGGACCGGACAATGGTGAAAAATTTCTTGTCGGTTCATCCAGAATAAGAACATTTGCACCACTTAAGCTCATCCTCAAGAGAAGCACTTTCGCCTTTTGTCCGCCTGATAACTCCCGAATCGGATGCTCCATTTCATCTGGTGTGTATTTAAGTGAACCAAGGTATGTTCTAATTCTTGTACGCTCTTCTTTATCTCCTGTTTTATCAAGGTAATCAACCGGTGTAACATCCAAATCCAGCAGGTCTTCATAAGTTTGAGGCATATATTCTGCTTTAATGTCATTCCGATTTAGGAGTTCTTCCGCTATCTTTTTTAGAAGAGTCGTTTTTCCTGCCCCGTTGGCTCCTATCATACAGATTTTTTCTGAACCTTTTATTTTTAAATGAATTCCTTCTGCTAAAATTCTTTTGCCATCCGGAGTCACAAGCTTTGAAAGTTCATATTCTATGACCGTTTTTCCTGCGGGAATGTGTGAGTTTTCATCCCCTAATTTGACAAAGATTGCTTCTTCCTGTTCCGGCATCTGAGTCATATTTTCATCTTCTTTTTCAAATCTTCGTTCCATTGCCTTAACCGTATGCATTTTGTCCTTTAAGTTTTTGGCAACAGACGGTGCTTGTCTGGTACAACTTCTTAATGCACCTTGTACACTCTGCATAACTCTTTGATATTTTTCATCGCGAATCTTTTTCTCCCTACGGTCACTCAGTGCCCGCTGTTTTTGGATTTCAAATTTATGAAGCCGTTCTTCCACATAGCGTCTATAGGGAAGCTTTGCCACGGTATATCTCGCCTTTGTTTTTCGTATAATCTGCTCGATATGTATCACCATGTTGGCAGTACGCTCTATCAGCGTTTCATCGTGTGAAATAAAAAGCACAATGTGCTTCCAGTCATTTATGATTTTTTCCAGTAATGTAAGCGTCGCAATGTCGATGTCATTGGAAGGTTCGTCCAACAACAGCACAGAAACATCGCGAATGAAAAGCCTCATAAGTTGTGTCTTGACTTTTTCGCCTCCTGAAAGACTACCCATTGTCTGGTTACTGTAGAAAAAATCATTTTTCATTCCAAATTTTCCCGCAATAACAGACAATTCTTTAGGCGTTTTCTCCCAGAATATTTCCTCTTCAGAAAAATATTCGTATATTGTTTTTTCCTTATCTTCATCGAGCATCTCCTGCGGAAGATAACCAAGACGTTCGTGTCCCATTATCCTTTCCCCATCTGCTTCTATATAGTTTTCTACAAGCGACGGATTGTATATCCACTTCATTAATGTCGATTTCCCATTTCCCTCTTCTCCAATAATAACTGCCTTATCTCCATCATTTAGCACAAGGTTGAAATCATTAAGAATTATTCTCAGGTCTTTTTTATGTGTTAAATTTAATTTTTTTATCTGCAACATTAAAGTTTCTCCTTTTCGAAGTCTGAGCCAATTATTATTTTGAACACACAAAAACGAGTCTTTTTTGCATACGCAAAAATAGACTCGCTAAATAGACCCTTATTTCTTTTCCAAAAGGAAAACAAAGGAAATGCCTCTTGCGATAATCCAACTTAAGCGTACACAAAACAAACCTATTCTCTACAGGCTCAATAACTATATGTGTCTTACTTAAATCAAATTATCTATTAATCATTTCCTCACCTTACACAAAATGTGCCTTTCTTTCTTCTAATGGCAATACTATCATACTGTATTTTTTGTGTCAATACATTTCACCTTATGGAAGTGCAAATTAAAATTTTCACTTCCTAATTATACATCCAACCATTACGAAATTCAATCTTTCACAACCTCTTTACAACCACAACCACAGCACTCCAGCAAACGCAGGAGCACCATACCGTAAAACGCTTATGTGTAAATCAACTCCGTTCCTACAACTTCCCTCACACAAGCCTGAATATTATTCATTCTTCCAATCCATTCGTAGGGATTATCTTTCTTTAATTGTTCCGTCACATCTTGTCTGTCGGCATATTCCTTTACCAGTCGAAGAAACATATCCTCTGCTTGCTTATCGACTTCTGCAAGATAACTATGCAGCTTTCCGCTTGTCAGCAGGTTCATATATAACACTTTATAGTGTTCCTTTAAATGCCTTGCATGTCGTTTCCCCCATAAACCAATCGGCTCTATTTCTTCTTCGGCTGGTACTGTGATGTTCGGCAATAAATAATCACCCACCTGTCTATAAGTTCCGCCCATTTCTTCAAAAATTGTCTTTGTCATTTTCCTTTTCCTCCTGTGATTTTTGTCTATCGTGATCGTGTATTATCACGCTTGCGACCTTTAACTGTTCTTGCCTGCTCCAACAAATCATCTATCTGTTTGCGACCAAAAACCTTACGGAGCAGGCTGTAATCTTTATTTTCTGCTTTTAGGATTTTGTTTTCTTCGGTCAATCTTTCATTGACTTTCTCCAAACGCTGATTGGTGCGGTATAACTGTGCATTCGCTGTATTCAGCCTATGATAGTTGTCCCACCCCTCAAAGCAGCGGGCAAGCACCGTTTTGACAAGTTGCTTCAATTTCCTTACAACCGGCTCTGCCATTTTGGTTTTATATGCCTTTGCAGTCATAAATTTCTCTGGTTCTGGCAACTGATATTTCGGTGCAGTATCAAGCTCTATTTCAAGATTTGACAGCTCGTCTTTTGCCTTATCATAGTTCAATACTCGTTCCGACAACACATCAAATTCAATCTGTTTCTGCTCGATTTTCGCACCTAATGCCGCCACTTCTTTTTCTCTTTCCTGCTTTTTATAATCCAAAACAGAAAGATGTTTTTCGTGTGTGCCTAAATGTTCCCACTCAATCCCATAACGTTCCATCACCGCCGCAAGCTGTTCTTTTTCGGACTGTATCCATTGCGACCACTCCGTATCGCCACGACTGCCGCCCTTAAAACCTTGCGTTGCAAGAGCCTGCTTTAGTGACACTCTTGTATCAAGTCCACGCTTGCTGCCTGTGGTAAAAGGTACAAAATCTATGTGCAGATGTGGTGTAGCTTCATCCATATGCAGATGAGCCGAGAACACCCGAAGCTGTGGATTTCGCTCCTGAAAACCCTGATAGTATTCATCTAAAATCTGCTTTGCCAGTTCTCCGTTTTCCGTATCGGCGTTCATATTTCCCTTACCGCCCACCTGTAAAATGATTTCGTGGAACGGTTTTTCCTGCTTGGAACTTCGGATTTTTTCATAATAATCTTTTATCTTTCGGTCTGACCTTATCTGCTTGGCATTGTATCTTTCCAATGCTTCATCAAACAATTCGTGATAAACTGTCTTTATATTTTCATTGCAGTAGTCGATATTGAGATGAGTACGAGTTCCGTCTACATTTTCTGCTCGGAACTTTCGGCTATTGTGATTGACCGAGCCTTTACCGACCATTGCACTTATCGTTCTCTGCATTTTTTCATCTCCCATCTGTAAATTTCAACATTCTCAGGTTTTGTTACTTTTGTCAAAAGTAACGCAAAAGCACTTTTGACGGGTACACCCATCAAAAATGCGACCTGTAAACAGGTTTTGCGTTCTCCGAAGGCTCTCCGAGGGGTGAGCGTGTGCCGGTGGCACACACGCCTGCGAACCGACCGAGCCAGCAGGCGAGACCAAAGAGCCGCCTTTGAAAAGGCACTCTCTGCACACTCCCCTAAACTTTATCCGGTGTCAAAGTGTGACGATGGTGACAATGTTTTTCACAGCGTGCTGCTCTCAAAAACATTGACACCTTTGACACCGTTTGTCACGCCGTCTGCTCGGTTTCTTTCCAAAGTGAAACCTTTCTTCCGTCGTGTGTGCGGCTGTTCTGATAACGGATACCGTAATCACGAAACAGCCTGCTTGCGTTGATACTGAGCCTTAAAGAAAGTACATTCGGCTTTATATCCACCGCAAGCCTTTCGCAAAGTTCCGAAGCAGTTCCTTCCCATCTGTCACTTTCCGAAAAGAGCGTATCCGCTATCTTCTCAAGCAGAGGTTCGGGCGGTTCTTTCCACATCTCCGTTTCCGATTTTGCAAAGTTCCACACCAATCGCTCGCTGTCCCTTACAAGATGGATTTTCATATCCTGCTGGTCTCTGCCAGCAACATCAAGTGTGGCATTGTTGGAAGTACGCTTGTCCTTACTGAGAACAAATGCACCGTCTGCCGCACCCATCAGACCATTCGTGCCTGAAATCATATCGAATATATCTTCCGATTTTTGTTTGCGTGTATGATGAACAATAAGCATTGAAACCTTGTAACTGTCTGCCAACGCTTTCAGCCTTGCCACAACATCATAATCACTTGCGTAGCTGTAATCTGCTCCGCCTGCTTCACGCACACGCTTTAAGGTGTCTATGATAATCAAGCCTGTGTCTGGGTGTTCCCTCATAAACCCTCTTATCTGTTCTTCCAGTCCGCCATTGACCGTTTTACATTCCGTTGCGAAATACAGATTGCCTGTCTCCTTTGCACCGAACATCTGAAACAATCGCTTCTGCAAACGTGGGTAATCATCTTCAAGGGCAAAATAAAGCACCGTTGCCTTACGCACCTTATACTCCCAAAGCGGTGTGCCTGTGCTGATATGATAGGCAAGCTGTGCCATCATAAAGCTCTTTCCCACTTTCGGGGAACCTACGAAAAGGTAAGTTCCCCTTTGGAGCAGACCGTCGATAAGTGGTGTCTGAACCTCAAACACCGTATCATACAGCGTTGTCATTGATACTGTTTTCAGATAGGAAGGGTCTAACTGTCTGAGTATTTTCCTTTGCATTTCTTCAAAAGATTGCTCGTACCCCTTGAAATCCGTATCCTGATTGACTATACTATTGTCAGTACATTTGGAAAGTGACTGTTCCGCATCTGTTGCCGCAGATACATTTGGAATAGTCATTTCTTTTTTATTCTCCATTCGCATCCTCTCCTTTCAAACCGCCGAGAATAATGGAAATCAGTTCTATTACACTCAGCAGTTCATCATCCACACCTTTTCCTGCTTCAATCCTTTTCAGTTCCGCAAGGACTGTGGCAAATTCCGTTTTCAACGCCTTATACACTCTCGGATTGCCCTGTACCACCACATCCTGATTTAAGCAACGGCGGTAACAATACTCCTGTTTTGGCAATCCTGATAGAGCTACAGCTCTGTTAATGAGTTCGTTTTCTTCGGGCGATACTCGAAACCCTACTGTGATATTCCTCCAACGATTTTTGTTATCTCTGTTCTTAGCTGACATTTTCAAAATCTCCTTTCCCTAAATCATCTAATTTTTCTGCCATCTCAATCTGCTTTGACGGAAAGAGGTGTGCGTACTGATAAGTAATATCAATACTTTCGTGACCAACTCGGTCAGCAATCGCCACCGCAGAAAAGCCCATATCAATCAAGAGTGAAATGTGGCTGTGACGGAGATCGTGAATGCGGATACGCTTCACGCCTGCCGCCTTTGCCCCTCTGTCCATCTCGTGATGAAGATAGCTTTTCGTCACCGTAAAGATACGGTCTTTCTTCTTCAATCCGTAAAGCATACCGAGATATTCTTTCATTTCCTCACACAGAAACTTCGGCATTTTAATCGTGCGGTTGCTCTTTTTCGTTTTCGGAGAAGTAATCACATCCTGCCCTTTCAAACGCTGATAGGATTTATTGATTGTGACTGTTTCCTTATCAAAGTTGAAATCTGCCGGAGTCAAAGCTAACAGCTCGCCCTCTCGGATACCGCACCAGTAAAGCATTTCAAACGCATAAAAGGAAACAGGCTTGTCCATCATCTCAAAAGAGAATTTCTTGTATTCTTCCTTTGTCCAGAACAGCATTTCCTTGTGTTCCTCACGTCCCATATTTCCCACCTTTGCCGCAGGATTGGAACGCAGTTCATAGTAGCGGACAGCGTGATTGAAAATGGCGGACAACTGATTGTGCAGCGTTTTCAGATACGTCTGTGAATAAGGCTTTTTCTTCTCATCACGATAGGCAAGCATTTCATTCTGCCAAGTAATAATCTCCTTTGTGGAAATCTCGCTGATTTTCAGTTTCCCGAAATACGGAAGTATCTTTGTGCGTATGATATGCTCTTTGGTAAGCCACGTGTTTTCCTTCAAACGGTTCTTCACATCATTGATATAAAGCTCCGTAAAGGCTTCAAAACTCATATCAAGGTCTGAAGAAGTCTGCAATTTGAACATTCTTTCCCATTCCTGTGCTTCTCGTTTGGTAGCAAAGCCACGCTTGCATTTCTGCTTGCGTTCCCCTTTCCAGTTCACATACCTTGCCATCACATACCAAGTACCGTTATCTTCATTCTTAAATACCGGCATTTACATTTCCCCCTTTCCTGCTCCGTAGAGCCTTTCGTAAAAATACTGGCGATTTACACGCCCTGCAATCGTAATAAAGCCCTTTGCTTTCAATTCCTCATTTAATTGTCTGATGAGTTTATATGCATAAGGTTTTGATACGTTTAGTTCCTGAGCCACATCTTCGGCTCGGATAAATCTGTTTTCCATATCCTTTTTCTTCCTTTCTTAAAATAATTTTTTGCTTGCCGCTTTCTCCGTGTTAAAGTTCCAACAGGCACTCCTGCTTGTCGGCAGGCGCTGTGCTGTCCCAATGCACCGCAGTACATCAGGCGCTCGCTCGTATAGGGGTTCCCGAAAAGTCGGAGACTTTTGGGGAAGAGGAGGAGCAGTGCAGCGAATGAGCTTTTGTGCTTGCACACAAGCGAACGATACGGAACTTGCTCCGACGAGGTCTTGGCGGTTTGGCTTTTCGGACGGTCATTCAGTTGTCGCATTAAGCATATTTGTTTAATTCGTAATTTATTTTACTAAACATATTTGCTATTGTCAAGTGGTTGCAAAGAAAATATTAAACATTTTTGTTTCGGTTTTTCTTGACTTCCACTAAACATTTCTGCTATACTTATTTCACTAAATATAAAAGGAGCGTATCATTATGGCTATCAGCGAAAGAATACATTTTTTCAGACTAATGCGTGGTATGACACAAAAGTATCTCGGTACAGCAATCGGTTTTCCAGAAAAGAGTGCTGATGTGCGTTTGGCACAGTACGAAACTGGTACACGCAAACCGAAAGCAGACCTTACAAATGCATTGGCACAGGTGCTTGATGTTTCTCCACAGGCTCTTGATGTTCCTGACATAGACAGCTATATCGGTCTTATGCACACTCTGTTTACCCTTGAAGATATTTACGGTCTTACTGTCAGTGAAGCAGACGGAGAGGTATGCTTAAAGGTCAACAAGGACAAAGGCAGAGAAGCATATGAACTCCTCAAAATGCTGTATGCTTGGAAAGAACAGGCAGACAAGCTATCTTCCGAAGAAATCAACAGAGAAGAATACGATAACTGGCGTTACCATTATCCAGAGTTCGACACCACACAGCGTTGGGCAAAAGTTCCATCACAGGAATTAAGTGACGCTCTCGTGGAAGCATTCAAAGACCACTTGAAAGATAAATAAGCACCTACAGGACCTGCCACTGGCAGCTCCCTACAGATGCTTTGGCAACGACAAAAAAGCCCTTAACTATGGTTATTAACCACAGCTAAGGGCTTAGTTTATAATATGGAATTTGTTCAGAGCCAAGCTCCGAACTTTAGTCTGCAAGCCACCTGTTAATTGTTCCGTTACCCATAAACCACTGGATAACAAGAATAATGGCACTTGCTATGACTGTTATCAATTTGTTATCAAAAGACTAATCGAAATCGCTGAAACCCGCATAAACACTGGCTTTTTTAAGCAACTCGATTTATTCAAACTCCACTGTCCCCGGCGGTTTCGAGGTCAGGTCGTAGAATACTCTGTTTACGTGATCAACTTCGTTGGTGATCCGGTTCATCACCTTCTGGAGGATCTCCCACGGAATATTCACTGCTGTGGCAGTCATAAAGTCAGATGTCTCTACGGCTCTCAGGACCACCGCATAATCGTAGGTCCTGAAGTCACCCATTACCCCTACGGAACGGACGTTTGTGAGGGCTGCAAAGTACTGGGCAGGCTTCCACTCCGGCTGCTTTCCGCCGTGGGCCTCAGCGTACTCTGCTGCAGCCTTGTCCACCTCTTCACGGTAGATGGCATCTGCCTCCTGGACGATCTTGACCTTTTCTCCGGTAACCTCTCCGATGATTCTGATCCCAAGGCCCGGACCCGGGAACGGCTGTCTGTTCACCAGATAATCCGGAAGTCCCAGCTCTTTTCCCAGAGCTCTGACCTCATCCTTGAAAAGCATTCTCAGCGGCTCGATGATTTCACGGAAATCCACGTGATCCGGCAGTCCGCCCACGTTGTGGTGAGACTTGATTACAGCGGATTTTCCAAGGCCGCTCTCGATCATATCCGGATAAATAGTTCCCTGGACCAGGTAATCCACCTTGCCGATTTTCTTCGCCTCTTCCTCGAAGACCCGGATGAACTCTTCACCGATAATCTTCCTCTTGGACTCTGGCTCAGTTACTCCGGCCAGCTTCTCGTAATATCTGTCCTGAGCGTTGACCCGGATGAAATTCAGATCGTACTGACCTTCCGGTCCAAAGATCGATTCAACCTGGTCTCCCTCGTCTTTTCTCAGGAGGCCGTGATCTACGAAAACGCAGGTAAGCTGCTTGCCAACGGCTTTTGCAAGAAGAACTGCTGCAACGCTGGAATCCACTCCGCCGGAGAGAGCGCACAGCACCTTGCCGTCCCCGACTTTTTCCCTGATAGCCTTAATCTGTCTCTCTGCAAATGAACCCATCTGCCAGTCAGCATCGCATCCGCAGATGTGGATGACGAAGTTACGGATCATTTTGCTGCCCTGAACGGTGTGGTTTACCTCAGGATGGTATTGAACTGCGAAAAATTTCTTCTCTCTGTCTTCCATTGCGGCAACAGGGCAGTTTTCGGTGTGCGCAGTTATCTCGAAGCCTTCCGGCACCTGGCTAATGTAATCTGTATGGCTCATCCAGCACACAGTCTCATCATCTACGCCTTTAAGCAGTCCTTTTTTTCCTGTAACAACTACATCTGTCCTGCCGTACTCGCTGACAGGAGCTGTTGCGATCTTTCCACCCAGCTTGTAAGCCATGAGCTGGGCGCCGTAGCAGATTCCCATAATCGGAATTCCCAGCTTGAAGGCACCGTCGTCGATTGAAGGAGCTCCCTCCAGATAGGCGCTCTGAGGACCTCCTGTGAAAATGATTCCCTTAGGGTCGAAGGCTTTAATGGAATCCAGTGTTACGCTTTCGTAGCTCTTAACTTCAGAGTAGACACCGCATTCTCTTACCCTTCTGGCAATGAGCTGATTGTACTGACCGCCGAAATCCACGATCAAAATTCTGTTCTGGGCCATTTCTCCCCCTTAATTTTCTCAGATATACAATGTGGTCTCTATGAATTTCAAAGCGAAAAAGCAATTATCTTATGTTGCTTCTGCTTTCCTTCAGAATTACGTCGTGGGCACCGCCTTCAACAATAGATGTAGCTGAAACCAGTGTGAGCTTTGCATTCTTCTGCAGTTCAGGAATGCTCAGTACTCCCACATTGCACATTGTGGATTTAACCTTGTTCAGTGACATGTTAACGTTATCGTGGAGAGATCCAGCATATGGAACGTAAGAGTCAACGCCTTCCTCGAACTTCAGCTTAGCATCTCCGCCCAGGTCGTAACGCTGCCAGTTTCTGGCTCTTGCAGATCCTTCGCCCCAGTATTCCTTAACATAGTTGCCGTTTACCATCAGCTTTGCAGAAGGAGACTCGTCGAAACGGGCGAAATATCTTCCCAGCATGATGAAGTCTGCTCCCATAGCCAGTGCCAGAGTCATGTGATAATCGTAAACGATTCCTCCATCTGAACAGATAGGAATATATACACCTGTTCTCTCGAAGTACTCGTCTCTTGCCTTTGCTACTTCCAGTACTGCTGATGCCTGTCCACGGCCGATTCCCTTCTGCTCTCTTGTAATACAGATGGATCCGCCGCCGATTCCGATCTTTATGAAGTCAGCACCCTGTTCTGCCAGGTAATAGAAGCCTTCAGCATCTACAACGTTTCCTGCACCGATCTTTACAGTGTCGCCGTATTTCTCTCTTACCCACTTCAGTGTGCGGCCCTGCCACTCGGAATAACCCTCAGAAGAGTCGATTGTCATGATGTCTACGCCAGCATCTACCAGAGCAGGAATTCTCTCCTCATAGTCTCTTGTGTTTACTCCGGCTCCTACGATATAGCTCTTGTTCTCGTCCAGCAACTCGTTTGGATACTCTTTGTGTGTATCATAGTCTTTTCTGAATACAAAATACTGGAGTCTCATGTCATCGTCGATAATAGGAAGCTGATTGATCTTGTTCTCCCAGATTATGTCGTTAGCCTCCGACAGAGTAATTCCTGTTTTTCCATAAACCAGCTTGTCGATTGGTGTCATGAACTCTGAGATCTTTGTTTCAGGATCCATTCTGCTGACTCTGTAGTCCTTGCTTGTAACCATTCCAACCAGCTTGCCTGCTGCTGTTCCGTCTTCTGTTACTGCCACTGTGGAGTGACCTGTCTTCTCCTTAAGTGCAAGGATATCAGAAAGAGTCTGGTCTGGTCTGATGTTGGAGTCTGATGTTACGAATCCGGCTTTGTAGTCCTTTGCTCTCTTGACCATTGCTGCCTGATCTTCAATTGACTGGGAACCGAAAATAAATGCGATTCCACCTTCCTTAGCCAGGGCAACAGCCATCTTGTCGTCGGATACCGCCTGCATTACTGCTGAAACCAGCGGAATATTCATTGTAATCGCAGGTTCTTCACCCTTTCTGAACTTCGTTACAGGAGTTCTCAGTGATACGTTCTCAGGTCTGTCTTCGGCGCTGGAATATCCAGGAATAAGGAGATATTCGTTAAACGTTCTTGATGGTTCTGACAGTACTGTTGCCATTGTACACCTTACCTTTCTTCATGCTCTGGCGTGATTGCTGATACTTTACTTCTATATTATCTGACCATTTGAAATAACTGATATCTTATTGATACCCTGTTACAGAAATTATAGGAACCTATAAAAAATGACGAGTCCGCAGCACACATCCCGGCACCACTTAACTCATCACAAGAATGCTAGATTACGAGAGAGTATAACAGAAAACGCCTTATTCTTCAAGCCTTATAATAGTTTGTCCTAATGCACTGAAATACTGGTTAATCTCTGTAAATCCAAATCATTCTTGCCGGGTTCACCATCAGGATATATGCCTGCCCATCCTGAGATATATCTTATCCCTGGTTAACAAATACGTAGTCGTTACAATAATACCCGTTATCACCCACGTAATAGGGTATATAGCCATTAGCAGATAGAAATTGTGATGGAGCCTGAATATTGTCCATACGAACACCAGCCTGAGAATACACGACCCGAACAGGGTTTCCACTGCCGGTATCATTGACATTCCCATTCCTCTCAGGCAGCCTCCCGAAATCTCATATGTTCCTGCAATGGCTTCCATGGCTGCAACAATAATCAGCCTGGCAAGAGCATACTTCATTACCTCCGGTGATGAAGTAAATATGTGAAGCAGCGGATATCTTCCAATGAAAAAAACAAAGGACATTATAATCGTAAGTCCCATTCCTGCGGCCGTTGCTCTCACGTAAATCTTATTGCACCGCTCCTTGTTGCAAGCGGCAAAGTTCTGGCTGGTAAAAGTGGTGGCTGCCTGACCGAATCCGTTAAGCATGAACCAGCAAATAAACTCAAAGTTCTGGGCTGCAGCCGAGCCAGCCACTGCACTGGATCCAAAACTGTTGATAGCAGACTGAATAACTACATTTGAGATGGAGAACACCGCACCCTGAATTCCTGCAGGCAGTCCGATGCCTATCATTTTCCGCAGAATTCCTCTATCTATCTGAGGCTTTCTGATGTCAAGATGGAGATATCCTTTTTCCCTTATAAGAAAGAAGAGAACCAGCCCTGCATTTATCATATTGGAAATGGTAGTTGCAAGACCTACTCCTGCAGCAGCCATGTGCCACACAATAACGAAATAGAGATTCAGTACAACATTGACGCATCCTGCAATAATTAATGAATACAATGGCCTCCTGGAATCTCCTTCTGCCCTGAGGACAGCACTTCCGAAGTTGTATATCATTACAAACGGCATGCCCAGGAAATACAGTCTCAAATACTCTTCCGCCATTCCTATAACATCTGGCGGGCAGGAGATCAGTCTCAATATCTTCGGCGCTACTATTATTCCAAAGAAAGTGAGAAAAACACCGCTTATTACAGCTATGGTCATTGCTGTCTGAACAGCATCTTTTACCCTGTTGTGATGGCCGCTGCCGATCATGCTGGCAACAACTACGTTTGCACCAATGGAAAGTCCCACAAAAAGTGTAACTATCAGGTTGATGACAGATGCGTTACTTCCCACTGCTGCCATGGCCTGGGCAGATGCAAACTTTCCAGCAACGGCAGTGTCTGCAGAGTTGAAAAGCTGCTGTAATATTCCTGATAATGCAATCGGCAGCGCCAGACCGCACAATCTTGTTAATATAGGCCCGTTAAGCATATCTATTGAGTGCTTACTGTCCTTCGTCATGAATTATCCTTTCGGTTATATAGTTTCTATGTTTATGCTTTTCTGGCTGAGAGCGTGACCCGTCCTCTTTCAGAACAGTACGATTCAGCCTGTCTTTCAATTAATAATTTTATCCGCCACAAGTTCTCATTGCAACGCAGGGTGCGTGAAAAATGAATTATACAATTTGATACAGACCGGAATAAAACGGATAATCATTTTATCGTATTTTATTTTTTTGTATTTTTCTTGTCCTGATTTTCTTTACAAAACTATAGTGCCTTTCAGCAAAACTCCCGGTTTTTCAAGGAAAGCAGCGAGGTATTCACCTGTATTACCGCGCAGGAAAGCTCTGTTTTTACTTAACAATAATTGCAATGTGGTATTGTTACGATAAAAGTTTTATGGTATTATTTCCACAAATTAGCAGATTTGTATTTATTGTTTCGTATTATGGAAAAGGAAGTTGATATGAAGAAAAGGACCAGAAGATTTCTTGCTACTTTCACTGTAGTAGCCGCTGGAGCTGCATTTTTCATGGCAATGGATATAATCAGACCATACGCTGATGCCCAGTGGGTTAAGGATATGCAGTTTGATCATGTGGTTTCAGTAGCCAGCTCAGAAGCTGGAAGCACTGTGGAAGCAGTTACAGATGGTGCGGTAAGCGCTGGTAAACTTGCTTTTGAGAAATCCAGTGGTGTAATTCAGAAGATAATGGACACCGCTGCAGCCTCAGACGAAAAAACTGAAGAAAAAGCTGAAAGCACTGAGAGCTCCACAGAAAAATCAAAGGACACTGCAGTTCCTGACCTTTCTGAAGAGTCCGGCACACAGTCAGAGTCTCTGAAGAGTGATCAGTCAGGAACCCAGCAGACAAGCAGTTCTACTGCTGCAAGCCAGTCCTCTGCTCAGTCTCCGGCACAGAACAACCAGCAGAACAGCCCTTCTGCAGCTCCTGAAAGTTCAGGAAAAACCGAAACCTCTTCAAGCACAGACAAGAAATCTGAAAGTGCTTCAGATGACAATAAGCAGAACTCCTCTGAAAAATCTGAGTCCGTAAATCAGAATGACGCCCTTGCTTCTTGCAAGACTGTAATTTCAAAGGCAGTTGCTGCTCCAGTTACGAAGGCAAATTCAGTAATAAACTCGACAAAGAAAGCAGATGAGGAGAAGGCTGCTCAGGAAGCTGCCGCCAAGGCCGCCCAGGAGAAGGCTGCTCAAGAAGCTGCTGCCAAGGCCGCTGAGGAGAAGGCTGCTCAGGAAGCTGCCGCCAAGGCCGCCCAGGAGAAGGCTGCTCAGGAAGCTGCCGCCAAGGCCGCTCAGGAGAAGGCTGCTCAGGAAGCTGCCGCTAAGGCCGCTCAGGAGAAGGCTGCTCAGGAAGCTGTAGCCAAGGCCGCTCAGGAAAAGGCTGCTCAGGAAGCTGCCGCAAAAGCCGCTCAGCAGAAAGCTGCTCAGGAAGCTGCCGCAAAGGCCGCTCAGCAGAAGGCTGCTCAGGAAGCTGCCGCAAAGGCCGCTCAGCAGAAAGCTGCTCAGGAAGCTGCCGCAAAGGCCGCTCAGCAGAAAGCTGCTCAGGAAGCTGCCGCAAAAGCCGCTCAGCAGCAGGCCGCCATTACTTCGGCACAAAAGCGTGCCCAGGTTGCTTCCTTCGCCCGTCAGTTTGTAGGATATCCTTACAAGTGGGGAGGCACAGACCCTACCAGAGGCGGTGCTGACTGCTCAGGCTTTGTATATTACGTATACCGCCATTTCGGATATAATGTGCCACGACTGGGCTTTGAGAATTACTATCCTCACGTTTCATACAGCAACCTCCAGCCTGGAGATATAATAAGATATGACACTCACTACACCATCTATCTTGGAAACGGTCAGGAGATCAGCGCAGAGAACGAGCGGAACGGAGTTCAGATCAGAAACATGAGTTACAGATATGGAAGAATGATTTCCATCTGCAGAGTAATTCTTTAGTAGCTGCGAAATTAATATTAGTTAAAATTTGCCCCGGGAGACAGACCAGAAGTCTGATTCCCAGGGCATTTTCAATCAATATAAAATATCAGCAGGTTTATTTGCTCCCTTCCTCTTCCTTTCTGGAAAGGTAATCTTTCATACGGGGCTTTACAACAGAAGCTATCTTTTTCCTGTATTTAAAGAAAATAACCGCTCCCACCACAATCAGCAGAACAATAAAGGCCACAAATCCCGGGCTGTTCATAGCCCGCAGAATTCCATCACCTGCAACAATGAAAATCACCGTACTTGGCAGGCAGCCCATGGCAATAGCCTTGATAAAATCAAGGGCCCGGATATCCGTCCTGGATGCGATGAACGGAATAAGCCCGTTGGGAATCAGAGGAATGGTGCTTGCTACCAGAAAAACTTTTTCCGGATGATGAGTATGATCCAGCAGTTCCTGAAACCATGGATTGCCGTGAGCCCCAAGAACCTGATCTGTCAGCCTCTTGGAAAACCTGGCCAGCTTGAATATTATCAATGTCATCACCACATTTGTGACATAACACATCAGTATTCCTGTGAGTTTTCCGAATATTATTCCGTCGCAGATATAAATTGGAAAAAGAGGCAGCACTATAGTTGCCATGCAGGCACCCTGAAGAAGTATCATAACAATTGCTCCTGAACTTCCCTGGGCCCTCACATATTCATCTATCTGAGAGATTCTTCCCTCTTCCACCATTTTGAACAGCGCCGGTGAATGCTTCTTGAAAATATAAACAATTATCAGGATAGTTACAATTAACGCAACTCCCCGAACAATAGTCTGAAACTCCGGTTTCTTTTTCATTCAACAATACCCTTCATCTGAATCAACGAAAAAACAATATTCAACTGCCACTATTCTTATTTGTGCCGGTTATCTTCTTATACCTGTTATCTCCTCAATATTCCTGTCCAGTGTTATGAGATCCGCCTTTGTCAGATCATGAATGTTCCTGTGACCTGTAACCCTTCCGAATGTTCTCAGTTCCTCCTTAGTTGCATTCAGGAAATTTCCAACTCTCATGGCAGCTCCCGGCAGATCAAACCTCTTCCTCAGATCCGGATCCTGAGTGGCAATTCCTACAGGACATTTTCCAGATCCGCAGATTCTGTACTGCTGGCATCCTGCGGCAATCATTGCAGCCGTTCCAATGGCCACAGCATCGGCACCCAGAGCCAGAGCTTTTGCAAAGTCAGAAGAAATTCTTAAACCACCTGTAATAACCAGCTGTACATCTGAATTATGTTCATCCAGATATCTTCTGGCACGGGCCAGGGCATATATAGTCGGTACGCTGGTGGCATCTCTCAGGTGCTTAGGGCTTGAGCCTGTGGCACCTCCCCTTCCGTCAATAGTAATAAAATCAGGACCTGCATGAAGAATGAACTCCAGATCTTCCTCTATGTGCCCGGCAGCAATTTTTACACCAACCGGTCTTCCACCAGACCGTTTACGCAGGTCTTCCACCAGATTTTTCAGATCTTCCCTGTTGTTGATTCCAGGGAATCTCGATGGACTCTGAACATCCTCTCCCGGCTTTTTCCCTCTGATTTCAGCAATTTCAGGAGTTACCTTTTCTCCCGGAAGATGTCCGCCCATTCCCGGCTTTGTACCCTGACCTATTTTTATCTCAATAGCATCAGAATTCCGGAGATTCTCATCAGTAACACTATATTTATTAGGCACATACTCAAAAATGTATTTATAAGCAGCCGCCATCTCCTCCGGCAGAATGCCGCCCTCTCCGGAACACATTGCAGTACCAGCCATGGCACTTCCTTTTGACAGAGCGACTTTCGCTTCCTTGGACAAAGCTCCAAAGGACATGTGGGTAATATATACCGGGCTGTCCAGCACCATTGGCTTAACTGCATTATGTCCGATTACAGTTGTCAGGGACACAGGTTCATTGTTTTCCAGAGGCATGTGGGCCAGCTGACCACCCAGGAGCAGAATATCGTCCCATTTCGGAAGTGGCAGCGTAGTTGCCATTGCCCCTGAAACAGGCTGTCCGGTAAGGGCCATAGTGTGAATGTCTTCCATGTGAGGTATGGAATCGTCATGGCGTGCATATGGATCTGTAAAAAACAAGTTTCCCTCCTGACCAGGTTCCGGGGACTCTGGGGCAGAACTTTTTTCCGCAGTTTCCTCTGTTTCCGTCTTCTCCAGTGGAACCAGATTTTCTCCTGTAGCCTTGCACACAGGGCACACTGGTTCACCCTCACCATCCCATTCAAATTCCGCACCGCAGACAAGACATTTATATTTTTTCATAAAGCACCTCCGTAATCACTCCTCAAGTTTCCAGCTCATATCTACCTTTGTATTATCTTACATTTTATTATAAGTCACTGTAATACAAAAGCCGGGAATCAGTTATCCCGGCTTCTTCTTTATTTCATTATCTGTCTGACTTCCTACAGGATAACCCTGCAGGCCTTTATTCTGCGGCTGAATCTGAAGCTCATGTCCCTGATCTGAATTCCGTTGGACTCGTTTTCAGCGCTGATCTCCCTGCCGTTTCCAAGGTAAATCGTATAATGCCCGCTGTAATACAGAATATCACCAGGCTGCAGCTCATCCCATGACACCTGCTTATACACTGTCTGGAAACCGTTTCTCGGTACATCATAGCCGAAATGGCGATATACAGAATACACAAATCCGGAACAATCACAGCCATCTGTCAGGCTTGTGCCTCCGGCTTTGTAAGGATTACCCACAAACTGAACTGCATAGTCGGCTATGGCCTGCCTTGCCGAAGCAGCAGCAGCTGCCTTCGCCTGTTCCTGCTTCTCTGCTTCCTGCTTTTCAATCTCATTCTGTACTGTTTCGTCAGATGTGATGGTTTCAGCAGAGACCTGAACAACGGATTTCCTGGTTTCGTTCACCTTCTCAGTCAGCTTCTCTCCCTTTTCAAAGCTTTTAGATACATCATCTGAAATCCCTGAGATTCCAGAGGTTCCATAGAGATTTTCCGTATCTGCCTGACTGACAAACAGGAAATGGGTCATGGAAAAAATAAGGACTATAGCCATGGCTATAAAAGCCACAAGGAACTCGTTAGTAAGTTTCTTTACAGCCTTTGTCATATAAGTTAATCGCCTTTCACTAAGAAGAAGTGACGGATGAAAATTTAAAAATATACTTTCTTATATCAATTCTTTGTGATAATCCGGTGAAAAGCTTACATAATCGTTGTGATTTATCCCGAAAATTATTTCTCCAGCTCCTTTACCAGGAATGGAATGGCCTCTTCAAAATTCACTCCATACCATCTGCTGTCAGGATCTGCCAAAGTCTTCTTCATGCACTCAAGAGTGTAGTCAACAGCCAGCTTAATTGCTTCACCAATGGTACGGCCTCTTGTGAGAGCACCAACCATGGTACTTGCGAAAATATCTCCCGTACCGTGGAACTGTACTGGCAGCTTCTCATTGTAGTATTCGAAAAAGCTGTCATTTTCCCGGTCGTAGCAGATTGCCCCCAGCTTGTCCTGACCTTTTGGTGCCCCTGTAATCACACAATATCTGATATTTCCCTGAGCCAGGCACTTTGCCACTTCCTTCATTTCTTCATTGGAAAAATCATCTCTGTATTCTTTTCCCGTCATGAGGCAAGCTTCGGTAATATTAGGAACGATTACGTCTGCAGCCTGGCACACTCTTTTCATTTCCTCCGGGAATGACTCTGAAAATCCCGGATACAGTTTGCCTCCATCAGCCATGGCTGGATCTGCAAATCTCAGAGCCCCTTCTGCTGTGTAATCTTCAAACATCCTGATAACCAGGTCGCACTGTTCTTTCGAGCCCAGATATCCGCTGTACACAGCATCAAACTTGAAGCCTTCCCTTGTCCAGTGATCCAGAATGGATGGGATTTCTCCAGTAAGATCGTGGAAAGTAAAACCTTCTTTAAAAGCAGTATGTGTTGAAAGAACGGCCGTGGGAACTACTGCAGCCTCCACTCCCATTGCAGAAATTACAGGAAGGGCCACTGTAAGGGAGCACCTGCCTACACAGGAAATGTCCTGTACTGTTACAATTCTTTTCATCTCGTTTCTCCTGAAATGCGGTTAATTTGTTTATGGGTTACGGCTCCTGCCACCTGCACCAGGTGCAGCTCAGACCTGGCAGTTACCTTTCAGATATTTCACGATGAATATGTTATGTCATTAAGATGCAACAAACAAGAGACAGATACACACAAAAAAATCCGGGATGTGTATACAATCACCCCGGATTCCGCAATCTGTACTTGTCAAATATCCATATTTATGAATTTCAGTAATAACAGATGGCTGTTTTCCTCCATTTCGGCCACAAATTCACAGGATAGAAGGAGACAAATCAGGCTGTTATGATTCTGGCCCTGGATCCTGTTGCCGGATCTTTTGTGATGAGGATCTGCTTGTCAATTCTGTTTTTTAATTCTTCCACATGGGAGATGATGCCCACCAGCCTGTTTCCCTCTGCCAGGTCTGCCAGGGCCCGGACAGCATGGTCCAGGAACTCCGGGCTCAGGGTTCCAAAGCCTTCATCAATAAACATGGTGTCCAGTTTGATCCCTCCGGCAGAGGCCTGGATCTCGTCGGCCAGGCCAAGGGCCAGGGACAGAGAGGCCAGGAAGGATTCTCCTCCTGACAAGGTGTTTACTTCCCTCTCAGTTCCGTTGTAGTGATCGATGATATCCAGCTCCAGGCCGGACTGGCTTTTTCTGTCAGATGCTGTTGTCCTCCGTATGAGCTCGAACTGACCAGAGGACATTATCATGAACCTGGTGTTTGCCCTGGAAATGATTCTGTCAAAGTAGTGCATCTGAATATATGTTTCCAGCTGGATCTTATCCTTTCCGGAAAGGCTGCCGTTAAAGGTATCGGAAAGTTCTTTCACATCTGTCAGCTGTTCAAGAACTTCCGCCTCCTCCTTAAGGTTCGACTTCACGCTCCCCAGGGCGCTGGCAAGGGCCCGCCCCCGGGCCCCCAGGTCCGCCGCCAGCCCGTCACACCGTTGGCGGCCGGCGGCCAGGACCTGGCGCCTTGCCGCCTCCTTTTCCGTGTCCACGGCAGGCAAGGCTGCCTGCGCCCTGTGCAGAGTCCCGTACCGGGACTCTGCACTGCTGAGCTGGCGCTCAGCAGACCCTTTGTTGTCTGCGGCAGCCTTCAGTCCATTTTTTATTTCAGCCTGCTTATCTGCAAGGCTTTTTATCTCCTTCTCAGCTTCCTTCCGGCTGCCGTATTCCAGACCGGCGGAAAGCTCTGATCTCCTTGTTCTCAGAGCTTCCAGTTTAGCTTCAGCAGAAACAACCTGAGACCTGACACTGGTGATTTTGTCATTGTCCTCGTTTAACTGCTGCCTCAAAACGGGAATATTTTCTCTCAGATGATTCAATTCATCCACCTGTCTTGAAGCAATCCTGTATTCATCTACCAGGCTGCTTCTTATTTTCAGAAGCTCATCTTTCTTTGCTTCTGTGTGTTTTTTCAGCTTTTCTGTCAGCTCAAAGCCAGCTCCCTGAATCTCATTGTTCTCATTGAAATCCTGCCATGTTTTCGGAATCTGATTTTCCTCAATCACCTGATTTTCGGCGGCCTTCTTCCATAGGGCTGTCATCAGTGTCCCCAGCCTGCTCCTCAAGGAGCTGCAATTGTTTCCCTGGTTTTCCAGCTCCTTCCTGCTTCTGTCAAGAGCTCCTTTAGCTTTGTCAAGGTCCTTCTTTTCCACTGGTTCCCCGGTTTCATCTGTAAAATCAGCTGGAGCCGGATGATCTGTAGATCCACATACAGGACAGGGCATCCCATCCTGGAGATCTCTGGCCATTATTCCTGCCTGGCTTGCAAGGAATCTGTGATACAGGTCTTCATAGATCCTGTTTTTTTCCATTTCTTCCCGGGTCTTCTTTCGGAAGGCTTCTTCGGCACTGGCAAGTTCTGCTTCCAGTTTTCCCCCCTGGTCTATGTCGTCTAAGAGATTCGTAAGGCTGTCAATGGAGCTTTTTACCGCCTTACCCTTCTCACCAGCTTCTGCTTTTCTGCCCTCACAGCCTTGAAGAGCCTTTTCCCTTTCTGACAATTGTTCCAGATTCTTCTTTTTATCTGTCACATTCTTTTCCAGATTTTCTGCCTCATCCTTTTTTTCCTTGGTTTCTTTCTCCCCTTCTTCAATGGCTCTTAATATCTGGTCCAGCTTTGAATAGTCTTCCAGCTGTTTTTCCAGAATCGCCTGCCTCCTGCCATACTGTTCAGTCAGCTTCTCCCTGTCCTCCCATCCTCGAAGGTCAGCCTCTGATTCTTTCAGTTTTTCCTTCAGCATTGAAACGTCTTTCTCCGCCTGAGAAAGGTCAGCCTCCTGTTTTTCTCTCTGCCTTCCTGTTTCCAGCAGCTTGTCTGTCTTTTCTATTTCGCCGTAGATGATCTGTCTTATTTCATCTACCTGCCTGTATCTGAAGTCGTTTCTCTCTTTCAAAAGGGCCAAAGCCTCAGGCACATCTTCTACAGGACCTTTTCCTTCTGCTGCCAGGCTGATCACCAATTCAGGGCTGTATTCTCCTTCAGAGTCGGAGTCCATTTCTCCTTCCTGGTTTTCTGTGGATTTTTCAGTATTTTCAGGTTCCCCGTTTTCTGGCAGAAAAGCCAGAAGATCCTCTGGTATTTCCGGATTCTCTCCCTCAATTGAAGCCAGAGTCTCACCAGATTTTATCTGAAGATCGTGATACTTCCGGTTCAGGTCAAGGCCCAGGTTTTTAATATCTGTCTGAAACTGGTCGTAGATTTTCGTATCAAAAAGTTCACGGAAAATTTTCTTTCTCTCATCTGTTGTTGCGTTCAGAAGCTTCCGGAACTCTCCCTGGGCAATCATGGCTATTCCTGCAAACTGCTTGTGATCAAGGCCTGTGATCTCTTTCACCGCCTGGTTTACGGGAGAAACTCCTGTAATTATTTTTCCCCCTGGCATAGTAAGCTCCGCATCAGCCCCTACCTCCACCATGCCGGTACCTCGTTTCTTGGGACGTTGCTGGGCCGGATTTCTCCTGATGCGGTATTCTTTTCCTCTGTATTCAAAAGTAAGCTCCACCGACGTCATCAAATCCGGAGAAGCATAACCTGACCTCATGCTGGTTCCTGAACGGCTTTCTCCGCTGGTGGTTCCATAGAGGGCGTACATTATTCCGTCAAAAATAGTTGTTTTCCCTGCTCCGGTGTCTCCGGCTATAAGATACAGCCCTCCTGTGCCCAGTTTCCTGAGATCCAGTACTGTTTCACCTGCATAGGGTCCAAATGCTGTCATTTTAAGGATTTCCGGTCTCATCTCTCTGCCATCTCCTTCTTGCTCAAGCCTTCGAAAATGCTTTTGCAAACAGCCTTCTGATTATCATTCATTGAATGGCCGTTCACTCTGCTGTAGAAGTCTCCGATCAGCTCTTCCGGTGTTCTTATATTCTCGTTCCCCCCTTCTTCGGGTGTCCAGTTATTCCTGGTCCTTGCATTATCGTAATCCAGTCTCATCAGGTTCTTGTATATAGACCTGAGCCTGGCCATAGCGTCAGGAATATCCTGTTCGTCAGTTAGTGTTATTCTCACATAATCTTCCTGCCAGTTGGTGTCCTTGTAAAAATCCCTTTCAGTTACCTGACTGTAAGTACCTTTTATCTCCACCATTTCTCTTAAAGGCTTCAGAGGCAGATTCCTGGTTTCCATCTTTCCCCCGGCTCCTGTTTCCAGAACCGTTATGGATTTTTCCTGGCCTGACTCTGAGAAAGAGTATTTAAGAGGTGTTCCGCAGTAGCGTATTATCTGCCCCGGTTTTCCTGAAATGGTCTGAGGTCCGTGAATGTGACCAAGGGCAATGTAGTCGAAGTTTTCATAGGCGGAAGCATCCACATTGTCCAGGCCGCCTATCATAACTTCTTCTGATTCTGATCTCACTGCTCCGGTAACGAACTGGTGGGAAAGGATTATGTTCACTGCGTCCTTGTTTACCGGCAGTTCCTTGAGAGCTTCTTTCACCGCCTCTGTGCAGGTGCGTATTTTCTCTGATTCCTCCTCATTGTCAATCTTGTCAGTCTTATTGCTGTTTAATGCGGCTCTCACATGGGCAGGCTTAATAAACGGAAGGAGGTAAAAATCCACAGGCCCCCACTGATCTTCCAGGGTAACCCTTTTTACTGTTCCATTGTAGACAGGAGAAATATACACGCCGGATTTCTCCATCAATCCTCCGCCAAAAGCTAGTCTCTCCGGTGAGTCGTGATTGCCGCTTATAATGAAAATGGCAGGGCAGAGCTCTGCCATTTTTTCCAGAAAACTGTCCATAAGAGAAACAGCCTCTGCCGGCGGAACCGTCCTGTCGTAAATATCCCCCGCCAGGATTACTGCCTCCGGCTTCTCGGCTTCAGCCAGGTTCAGAATCTGATTCAGGATGTATTCCTGGTCCGGAATCATTGAAAAATCGTATACTTTCTTGCCTATATGCAGGTCAGACAGATGGAAAATCTTCATGGCGCCTCCTTTTCTCCATATAAGTATATGACGGAATCCCTGTCCATGACAATCTGAATGATATGGGCACACAAAAATACCCGGAACCGGGTGAAGAGCCTGGAGGTCATTTCCTGCTGTCATTTCTCTTCGCCCTTGTCCGGGTACTTATTGGTTTGCCTTTTTCAGCCCTGACCGGGCCGTTCCATGCCTTATCTCCTGTCTGATGCCGCCTTGTTCCGGCCGGACTCATTCTTTCTGCTTAGCATCTCTCTTATTGCTCCCTTAGGGTCCAGAATCAGAAGTCTTACAATCCAGATCGTAAGTCCAAGTGCAACTACTGCCAGTCCCAGGAATGCGTCGTTAAGCATGTCTGCAGGTGCCGGTGTGAAATAAGCTGCCTTAAGCTCCCTGTATTCCACCACAGCATCTACCAGCCACATAAGAGATGCGCCCCAGTACATCCAGCAGAGAATACCGGTTCTCATACGGTCATCCGGAAGTCCTCTGTACCAGAGAGCTGTACTTATTACAGCTGCGAAAACAGTAATCAACAGGGTCATCTTACTTCACCTCTTCTGCCACATTCTTTACAGATCTTTCTGCCAGCTTGCAAAGGGCAACCCAAACCAGTGTTACCAGTGCTGCCATTCCCACTCCTGTTGTAGCCATCTCGTGAAGCATTTCCATAGTGTCACCTGTAGATGCTGCAGTCAGGAACGGGAACCATGGTGTTACCTCACCGTGCCAGATGTGCTCAAAGGCCAGAAGGAAGGAACCGCCGGCCAGAAGTTTTACCAGCCAGTTCAATTTTCTGGAAAAAGGTATTCCATTTGCTGAAGTTTTGGCGACGGATCCGTGGGATTCCATGTTAATCTGGGCATGGGCTGTAACTGCCTCTCCCTTCATTTCCTTTTTCTTCTGATGAAGCTCAATTGCCTTTACTATAACGGCTTCTGCTGCCGGTACTACAAAACATGCCATTTTTATTTCCTCCGTATTATCTGATTTATTAAATCATTCAGACCTGCTGGTCCTCTCCATGCCTTTTGTGTTTGCTATGAAATGGCGGCGATCATTACCTTATCTGCCGATCCACTGGTCTGTCTGTTCTTTCAGCCAGTTCTCCCAGGCTTCAAAACCCTCGCCTGTCTTGGCTGATACAGGGAAAATCCTGATTTCAGGATTTCTTTCCCTGGCAAACTCTTCTACCTTCTTCATGTCGAAATCAAAGTAAGGCAGAACGTCGATCTTGTTAATGATCATTGCCTGGCACACCTGGAACATCAGCGGGTATTTCAGTGGCTTGTCGTGACCTTCTGGAACTGACAGGATGGCCACATTCTTTACAGCTCCCGTGTCGAATTCTGCAGGGCAAACGAGATTTCCCACATTTTCCAGAACTACCAGATCCAGATCAGATGATCCGATCTCATCCAGGCCCTGCTTTGTCATTCCTGCATCCAGGTGGCACATGCCGCCCGTGTGAAGCTGTATGCTGGACACTCCTGTTTCTGCAATTGTTATGGCATCAACATCGCCGTCAATATCAGCTTCCATAACGCCAATGGAATAGGAATCCTTCAGGTCTTTAATAGTTCTGCACAGGGTGGTGGTTTTCCCGCTTCCCGGAGAAGACATGAGGTTCATCAGGAAGGTTTTATCTTCCTTAAGCTGCTCCCTTACCTTGTCAGCTTCTCTGTCATTGCTTGCGAACACGCTTTCCTTCAGTTCTATCACTCTTACGTTTTTCATTATCATCTACCTCAATCATTCACTGCCGCTGTCCGAGATTTCAATCTCGTCTATTATGAACTCATTGCCCTGAAGGAGCCAGGTGTTTGGGCTGCCGCACTTTGGACAAATCTTGCCGTGGGGGATCGTATCGTAATCCTCTCCGCAGTCGTCACAGTGGGTAACAGCCGGAACTGTGAGGATCTTAAGCTCTGCATTTTTCATCATGCTTTCCTTCTTCACAGCCCACTTCCAGCAATCGGTAAGATAGCTCGGAATTACCGTAGACACCTGTCCAATGAGAAGTGTTACGGAATCAATGTGGTCTGCATTATTTTCAGTTGCCACTTCTTTGGCTCTGTCTATGACATTGAAAACCACTCCCAGCTCGTGCATTATTCCTCTCCCTGTAATTATTGCCTGTGAAATTTGATCTTCACAGCCTGCTTAATACCGTGCTTGATAGCCAGCTTCTTGGATTCCTCAGCTGAGTACATTCTTGAGCAGTCAGGGTTCTCCCTGTACAGGTGGATTGCATCGAAGGCACATCTTGTTGTGCAAACTCCGCAGCCCAGGCATCTGTTGGTGTCGACGATGGAAGCTCCGCAGCCCAGACATCTGGCTGTTTCCTTCTTGATCTGCTCTTCCGTAAATCCGGTCCTGTCGTCGCTGAATGTCTTCCTGAGAGCATCGTTGTATCCTGGTCTCTGGCGTGGCGTGTTGTCGAAGGACTCCTCATCGACCTTTATATCCTTCTTGTTCAGCTCTATAAACTCTCTCCTGTTCCTTCCGATGGTGAGGGTTGTATGAGGCCTTACATATCTGTGGATGGATACTGCGCCTTCCTTACCAGCGGCAATTGCATCGATGACGAACTTCTGTCCTGTCACTGCATCTCCGCCGGCGAAAACGCCGTCCTCAGCCGTCTCATATGTCACAGGATCCACGATCACTGTTCCGTTTCTGTTGAACTCGGCCTTTGTGCCCTTCAGCATGTCCTTCCACTGGATCTTCTGACCGATACAATACAGAACCACATCTGCGTCTGCCACGATCTCCTGGCTCTTATCGAACTTAGGATCGAAACGTCCTTCTTCGTTCTTTACAGAGAGACATTTAACGAACTTGATGGCCTTGCACTTTCCGTTCTCTGTCACGATCTCTGTCTGGCCCCATCCTGCGTGAATGGTAACGCCGTCTCTCTCAGTCTCACCTCTGTCCTCAGGTCCACAAGGCATTTCATCGTATGACTCAAGGCAGTACATATCCACACTGTCCGCACCACATCTTACAGCCGCTCTTGCCACGTCACAGCCGATGTTTCCTCCGCCGATAACAACTACTTTTCCCTTGAGAGTGCCTGTTCCGTCCAGGTTCACCTTCCTGATGAAATCAATGCCGGCCTGTACGCCTTCTGCGTCCCCTCCAGGGATACCCAGTTTTCCGCCGGACTGGAGACCAATTGCCAGATAGAAGGCCTTGAATCCCTGTTCCTTCAGCTCAGGAATGGACACGTCTGTTCCAACCTCGATGCCGCAGCGGAATTCTACTCCCAGTTCCTTCAGGATATCAATCTCTGCCTGAACTACATCCTTCTCCAGGCGGAAGTTAGGAATGCCGTTCATCATCATGCCACCGACTCTGGATTCTTTTTCGAATACTACAGGCTTATATCCTTTTATCGCCAGATAGTAGGCGCATGAAAGCCCTGCAGGGCCTCCGCCGATGATGGCGATCTTCTCGTCGAATTCGCCGTATACCTTCGGAACGATTTTCTCCGGTATGAATCTTGTTTCAGCATCCAGATCTCTCTGGGCGATGAATCTCTTTACCTCGTCGATGGCTACCGCCTCGTCGATGGTGCCTCTGGTGCAGGCCTCCTCACACCTCCTGTTGCACACTCTTCCGCATACTGCAGGGAAAGGATTCTCTCTCTTGATCAGCTCCAGAGCTTCTGTGTACTTGCCCTGGGCTGCCAGCTTCAGATAACCCTGAACTGCGATGTGGGCAGGACAGGCTGTCTTACATGGTGAGGTTCCTGTATCGTAACAATTGACCCTGATGGTGTTTCTGTAGTCATAATCCCATTTGTCCTTGCCCCACTTCTCCAGTGAAGGAAGAGATCTCATAGGATATTTAACTTCTGTACCGTCTTCTTTGCACAGCTTCTGTCCCAGCTTCACTGCACCTGCAGGACATTTCTCCACACACCGGCCGCAGGCAACGCACTTTTCCTTATCCACTCTTGCCACATAAGCAGATCTGGAGAGGTTCGGCGTGTTGAACATCTGGGATGTTCTCAGTCCGTAACATACATTTACGTTGCAATTGCATATGGCGAAAATCTTATGCTCTCCATCGATGTTGGTGATCTGATGAACGAATCCGTTCTTCTCAGCTTTTTCCATTATCCGGAGAGCTTCTTCCTTATCTATATACCTTCCGCCTTTGTTCTGCTCCATAACATAGTCAGCCAGGTCACCAACGGCGATACACCAGTTTTCCGGATCGTCCCCGCAATTGTCATCATATGTGCTCCGGGACATTCTGCATGAGCACGGGCTGGCAGCATATTTCCCTTCATATTTGTCCAGCCAGTAAGAGATGTGTTCCACGGATATGGATTCGTTTTCCATTTCAATGGCTTTTTCCACAGGTATCACGTGCATTCCTATGCCGCCGCCACCTTCAGGAACCATGTGAGAGATCGGCCCCAGGGATACTCTTGCCATCTGGTCGAAGAAGTTTCCCATTTCGGGATGTTCAGCCATGAGCGCGTGGTTCATGTTCGTGAACTCACCGATCCCCGGGATCAGGACTGGAAGTATCCATCTTTTCTCGTGATCCGGATTCTTTCCATCGAGGTTCTCACAGTTGTACTCCAGAAGTCCTGTCCATGTCATGTGATCAAGCATCTTCTTAAGATCCTCATCCTTCATTCCCGAAAGGCTCTTAAGCTGCTCAAATGTTTTAGGGTTTCTTAATCCCATCTTGCAGGCCAGTTCTGCTTCCTCGTCAGTAGCGATGATAGCAAGGCCCCAGTACTCATAATCATCCTTGGTTATCGGCTCCAATCCCAAGTGTTTCTTAGGTCTGGTGGTAAGCAGCTTTGCCAGCTTTGCAACAGGCTGTCTGATCGGCTCGTCATTTTTAATAAAATCAGGTATCTTTTTCTTCATTCCTTCGAACTGGCGAAGCTTTTCTTCTGTGGCTTTATCCATGATCTTTAACTCCTCCAACAAATAACTCCGATTATTGCGTCATAAAAATAACGTATTTCACAAATGAAGCATATCTTTTTTTCCAGTTGTTTTCAATTTCAGACAAAGCCAGAATGTGAAAAACATGTCAATACTTCTCTGGTTCTGATTTAATCAGAGCACAGTGTGCAATATAAAAGGCAGGGTGAGGTTTTCTCACTGCCTGCCTGTTTTACTTGGTGCACACGCCCTTCTCCAGATCGTCCTTGAAAAGCTCTACTTTTGACTTGTACGCTTCCAGGGCTCCTTCGCTGTCTCCTTCATCTATGAGCCTTGTAAAAAGCTTTAACAGATTGACTGCCCTGTCCATGCCGCAGATGCTGATCCAGTCCTCCCACATGGGAATAGCAATGTCATGGAAGGCGTTAAACATCATGGGCAGCACAAGGTCTCCCCCAAGAACAGCAATGGTCAGATGGTACTGGAATATCATCTCAGCATAGTCATGAATGGTTCCCTTATTCTCTACCATCTTCTTCAGGATATCATCTGTGGTCTTCTCCAGAACGGCAATATCAGCTTCCGTGTGGTCATGGGCCAGAATCTGCATGGCCTTTGCCTCAATGGCTTCTCTGAAAGTGAGGATGGACTCTGCAAGGCTTTTGTCTAAATCCTCTCCCTGGACCTTGAGAATGGTAACGAGAGTCTCCAGATTGCCAGTTCTGTAGTAATCAGCCACCTCCACCTTCTGCCGGGGTGTAACTTTGAGAAAGCCCTTTTTTTCCAGAGACTTTATTCCGATATTTACGGCACTTTTGCTTATTCCAGTGGCCTTGGCCAGTTCACTTTCTGAAGGCAGTCTCGTTCCCGGTGTAAGCTCACCAGAAATAATCATTTCCAGTATCTGATCCTCGAACATCTGGGAAACTGTTGAACTTCTTATTGATTGAAACTCCATTGACTCACCTCCTTCAGCAGAACTAATTCTTCAGGCTCTGGATTGGAGCTGGAATCCTGCCTCCCCTGTTTATCATCTTAGCAGGTGAAAGTTTTGAAACAGGCATTACAGGACCTGCGCCGAACAGGCCACCGTAATCGAATTCCTCTCCTTCCTTCAGTCCGATGCCGGGAATAACCCTGACCGCGGTGGTCTTGGTATTTATCATGCCTATGGCTGCCTCGTCTGCAATAATTGCGGATATAACCTCAGCAGTGGTGTCTCCCGGAATGACGATCATATCCAGTCCCACAGAACATACTGCGGTCATAGCCTCCAGCTTCTGCACTGTCAGAACTCCCTCTCTGGCTGCTCTGATCATTCCTGCATCTTCTGTTACAGGAATAAAGGCTCCGGAAAGACCTCCAATGGTACTTGATGCCATTACGCCCCCCTTCTTGACAGCGTCGTTCAGCATGGCAAGGGCGGCAGTTGTACCGCAGGCTCCTACTCTCTCCAGTCCGATTTCCTCAAGAATATGGGCAACAGAGTCTCCGATTGCCGGAGTTGGTGCCAGTGACAGGTCCACAATGCCAAATGGAACGCCCAGCATTTCGCTGGCCACAGTTCCCACCAGCTGGCCCATTCTTGTGACCTTGAAGGCTGTTTTCTTTATCTTGTCTGAAACCTGCTGGAGATCTGCATTCTCATCCATTGACGCAATGGCGGATCTTACTACTCCCGGTCCGGAAACGCCTACGTTTATTACACAGTCAGGCTCTCCTACTCCGTGAAAAGCTCCTGCCATGAAAGGATTATCTTCCGGTGCATTGCAGAATACCACCAGCTTCGTGGCGCCAACACACTGTCTCTCTGCCGTAAGCTCTGCGCACTGACGTACGATTTTTCCCATTAAGGCTACTGCATCCATGTTTATGCCGGCCTTGGTGCTTCCAATGTTTACCGATGAGCAAACTCTCTCCGTAACTGCCAGGGCTCTGGGAATGGACTGGATCAGCTCTTTGTCTCCAGGTCCGAAGCCTTTCTGTACGAGGGCAGAGTAGCCGCCAATATAGTTTACGCCTATGGCCTCAGCCGCCTGGTCAAGAGCCTTTGCGTATTTAACCGGATCTCCTCCGCTGGCACCAACCAGCATGGAAACAGGTGTTACTGAAACTCTCTTGTTTACAATAGGAATTCCGTATCTCTTTTCGATTATTTCCCCTGTCTCTACAAGCTTGCCTGCACATCTCTTGATTTTTCTGATAACCTTCTCACACGATCTGTCTATGTCGCTGTCCATACAGTCCAGCAGAGAGATACCCATTGTAATGGTTCTTACGTCCAGGTTATCTTCATCGATCATGTCGATAGTTTCTCTTATTTCCTGCGGATCGAACATTTATTAATCCTCTCTTACTATTTTCATTTATTTAAAAAATCTTTTCTGTTCCGGTTATGTTTACGAATACCGGAGATAATTTTCCTAGATGCGGTGCATTTCATAGAAGATGTCTTCATGCATTACCCTGTTCTTTGTTTCAGGCAGTCTTTCATCCAGCAGATTCTGAAGCTCTCCTATGGTGCAGGTCATGTCTTCTACCTGAATTATCATGGTCATTGAAAAATATCCTTCAACTACCGACTGGGTTACGGCCACTATATTTGCCTTCTTCTCTGCGCAAAGACCGCTTACCTTTGCCAGAATCCCGATCTCATCCTTACCGATCACTGAAATAATAGCTCTCATTAGTATCTCCTGTTCTGTGCAAACATGTAATTATTTCCCGTCGCCTGGTTGTACGCCGACAACTGACAACATTTTATCAGATGATTTGTGTCAGTACTACTCATTTCCATTTATTGTTTTCGTATGTATCTTTTCTTTCTTTTAAATACCTGAATATGGTTTCCAAACCAGATTCCAGCTGCATTGCCGAATGCCTTCCTGCCAGGGTAATTCTGAGATAGACGTTTCCATTTCCCGGATCCACAGCATATCTCCAGGAATGAGCAACCTTCACTCCCATTTCCTCCAGTTTTTTCTCCATCTCCGGTCCGCTTACCCGGTTATCTGCAGGGAGCCAGCGATAGAAGGAAAAAGGATTTCCGTTTACTTCTGGGGGACGTCCCCAAACCCTCTCAAAGCAAGATTCAAATCTGTTATTTGCAGCGGCTGCCAGTCTTCTCTTCTTCCTGACTATCTCACCGGCTCCGCCTCCGCTAATAAGCTCCGCATAAACAGCTGAACTGAGAGCCGACGCCCTGGTGCCAGACACATCACCAGCCCTGAACAGCGGCTTCCTTACCAGATCTCCTGCTACCATGAACCCGGCGCTCAGACCTGTACTCACTGATTCTGCACCACTGATAATATATACTGACCGCCCCGGCACATGCCGTGATACAGGGCCCTGATAATCAGGATCAAGATCTGCAGAGAAAAAGGCGAAAGGATCGTTTTCCAGTAGAATCAGTGATCTTCTGAGGATTACTCCGGCTATGGCCTTCTTTCTCATTTCCGGCATAGAAGAAGCAGTAGGATCACTGCAGGAGGGCATCAAGTATACTCCTGCCAAGGGATTCTTTCTGTGAATTCTGTCCAGCTCTTCAGGTATCATGCCGTATCTGTCCGAGGGTACAGGCACCAGGATGATTCCCCGCAGCCTGGCCACTTCCAGAAAGCTCCGGCTGATAAAAGGTTCTGTGGCGACTCTGTCTCCCGGAACAAAGAGAGCTGAAAGAGCCAGATCCACTGCACTTCTGGAGCCGGAAACAAAAAAAAGATGATCTCCATCAGTCTTCAATCCCAGGTTTCTCAGCCAGTTCACAGCCGTTGACCTGTAAGCCATCCTGGTTTCATATATAGAAGTTCCCATTATGTTTTCTATGTCAGAGCTGACAGCCACCTTCTTCACAGCAGAGGCCACAATGTCATTACACTGGTCGAAAAAAGCATCTGAACCCAGATCGATAACTCCGTCAACGGTACCTCCCTTCAGATCAGGCAAGAAAGCCTGTGAAGGAGAAGATACATATGTGCCGCTCCCCGGTACTGCATATACCAGGCCCTTTTCCTGACACATTTTATAGGCTCTGGTAACGGTGGTCATGTTCACGTCAAGATAGTCTGCCAGATCTCTCTGCCCGGGAAGTTTAGTGCCCGGCGAAAGTCTTCCGGAAGAAATATCTGCTTCCAGCATCCGGGTCAAAGTCATGTATATTGGCCTGGTCAGGTTTGTCCTGTCCGGCCTCCAGGACATTGGCATCTCCGGCACGTTGCCTCTCTTGTTTCTCAGCTCCCTGTCATTTTCAGGAAACATCTCCATCCTCCAGTCAACACTCCATTTACCTGCATGTTTCTATTTTATCACAGCCGGAAAATTAAAGTTCTTTTAAGAATCAGTTTAAAGCCATTTAAGACAGCTCTTCTATACTCGTAAACGTAATAAGAATAGAAACCTGTGGACAGAAACATGAAAAGGAGCTGTCGTAATGAATATTATTAACAGAATAGAAGGCTGGGCAAAGGAACATCCTGGTAAAACAGCCTTTCACTTCAGAAACGGAGAAATAAGCTACGGTGAGCTGTGGGAGCGTTCAGGACGCCTGGCCAATTACCTTCTCATTAATAAAGACATATGTGACGGTCAGCCAATTCCCGTTTACGGCCACAAGAACATATACATGCCAGTATGTTTCCTGGCCTGTGTCCGTTCCGGTCATCCTTACGTTCCAATTGACACAAACATGCCGGAGCAGCGCATAAGAGACATAATGGAATCTGTAGGATCACCTGTAATCCTGGGGGCCGACAAGCTTCCATTTGTCCCTGAGAACGTTCTGACCGTTGGAAGAGATTACCTTGAGGAAATCACTTCTGATAACGAGGAAAAGGATTTCTGTTTCTCTCCAGAAGTTCCAGCTGAATATAACAATGGAAAAGATGACGTACATTATATTATTTTCACCTCAGGAAGCACGGGAAAGCCTAAGGGAGTCCAGATAACCACAGGAAATCTGGAGGCCTATCTGGACTGGTCTGTCACCCTTGTAGATGAGGAGCCGGGAGTGTTCCTGAACCAGGCCCCATTTTCATTCGATCTGTCAGTAATGGATCTTTATACTGGACTGGCTACCGGCTCTACCATTGTATCTGCAGACCGGGCCCTTACCGAGGATCTGGGAGAGCTGATGGAATATTTGAAGAAACAGCAGCCTACCTACTGGGTTTCCACTCCCTCATTCGCAGACCTGTGCCTGGGAGCTCCTGATTTTTCCGGAAAAACACTTTCCTCACTGCGAAAGTTCCTCTTCTGCGGAGAACCATTTCAGAAGCATACTGCTTCGAGGCTGCTAAACCGGTTCCCTGAAGCTGATGTAATAAACACCTACGGTCCTACTGAAACAACGGTTTGCGTAACAGCTGTAAAAATCACCTCACAGATGACTGAAAGTTCCGGCGACCTGCCTGTAGGCATTACAAAGCCGGGCACAGTTATTTATGCAGCCGGCGAAGATGGACAGCCTCTGGAGAATGGATGTGAGGGTGAGCTGATCATCTGCGGTGACACCGTAAGTCCCGGATATTTCAAGGATCCGGAAAAAACCGCTCAGGCTTTCTTCACTCTTGGTGACGGAACGAGGGCCTACAGAACAGGAGACAAGGGCTATGTTGACGAAAACGGCATGGTCTTCTGCGGCGGACGAATGGACGGACAGGTTAAGCTTCACGGTTACAGAATCGAGCTGGGAGATATTGAGAAGAACCTTCAGGATCTGGATGGCGTGGAAAACGCTGCTGTCTTCCTTGTAAAGAACCGGGGAGCCGGGGAGTCTCTTTCTGCCTGCATATTGCAGAGCCCTGATACGGACACTTCCTACAGCCGCAGAAAATGGATCAGGCAGACCCTGGGCCAGCGGCTGCCGGCATACATGGTCCCTCGTAAAATCGTGTTTTTCAATGAATTCCCAATGACTCTCAACGGGAAACTGGATAAAAGAAAGCTTGGAGAAATGATCTGATGCAGCTTTTTCAGGACAACAACTTTTTCATACTTCTGGCGGTGTTCTCTATTCCGGCCCTGATAATGGGATACTTTGAGAAGCCTCTACGAATATATGGATTTGCAGTTTCACTGGTTTTTCTGTGGCTGGTTATGGGAGGCACCCACAGGGCACTGGTGTATCTGGCAGTCTTCCTTCTGTGGGAAATCGTTGAAGCGAAAATATATCTCAGGGTAAGGAAAAAATACGGGCGGAACAGGAAGCTTTACTACTTGTTCCTGATTTTGTCCCTTCTACCGCTGATTTTAAACAAATACGACCACGCAACGGGAGGAGTTCTCCACTGGTTCGGTTTCCTGGGTATTTCCTACATGACTTTCAAGTCCGCCCAGGTTATTATCCAGATCTTCGACGGACAGATCAAAGAGGTGGAATCCTTTCCTTATGTATACATGATGATCTTTTTCCCGGTCATTACCTCCGGCCCAATCGACAGAAGTATGCGGTTCAGAGATGATATGTACCGGGTCATCCCAAGGCAGGAATACATGGACATGGCCGGACAGGGCCTGTTCAAAATCGTCCTGGGTGTGGTATACAAGGTGGTGATTGCTGCCGGGTTCTACCAGCTGGAAATCAGACTTGGACACGGCCTGGATCTGAAGGGTGCTCTGATCTACATGTACACCTACGGGTTCTACTTGTTCTTCGATTTTGCGGGCTACAGCCTGATGGCGGTGGGAGCTTCCTACCTGTTCGGCATAAAAACACCTGATAACTTCAACAAGCCTTTTATCAGCGTGGACATGAAGGATTTCTGGGATCGCTGGCACATCACCCTTTCCCACTGGTTCCGGGATTTCGTATTCTCCCGGGTAACAATGAACCTGATCAGAAGCCGCAAGATAAAAAGCCATCTGACCATTGCAGTTATTGCCTTTTTCATAAACATGGGCCTGATGGGCATCTGGCACGGCACGGAGCCCTATTACATAGCCTACGGCCTCTATCACGGAATGCTTCTTTCCGTCACCGAGGTCTATCAGAAAAAAAGCAAGTTCCATAAGAAACATAAAAAAGAAAAATGGTACCGCTTCGTTTCCGGTGTCATTACCTTCAATCTGGTGATGTTCGGATTCTTCATCTTCTCCGGACGAATCATGAAATTCATTTAAACCGCTATTTCACTTCTCCCCGCCAACTGAGGAGAAGCCGCAAATATTTTTTTCAAGGAAAAAGCAATTAATTAACGCGAAAGTTTAACGACACAAAAGGGAGAAAACCAAATGAGCGACAAGACTAAAATCTACGAAACAGTTATGGATATTCTGGCAGACGTTACTGGAGATGAGGTTGTTAAGGAAGAGCCTGATATCAACCTGCCTGAGGAGGGTCTCATCGATTCACTGGGCTATATCGAGCTGCTGCTGGACATCGAAGAGTCTCTGGGCATCGTCATTGCCCCAACTGAATATACAAGGGAAGAGATGGACACCCCTGCAAAAATTGCTGCAGTAGTTCAGAGCAAGGCAGAGTAACGGAAACCACTGGCGCGGAGGTATACTTTCACCACGAAACGCGCGGGTATACTTTCACCGCGAGAACGCGTGGGTATACTTTCACCACGAGAATGCGCGGGTATACAACATACAACAAACAGCGAGTACACAGATGAAAAGATTAAAAGCTTTTATAACTGCACTGGGTATCTTTCTGATATTGTCTGTTTCGATTCAGCAATTCGTGATCAGCACCGACTATCCGAGAAATGAGAATTTCAAGTACTGGTACAGCCCATATAAAGACAAAAGTGCCCAGGCACTGGAGTCGAACCTGGACAAAGACACCATGCTGATTTTCGGATCCTCTGAGCTTGGACACGAGAAAAACAGCAAATACTATGTCAGAAACATGTTCCACAAGAACGACCTGAATGCAATGATAATCGGCCAGCCCTACACCCAGGATCTTAATCACACAACAACGCTGGCGGCTCTGGCCCCTAAATTGAAAAACAAGAAGGTGATTCTTCTTCTCTCCCCTACCTGGTTTATGGGAAGGGATGTAGATCCGGGGAATTTCAGTATGAGATTTTCAGATTCTGAATATGTAGCCATGCTGAAGAATCCTGATCTTTCAAAATCTCTGAAAGAAAAGATTGCAAAAAGGACTTTATATCTGCTGAGGTCGGACAAGAAGGCCGCTGCAAGAGTCAGGGCTTATAACAGAGTCTACCTGTACGGCTCGAGCAGGCTGTCCGACAGGCTTCTGGCAAGATACTACAAGAATCACACCGAAGTTCAGGAGCGGGCTGCACTGTTTTTCGCAGAAAAATTCCAGAAGGACCCGCTGGATCTTGTTACGGACGGAATAACCAAACAGGGCCTTGCCAATGACCCGGCCCGGAATGGAAAGCCTACCATTCCTGCAGGACAGACACCAGACTGGTCTAATCTGAAAAAAACGGCAATAGACAGTTCCACAGGCCATTCAAACAACCCTCTTAACATGAGGGACAAAAACTGGAACAGAACTTTCAAAGACAGATATAAAAATAAGAAATCCCGGGACCTTCACAAGTTCACATCAACAGACGATTCAAAGGAATACGGTGATCTTGAGCTTTTCCTCCAGGTATGCCAGCAGGAAAACATCAAACCTCTTCTGGTTATTCAGCCAGTAAACGGCTACTGGTTCGACCACACAGGTATGGGCCCTGAAAAAAGAGATGCCTACAGGCAGTGCATCAAGGATACTGCCGAGGAATACGGAGTTCAGGTAAAGGATCTTTCAAAATACGATTATGAAATGGGTGTTCTCAGCGACGCTGTACATCCATGGGCGAAAGGATGGGTGATTTTAGATGAAATTTTCTACAATTATTACAAAGCTGACTAGCACATTCCACGACAAAGAATTCCTGAAATTCACAGGCCAGTTCCTTCTTATGATGCTGGTAATCTATTTCTTCAACATGTTCTCCATGGGAATTCAGTCTCCAACATTCTCATACGCTGCATTCTAAAAAGCTGCGTTCTATAATCGGCGTTCTAAAAATCGGCGCTGCACGCTAGGCCGCGGCTCGATTGCAATGGGCGCTGCTGGTAAAATACAATCTACAGCTGATATTTTATGCTATAATGAAGCCGCCTATCGATTTGCCCCCTTTGTTAAGTGGATACGGCTAAAAGCCTATTCCACTTACGAAGGGGTTTTTATTGTATTTATATATCAGTATACTGTCCCATAAAGTAGGCGGATTTCCATGGTATGGAAATTTCTTTATATATCATGGAAAATCTCCTTGCAGACTTCCATGGGATAGAACGATTTCCGTATACCATGGAGATTTTCTTCATCTCCTGTCTACAAAAGAATGCTCCAGCAGTACTGCTCAAGTATTTGAAAGATAGAACTGCTCTTTGTTACAGTCTCGAGCAGTTCTATCAGCCGATATGCCGATTTCTACTGCTCGTGTGACAAGAATCGAGCAGTACTCCTTCCCCTTTTTCACTTTTCTACTGCTCAAACTCTTCTCTTCGAGCAGTAGTGATTAAGCATTCTTTTATTTCTACTGCTCCTTGTTACTGTCTCGAGCAGTTCTATCACCAGATATGCCAATTTCTACTGCTCGTGTAACAAGAATCGGGCAGTACTCCTTCCCCTTTTTCACTTTTCTACTGCTTCTACGCCTCTCTTCGAGCAGTAGTGATTAAAAATTTTCTCGTTTCTACTGCTCCTTGTTACTGTCTCGAGCAGTCCTATCACCAGATATGCCAATTTCTACTGCTCGCGGAGAACTTATCGAGCAGTACTCTTTCCACCTTTTCACTTCACTACTGCTCTCTTAGCTGCCCACGTAACGCTGCACTTCTCCGAGCAGCTTTCAAGCACATATAACAAAAGAGACACTCTTTCGAGTGTCCCTTCTTCCTAACTGGCGACGTCCTAATTTCCCGGGCAGCTTCCCGCCAAGTATCATCAGCGCTGAAGAGCTTAACTTCTGTGTTCGGGATGGGAACAGGTGTATCCTCTTCGCTATTGTCACCAGATATGA
>NZ_VUNB01000006.1 GCF_009695865.1 Allobaileyella intestinalis | reverse complement strand
AATCTTTGACCGGATCAACATGTGTTGTTCCGGTTTCATGAGGTATTATTCATCGTTTCCAATGGCTATCCCTCTGTGTGAGGCAGGTTGCCTACGCGTTACTCACCCGTCCGCCGCTGTCCATTCTCTAAATCCTCCGAAGATTCATTAAAGAATTTCTCGCTCGACTTGCATGTATTAGGCACGCCGCCAGCGTTCATCCTGAGCCAGGATCAAACTCTTTATAATTTGTATCTAAAGCCTTTCGGCATTTAAATCGATCCTGATTTCAGATCTGACGCTTTGCGCTCGATCTCGTTTCGAAATCATTGTTTTAAAGAATTGTACGCGAACCATTTGACTTACCATCTCATGATTGCTATGTACATTGTCTTAAGTCTGTATTGCTACAGTTCTTTCGACTGGTTTCTTTGTACTATTTAGTTTTCAATGTGCTGTTGCCGCTCCGTGCGACAGCTTGTTTATTATACGGCTTCGCTCGCCTTTAGTCAAGAACTTTTTTCGATTTTTTCAAATCTTTTTTATTTCTTAACTTTTCGGACCCATAATTCCGAACAATTTGCGGTTTACTCACCGTGGACGTTTATTATAGCAGAAACAACTGCTGATGGAAACCCCTATTTTTATTTTTTCCATCTCTTCCCTTTGTGTCCCTTTCATTGCAAAGTGGTAAAGGTCCCAGCGTTCATCGCTCTTCTGCACCATGAAAAAAGCCAGGCCTGCGACATTCGTTATATGCCGCAGACCTGACTTCTTTTTTTCTTAATGACTTAACAACTTAATCAGCTAATTAGCCGGATTACATCATACCGCCCATGCCACCTGCAGGCATTGCTGGTGCTGGTGTTTCTTCCTTAATCTCTGTAATGCCAGCCTCTGTTGTCAGGAGCATTCCAGATACGCTGGCTGCATTCTGCAGTGCGGATCTTGTAACCTTTACAGGGTCTACGATTCCTGCCTGAATCATGTTTACATACTCGCCTGTAGCTGCGTTGAATCCTACGCCAGGCTCAGACTCCTTAACTTTTGCAACTACAACGCTTCCTTCGCATCCGGCGTTTTCTGCAATCTGTCTTACTGGCTCTTCCAGAGCTCTCAGTACGATTCTTGCACCTGTCTTCTCGTCGCCTTCCAGTGAATCAGCGTATTCTGCAACTGCACCCAGTGTGTTAATCAGAGATGTACCACCACCGGAAACAATTCCTTCTTCAACTGCTGCTCTTGTAGCATTAAGAGCGTCTTCCAGTCTCAGCTTCTTCTCCTTCAGCTCAGTTTCAGTTGCTGCACCGGCCTTGATAACTGCAACTCCGCCCATGAGCTTAGCCAGTCTCTCCTGAAGCTTCTCTCTGTCGAAGTCAGAAGTTGTGTTTTCGATTTCAGCTCTGATCTTGTCTTCTCTTGCCTTGATCTCGTTCTTGTCTCCCATGCCGTTGACAATTACAGTGTTGTCCTTGTTAACCTTAACTGTAGCTGCTCTTCCCAGCATGTCCACTGTTGTATCCTTCAGCTCGTAGCCCAGCTCTTCGCTGATAACTGTACCACCTGTAAGGATGGCAATATCTTCCATCATTGCCTTTCTTCTGTCGCCGAATCCAGGTGCCTTTACTGCAACTACATCGATAGTTCCTCTCAGCTTGTTTACTACCAGTGTAGCCAGAGCCTCACCCTCAACATCATCAGCAACGATCAGCAGCTTTCTGCCGCTCTTCATGATGTCCTCCAGCAGAGGAACGATTTCCTGAATGTTGGAAATCTTCTTATCTGTCAGCAGAATGTATGGGTTGTCCAGAACAGCTTCCATCTTCTCATTGTTTCCGGCCATGTATGGGGACAGGTATCCTCTGTCGAACTGCATACCTTCAACAACTTCCAGGTTTGTATCCAGAGATCTGCTTTCCTCAACGGTGATTACTCCGTCCTTGCCTACCTTGTCCATAGCCTCGGCGATCATTTCACCGATTTCCTTATCGGCTGCGGAAACAGATGCAACCTGAGCGATGCTGTCCTTGTCGTTTACGTGTACAGCGCTTTCCTTCAGCTTCTTTACTGCAACATCTACTGCTCCGTTGATTCCTCTCTTCAGGATCATTGGATTTGCCCCTGCTGCAACGTTCTTGAATCCTTCTCTTACGATGGACTGAGCCAGTACTGTAGCAGTTGTTGTACCATCACCGGCAATATCGTTAGTCTTTGTAGCTACTTCCTTGACCAGCTGAGCACCCATGTTCTCGACCTGATCCTCCAGCTCGATTTCCTTGGCAATAGTAACACCATCGTTTGTGATCAGCGGGGAACCGTAAGACTTCTCGATCAGTACGTTTCTTCCCTTAGGTCCAAGTGTGATCTTTACTGTATCTGCCAGCTTGTCCACACCTGCCAGCAGTTTTCTTCTAGAATCCTCTCCGTAATGAAGTTCTTTAGCCATTTATTTGCCTCCGTAAAAAAATATTTTCTATTTAATACCAGTATTTCGAATACTGGACGTTTTCACTAGTCTGTGATAGTTGCCAGAATATCCTTCTGATCAACAATTGTATATTCCTCGCCATGGCACTTCAGGTCTGTTCCTGCATACTTTGAATATACTACGATGTCGCCTACTGCTACTTCCATCTTTACATCTTCTGTTCCAGGGCCTACTGCAACAACCTCTGCCTCCTGTGGCTTCTCCTTTGCATTGCCGGACAGAATCAGTCCGCCCTCTGTCTTCTCGATAGCCTCAAGCTTCTTGATAACAACTCTGCTTCCCAGTGGCTTGATACCTACACTCATTACATACCTCCATAGATCCGTAGATCTTCTCATATCTTATGCAATTAATATTATTTTGCAATTTCTGTTGCTCCGGAACGCAGATTTTGAAAAAATTCATTCACAGTGCTTCATCTGTAGAATCCTCTGCGTTACGGGTCGTCCCATTTGTTAGCACTCAATATTCTCGAGTGCTAACCCACAATCAATATTCTACTCATGGTCTCCCCTTCTGTCAACAAAAATGGAAACGTAGAATGTGAAAATATCTTCACTAAAAAAGCTGCCGCGGATTTCTCCGTGGCAGCTTCGGGCACTGGAAAGCCCAAATCATCCGCAGTATATATTTATATGTGATACCTTCTGGAATGATAGCCTTTGAATACCGGAACTCCTGTGTACGTGAGGATTTCCTGGCGGCCGGTCAGAGCTCTGTAAGCTCCGGAAGCCAGTGCTTCCATTTCCATTTCCCCTGGCTTGATCCATACCGGCGCCAGCCACTCCACGTAATCTTTAAGCATTCCGGTAATATACTCACTTCTGGACATGCCTCCGGTAATAAGGATTCCATCCACATGTCCTTTCAGTACTACGGCGCACTCTCCTATATATTTGGCAACCTGGTATATCATACCGTCGAAAATGAGAGCGGCATATCTGTCGTTTTCCTCTGTAATCCGCCGTTCGATTTCCTGGACGTCGTCAGTACCAAGCTGATCGATAAGGCCTCCTTTTCTGGTTAGCCTTTCTTCCAGCTGGTCATAGGAATACTTGCCGCTAAATGCCATTTTCAGGATTTTTGTTGTGGGGATACTTCCAGCTCGTGTAGGAGTCATCGGTCCGTCACCTGCCAGCACATCGTTGCTGTCAATCATTTCACCCTTCCTGTGAGCTGTTACTGATATACCTCCGCCCATATGCACCACTATGAAATTGCAGTCTTCGTAAGTGAGATTATTCTCTCTGCAATATTCTCTTGCCACCGCTTTCTGATTAAGGCAGTGTACTCGGCTTTCTCTGTACACTCCTTTCAGACCTGAAATCCTGGCCACATCCTGGAATTCATCTGTGTCAGGAGGATCTACAGTGAAGCCCCGGCCGCCGTATTTGTTAACCAGCCTCCTGCAGATCTGAGCTGCCAGCATGGCCGGGTGGTGGACGCCTGCCGCAGCTGTCTCGCAATCATAAATTAATTTTTCATTAATACGGTAAACACCGCTCTTGCATGAAAGCATACCGCCTCCGCATCCCACGAAGGCATCGACCTGGTCAAGCTTTACCTCATTTTGCTGACAAAGTCTCTCAACCAGCAGTGTCCTGTAGCCCAGCTGAGACTGTATGGTTTCAAAACGGGCCATTTCACTGCTGTCGTGGTAGATTCTCTCTACGAACACCTTCTGCTCGTTCATGAATACTCCCACCTTTGTAGATGTGGAACCGGGATTTATTACTACTATTCTGTACTTTTTTTCCTGCTCCATTATCTCCACACTTTCATGCATTCTCTGTTTAAATAGTCATATGGGGCCGTCATCAGTTCAGATGCCGGCCCTGTTTGTGCTGCTAAGCTTCCTTTGCAGCCTTTGCTTCTCTGATAGAATCGATGAGCAGCGGCACTACCTTGAAAAGGTCACCGCAAATTCCGTAGTCTGCGATTTCGAAGATCGGTGCTCCATCGTTCTTGTTTACAGCGATAATGTACTCTGAATCCTGCATTCCAGCCTTATGCTGAATAGCTCCGGATATTCCCAGGGCAATGTAAACCTTAGGATGAACGGTTTTTCCTGTCTGTCCTACCTGGTGATCAGCACTTATCCATCCTGCATCAACACAGGCACGGGATGAACCTACAACTCCACCAAGCTCGTCAGCCAGCTCCTGGGCAAGAGCAATTCCGCCTTCAACATCCTTGGCAATACCTCTTCCTACTGACACGATGTAGTCGGCACCAATCAGGTCTACCATCTTCTTTGCAGCCTTCACTACCTCTACTACTTCTGTTTCGATGTCATCAGCAGACAGGGCGAATTCAGGATGAACAAGCTGAACAGACTGAGCTTTTTTCTCATCAAACTCTCTCTTCTGCATTACGCCTGGACGTACTGTTGCCATTGCAGGGCGGAAGCGAGGGCATACGATAGTTGCCATCAGGTGTCCGCCGAAAGCCGGTCTTGTCATCTTCAGGTTTTTGTTAACATCGAAGAGTCTGCTCTCGAAGTTCATTCCATCCACATCCAGAGAAGATCCGGTTCTCAGGAAATTCACATATCCGTTCAGATCTACGTCCAGGTGAGTGCAGTCTGCGCACAGGCCGGTGTGCAGTCTTGCGGCACAGCGAGGAGCCAGGTCTCTTCCGATGTTGGAAGCTCCGAACAGGAGAATCTCAGGCTTGTATTCTTCTACCATGTCGCAGATGACCTTTGTATATCCTTCTGTTGTGTAGTGCTTCAGAAGAGGGCTGTTGCAAACTATTACTCTGTCTGCACCGTATCCGCCGATTTCATTTGCAATGTTGTCAACATTGTCTCCCAGCAGAATTCCGCAAAGGTCTACACCCAGCTCATCCGCCAGTTTTCTTCCCTCCGAGATAAGCTCAAAGGTTGTATTCATCATTTTTCCGCCGCGCTGCTCACAGAAAACCCATACGTTCTTGAAGGCAGCTATATCAGCACTGTTATAAGCCATTGTCTGTTCTCCTTCCTTAGATTATGTGCTTGTCCGTGAGTATCGAAACCAGTTTGTCTGTTGTCTCCTTGCCGGATCCTTCCAGCATCATTCCCACACCCTTCTGAGGCGGAGTGAATGACTTATAAATATTAGTAGGAGAACCTTTCAGTCCGATTGTAGTAGCATCAATCAGAGGATGATCTTTAAGGGCGTTGTAGTCCATTACGTGCATAGGCATTTCGTAGCACTCTTCTGTTCCCAGAACTGACATGTATCTTGGAGTGTTCAGTTCCTTAATACATGTAATGAGACATGGAGTCTGGACTTTGATGGTCATATATCCATCCTCGAGGATTCTCTTGACTGTAAGAGTTCTTCCATCCTTCTTTATCTCTCCAGCATATGTTACCTGAGGAATGTGGAGCTTCTCTGCGATCTGAGGTCCTACCTGAGCTGTGTCTCCGTCGATTGCCTGACGTCCTGCAAGAACAATGTCTTCCTCACCAAGGCCATATGTATCAATGGCTGCTGCGATAATCTGAGATGTTGCGTATGTATCGGATCCTCCGAATTCTCTGGCAGTAACCAGAACAGTTTCATCAACGCCCATTGCCATCAGCTCTCTCAGCATGTCTTCTGCAGGCGGTGGTCCCATTGTGAATGCTACAACCTGGCATCCCAGGTGATCCTTCAGTGTCAGTGCAGCCTCGATTGCGTTCAGATCATCAGGGTTGATGATTGTCTGCATGGAAGCACGGTTAAGTGTTCCATCTGGGTTTACTGCTACCTTGCCGGAGGTATCAGGAACCTGCTTTACTGTTACAAGAATTTTCATAAGTCCTTTGCCTCCTTACTTTACTTCAAAAGATTGCTTGCGATTACGATCTGCTGTACCTGGCTGGTACCTTCGTAGATGCTGGTGATACGAGCATCTCTATAAAGTTTTTCAACCTTGTACTCCTTGATGTATCCGTATCCGCCATGGATCTGTACAGCCTTGTATGCACAGCGGTTAGCTGCTTCAGAAGCAAAATACTTGGCAATGGAGCATGCCTTGGACGCTTCATCGGATCCTGCGTCCTTCAGCTGAGCTGCGTGATATACCAGCTGACGGGCAGCCTCGATATCTGTTGCCATATCGGCTATCATGAAGCTTACACCCTGAAAATCAGCAATTGGACGTCCGAACTGTTTACGCTCTTTTGCATATTTTACAGATTCATCAAGACAAGCCTGTGCAATGCCCAAAGCCTGAGCAGCAACGCCGAGCCTTCCTCCATCCAGTGTCTTCATGGCTGTCTGGAAGCCCTTGTTGAGCTTTCCGATCAGGCAGTCCTTAGGAACTCTTACATCTTCCAGAACAACGTCGCTAGTTGGGTAACCTATGATACCCATCTTTTTCTCCGGAGCACCCAGAGATACTCCAGGAAGATGCATGTCCACAATGAACATGGAGATTCCCCTGGATCCCTTTGCGCTCAGATCTGTCTTTGCGAAAAGGATGCACCAGTCTGCCATAGGAGCACCTGAAATAAAGCACTTACGTCCGTTGATAACGAAATCATCACCGTCCTGAATAGCTGTGGTAGTTGTTCCACCTGCATCAGATCCGGCGCCTGGCTCTGTCAAGGCGAACACCAGAATCTTCTCTCCTCTTGCTACCGGCGGCAGATATTTTTCTTTCTGCTCTTTGCTGCCGGCAAGAAGCAGCGGGCCTCCGCCCAGAGAATTGGATGTGTTGGCGTAGAGTGCCAGTACTGCACTCTGTCTGGCAAACTCTTCATCCATCAGGCAGTAAGTGAGGTTATCACATCCTGCTCCACCGTATTCCTTAGGAATCTTAACTCCCATGAAGCCGTACTGGGCCATTTTCTTATGCATTTCCCAGTTGAACTCACCGGTCTCCTCCAGCTCATCAAGGATTTCCTTTGTGAACTCTGTTTCGGCGAACTGGCGGAACAGCTTCTGCTGCAGGGCATGTTTCTTGTCCAGAATCATATTTTCCTCCTAGTAAAAAATTATTTCCGGGTCCGGTTCAGGAACCCGGAACATAAAATCATTATGCTGGTATCTCGTGAGTAGATTTACCTTCTGTCAGGATCTCATAGATTGATCTGACACCACATTCTGCCATCTGTTCTCCTGCTTCCTTTGTGAAGAAGGCCATATGAGGTGTGTGGTATACGTTGCTGAAGGAGCGGAGATACTTAAGCTTGAAGTAAGGCATTCCCTCTGTTCTGATTATGTCATCGTTGTGCTCAACGTGGATGATACCAACCTCTCCAGGGAAGGAATCCATAAACAGTGCGCCGATCTTCTCTGATTCAATTCCTTCGATAATGGCATCTATATCCATCAGCTCGCCTCTTGCGTTATCTATGATTACTACTCCATCCTTCATCTTGGAGATAGCATCAGCATTCAGAGTCTTCTCAGTCTGAGGGAGAAGAGGTGTGTGAATGGTGATAACATCGCTCTCTCTGTAAAGAGTATCGTGATCAACATAGGTAGCGTATTTCTTTACTTCATCGCTTTCAAAGATGTCGTTTGCAAGGATCTTGCAGCCGAAGCTGGATAGCAGTTTGATTACTGTTGCTCCGATCTTGCCAGTTCCAATAACTCCAACTGTCATGGTTCTAAGTTCTCTTCCCATCTTGCCCTTCAGTGTAAAGTTATTGTCATTTGTGTCGTACAGTGCTTTTTTCTGTTTTCTGATGCACATCAGAATGGACATTACTGTGTACTCTGCCACTCCGTTAGGAGCGTATGATCCGTTACACAACTTGAATCCCAGCTTCTTGGCGTATTCTACGTTCATGTGGTTGTATCCTACGCAGCGGGATGCCAGAACCTTAACTCCATAGCTCTTCAATGTGTCCAGAACTTCATTGCTGTAAGTGCTCTGTCCCAGTGTTGTAACACCGTCTGCACCTTCTGCCATTGATACTGTAGACTCATCAAGATTCAGTCCTGTAATGTCTACATCAATTCCCAGTTTTTCACACAATCCCTTAATAACAGGCTCTTCATCAGGTCTAACTTCATAAGCAGCGATCTTCATAACAATCCTCCTCATATTACTTGATTCTCTATGAGATCTTTAAATTCCCGGAGACTTGGAAAGGGTTGGGGAAATCCTCCTCTCCGGGGCATCAATTATTGATTAATCCCTTAGTGCCGGGTCCATTGGAACTGCAGCACCATCGCTAATCATTTCAGCCACTTTTTCATCTGAGTATCCAAGTTCCTTGAGAACTGACTCAGTCTGCTCGCCCAGGTATGGTCCTCTGTTGTATTCAGGCAGTCCCATTTCCTTGAACATTACCGGCGGTCTTACGAGAGTACGCTTGTTTCCGTTGCTGTACTCCATTTCGTAGAAAATATCTGAAGCCCAGGCCTGTTTATCTACAAGCAGGGTATCCCAGTTCTGGGCTACTGCATAAGGCAGGTCCGCATCATCCAAAATCTTGCACCACTCTGCACAGTCTCTCTGAGCAAACTGATCTGAAATCCACTCTGAGAAGATTTTTCTGTTTGGAACCAGATTCTTCTGAGGATAAAATCTTGGGTCATCAGCCATCTCAGGATGTCCCATGGCGTTCATCAGAACAGGATAATGTCTGTCATACTGAGGCATTGCGATCTGCAGCCACTGATCGTCCTTCGTTCTGTAACACATTGTGAGAGGATTTCCGTTCTCCCATCTCTCCATCGGGAACTTACAGCTGTCTGATCCGTACTGGCTGGCCTGAAGCATCAGAGAAACATCCCATACCGCACTGTGGAACAGAGATACGATGACCTGATCTCCTTCACCTGTCATCTTTGCTCTGTACAGTGCAGCCAGAACTCCTGCTGCCAGGTTCATTGCTACCTGGTGATCTCCAAAGCCCTGTACTGTCAACATCGGAGTGCTCTTCTTGTCTCTCAGTGGTCCCAGAATTCCTCCGCGGGCATAGAATGCTGTGAAATCGAAGCCCGGCAGGTCCTTGTCAGGTCCCTTCTCTCCGTAGCCTGAAATATATCCCATTACCAGCTTTGGATACTTTGCATGGAGTGTCTCCCAGTCAAGTCCTGCTCTCTTGAGAGGGCCCTGACGCCAGTTGCAGATGAAGATGTCTGCTTCAGAAATCAGCTTCTCCAGTGCTTCTCTTCCTTCTTCCGTCTTTGTGTTCAGTGCCACGCAGCGCTTCCCGGCATTTTCCAGGTCATAGGAAGTATTTTCCTTCTGGTCCAGAGGCCTTCCCTCATTAACAGCAGTGTATCTCAGCGGATCGCCCTTAGGGGCCTCAACCTTGATAACGTCTGCTCCCAGATCTGCAAGGAAACGAGCCGTACATGGAGCGGCAATGAATGTTGCCATCTCTACGACCTTCACTCCTTCAAGAGGGCGCTTTACTTCACTCATTTCTTCCTCCTTTTAAGTTCCGGCACAGGCCGGATCACCAACTGTTATCTGAATTCCGGCAGGAACACCGGAATTTTCAAGTCTTCACTACATTGTCAGTACATCTCTGAAGGTTTCCAGATTTGTGCGAACCTGTTCAAACTCCTTCATCTGCCTGTCCACTTCTACCAGTGCCACCGGTATTCCCGCATCATCACAGGCTCTCTTGATCATCACGTAATCAAACTCTTCAGGGTCGCAGAACTTGGTCAGGACTACAATCAGGCCCTTTGCTCCTCTGGCCTTTGCCGTCTCAACGATCAGATTCGGTCTGTGCTTTTCCTGATCATAAAGGACGGAGCAGTCGTTCATGTCAGCAAACTTCTGAGCAAGATCCCTGAGAGGGTCATTGCCTTCAGGAGCATCTGTTCTGTACTGTCTAGTCTGAGCTGCCACGTCATCTGCAACGATGTGCATTCCCAGGTCATCGAAGATCTTGTTAAGTCCAGGAGCGTCTGTAAGAATTCCAGACACCATTACAGGGAGTTTTTCCTCTCCAGACTCGCTTCCTTTCAGATCTTCAATCAGCTGTTCCACAAGAGCGGTGTGTTCTTCTTTTTTCATGAAAAATGCGCTTTTGTAGATGTCACTTCTCTGGGCTGCAGTTACTTCAGGGTGAACAGCAAGGATTTCGTCCAGCTCTCTCATTACCTGATTGTGTCTGTTGTAGATCTTTATGGATTCTGCCAGCTTGTTTTCATCAAACTTGCCGCCTACCTTTTCCAGATCTCTGATTACTCTTTCATAACCTGCCATGGTGAACTTAATGCCATATTCAGGCTTTCTGTTCTGCGGATATGTCATTGGAATGAACGGAATTGATGGCACTCCGTATTTCCAGTTTTCTCCCAGGCACTTCAGAGTGTCGCAGAGAGAAGGAACTACCAGGGCATCTACGCCCTGATACTCACCAGTCATTCCCAGTTCCAGAATTGACTGAACTATGGAGCACATAAATGCAGGGAAGTATTCCTTTGCCCTGTTAAGTTCAATATCTGCTCCCCATGCACCCATAGGTACAAATCCCATAGAATGAATGATCTCCTCAGGGGTATACACAGGAGCTGTCAGAACAACTTTTTCTCCTGCAGCCAGATACTTGTCTTTCTGGGCCTTCGGAGATACAGCTACCTGATGGAATTTCTCAATTAGGTCTCTGTTCATTTTTTATTCTCCCTTCTCCTGTTTTGCCTGTTTGTTTGCTTCCATTATCTCCATGAGCCCCTGTACTCTCGTATCGTACTGGGCTTCAGAGAAGTTTCTCGGATCCGCCTGGTCTCCGTCGAAGCTTGCTACTGGAATGCCGCATGCTTCACCGATCTGGCGGCTCATCTCGTACATAAATCCGCTCCAGAGCTTACAGGATCTGTTTGTGTGAACCAGAAGTCCTTCAACGTGATTGTCCTTGCAAAGCTTGATACGTTTGTCTCTGGATTTCTCAAGATTTATTGCATTCGGTACAGAGCAGTAAGCTCTGATCATTTCATCGAAACTGTGATAGTCGAATCCGAAGGCATCTGCGTAGATGGTTGTGACCATGTTTATGCCTCTGTCCTTAAGGCCGTGAGATGTGACTCTCAGATATGGCCAGCATGCAATTCCTTCGAACATGATTCTGTATTTCTCTTCTGTGCGGAAGGTGCTCTTGCCGTTCTTGTGGTTGTCCTCATATTCTTTGAGAAGAGTTTCCATGGCTTCGCCGGCTTCCTTCTTGCCTCTGGCTGTTACCATTACTGCCATGTGATTCAGCAGGTCAAATCCGTTAAACGGTGAAGGAACATATCTTGCACACTCTGTAGCTGCCAGCCATGCTCTGCTGGACCTGCAGCTGAAGCCTGTAACTTCTTCAAATCTTTTGTCATCCCACTTAAGATCGAACAGTTTCTCAAGCTGATGGACTGCATCCCAGAACTGCGCTGTTACGTACTGAACTTCAGCATCTGACACTTCATAATCAGGATTGAACGGAATGTCCAGCATTATCATCGGTATGTTAAGTTCCTTGGAAAGGTTCTCGTACCACTTGATCATGCAGTTGCAGATGTTGTTGCAGCAAAGAAGCACGTCCGGCATTGCCACATCCTGCTCAGGACACTCTTTCAGTTTTGCATAGGCAAGGCTTACTCTGGCGTATGCGCAGATATCGTTGGAATAACCTTCTTCCTCTGCCACTGTGCACATTCTCTCGCCGGCTCCTCTTGCCGCAATACCTGCAGCCTGGTTCTCAGGGTATGCTGTAGCCAGTCCCAGGGTTTCAGGAATCTCCACAGGGAAATTACTGGAGACCCATGCCACTGGTTTTCCTGCCGCCTTTGCGGCAATTGCATCCTTGAATGCATCTCCTGCGATCTTTCCCAGCTTGTATTTAGCTGAGTTAGGATCCAGCGGTGGACGGGATTTCTTGACTTCTTTCTTTTCTTCAGCCATTTCAAATTCCTCCTGATGGTTAAGTACTTCAGATATGTTGATTGTTCATCAGCCTGTAAGGCTGTTATTTACCAGGTTTATTTATTTCTCAGCTCCTGTCTGTAAGCGTATATGGCAGCTCCCGCAGCTCCGAAGTGCTGGGACAAGGGGCTCGTCTCTATGCTGACTTCCAGTTTCTTCTCAAGGGCCTTTCTAACTGCATCGTTGTGAGCAACCCCTCCGGACATGCACACCTTCTCCCTGACCCCTGCTCTTCTGGCAAGAGCACTGACTCTTGATGCAACGCTGTCACAGATGCCTGCAACCAGCTCCGGCAGTTTCACGCCGTTGGCAAGCTGGCTGATTACTTCAGATTCTGCAAATACCGTACAGGTGCTGGATATAGATGCAGGCTGGCCAGCCTGTTCTGCAAGCTTACCCATATCATTCACATCAATGCGGAGTATGTTTGCCATAACATCCAGGAAACGGCCTGTACCAGCAGCACATTTGTCATTCATAACGAAGTTTGTCATTCGCCCGTCACTAGAAAGAGAAATGATCTTCGCGTCCTGACCGCCAATATCTATTACAGTTCTCAGGCCCTGGAAAATATGGCTGGCACCCAGGGCGTGGCATGTAAGCTCACTGACCTCTCCGTCGGCATCCTCATATTTCATCCTGCCGTAACCGGTGGCAATTGTCCTGGCTATGTCATCTCTGTTGAGTCCGGCAGAGTCAAGAACTTCTCTTACTGAATCCTCAGGTCCGGATGTGCCCATCCCTCCTATTTCAAGGCTGGTAGCTACAATATCACTGCCATCATTCATGATTACGCATTTTGAAGTTGTAGAACCTATATCGACGCCCAGAGTGTACATGTTTCCTCCATCGAACCTTCCGAATTCACCTGTAAGGTTAAGTATTGGGATTTTTTTAACAAATATCTTACGTTTTGATTATACATTTTGTTATACAATTGTCAAATACCCATTCCGCCAATTGCGGACATTATTCCGCTAAACTCCGCTTGTAAGAAGGGCTTTGCAATTTTTTAAAAAATTTTTTCATCCTTGTAATTTCAAGGGTTTCAGTGCACATAGTGCAATGCATTTCGCATCGTGCACGATATATTTTTTCCATATAGGCTCCAGGCTCTTCTTAATATTGTTTCAAAGCTATATACAGAATCGGCCTATATATATTCATTTTATATGCATATATATACATATTTGTTACTCTTATATCATTTTTGAAGTTATAATGATTATCAATTTTAACAATCTCTGATATTGACAATATAAAAGCCCCCATGGATTGATATGTACCCAGAATCCCGGACACATATCAATCAATGGGGGTGTTTCTCAAAACTCTATTTAATTCCTTTATCCCTGTACAGATAGAAAAGATATTGCTGGGCGAATCCTCTCAAATCGCCGAACCGTTCTCTGGCGAAAGCCTGCATTCCCTTTATATCTTTTTTCTCAAAGCCGTACATGTCATTCATTATTGTCTTGACCCAGGTGTCTACAGGAAATGCCGTAAACTCCCTGCATCCGAAAAGCATAATACAGTCCGCCACCTTCGGGCCGATTCCGTGGTACTCAAGGAGCTGTTTTCTTTTTTCCTCCATGGTTCCCGCCGGTATGCCGTTTTTGAGGAACTTGTCCGCTGCTCTTACTATATATGAGTCTCTGTACCCCAGCTTGATTTCCTTCAGGTCTTCTTCAGTTTTTCCAAGAAGGGCTTCCGGCTTTGGAAAACTGTACCAGGTTTTCCCGTCCAAATCACGGTAAACCGGTTCTCCGAAGGCAGAACAAAGGCCTTCAATGCATTTCATTATCCTTGGAATATTGTTGTTCTGAGAAACGATAAAGGATATGAGCACTTCCCAGAAATCCTGGTTAAGTATTCTTATTCCTCCGCCTTCTCTTGTGGCTGCCGAAATCCTGGGTTCCTGTTCAACAAGTTTTTCCTTGATCTGGCCGTAATCCCTGTCAAGGTCAAAGTAGTCTCTCCAGAACTTTTCATCTCCTCCTGTCACATTCAGCGTAAGAGTTCCGGCAAACTCATCATTTTTTTCCAGCTCTGCCTGGCAAAAATAAGATCCGGCCACGCCTCTGTAGCGGCCTGTGGAGCTGCTGTCATTATTGTCCTCAGGAATCCACCGGAAACACTGGCCGCACTGAAAAATGTGATCAAGATCTATATCTCTTACGTTCTCAAAAATTATTCTGTTCAATTGATTACTTCCTCTCCTGCTCCTGCCAGTACCCGTGACCGTTGCCCATTAAATCAGTCAGAGGTTTCACTGCCTCCCTGCGCTTCCTGGCCATTGCCACTTCTCTTTTCACCGTTACTGTCCTTATCTGCACATTGATGTTTCTTACGGAAAAGGCTGTCATAGACTGTATCTGGTCTTTCAGCTTCTCCTGGAAGTCCCCGACCTGATTCATTATTCTTTTTTTCCAGAAAATATGTAAAACCACGACTACATCCAGCTCTCCCGGGTTCCTGTTTGAATAGGTGTCTGCGACCCGGAAATGTTTGTGATATCTTTCTGCAGTTATGTACACAATGTCAGATAAAACAGACGGTGCAATCTGGAATTTTCCTGCATAACTGTATGCCGGCCGCACGATGGTGCTTACGGACTGGGCTGGTCCTTCAGGCATGGAAGGATTTCGGAAACGCCTAATGGGATCCAGAAAATATCCTGCAAAGTCTTTCCTTATCTGCATGTAAGGCACAGGAATAACGTGCTCCCCTCTCTGATTTCTTGAATAGGAAGCTTTCTCCCGGTCTTCTGCAGTGGAAACCTCTTCTATGTAAACCCTCCGGTCTGCTGTATGGAGGTCAAGGGCCTTGGTTATCCAGTCCACCATTCTGTCTGATGTTCCCAGTATCATCAGCCTGGCCGGCTTGTAACGCTCCAGCGCCTCTTTAACTTCATTGCGCTGGTCCTCGTAGTTAAAAAGTGCCGTTCTCATGGCGGCAGCTTTAGAAGCGCAGGCCTTCGCCGATCTTCCGGCAACTATCCGTCCTTTGTATATCAGAAGTCCGTCATCTATGATGGCATCGGCCCGGAGCCTTCTGCTGAGGCCCACTGCCTGGTAGCTTTTGCCGGTGCCGCTTTTTCCTGTAAATGATATTATTTCCATAGTCAGATGATACCACATTTTTTGTTCCTGGAGGCAAGCCTGGGGGAAAGTGCTGCTTTGAAGAAAAATGAATAAAATATGTAACTGTAATATTACTTTACAAAATCAAACCCCACTGTTATAATCCAGTTGTCTGAATTTTAATCAAGGAGGTAGAAACCAATGGCTTACAGAATCAGTGATGACTGCATCGGTTGCGGAGCTTGTGCTGAGGGTTGCCCAGTTGAGGCTATTACCGAGGGTACACCTTACGTTATCGATGAGGATACATGCATCGATTGCGGAGCTTGCGCTGGCGTTTGCCCAGTAGGCGCTCCTGCAGAGGTTGAATAATCGATATTGATATATCAGCATTTTGCAAAATCGCTTTAAGAGAACTGCTGCACCTGAAGGTGCGGCAGTTTTTTATTAGTCACATCAAAGGCCTGATATCTGGCCCCAGATCAACAAAAACAGGAGCCGCATCAAGTGCGACTCCCGCCCAAGGGTTGCAATATTAATTCCGGAACGACGGGGTTATTGAGAAAGACTCCGTCAATATTCCATTGATACTAAATTAGTATTCCATGTTCTTCTCGTTGTTCTTGATCTTGAACGCAAGAGTATGAAGGCTCTCGCTGAGGTGAACGTTCTCAATTGCCACATCTTCAGGTATCTTCAGATCTACAGGTGCGAAGTTCCAGATTCCCTCTACTCCGCCTTCTATCAGGGTGTCAGCTACGTCCTGGGCATGCTCCCTGTTTACACAGATAATACCGATATCTATGTCGTTGTCTTTCACATATTCAGCCAATTCAGCTGAATCCCTTACCTGTACTCCGTTTATCTGAAGTCCGATAAGCCTTGGATTTACGTCAAACAGTCCTACGATGTTAAATCCGATCTTGTAATAGTAAGTATAATTTGTAATAGCCTGTCCGAGATTTCCCACACCAACTACTACCGTCTTATACTCCCTGTCCAGTCCAAGAATCTTATTGATTTCCTCATACAGATAATCAACGCTGTATCCGTACCCCTGCTGTCCGAATCCTCCAAATGTATTCAGATCCTGCCTTATCTGTGAAGCAGTATATCCTATTAAACTGCTGAGCTCATTAGAAGATATTTTTTCTACTCCCTGTCTCTTAAGCTCCCCAAGATATCTTCTGTATCTTGGAAGCCTGCGTACAATCGCATTGGAGATTTTTGTGCCGTTATTTTTCATCTTTTCCTCTGCCCGTTTCCCAAGTAGTGATTCAGCCCAAATAACCTGCGGATCTTACTTGTTTGCTTCTACGTATTCAACCAGATCTCTAACTGTCTCAAACTTCTCTGCTGTCTCATCTGGGATGTCCAGACCGTACTCGTCCTCAACAGCAAGAATAATCTCAACTGCATCCAGTGAATCTGCTTCCAGATCTTTCATAAGATTTGTGTCCATCTCAACCTGATCAGGATCTACACCAAGCTGCTCAACTACAAAACTCTTAACCTTCTCAAAAACCATATTTTCCTCCAGTATTTTCTTCAACCTGATTATAAATTACGCAATAATTCTTTGCAAGTTTTTTAACAATCTTTCTATATCTCATCGGATATCATGGAGATAACCTGCCCTGGGATACGAAAAGATTCTTAACTGTTTTCTTTTTTTCAAGTTTATTCCTGTGCCGTAAATTCCGCGGCAGCCAAACCTTCTTTTGTAAAAGAAGGATTTATTATGTGCAAATTTAGTGATTCTCAAAAAAAAGACTGAGACAATTTACCATGTTTTATGAAAAAATTCAAGCCTGCAGCTCCATCCACTGGTCATATTTTTCATCCAGTTCCTGTTTCAGCTGGTCCATTATCTGTCCCTGCTCCTGAAGGAACTCGATATCCCTCATATGTTCAGGGCTGCACAGGGCCTTTTCAAGATCTTCAATTCTTCCTTCAAGATCGTGGATTTCCTCTTCAAGGCTCTGGAGTTTCCTGGCCTGACGCCGCTCTTCAGCCTCCCGTTCTTTTCTGAGACGCCGCTCATCCTCCGCAGACAGAGAACTTTCATTTTTTCCTGAATCACCTTCGGTGCCGCCCTCCGGGCCACCGGCTGCTGACGATCCTCCTCTGCTGGCGCCTGAAGAAGCCTGCTGGCTTTCAATGAGCTGGTGCCTCTCTTGGGATTTCTCAAGATAATAATCGTATTTGCCCTGATACTCGATGATTCCATCGGGGGTTAGTTCCAGGATTCTGTCCGGAACCCGGCTCAGAAGGTATCTGTCGTGGGAAACCATTATTACCGTGCCGTCAAAGCCGGATATGGCCTCCTCCACCACCTCCTTGGACTGGATATCCAGGTGGTTGGTAGGCTCGTCCAGCACCAGAGTGTTGGAACCTGACAGCATCAGTTTCAGCAGTGCCAGCCTGGCCTTTTCACCTCCGGAAATATCTCCCACCCGGAGAAAAACTTCATCTCCACTGAACAGGAACCTGCCCAGAAGGGATCTCATTTGAGTATCGGTGTAAAGGTGGTAGGCGTTCTTCATCTCTCCCAGAATGGTTTCATTTTCATCCAGCATAAGCTGGCCCTGGTCGTAGTATCCGAAGTTCACGTTGTGGCCGATTTTCAGATAGCCTCTGTCCTGCTGAATCTGGCCCAGGATTATGCGGAGAAGGGTGGTTTTTCCCGTTCCGTTGTTTCCGATAATGCAGACCTTCTCGCCTTTTCTGATCTTGAAATCCACATTTCTGAAAAGCTTCCTCTCGCCGAAGCTTTTTTCCAGTCCTTCTGCAGTGACAACCTCATTTCCGCTTTTATATTCCACATGGAACTGAAGCTTCATGTCCCCTGATTCTGATTCAGGCCTGTCAAGAACGTCCATCTGGGCCAGCTGTTTTTCTCTGGACTGGGCTCTCTTTGCCAGGTGCTCTGTGCCCCGCTCTTTCATGCGGCGGATCATCTCTTCCTGGCGCTTGATTTCTCTCTGCTGGTTCTCCCAGGCCCGCCTTTCAGACTCCAGCCGCTCCTGCCTCTTAACAGTGAATTCCGTGTAATTTCCTGTATAACAATACAGATGAGTATTTCTCACATCGAAGACCCTGGTAACCATCTTGTCCAGGAAAAAACGGTCGTGGGAAACCACTATAACCGTTCCCTTGTATCCGTTCAGGTATTTCTCCAGCCACTCCAGCATCTGAAGGTCCAGATGGTTGGTGGGCTCATCCAGAAGGAGGATTTCAGGTGCTTTCAGAAGCAGAGCCGCCAGAGCCAGCCTGGTCCTCTCCCCTCCGGAAAGGGATCCTGTTTTTTTGCTGTAAGTCTCCGGCCCGAAGCCCATGTTGGCCAGAACCGATTCCATCTCGCTCTCATAAGTGTATCCGCCTGCATCCTTGTACTTCTCCAGCAGATCGGTGTATGCAGCCAGATTTTTCTGGAAATCACTGCTCTTGTGGTCTTTGATCAGCTCCTGAAGCCTGGCCATTTCCCTTTCCATCCGATAGAAACGGGTAAAACTCTTCTTTACTTCTTCAAGCAATGTTCCCTGGCTGTCGAAGTTGTTCCTCTGTTTCAGGTATCCCAGATGGAATCCTGGCTTTATGAAAAGCTCTCCCGACGTAGGCTCCAGTTCTCCTGAAACAATCCTGAGCAAGGTGGTCTTACCCGCCCCGTTAGGTCCTACGATTCCGATCCGGTCCCCTTTGTTGACGGAAAAGCTCACATCTTCCAGTATTACATCTGTACCATATGATTTATTTATATCCTTTGCTGACATTACCAGCATAGTTTTTCGTTCTCCTGTTAATAAATTCGCTATTCCCGGTTTTCCCCGGTTTCCCGCAGTTCTCTCTCATGAAAAAAATTTTTTTACTAGAACTCAAGTCCCGGCACTGCGTCCAGGTCCGGTCCTGCGTAATTCCCCTTCAATCCCTCATAGTATGCGCTGCACGCTATCATAACTCCGTTGTCAGTGCACAGAATGGGATCAGGTTTCAATATGCTTATTCCCCTGGCTCCCGCCTTCTCTTCGAGGACCTGTCTAAGCCTTGAATTAGATGCAACTCCTCCGGCCATCACTATCTTGTCCCTTCCGAACTGGACAGCTGCACTGACAGCCTTGTCGCTGATTACATCCACTACGGCTTCCTGGAAACTGGCAGCCACATCTGCCACGGAAATCTGCTTTCCTGCCTGCTTCTGAGTGTTCAGGTAGTTGAGAGCCTGGGTCTTAAGACCGCTGAAACTAAAGTCATAGCTGCCTGGCTCCAGGTAAACTCTCTTGAAATGAACCGCATCTTTATTTCCCGACCTGGCAACCTTATCTACCTTCGGGCCTCCAGGATATCCCAGACCGATGACTCTTGCTATCTTGTCAAAGGCCTCTCCTGCTGCATCGTCTCTGGTACTTCCCAGGGTTTCGCAAATATTGTAATCGCTGACGTTTACAATATTGGTATGGCCTCCTGACACCACCAGGGCCATGAAAGGCGGTTCAAGGTCCGGATACTGGAGATAATTGGAGGCAATGTGTCCCTGCATGTGGTTCACCGCAACCAGTGGTTTCCCGCATGAAAAAGCTATGGCTTTTGCTGCTGCAACTCCCACCAGAAGAGAACCTACCAGGCCAGGCCCGTAGGTTACTCCTATAAGATCCACCTGGTCCATGGTTATTCCAGCCTCATCCAGAGCCAGGCTGATAACGTTATTGATGCACTCCAGGTGCTTTCTTGATGCGATTTCCGGCACTACTCCGCCGAATTTAGTGTGTATGTCTATCTGGGATGAAATAATGTTGGCCAGAATCTTCCTTCCGTCCTGAACGATGCCAACTGCCGTTTCATCGCAGCTGCTTTCTATCCCCAGAGTAATGTGATGTCCATTAATCATCTGATTTCAGTTCCTTCTTCATGATAACCCCATCTTCCCCGTTGTTTTCGTAGTATCCGGGTCTGATGCCAAGTTCTGAAAATCCAAGTTTTGTATACATAGACCGGGCGGCCCTGTTGCTCTTCCGAACTTCCAGGTTCATTTCCGAATCTCCGTATCCTTTTAATATGGCAAGAGCCTCTTTCATAAGCCTCTGCCCAATGCCTCGTCCTCTGTATTCAGGCATTACAGCAATGTTATTAAGCTGTCCTTCACCTGCAACTCTCCACATATCCAGATATCCTGCAAAAACAGTTCCCCAGGTGGCGGTAAGCACCACTGCATCCGGGGAGTCAATGTCCTTTGCCATAGCCTGCCGGCTCCATGGATCAGGGAATGCAATTTTCTCCAGCTTCATTATTTTATCCAGGTCTGCAGGAAGAGCTCTTCTTACGTCAATGTTATCTGGCGATGTAATCCTCTTGCTGAGGGTACCGTTCTCCAGGCGCATCTCCGCTTCGCTTTTTCTCATGTAATCGGGAAGCATATGGCTGTAGTCTGTAAACTCACCATTTTGTGCCATTTCTAAAGCTACAGATGCCACTGCATCCGCTCTCTGATATCTGAATTCTTCCGGAGCGGCAATGAATCTGTTATTCCCCAGCACCTCCGACACTGTATCTCCATAAGCGTCAAATCCGTCACCTGTCACCAGGACGGATTCATTTTCCTTCATGTGATCCAGCACCTGCGGAAGCATTTCGTCGATGATATACTGCTTCTGAGGCATAACCTCTTCAAGTCTGCTACCGTCAATGCGCCACAATGCCCCATAGGCCTGCCTTCTTCTGGCGTTTATAATGGTAAGGATCCATTTCGGAGGTAGCTGGCTGCCCCCGGTTTTCAGTTCATCTGAACAGCTGTCCAGGCAGAACTGACCCATCCTTGCCATTGCTCTCAGGGTCTGAACCGGAATACATGGAATGTTCATCATCTGGGCAACTGTTCTGGCTGTAGTAACGCCTATGCGTATGCCCGTAAAGGAACCCGGCCCTATGGCCGCCGCAACGTATGAAATGTCATGGATGGAAAGCTTCTTTTTTTCCAGTGCCTCTGACGCAAGAGTGCTTATGTCCTTCAGATGATCCATTTTGCTGGAAGAAGCGCTGAGGGCAATGGTACCATCTGATGAAATCACTGCGGCAGATCCTTTGCTTCCTGTTGTTTCGTAGGTCAGAATATGCATCTGTATACTCGCTCTCCTTCTTTCTCTCCGTATGATATATGAATGACTATGGCATCTTCAGGAAGATAGTCCATGACAAGGTCTGCCCATTCCACTACGGAAACTCCGTCTCCGTAAAAGTAGTCTTCAGCTCCGGCGTCTATCAGTTCCTCACCGCTGCCTAGTCTGTATACATCAAAGTGATAGAGAGGCAGACGGCCGCCATAGTGTTCTTTCACAATATTAAAAGTAGGGCTGTTGATATTGTGGTCAATACCAAGGCCCTGCGCTAAATACTTAGTAAATGTAGTTTTTCCCGTTCCGAGATCTCCTGTAAGCGCAATAACATCGCCGGCCTTAAGTCTGCCGGCGATATCAAATGCTATGCTCTTTGTATCATTTTCATCTTGAGCTCTCAGAACTCTCTGTTCCCTTTGATCTTCCTTCACTGTGTAATATTCCTGAAATTCTCTTGTACAGCACGAAGGTAACTGCACCGTTCAGTCCGCCCTTGAGAAGGTTGAACGGAATGATGATAGGTACAATCATAGCCATAACAGCAGATCTAGGAGCTCCCATGTAGAGCGGTGTTACAATGAGGTTCATTGCACACATAATTGCTGTCATTACAATGACTCCAAGAACTATGGAAATGATCGCTGTCTTTCTTGTCTTGTTCCTCTTGTAGAGCAGGCCAACCATTACTGCGAATGCGCCAGTTGCAATAAAGTGCATGAGGAAACCGTAGATTCCGTCTCCTCCCATCAGGAATGCCTGAATAAAGCTTACCATGAAGGTAACCACCAGGCCAGCTGCAGGGCCGAAGGCGAATGCAGTGATGTAGATTGGAATATCTGCCGGATCATATACAAGGAATGGTGCCGGTGGATATGGAATCCTGATGAGGAGCATGACCAGAGAGAGAGCGGTCATAAGTCCCAGTTTAACCAGAGTGCTGGTGTTGAAAGTGTTTTCTCTTTTCATAACATATTCCTCCTGAATAGATAAAATCGTTCCTTTAATCCCGTGGGATGTCTGCAGGAACAGCTGCTACAGTTGGAATCTGTCAGGCATTATAAACGGCCTCGTATAAGATACAAGGCCGTCTCTACAAACTAATTAACTAACTTAATTTGTAAATGTTTCTTTCATCCGGACTATACCGTCGGTACCAGATTCTCACTGGTTCTGCAAATGCTCGCGGACTTAAGGAGAATCTCATAATACATCGCTCCTATCACCGCCGGTGTGGACTTTCACCACGCCCTGAAACAGATTTACTTGTTATGTAGATACTACTACATTCTAATATGTTCGTCAAGCACAGAGGAACATACATTCATTTCCCCGTTATTACTGGCAGCAGATTTTGTAGATGGCTCTTGCATAGATCCTTGCTGATTTGTAGAAGTGATCAAGAAGCAGTCTCTCGTTAGCCTGGTGCATCCTGTCCTCGTCTCCAGGGAACATTCCGCCGTAGGCCAGTGTTCCAGGAATCAGCTTTGCATAAGTGCCGCCGCCCATTACCAGAGGCTTTGTCTTGTCATCGCCGGTTTCATCTACATATGCGCCTATGAGGTTCTGCACCATAGGGTCGTCATCAGGAAGATAAACAGGTTTCTCCAGCATCTTCTTTACGAATCCTACTTCTGTGCCCTCCAGGGTCTTCTCAAATACCTCATACACCTGTTCGTCAGTGTATGTTACAGGATAGCGGATGTTAACAGTTACTGAGATTACATCCTCGTCTCCTGATGCCAGGCCTACGTTGAAAATCAGGTTTCCTGAAGGTTCGTCATGGATAACAGGTCCCATCTTTCCGCCTTCAAGGTCGAATCCGATGTACTTATTGTAGTATTCTGTAAATTCGTTTACTCCAGGATCTGCAAAGTCCAGTTCTCCCAGGAATGCCATCATGATGCTGATTGCATTCAGGCCCTCCTGAGGTCTGGCTCCGTGAGCCTGAACTCCGAAACTTTCGATTACAAGGGACTTGCCCTGCTTCTTTGTCGTTACTTTGTATCCTGTTTTTCCGGAAAATGCCTCTGCCTTTGAAGCTATATCATCGTAATTCTTCTGGTCTTCAGAGAATACTACGACTTTAGCCTGAGGAGATACGATGTTATATGCAACGCCGGATTCCATGCTTCTGAACTTCAGTCCATCACCGGCTTTGCCTCCTGAAAGCTTTCTGGCTATATCAAAGACGAGAATTCCCATCTCTCCCTGAACAACAGGGAAGTCCGCATCAGGGGTAATTCCCAGCTCAGGCATTTTCTCAACATGATCTCTGTAGTAGATCATTCCTTCTTTATCTGTCTCTTCATCAAGGCCAAGAATCATTCTGATATTCTTCTTCGGGGTGATTCCAGCTTCCTTGATGGCCTTCATTGCGTAAAGAGCTGCAACAGCAGGGCCCTTGTCGTCAGAAGTTCCTCTGCCGTAAATCCATCCGTCCTTAACGATAGGATCGAAAGGATCGGTCTCCCATCCTTCACCAACTGGAACTACGTCCAGGTGAGTTGTGATGCCAAAGGTCTCAACCTTTTCACTGTCCGGTGCCTTGAACTCAATGTGACCGCCGTAGTTATCATAATTTGCAGTCTCAAAGCCCATCTCTTCTCCAACACTCAGCATGTGCTCATAGGCCTTCTGAATGCCGGCTCCAAATGGATAAGTCTGTCCGTCTTCGCCCTTGACAGCAGGTGCCAGCACACTGTCGATCTTGATTGCATCCTGCAGAGTATGCAGCATGTCTTCCTTCATACCGTCAAGCACTTCCAAGTAATCCATACATCCTCCTAGAACTATGGGATATATTATATCCCTGAAGGCCTTACCGGGGCCTTCCCAACCTTGAAATAACCTACGTATATTGAATCACCGGCTTTATAAACCCCGGTGTTTCAAACGGATGTTAAAACCATTACCCAAGCTTCTTAATATTCTTTGCCTTTGTAGTTGTATCTGTTACATAAGCTGATACTATCTGTCCATTCTTTATCTTGCTTACGTTAACGCTTCTAACAGGGTTTCCATTCTCATCGAAGGTAAACACTCCTGTGGCACATCTTACATTATCTATTGATGCCAGTGAATCCCTAATATCTGTAGTCTTCAGACTTCTGGAGCTGTTGATGGCATTCATTGCCAGAAGATAAGCGTCATATCCCTCTGCCGCTTCCTCTGTAGGAATATCCTTGTCTCCGTATTTGTTCGCATATTCAATGAGAAATTTCTGTGTCTCAGCAGTTACTGTTCCCGTGGTTGAACCATTTGCCTGGACTACAGTATCAGATGGAAAAGCAACCTTAATATCCGGATGCTTCTTCATCATATCCACAAAGTCAGAAGATGTCCACCCTCTGGTTCCAAGGAATGTAATATTTGTCATTCCCATCTTCTCTGCTTTGCTGAAGACCCGGTCTGCCATCTCAGTTCCTACTGGAAGGTAAACAGCATCCACACCTGACTTCTTAATCTTCTCCATCAGCTTGTTCAGCTTCGGTTTAGCAGCTGAAATGGTGGTGTTCATTACAATGTAGTGATCATCCCCGTCCAGCTGGTCGGTCTTCTCTGTAAAGCCCTTTACCGCCGCTGCCACGGAGCTGTCGTTCTCCACGCTCACAAGGCCTATGGACTTAGAGCCCAGTCCGTTCTGGTTTACAGCGTAGTCGGCCATACCTGCACCGGTCTGGTAACTTGTCATGCAGACCCTGAAGTAATAAGGATTTCCCTCTGTGATCAGAGGATTTGTAGCCGAAGGAGTAATTGTAGGAATCCGTGCTTCCTTGATATACGGACCTGCGATCATGGAATTTGCCTCGCCAGCTCCTCCGATAATAACAGATGGCTTAAGCTTGATAAGGCTCTTGATTGCTGTCCTGGCCGTATCTGTGCTTGATTGTGTATCCACATACACCAGCTTCACATCTGCTCCGGCCACATTGTCGTACATGCTGTGGGCCAGCTCAATTCCTTTGATAATATCCTTTCCTTTATCCTCCAGATCTCCTGTCTGAGGCTCAAAAACGCCGATATAGATGGTCTCGCTGTCCTTGTCGGCGCTCTTGTCGATAAATGTCATTTTGAAATTATCAAACGACGTGCATCCCGCCATGGATACTGACATTACCAGTGCCAGCACAACCAGCAGGATCATTTTCAGTTGTTTATTTCTTCTGCTATTCTTCAAATCTTATAGCCTCTTTCATCTGCCGGGCACTTTCTATCTGATTCACTGCCTTTCTTATGGAGGCACCGTTCTTTCGTCCTTTAGTGTACCAGGCAATATGCTTCCGCATCTCCCGAACTGCAGCGTACTCACCCTTCAGCTCCACAAGCTGGTCAAGGTGCTGGTACATCATATCTCTGACCTCTGAGGCTGAAGGCTTCTCCGGTTCAGGTTCTCCTCTCCAGGCTGCCATCAGCTCTCTGAATATCCATGGATTACCCTGGGCTCCTCTGGCCACCATGACCAGGTCGCATCCGGTCTCCTTCATCATTCTGACGCCATCGGCACCGGTGAAAACATCTCCATTCCCGATAACAGGAATATCTACTGCCTCTTTAACCTGTCTTATTATACTCCAGTCCGCCTTTCCGCTGTAGTACTGTTCTCTTGTTCGTCCATGAACAATTACAGCTGCGGCTCCTGCAGCCTCGCAGGCCTTTGCAATCTCCACTGCGTTTATGTGGTCATCATCAAATCCCTTCCGGAATTTTACGGAAACGGGCTTTCCGGCCTTATCAGCCACTGACCGCACCACATCATATACCAGATCCGGATCCTTCATCAGGGCCGATCCGTCTCCATTTCTGACCACCTTTGGCACGGGACATCCCATGTTAATATTCAGGGAAAAATTATTTCGTTCTGCAAGCTTCTCCGCGGCATACCCCATAATCTCCGGGTCGCTGCCGAATATCTGGATTGACGTAGGACCTGCGTCCTCAGGAATGTACAGAAGGGATTCTGTTTTCCTGTCACCATAATATAAGCCCTTTGCACTGACCATCTCCGTATACGCCAGAGACGCTCCCTCCCGGAAGCAGATCCTCCGCATGACTGCATCGGTTACTCCCGCCAGAGGTGCCAGCAAAAAAGGGCCGGAGAGCTTCTTACCATACAGGTACAGCTCTTTCATATTCTGTTGCTTTCTTTTTGTTTAGTATTTTTTCTGTTCTTCCGGTTCTTGTTGTAAAGAACAACAAGACCGTCCAGGGTAAGGCGCTTCTCGATAACGTCAATGCAGTCGATATCGCTCTTCACCATGGATGCAAGGCCTCCTGTTGCAACAACCTTTATCTGGCTGCCATCTACTCCATAATCGGAGACCATCTCTTTCTTCATGTTCTGGACTATGTATTCTGTCAGTCCCATGTGACCATATATCAAGCCGGACTGAATGCTCTGGATTGTGTTCTTGCAGATAGTCTTTCCAGGCCGTTCAAGATCTACATTAGGAAGTTTTGCCGTCTTCTCGAACAGAGCAGAAGCTGAAATCTTGATTCCGGGGGCTATTGTTCCTCCAAGATAATCACCTTCTCCAGTCACTGCGCAGAAGGTTGTGGCAGTTCCAAAGTCGATGATAATCAGCGGGCACTGATATTTGGTATATGCTGCTACAGCGTTGACTATCCTGTCTGATCCTATCTGTCTCGGATCATCGGTCTTGATCCTCAGTCCTGTCTTGATGCCTGTTTCCACTATCAGCGGAGTGCATTTAAAATATTTCAAGCACATGTGCTGCATGGTAAACAGAAGAGACGGAACTACAGTGGAGATAATAACATCATCCACATCTGCGGGATCAATGCCCTCATACCGGAACATCTGATCTATGGTAATGCCGTATTCATCGGCACTCCGCCTCATATCTGTTGCCAGCCTCAGGTTTGTAAGCAGCCGGTTTCCCTGGAACAGACCCAGAACCACGTTTGTATTGCCGATGTCAATTGCCAGCAGCATTACTTATCCTCCAGGCGACGCAGTGCCAGAGCCATTGTAAGTCCCGGAATAATTCTGTTCCCGGTCATCTCTGCTCCAAGGAGCTCATTAATTCTCTTTAACCTGTACTGTACAGTATTGTTGTGAATGTTCATGAACTCCGCTGTCTTATTGCTGTTCATGCTGGCATCCAGAACGAAGGTCTCAAGAGTATCCAGAAGAAGTCTTCCTTTGTTTACAGATACTTCTCTCTCGAATGGCTCCAGCAGATCCAGGTATACTTTCTTCAATGCTGAATTCTGCACCTGAAGTCCTATGCAGTTGCTTACCATAGACATCTCGTACTTAGTGAACACTCTCTTGAATGGGAACACAATCTCAACCTGTTCATAGGTTTCGCTTATGATTCTGAAGCCTTCTACTGCATTGTCCAGGTCCTCCAGGCCGGTGGAGTGGAAAATTCTAACATCCTTCCTGCCGTCCTTCAGTTTCTCGAACATCTTCAGACAAGCGGATTTCAACTCTACACCCTTTTCTATGGAGTTGTCGGTGTAAATCATGCCGTAGAACTCATTTTCTTCAATGAACGGCAGAAGGCCGAATTTATACTGATCCTTGAAGTTCTCGATAATATCCTGAGAATCCGGATTGCTTATGCCTGTTGCATAGAAAACGCTTATGAACTGCTTGTTCTTCAGTCCGGCCTCATCTGCCAGGGTGTAGCAGAATGCCAGGTCACCTCTGATAGCAGATTTAATGAACTCTGCTCTGGAATCTCTTTCCGGCGTGTATTTCCACATGCCCATAGCCAGCTCGATTATCTCTGCCAGCTTCTTCATTTCCATTGCAGTGTAGTTATCCTCGTTGTCAACGATCATGAGCAGGTGCTTCTCGCCCTTGATTTCAATAGTTCCCCAGTATGTAATGACATCCTGGATCACCACCTGTGTGAACATTGAGGAGTGAGAAATATCCTGTTTTCTGGCTACCTTGATGGCATCGTCGATAGTCTGCTTGTGCCTTGTCTCGATAGTCAGAATAGGATTGAATTCTGTAGTCATCAGAACAATCTGGTAGTCGTTGTTAATGGCCGCTTCCTTCAGTGCACTCTGGAAATTGCTGTGCTTCTCGAAGTTCAGCAGGTGATAAATCGTGTTGTTCAGGATGTTGTCGCTGTAATTATGACCATACAGGATTTTATCCAGAACCTGTTCCATCATTGCAGAATATGTGTTGGTGTTGTTGTCCGGAATAACTATCATCAGAAGTCCTGCTGATTCAGCTGCCCTGATTACTCTTTCGTCCAGACTCTTTACACCCAGCTCATTGAGGAACACCACCAGTGCCGCAACAGATTTCTTTCCCAGTCCTGTTACCGCTCTGCACTGAGCATCCACATCATCTTTGCATGTCCAGAAATGGGTGAGAACCATCTGTTCCTTAAGTCCATTTCTTTCAATGCCCATATCCAGATTGTCCTCGTCCAGGACAGATATGGTTCTTACTCTTCTGTCGCTTTTCCTTCCGCAGGAAACTACTGTTCCTCCATTAAAGCAATCAAGCTTAAGACAATCATCTACGGTAATTCTCATTCCTTATCACTGCTCCCTTACTGTTCGTCTTTATGATCGGAAGTTTCTCCATCTTCAGTGTTATTGTTCTCCCGGGTCTCAGTATCAGCATTCTCCGCCCCGGTGTTGTCGTTCAGTTTCTTTATCTTGCCGTATCTGTGGAACTCCTTGTACTCCACCGGGCCTTCCTGATCTGCGGCCTGACCCAGCATAGCTTCCTCCAGTTCCCTCATTCTGGCCTCTGCTCTTGCCCTTTCTTCTTCCTCAGCTCTCTTGCTTTCAGCTGCCTCTCTGGCATTTCTGGCCTTGATCTCTTCCTGCTCTCTGTGAACCTTTTCCTGAAGTTCTTCAGGTGTTATATCACCCTTATACAGGGCTTCGAACTGATCGCCGTCCAGAGTTTCGATGAGGAGCAGTGCCTGGGCAACCCTTTCGAAGCTGTCATTGTGCTTGGTAAGAATATCCTTGGTATCCGCATAGCACTCTTCCAGAATGTGCCTGATTTCAATGTCGATTTCAGAAGCGATTTCCTCGGAATAGTTCTGCCTTGTGGAAAAATCTTTTCCAAGGAACACCTCATCGTTGGAACTGAAGCTTACAGGTCCCAGTTTCGTGCTGAAACCGTACTTGGTGATCATAGCTCTGGCAATAGCAGTTGCTCTTTCCAGGTCGTTGCTGGCACCAGTACTGATATCATCCAATTTAAGCTCCTCAGCCACTCTTCCTCCAAGAAGGTGTCTGATGGTGTTAAGCATGTTGCCTCTTGTCTCGAAGAACTTGTCCTCTTCAGGCAGTGACATCGTAAATCCGCCGGCCATTCCTCTCGGGATAATGGTAATCTGGTGCACCGGATCCGATCCTGGCAGGGATCTCATTACGATGGCATGACCTGCCTCGTGATAAGCAGTAAGCTTTCTCTCCTTCTCGGAGATGACTCTGGATTTCTTCTGAGGTCCTGCCATAACCTTTGTGGTGGCTTCCTCAATTTCGTCCATCCGGATCTTTGTGCCGTTTCTTCTGGCTGTAAGCAGTGCTGCTTCGTTTACCAGGTTCTCAATGTCTGCCGGTGAGAAGCCAGGGGTTCTCTTGGCCAGGATCTCAGGTGAAACATCGTCTGCCAGAGGCTTGTTTCTCGTGTGGATCTTGAAGATCTCTTCTCTGGCCTTCACGTCAGGCATTCCGATAACGATCTGCCTGTCGAATCTGCCTGGTCTCAGAAGAGCCGGATCCAGAACGTCAGGTCTGTTAGTTGCTGCCAGAATGATGATTCCGGTATTTCCGTCAAAACCGTCCATTTCAACCAGCAGCTGGTTCAGTGTCTGCTCTCTCTCGTCGTTTCCGCCGCCCAGGCCTGCACCTCTCTTACGGCCCACTGCATCGATTTCGTCGATGAAGATAATACATGGAGCGTTCTTCTTGGCCTGGTCAAAAAGGTCTCTTACTCTTGATGCACCAACACCAACAAACATCTCTACAAAGTCTGATCCTGAGATGGTAAAGAAGGGAACTCCTGCCTCTCCTGCAGTGGCTTTGGAAATGTATGTCTTACCTGTTCCAGGATTTCCCACAAGGAGAACTCCCTTTGGAATCCTTGCTCCCAGCTTTGTATATTTGGCCGGATTCTTCAGGAAGTCTACAATCTCCTGAAGTTCTTCCTTCTCTTCATCAAGTCCTGCTACGTCCTTGAAGGTAGTGCTCTTTCCATTGTCCTTATACAGCCTGGCCCTGTTCTTGCCGAACTGGAAAGCCTTGTTGTTTCCTCCCTGACTCATCATAAAGTAGAAGAGGAAAATAAGGGCAACTATCATTATGATAGTCGGCAGCATCGAAAGCAGGTTGAAATCGCTCTGAGGCTTGTCGCTGTCCATTGCGATCTTGCCGTCTTTGAGCATCGGATAAACGTAAGTATCCTCCATCCAGCTTATCTCTACTACTGAAGGAGCGTAGGCCACTTCCTTATCTCCGTTGGCCTTGGTTCCTGTAAGTTTTCTGTCAGTAATATTCAGTTTCTTATAATCTCCGTCTGAAAGATGACTGGAGAAAGTCGAAAATTTGATTTCCTTTGTGCTGCTGGAACTATCCATCCCCTTGTAGAAATAGGCGGTCCCCAGAACAAGGGCAAAAATAATTATATAGATTCCAAAATTCTTGCCAAACTTCTTCAAATCTGCTGTTACCTTTCTTAATTATTATATCTAGTTAAAATTTGTCCATTTTCACAAACTCTCGGGTAATTCTAGCATAGGCCACAATTACTTTCAAGGAATCCGGCAGGCCCTGTCCCATGATGTTTCTGTGAAATAATCCCCACGGATTTTCACACTTTTTTGGCTGCCAGAGCCCCTCGGTAGACCCGGGGCGACATGCCCTTGTATTTTTTAAAAATTCTGCTGAAATGTGCCGGGTCGCTGTATCCCGTATCCCTGGCTATTTCGCTGATGGACAGCCTCTCGTTCGCCAGCATTGAGCAGGCTTTGTTCATCCTGAATGTAATCAGATACTCTGTGAAACTGCATCCCGTCTTTTTCTTGAACACGCTTCCCAGATATGGAGGTGAAACGTGAAGTATTCCGGCCATGCCGTTAAGGGTGATGGTCTGGTGATAATGGAGGGAAATGTATTCTTGAATGTATTCTGCATACTCGCTTTCTGCCGGCTTGCCCTCAAGGACGCTCTTAAGGGAATTGGCGTTTTCCACGTCATCAGGATGCTTGAAGGACCTGGTAGTCTGAAGAATGGCCTTTTCAGAGGGGATTCTCTCGAAGGAAGATCCGCCGATGAATCCCTGGCATGATGTGTTCTTGTAAAAATATTCTGCGTCTGCCGGAGTTTTTACGGGACCTCCGTAGATCATCCGTATCTTGTCCGGAGCTTTCTCCAGACAGATTTGGAAGATCCTGTCTGCTGATCTACAGGCTGCCTTAATAGAGCTGGCTTTTTTTGCACCCAGTGCTCCTCCTGTTGTCCATCCCAGGTGGGCGCATATAATATCCGCCCCTGCATCTATCATCTTCTCTGCCTGCTCCTCGTCGAAAACGAAGGCCAGAGTGAACATTCCTTTTTCACTGGCGATTCTTATGGCCTCCACTTCTCCATCGTAACTGATTCCCTCTGCTTCCAGAGCCTGCCTGAACCGGCCGTCTATCAGACCAACGGTGGGAAAATTCACCACCCCTGACAGACCTGATTTCCTGATTTCTTCTATATATTCAGGAAGTTCTATCATTGGATCTGTTGCGTTTATCCCAAAGAGTATTGGAGTAGATTCCATAAGGGTAAGCAGCTCTCTTGTGGCAAAGTCCATAACCATGTCGTTGCTGTTGGCATATGCCAGGTAGCTGGCCATTGAAGGCCTTCCGGTCTGCCTGAATTTGCCTGCACTGAGAGCCAGGATAAAGTCTGCTCCTCCTTTTACGCTGTATCGCGTGGTCATTCCGCTTCCCGCAGCAACCCCGATAATGTGGCCGTTGATCTCAATTTCCATCTGGAGTCTGTTGACAATATTATTTCTTGTATTTGATTTATTTTGTTTGCTCATCGATCAGCACCTGTATCTTCAATGTATTCCTGAAAGGAATTATAAAACAAAAATATTGCATAAGCACAAGTTTTAATATTCAAATTACCTTTTTATTATGTACTTCACGGGATACAATGCAGTTGCGAAACGTTCCGCGAAGAGTAGCGGGACTGGAGATTATTATATCTGCTCATAATGTTCCGGCAGGGAACTTTGAGCAGATATGCTGATGATTACATATATCAATTCAAGGAGGTGGTATTCTTTGAAAACTGTTGCTATTGTGGGCACCTTTGATACAAAAGGCCGTGAGCTGCAATTTATCAGAGAGTGCATTGAGGAACGGGGGCTGTCCACCCTTTGCATTAACACCGGCGTTTTCGATCCTGTAGTAAAGCCTGATATCAGCAGCGATCAGATTGCATCTGCCGTTGGAGAAGATATGAAGGCCATAGTTGCCAGGAGAGACCGGGCAACTGCAACTGACGTCCTCTCCAGAGGTGCAAAGGTTCTCATTCCTCAGCTTTATGCCCAGGGAAAATTTGACGGAATCATTTCCATCGGCGGATCAGGAGGCACTTCTCTTGCTACACCTGCTATGCAGGCTCTTCCTCTGGGAGTGCCAAAGGTGATGGTTTCTACCATGGCTTCTGGAGACACTTCTCCATATGTGGGAACCAGCGACATAGTCATGATGCCTTCCGTGGTAGATGTAGAAGGACTGAACGATGTTTCCAAGGTTATTTTCAGCAACGCTGCAAATGCCATCGCCGGAATGGTGGAAAACCGCAAGGAAATTGAAAATGACGGAAAGCCTCTTCTGGCCGCAACCATGTTCGGTGTAACCACACCGTGCATAAAGGCTGCAAAGGCTTACCTTGAAGAACAGGGCTATGAGGTCCTTGTTTTCCACGCCACAGGTACAGGCGGAAAATGCATGGAATCTCTTATTGATCAGGGCTTTATAAAAGGCGTTCTGGATCTGACTACCACGGAATGGTGCGACCAGGTGGTTGGCGGAGTGCTTAACGCAGGACCTGACAGGCTCACTGCCGCCGGCAGAAAGGGAATCCCTCAGGTAGTATCTACAGGGGCACTGGATATGGTGAACTTCGGTCCCATGGACACAGTTCCTTCCAGGTTTAAAGACCGTAACCTCTATAAGCACAATCCTACGGTCACTCTCATGAGAACCACCTCTGAAGAGCTCCGTCAGATTGGCCACGAAATGGCAGTACGCATGAACCAGGCCAAGGGAAAAACTGCTCTCATGCTTCCTCTGAAAGGAGTTTCTGCCATCGATGTTGAAGGCGGACCTTTCTATGATCCTGAAGCGGACCAGGCCCTCTTCAACACACTGAAATCCGAAACTGGAGATAATGTGGAAATAATTGAGATGGATACAGACATCAATGATCCGGAGTTTGCTGTTGCTGCAGCAAAGAAGCTTATCTCCATGCTGTAATCTTTCCGGAACAGGGGCAAAATCAAAGGATTCACGGACTAGTTTCATGGCGGGAAGCCCCGGGAAATTCCAATAATGAAACACTTGTACAGAAAACAATAACTATTGAAATATAAATGGAGGCATAGGATGAACACATTGACAAGAGCTGAAAACATTGCAAGATTCAAGGAACAGCTGGCTAAGGGCCACATTCTGGTTGGAGTAGGCGCCGGCACAGGAATTACCGCAAAAAGCTCAGAGGCAGGTGGCGCTGACATTCTGATTATCTACAACTCCGGCCGTTACAGAATGGCCGGCCGTGGCTCTCTGGCAGGACTTCTTTCTTACGGTGACGCTAACCAGATCGTTGTTGAAATGGGTGCAGAGGTCCTTCCTGTAGTTAAGGACACTCCTGTTCTGGCCGGCGTTTGCGGAACCGACCCATTCAGGGTCATGGATATTTATCTGAAGCAGCTGAAAGATCAGGGATTCAGCGGTGTTCAGAACTTCCCTACTGTTGGCCTGATCGACGGAACATTCCGTCAGAATCTGGAAGAGACTGGCATGGGATATGGTCTTGAAGTTGAAATGATCAGAAAGGCTCATGAGCTGGACATGCTCACATGCCCTTATGTTTTCGATCCTGATCAGGCTGCTGCCATGGCTGAGGCTGGTGCAGACATTATCGTTGCCCACATGGGTCTGACAGCAAAGGGAACTATCGGCGCAAAGACGACCAAGACTCTGGACGACTGTGTTCCAATTATTAAGGACATTATTGCTGCAGCAAGGAAGGTAAATCCGGATGTTCTGGTCATCTGCCACGGTGGTCCTATTGCAGAGCCTGCTGATGCTGCTTATATTATTGAGAAGATTCCTGAGATAAACGGCTTCTTCGGAGCTTCCTCCATCGAGAGGCTTGCTGCTGAAAGGTCAATCAAGCAGCAGACTGCTGATTTCAAGTCCATCACAAGGTAGGTTTTGTGGTTAAAGGTTAGGTTTGGGTTAATATTCTGGCTCACAGGCTTCCCCCTCCTCTGCGAAGGAGGAGGCCTGTTTTTTTATGTAAAATCCTGATTCTAAGGGCGGATGCCAAGGACGCAGGTGCTGTTTACCACTCCGTTGCCCTTCCAGTTGGGTCCGTAGGAATATTACAAAGCACCTCCCTGGAACCTTTTAACTCAACACAACAGCTTTGGGATCTCCAACACCACTGTACTGGCAGTCTCCCAGCTTTCCCTCGGGGAGTGAGCACCGCCGCCTCTCCTTTTCCACCAGCTTCTTCACGTAGTCCGTGGCAGGGTGCCTCAGCAGCTCCTGTGGCTCTGCGTACTGCTGGATCTCGCCCTTGTCCATCACCAGGACCTTTGTGCTGATCTTCAGAGCTTCCTCGATGTCATGAGTCACGAAAAGAATGGTAATGCCCGTCCTCTGGTGAATTCTTCTGATCTCTTCCTGGAGCTGGCCCCTGGTTATTGCGTCCACAGCACCGAAAGGCTCATCCATCAGGAGGATGTCCGGGGATGCGGCCAGTGCCCTGGCGATCCCCACCCTCTGCTGCTGCCCGCCGGACAGCTCAGAGGGATAGCGGTCCTTCAGACCGGGATCCAGTCCTGTGATCTCCATCCACTTATCAACGGCCGCCTCTGTTCTTCTTTTGTCCTTCTTGTTCCACAGGGAAGGAACATATGAAATATTTCCTTCAACCGTCATATTTGGAAAAAGCACACTGCCCTGTATGGCGTATCCGATGCTGCGGCGCAGCTGGATCATGTCCTTCTCCCTGATGTTTTCACCGTTCACCAGCACGTCACCCGATGTGGGCTCGTAGAGGCCGTTGATCATCTTGAGAGTTGTGGTCTTCCCGCATCCGGAGGAACCTATGATGGTGACGAACTCGCCTTTTTCTATTTTCAAGCTGAGGTCCGGGATGATCACGTTATCACCGTATGCCTTCCGCACGTGGCGGAATTCGATTGCTGTTTCCATTTTATTTCTCCCTAAATCAGTCCTTTTTCCTTCAGAAATGCCTTAGCCACATCAGCAGGCTCTTTCTTCTCCGTTTCTACCTGGTAATTCATCTTCTGCATGTCTTTTTCGGTGATGATCTGGCTGAATTTCTGCAGCGTTTCACCAAGCTCCGGGTATTTTTTCAGCGTATCCTGGCGGATCACCAAGCCACACTGATAGGAAGGGTACATGTGCTTGTCGTCCTTCAGGACAGTGAGATTCGAATCCGCCAGCTGGCCGTCTGTCGTATTTATGGGCATGATGTCTATCTTGCCGCTGTTGATGGCCTGATACTTGAGGCCCATCTCCATGTCCTTAGTCGACTTAAAGGAGAGTCCATAGGTGTTGCACAGCTTGTCATAACCGTCCCGGCGCTGGAAGAAATCGTATTCCGCTCCAAAATTCAGCTGCCCGTTCACCTTCTGGAGATCTGAATAGGTCTTCAGACCGTACTGATCCGCGATCTCCTTCCTGACAGCGATGCCGAAGGTGTCGTTGAAGCCCAGCATCACGTTCCAGGTGAGGCCCAGCTTGTTTTCGTATTCTTTCTGGAGCTGCGGGAACTGGTCTTCAGAGTACAGGCTGTCATGTTTTAGGACCATGTTCCATCCCGTCCCGGTGTACTCCGGATACATGTCGAAATCACCTTTTTCAATAGCAGGTTCTATGTTCGATGTGCCGCCTCCAACGCCCTGAGTCAGGTCCACCTTGAGATCCGTGTCCTTCTCAATGACCTGCTTCAGCATTTCTCCCAGGATGTACTGCTCGGTCATAGGTTTTGTCCCTATGTGGATCACCTTGCTGTCCCGTCTGGGAATGATGACCCCGACCAGTAGGCACAGCACCAGAGCCGCCGCCACACCCGCGACGATCCGGTTCCTTTTTTTTGACTTCTTATCCTTCTTCTGCAATCCCTTCTCAATGATTCCCAGCAAAAAGTCCACCGCCAGAGCAAGCACTGCGATAAGAAGGCTTCCCGCCACTGTCATGGCGCTGTTATTGGTGGTGATGCCCCTGTAGATCGCCACGCCCAGGCCGCCGGCTCCGATGAATGAGGCTATACCTGCGAGAGCTATGGTCATGGTCACCATGTTTCTGATGCCGGACAGGATCACCGGCATTGCGAGGGGGATCTGTACCCGGGTCATGATCTGCCTTATGGTGCTGCCCATGCCCTTTGCGGCTTCCAGGATAGCCGGATCCACATTGGTCATACCGGTGTATGTGTTGCGGACCATAGGGAGGAGGGCGTAGATCGTCAGGGCGATGATGGCAGTGGCGTTTCCTATCCCGGAAAAGGGGATCAGGAATCCCAGCATCGATATGGAAGGTATCGTATACAGGAAGTTAATGACGCTCAGCGTCGGCTTCGCGCTCTTCTGATACTCGCTGATGAGGATACCTGCCAGGCCCCCGAACACGATGGCTATCACGATTGCCGCCATGGATATCTCGATGTGCTCCAGCAGCAGTCCTCCGAAAAAGTCCCATTTCGTGGTCAGGAGCGTCCAGACTTCTCTCAGCATTTCTCTATCCTCTCTTTACGATGGCCTGCACCGGGCAGTTCTCAAAGCAAAGGCCGCAGTGAAGGCAGTGATCCTGGTTTATGAAAAACGGTTTTCCCTCGTCGATGCACTGCTGAGGGCAGTTTCTCCGGCACTTGCCGCAGCCTATGCAGACGTCGGTGATGAAGAAGCCTTTTTTTGAAAAAGCCCCTTCTGCGCCTGTGTTCCCGGCTCCGCCAGTTTCTGCGGTCTCTGCGGGCTCATCGGCAGAAGCCGAGGATGTCTCGCCGGCCTCTCCACCGATAACAAAATTCTTCCGGAAGATCGGACTCACTCCCAGATCAAAGAATTCCAGTTCGCCGTTGCTGATGCAGAAAGGTTCCAGAACGTAGCGACTCTCTCCAGGATATACACCATTCATGACTGGATTCTCGTCGAAGATCCTGTCGATCCAGTATTTCTGATCTGGCAGCTTCTCGGCCTTTCCCGAAAGGCGAACCATCTGGAAATCCTTGTTCAGTCCGGTGACAGCCACCTCTCCATTGCCGATGAGCTGGCTGTAGAAGTCCTTGCCTCTTCCCGTACAGAAGTACAGTTTCTCATCTTCGACGATCATCACGTCTATGATCCTCACCTGGGGCTTGCCCTTTTCATCCACAGTTGCAAAAGCCACATCCTTGATCTCTCTCAGAATATCAAGACATCTCTGAGCAGTTATTTCCTTCGCCATCTCCACTCACCATTTCCTTTCGGCTGCCACTCTCTTTGTTTAGATGTAATATATATTATTACATCTAAACTGTCAACTGTTTTTCTGTATTTATTTTGTTTGTCCTGTTATCGGGGCCTTATGAATGTCCAACTCCACGGCTGATATGCCTGAAATTTTACCAGTAGATCGTCGATGGCATCTGTGTAACGGTTTTCCCAGATCATATGGCTTCAGGTGGGTCTGAGAGGGTTTGTGTGCGTCTGAAAAAAGGCACAAAAAAAATCCGCTGACCATTGAAATCAGCGGAATTAGTTGCAATGTAAAATATTCAGAGTTTTGCCTCTGAACCCCAAAAATGGTGGAGAAAACTCATGCGATTCGTCTTTCATGGTCCGCTTTGTAATCCCTATAAGCCTTGTAACAGTTACACATTCTTTTTAATTTATTTAATGTGTTATTGTCGCTCTGCTGTCGGCATACACACATTATTTACTTATAATTTAATGTGTGTATGTCAAAGTGAGGTGAGCAACATGGAAATCAATGAACTGCTGCAAGCGTCAACGGACGGAACGATCACCACAGCGCAGGTCACAAAAGCGGGCTTGCACCGCAGCGTGCTGCAAAAACTTGTGGACTGCGGAGAGCTTTATCGTTACGGACGCGGGCTGTATGTAAAAAGCGGCGCATGGGAGGATGACTTCTATCTGTTACAGCGAAAATATGAGCGTGGAATCTATTCTCACGATACCGCCCTGTACCTTCTGGGGTATTCTGACCGTACTCCTGCCAAATATACGATGACCTTTCCCAAGGGATATAACACACCGTCCCTGAAGCAGGAAAATATAACCGTCAAGCGAGTTGTGCCGAAGAACTACGAATTTGGCATTATTGAAATTCAATCCCCATCCGGCAATCCGATCCGTGTCTATGATTTGGAACGGACACTTTGCGATATTCTGCGCGGCAGTGGAAGCGATATTCAAATTGTTGGAGAAGTAATGAAACGCTATGCAGCGTCGAAAACAAAAGACATTCACAAACTGATGCAGTACGCTGAGCAGCTTCGGGTAAAGCCAAAAGTGCTGCATTACATGAAGGTATTGTTATAATTACAAAGAATCCACTCTATCTTTCAAGAGATTTGTGCCATTGAGATTGAGGACGACGTGCAGTTTGAGATTGCTGGAGTTTCCGATATCCGCGAGGGTGACGATTATCCTGGCATTCGCGTTGCGATGAAAGCTAATTACCCGCCGATCAGCGTACCACTTACGGTGGATGTTACCACGGGCGATATGATAACCCCCGTGAAGTAGAATACACATTCTCCCTACTGTTCGATAACCGCAGTATCAGTATTCTTGCCTACAACCTTGAAACGGTGTTTGCAGAGAAAATTGAAACGGTGCTGTCCCGCAACATTGCCAATACCCGCCCAAGAGATTATTACGATGTACATATTTTGTATGCGCTGCGGGGCGCAGAATGTGACAAAACCACGTTGCGCCATGCGTTGGAACGGACAACGCAAAAACGGGGCAGTGGTAGGATCATGGACGCAATCATGCAGTAATTGGTGAATCTGATTTTCGTCTGGCCATAAAAAACCTCCATACTCGTAAGTCAATCTTACGTTAGTACGGAGGTTTACACAATCTTTGGGATACTCCCCAGATATCTACGAAAGAATTTCGGATAGTGAAAAACGTACCTCGACTATCCCTATGTGGGGTGATGCTATTGTCTGGAGTGAACTCCATAGAGAGGACAATTATCCTTCTTACTGGGATTAACAAAACACGTTTTTTGTCCTATAAGCCTTTTCTGTGCATCTCACGATTCGCTTCTGCCGCTCTTCTCCCGTCAGAATCAATCCGTTGAGACATTGAAGCTGCTCCACTTCCTGACCGCCGGTTCCTCCGCCATCTCACGGGAAAGAGCTCCGAACTCCAGGTAGTAAAAAGGCAGTGCTCTATACATCAGGACGGCGACGCTCAGGTCAGCTAAAGTTATACCTCCCCTGTAAAGGCCCAGGAAGAATGTAAAGTTGCCCAGCGCATCTTCCATCTCGTCATCGCAGGCCGGAAACCTGAAATACACCTGGCTGCCATTCACAAATGTATACGCGGCGTATATTTCGCCATCACACTCGTCGAGCCGTATCCCCGACGCCCATTCGGTGTTCTTTTCCATTATTGATAAGAATTCCGGTGTTTCAATTATTCCATGTTGTACCTGAAATATATGGTCGCCCTGCGCAATGCCTCGTTACCAGTGACCGGTATCAGCACGTCCTTCGTGACATCCTCCACAGGCCTTCCCGGCTGACATCTGCCGCTGGTCTCAACGCAGCGAATGAACTCCTTTATCTTTATGGCCTTCCACTCATCGTATGTACCTCCGAAATATATCTCTTTAAGAGATACGCATCCCCTGAAGGCCCCCTCCTCTATTTCATAAAGCTTTCTGGGGATGACGACCCTCTCGAGGTGAGTGCATCCCGCAAAGCATTCCTCCGGAATCTCGCTGATGTTTTTGTTCAGGATCACCTCCATTATCCTGTTGTTGCTCCTAAACGCCCCGGGGCGGATGTTGATAACGAAATGCCCGTTGTATTTCTGAGGGATTCGGATGCGCTCGGCCTTTTTGTCCCTCACGCCGTAAACACCATATGCGATCCTGCTCCCAATGCCGCATGACGGCCCGCAGATAACATCGCTTTCTGTAATGCTTTCATCAACTGCTGTTTTCTGGTTTTCCATGCAGACCTCCCTCTGCCACGCGACGCTCCTACCGCATCTCACCATTGATTTCTGATTTCTTATCATATTATAGAAATTCATATGAGACATATTCGGGACATGATCTCGATCAAGTCCTCTCTGTACTTGTTGTATATAATCTTTCGTCTGTACTTCGGCGTAAAGACTATATGGTATTTGCACATTCATTTCGTATGTGCAAGGCTATAACTTTTCTTAGCCATAGATTCTCCTTTCTACTCTGAGGCTTGAACACTCTCATTGTAGCAAAAGGGGAGTCTATTGGTTTAACCTTCGATGCGCACCCGCATAGCGGGTGTGGTTTATTTGCCTCGGACTCTTCGAGTCCTCGACGGGGCTCATAGCCCCACAAATGTAAAAGAAGGTCTGAAGCCGGCATTTATCCGCCGACCTCAGGCCTTTTTTTGCTGTTTTTTCTCAGATTCATTTCTGTATTCTGTATTCTATTGCAAGGACTTTCTTATCTCCGGCATCATCTTTCCCCGTTCTGTAGTCCTGGGAAAATCTTCCTTTTTCTGCCAGAGGTCCGGATTTGATCCTGCTGTCCGGAAGGATCCAGAGGATTTCTCCACCAACAGCGGCCATCTTCAGGCTGTCACGCAGTTCCTTGGGGATCTTCATGTCTACCAGCATGTTCTGGATCTTTTTCCTTCCAACTCCTGTCTGAATAAAATCCCCGGGTCTCCGTGTCCGGATCACTATCCCCTGGCCTGTCGAGCCACAACCATCCGCTTTTTCCGGATCAATTTCTATTCCAGGGTAGTTTTTCTTCAGCTGGTCCAGATCAAAAACTGCCATCACCCTGGTTCCATCAGATAATACATTCTCTTCTCTGACCTCTGCTTCACGAATTCCGGAAACGGTTCCGGAGAAGATCTTCACCGATCCATCAGACCCGTCATGCCCTTCTGTTTCCTTCCCTGAAGGCACTAATGGCTCTGCCCTTGAGAACACCAGTTTTCCATAAATCCTGCGGACAGAGGCTCCCCCTGGCAGTTCCAGTCTGGCTGAAGGATTGTCTGATGAAGCCACGTCTTTAACTTCTTCCATTATATTTCTGGAAAAACCTTCTGCGATGCCCAGCTCCTGGAAAACAGAACGGGTGATGCGGCTGCACAGGGCATTGTGACAGGAGGCGAATTTTTCTGAATCCACGGTTACGGACCTGAGAAACTCTGAATCCTCCTCTGGAAATCTCATTTCATCAAAGGCCTTCTCCGCCAATGAATCCAGAAGCTCCTCATCTTCCCGGGCATTTTCCCCTAAACGCCTGAGATTTTCCCTGAATCCCTGGTTCATGGAACTCTCTATCTCTGGAATCAGTCTGAGCCGAATGCGGTTTCTGGAATAATCATCATCCATATTCGTCTTGTCAATAGAGGGCTGAAGGCCTTCAGATTCAATATAATCTTCGATCTCAGCTCTTGTTACGTTAAGGAGAGGCCTTACAACCTGATAATCTTCCAGTTTTCGCACTGCGTTCATTCCGGCAAGGCCCCGGATTCCCGTTCCTCTTATTATCCGGAAAAAAATGGTCTCACTCTGGTCGTCAGCGTTATGAGCCACTGCGATGACCGGCCTTTTCCCATCTTCCTTCTCCAGCCTTCTGGCCGTCTCAAGGAAAATATCATATCTCAGCTTTCTTCCTGCCTCTTCTTCAGTCATTGAATTTTCAGCAGCAAAGCCACGGCAGTCCCTGCGGAACACCAGACACTGGAGGCCCATGGATTCCGCCATTTCTACCGCCCTCTCCTGATCTCTTTCTGCATCCCTGCCTCTAAGCAGGTGATTTACGTGGACGGGCACCAGCCTGAGGTCCAGGCCTTTGTCATTAGAAAGCTTGTTAAGTCCGTGGAGAAGGGTGAGGGAATCAGGTCCCCCCGAAAAACCCACTATTACAGTCTGTCCCTTCTTCACCGTTCCGGACTTCATTATCTGTTCAAGAACTTTATTTCTTCCTTCTGCCATTATGTCTCCAGTTCGGCTGTCCCGCCGGCCAGCTCCAGGGATTCAGCCCTTTTCTTCAGTCTTCAATATTGAAAAAATTCTTTCCATTGGCCGTAAGTACATGGGCCATCTCTTCAAACTCCATGTCTTTCAGCAGAGCTATCCGCCTAACCACATGTTCTACATAAAAAGGCTTGTTAGGCCTGCCCCTGAATGGCACTGGAGTAAGATATGGAGAATCGGTTTCAGACAGAAGATATTCTGCCGGAACGGTCTGGACCACCTCCACGGTCTTCCTGCCGTTCTTGAAGGTAACCGGCCCTCCTACAGAAATCATGGCTCCCATCCTCACATATTCCATTGCAAACTGGGCTGATCCGGAGAAACAGTGGAGCTGCACCCGGGGATCGGCCACCTCTGTGCCGTCCATTAAACGTTTGGGCGGAAACCAGCTTTTTCTCTCAGGGCTGAAGGCTCCTTCTTCCACCAGAATATCCATAGTCAGCTTGTCAGCATCACGGGTGTGAATCTGAACAGGCATTTTCAGCTTGTTAGCCAGCCTTATCTCCTTGCGGAAAAGCTCAATCTGCCGTTCTTTGTATTCCTTTCCATAGTGGAGGTCCATGCCGATCTCCCCTATAGCCCTGGCCATTGGATCAGCGGCCATGGTCTCTATCTCCTCTATCATTTCATCTGTGTACCCGGGAGCCTGATCTGGATGGAGCCCTACAGATGCGTAACACCAGGAGTACCGGTGGCTGTCTTCCAGTGCCTGTCTGGAAGATTCCACAGAATCCCCTGAATCAATTATGTATGAAAGGTCTGAAGCTTCTATCTCTTCCGCCAGTTTCTCCCTTTCCTCCGGAGTGTATTCGTAAAAATTCAGATGTGTATGTGCGTCAAAAAGCATTTTCTATCCTCGAAAGTGTACGACAATGGCCACTGTTTTTTTTCCATTTGACTAAGCCCGGAACTGATGTTAAGCCCCGTACTGTCACCTAATATCTAAAAAAGGGACCCCGGCCATGACGGCCATGGATCCCGGATGATCAAATCAATGACTATTTGTTTTCTTCCAGCTTCTTCTTGTGGATCTCGTCCAGTGCTGCCAGTTCCTTCTCAATGTCCAGCCTTGGGAAAAGCTGATCTCCCTTGTGAACCTTTGTGTTCTCAGGAAGCATGTAGAACTGGAATGCATCTTCCCAGACTACATCTACATCTGAGATTCCCAGCTGATCTCTCATTCTCTCGGAAGTGGTGTGCATGAACGGAACGATGAGAATGCTGATGATTCTCAGAGACTCTGCCAGGTTTCTCATAACGCTGTCAAGGTGATCCTTCTGTTCAGGATCCTTGGCCAGAACCCACGGTGTCTCTTCGTCTATATACTTGTTAGCTCTTCTGACGATCTCCCAGATGGAATCCAGGGCTATGTTGAACTGGAACTGATCCATGTAGTCGTCTACCTTGTCGGCAGCTCCTGTTGCGATTTCCTTCAGCTCCTTGCTGAATTCGTCCTCAAAGGTTGCCTCAGGAACTACTCCACCGCAGTATTTCTCAATCATGGAAACTGTTCTGGAGAGCAGGTTGCCCAGGTCATTGGCCAGATCGAAGTTGATTCTCTTCAGCATCACTTCGTTGGTGTAAATGCCGTCCTGTCCGAAGGTGTACTCTCTCAGGAGGAAGTACTTCAATGCATCTATTCCGTATCTGTCTATGAGGATCTCCGGATCTACTACATTGCCCTTGGATTTGGACATCTTGCCACCGTCAATGAGAAGCCATCCGTGTCCCAGCACCTGCTTAGGAAGAGGCGCATTGCAGGACATGAGCATTGCCGGCCAGATGATGGAATGGAATCTGACAATCTCCTTGCCTACCAGGTGCACGTCTGCTGGCCAGTACTTCTTGTACTCTTCACCGCATTCGTCAGGATAGCCGAGAGTGGTTATGTAGTTTGACAGGGCGTCCAGCCATACGTAGATAACGTGATCTGTATCGATAGGTACCGGAATACCCCAGTCGAAAGAAGATCTGGAAATACACAGATCTTCAAGGCCCTGCTCGATGAAGGAAATCATCTCGTTAGCCCTTGATTCCGGCTGCAGAAATACTCCGTTCTTCAAAAGCTCCATTACTCTGTCTGCATATTTGGAAAGGCGGAAGAAATAAGCCTCTTCAGACATCTTCTTAACCGGTCTTCCGCAGTCAGGGCACTTGCCGTCAACCAGCTGTGCCTCTGTCCAGAAAGATTCGCAAGGAGTGCAGTACCAGCCTTCATAGGTTCCCTTGTATATGTCTCCTGCCTCGTACATCTTCATGAACATCTTCTGAACACGGTTGGCATGTCTAGGCTCAGTAGTTCTTACGAAATCATCGTAGCTGATCTCCATTGTGGCCCACAGTCTCTTAATAGTAGCCACAACCCTGTCAACATATTCCTGAGGTGTGATTCCAGCAGCTTCAGCCTTCTGCTGAATCTTCTGTCCATGCTCATCGGTGCCTGTCTGGAATCTTACATCGTATCCCTGGAGGCGCTTGAACCTGGCCATGGCATCTGCCATTACCGTACAGTATGTATGTCCGATGTGAAGCTTATCACTGGGATAATAGATAGGTGTTGTAATATAATAAGTCCCTTTTGCTCTTCTTTCCGTCATTTGATGAATCCCTTCCAAAAAAATATTTATTCCTGCAGTGCAGGATCCCGGCTTTGCGGGCAGCTAGTCGATGCTGTAATCTTCGTCTTCGTCTTCATCCTCGCCCCAGTCCACATCAGACCAGTCCTCGCCGACGAAAATATCATCGAATACCTTCTTTGTTGCAACTGCTATTACAGCACCGGCCAGAAGGCCAATTCCCAGAACTCTCAGTGTGGTCTTAGCGGCGTTGCATCTTCTCTTCTCTTCAATTCTGGCCTCTTCCAGGGCCTTCTTTTCTCTTCTTGTCATATCGAACCTCCTTAAGGTCAATTGATATGGGATGTCCCGGAGGACATGCTGTATCCAGTTATGTTTTATTATAAGAGATTGGTTCTTTTCTTTCAAGATTGAACCAATTTGCTCGATATGCAAAAGCAGCGCCCTCCTGAGAGGACGCTGCTGAAGTCATCTTTTGCGGCATCAGGACCAGGAAGATACCGGTTCTGCGCCATAGTCCCGGAACTACTTGCCCCAGTTTCTTCCAATCTCAAGACCTGTCTCGAAAGCCTTGTCGTTAATTGGAATTACCTTTGGCTTGTTCTCGAACTTGTGGTGGATGCCCTTAGTGATAACTTCAGGCTCAACAGCCTTTGTATATCCAACGTATGCACCCAGCATGATGATGTTGAGGATCCTTGCGTTACCCATCTCCAGAGCCATCTCTGTAACAGGAACGGAAACAACTGTAATGTCGTCTCTGTCAATAGGATCCTTAACGATTGAGCTGTTGATGAACAGTGTTCCGCCTGGTTTCAGGTTAGGAAGGAACTTATGCAGTGATGGTCCGTTCATTACAACCAGATCATCTACGGAATTGCTTACAGGAGCTCCGATCTGCTCATCAGAAATAACTACGTAGCAGTTTGCTGTGCCGCCTCTCATAGCAGCACCATATGATGGGAAGAATGTTACGTTCAGGTCTGTAGCATCACAAGTTGCCTGAGACAGCAGTTTTCCCATGGTCATTACACCCTGGCCGCCGAAGCCAGCTACCATCAGATTTCTTTCCATGCTTTACCTCCTAATTATCTCTGATCGTACCCAGAGGGAACTCAGCCATCATGTCATTCTGCAGGAACTTAACAGCATCCAGTGTGCTCATTCCCCAGTTTGTAGGACATGAAGTCATAATCTCGATCATGGAGAAGCCCTTTCCGTCCAGCTGGTTCTGGAAGCCCTTCTTGATGGCCTTTCTTGTCTGAATAACGTGCTGTGGAGTATCGCAGGAAACTCTTGTCAGATATACAGGAGCCTTCAGCTGGTTCAGGATCTCACACATGTGCATAGGATATCCGTGCTCCTTTGGGTCACGTCCGTTAGGAGCAGTTGTAGCCTTCATTCCAATCAGAGTTGTAGGAGCCATCTGTCCACCTGTCATTCCGTAAATACCGTTGTTTACGAAGATAACAGTGATGTTCTCACCTCTGTTAGCTGCAGACATTGTCTCAGCCAGTCCGATGGAAGCCAGGTCTCCATCTCCCTGATATGTGTATACCAGTGAGTCAGGGGATGATCTCTTGATTCCTGTAGCAACTGCGCAAGCTCTTCCGTGAGCAGCGATAGTCTCGTCGTGAGTTACATAGAACTGTCCCAGTCCGCAGCATCCTACACCTTCAACACGAACCAGCTTGTCCAGTTTACCCAGATCCTCTGCAACCTCACCGATCAGCTTGTGTATTGTACTGTGCATGCAGCCAGGGCAGAAGCCGGATACGGCACCAGGAATGATGCCCTTGGTTCTCTCATATACTTTCTTCATTACAGTACCTCCTTAATCAGTTCACGAGCAGCTGCCATAACCTGATCATTTGTCAGAAGCTGACCGCCGGATCTCAGGCACTCTTTGATTGGAGCTCTTCCGTGAACAGCATGCTCAACATCGAACTTCATCTGTGCAGGGATGGACATCTCTACGTCCAGAATGCCCTTTACTCTGTTGAAGTCCAGGTTCTCGAATGTGCTGTAAGGGAATGGGTGAACTGTGATAGGTCTGATCATTCCGATCTTGTAACCTTCCTTACGCAGCTCTCTTACAACGACTCTGGAGATACGAGCGGAGATACCATAGCTGGCAACGATGATCTCTGCATCATCTGTCATGAACTCTTCAACTCTAACATCCTTGTCCCATGTCTTGTACAGCTTTGCGGCCTCGATGTTTACAGCTTCCTGACCTGTTCCTACAGATCCTGGTCTGCAGTAAGCCTGCTGTCCAAGAGGGTGACCAACGATAGCTCTGTGAGCGAACTTAGCTCTGTGCTCAGCCAGCTCTTCGTCTGTCTTCATAGGAGGCAGAACTACAGGCTCCATCATTGTACCTACTACACCGTCTGTCAGGACCAGAACAGGGTTCTCGTCTCTTTCAGCCAGGTCGAAGGCCTCATATACCATGTCCACGCACTCCTGAACTGAATCTGGAGCCAGGACGATCATCTCAAAACCACCGTTGCCGGAAGCCTTTGTAGCCTGGAAGTAGTCCTGCTGTGCAGGCTGGATAGCTCCGATTCCAGGGCCTCCTCTTACAACGTTTACATACACGATTGGAAGACGTGCTGATGCACTGTAGGAAACTCCCTCAGAATAAAGGGAAATACCTGTTGATGAAGATGAGCTCATTGCTCTGATTCCTGTAGATGCAGCACCGTAAAGCATGTTTACGGAAGCAACCTCGGACTCACCCTGTACGAATGTTCCGCCTACTTCAGGCATTCTTCTTGCAAAATACTCAGGAATCTCGTTCTGCGGTGTGATTGGGTAACCGGCGAAGAAACGACATCCCGCTCTAGTAGCTGCCTCAGCAATAGCCTCGCAGCCCTTCATAAATACACGATCACTCATTAGTGTTCTCCTCTCCTAAAGTTAATCTCTCCAAACTTCGATTGCCGAATCAGGACATATCTGAGCACACATTGCGCAACCGATGCAGTCATCAGGTCTTGCTGCAACTACGTAAGGATAGCCCTTAGAGTTTACATTCTCGCCAACCTCAAGTACGCTTTTCGGGCAGCTGACAACGCAGTACTGACACGATTTGCAGGACTCAATGGCGATTTCGACTTTACCTTTAGCCATCAACATTACCTCCTTAAAGAATAAAGTGTATTAACGGTCAACCCATGAATAAGTCATGTACAGATCTAACGGGAATACATCCTTGTCCGTCTTGTCCTTCACCTGGTCGTACAGTTCTCTGCGCACGCAGGCACTGCTCACCTTGGTGAAGTCCTTCAGGAGATCGTCAATTCTGTCAAGACCTTCCATGAATTCACTGGCTTCAGTTGTGTAACCCACGTTAGGGTTACCGAGAAGATAGATGCGGTCAAGCCTTACAGCCCTCAGTATGGTTCCCATGGTAAGATCCAGAGATTCGATGTTCTTGGTCCACGGTCTGTAAGGATTGATTATATATACAGGCACTGAATTAGTCCTCTTAAGGATATGAGCCACAGTTCCTGCGGCCCTTGCTGCCTGCTCTCCTCCTCCAATATCCATAATGGTGTAGTTGTCGCTCATCAGCGAAACCTCGATGCCTCCCACTCTGGTAGGTGCATCAAGATACTGTACCTGGTAGTGAATCTCCACACCCTTTTCTGCAAACTGCTCTTCCATGTCTCTGGAGCGGAACAGAGGCTTTGTCTGATCCATGTCGAATACATCTACCTTGGATCCGTCCCCATGTTCTGCCAGCCACGCAGCAACGTTCAGGACGATTTCCGTCTTTCCGCTGCCGGCCTCTCCGATGAACAGGAAATTCTTTTTCTCGTTCAATATGTCACTGAACTTCTTATCAGGTTCATAAAAAATATCGCTCATTGTTTTTCTCCTGCTAATATCCGGCTGCACTCTCTGGCTGTATCCTTTACCTTGGAAATCGTAGCATACAGCTCCCGGAGCATCCTCTCCTTGTATCCGCTGACGCTTATGCTGCATATGGCCGTCCCGTCCATGCTGAGAACCGGAACCGAGGTGCACACCAGACCTTCTGTTATCTCTTCCATATCAAAGGCTATACCTTCTGATTTCACCAGTGATATGTGCTTTCTGAATTCTTCTTTATCAGTTATTGTCTTTCTTGTGAGAGCCACGTAATTGATGGACTCGATCAGCTTGTCCGGATCTGTGGAAAAAGCTGTAAGCACCTTCCCTGACGCAGAACAGTTCAGGCTGATGGAATCCGCCACATTAGAGGTAAGAAAAAGTCCTCTTTTCGGATCCTTCCTCATTGCCGTAACGCTGTTTACCCGGTCACGGATGGAAACTGTAACACTGAGCCCTGTCCGCATACAAAGCCTGGCAATTGGTTCATCAATAACATTGACCAGCTGCTGTTTCAGGTTTGTACTTCTTCCCAGCAGATAGACTTTATCGGCCAGGTAATACCCCCCGTCCAGCTTGTCTCTGTAGACATAGCCGGTGCTCTCGAGAGAATTGAATATACGGCTGACAGCCGCCGTGGAATAACCTGTTTCCTGTGCAGCTGAGGTCAGGGTTATACGTCTCTGCAACTGAAAAAGGTCCAGAACAGTCAATGCTTTCTCAAGGGAATTGTTCTTTTCAGCCATTCTCAGATCCTCTTTCCCGTCACGTTCAGTATGGTCCTCCCGCGCCTTTCCTTCATTTTTTCTCTCATGTATAATATAGACTTGAACGAGGAATAAGTCAAAGATTTTTTCCGGAATCCGAAACACGTTTTCGTATTCCGGAATATTGAACATCATGCACGATGTTCAAGGCCATGCATCAATCTTGATTTACGGGATAAATATTCCCTTCCCTCATCATCTTTTTTTATGAAATTTTATAGTTTTGATTCAAATGTATAAAAGGGCTATATGAGAAATAAGAAAAATTTTTCCATTTTAAGCATAACGACCCAGAAGCCTCACTCTACCGGAAGCGGCACCTATCTGACTGAGCTGGTCAAGGCCTTCCACAATTCCGGCTGTTCCCAGGCAGTAGTTGCAGGAGTGTATCACAGCGACCGGGTTAATTTTCCCGAAGGCACAGAATACTATCCAGTGTATTACACGGAGCCCGGAAAAGTTCCATCTGGAGAAGATATTTCTTTTCCTGTACTTGGAATGTCTGACATCATGCCCTATCCCTCAACCAGGTACTCAGAACTGGATGAGAAAATGACCTCAGAATTGGAAAGCCACTTCATTCCAGTTATTCAAGAAGCAGTTTCCCGGCTGGATCCTGACATCATCCTGTGTCACCATCTTTATCTTCTCACAGCAATGGTCCGCCGCGCCTTTCCGGACAGGCAGGTCTGGGGTCTCAGCCACGGATCTGATCTCCGCCAGATCAGGAACTGCAGCTTCCGCCGTGAATGGATAAAATCAGCAATTTGTGATCTCAACCGGATTCTCGTTCTACAGTCAGCCCAGCGCCAGGTTCTGCTGGACTATTACGGAGCCTCTGAGGAAAAAATCACCGTCGTGGGAAGCGGGTACAACCCGGAGATTTTCAACTGCCAACCATCTGGTGAGGACTGTCATATGACAAAATCCCCGGTTCCTGATCCAGTGAGAATAATCTATGCCGGAAAGCTAAGCAGAGAGAAAGGTCTCCTTCCTCTATTACAGTGCCTGAATGACCTGTCTGAAGACCAGGACCTGCCATCCCTTTCCCTCAGCCTGGCAGGTGGCTGCAAAGATCCGCTTATTGCAGAGCGTCTTGGGAGAAACAGCTGTCCTTCCCTGAAGCCCGGAATCCTGCAGACAGAACCTTACCAGATAAATTATCTGGGAGTGCTGAGCCATCAGGAACTGGCAGAGGCCTTCAGAAATTCCCACATTTTCGTCCTGCCATCTTACTATGAAGGCATTCCTCTTGTTCTCACAGAGGCAATGGCCTGCGGTCTGGTTCCCGTCTCTTCAGACCTCCCCGGCCTCCGAGACTGGCTGGACCATTCAGTACCAGATCATCAGGTGATTTTCGTAAAACTCCCTGACATGGTCTCTCCAGGAGTTCCTGTGAGCAGTCAGCTTTGCCATTACACCAGTGCACTGGCTCAGGGTATCCGCAAGGCTGTTATGAATGTGGAAAAAAACTATTCTCTGGGATACCGTCCTGTTCCGAATACCGGAAGGGTAACGTGGCAAGGAGTTGCAGACAGAATCCTTTCCCTTGCCCATTCATCTGTCATCTCTGAAACAGATGAAGAAAATTGAAGATTTCATCAGAAAACTCACACCATAAGGGCTGGCTTTAATGGTATATTTTTAATAAGTTCCGGAAATTTATTCCTGCCGTGAAACAGCAGGGAGACTCCGGATCTGCAAACTAAGAAAAAGAGGTCTAAGCATATGAAGACAATTGACATAAAAGAGGGCGCAAGGCTGCTGCACACAAGATCAAAAGCCTTTAGAGACAGGTATTTCAAGGCTTATGGCTCCATGGCCATCAGGATCAGCGACAGCTCCTACATGATGACCCGTCACACCCTTCCCCTTTCAGGCATCAGGGAAAGCGATGTCAACCTGTATGACATAAACAGCGGCGAAATCGGTGCAATATTCAAAGCCATGAATAATGTAAACGCCATTGTGGTTGCATGTACAGAAGCTTCAGTAAAATTTTCATCAAAGGCAGACATTATGCGGCCGGCCCTTGACGACCTGGCCCAGATCATCGGTCCGGATGTAAGAATATCCGAAAGTGATCAGGTCAAAGACCTTGCCAAAGCACTGAAAGACAGAAACGGCTGCTTTATCAGAAACAAAGGCATTTTTTCTATAGGCGCCAATCTGGACGAAGCCGTAGCCGGAGCTCTTATTCTGGAGAAATGCGCCGAAGGGGAAATTCTCTCCTCCAAGGTAGGGGGACTGAAGTATCTTACCCCGGAGAATGCGCAGAAAATGAGAAATTTTTACATCCAGAAATACAGGAGCACCAACCTCACCAACAATCACGTTCCCTTCGTAAACATAAGCGGCGAAGAATTTGACGTGAGGAACAAGATAATTGAATGCGGCAAGGAACTGTGCCACAAGGATCTTGTCCAGGGGAGCTGGGGGAATATTTCCGTAAGGCTGAACAGCCAGGAGATGCTCATCACCCCATCAGGCATGGACTATTTTGAAATAAGAACCGAAGACATTGTAAAAGTAAATATAAGCACCCTCGAGTACAGCTCTGACAGCCGCCGGCCATCCAGCGAAGTAAGGCTCCACGCCGATATTTACAAGAGCCACCCTGGATGCAACGCCATTATTCATACCCACTCTAACGGATGCAGCGTTTTTGCTGCGGCCCGGGCAGGATTCAGAATCGACAATCCGCTGATTCACAGCATCATCGGTGACATGATTGCTACCAGGCCGGAGCTTCCGGGAACCAGAGAACTGAGCAAGGCCGTCAACGAAGGGCTGGCGGAAAACTCCGCATGCATAATTTCAAACCACGGTGCTATTTTCTGCGGACCTGAACTGGATATAGTGCTGAAGGTGGCAGACGCCATCGAATCAAAGGCCTGCAATCTCCTGGGGCTCAATGCTTCTGACAAGCTGGCGCCATCCCTGGATGTGGAGAGCACCGGAGCGTGAGAAATCTTAAGGCAAAAACTGTAATGCCTGAGCAGGTGAATACAAAGAACCAAATATAACTAAACTAATGAGTAAAATGTAATTAGAACTAAAAGGAGGTCTCCCATGAGCTGGATCAGAAGAAGTGAAAATTTAACAACAAAAGACAGAATTGCCGTTCAGGACGGCCCTGGCCACATGATTGCCAGAAGTCTGATTGAATCTGACGGCGAGCTGAACCACAAAGGCCGACTTCTTGCAAGGAATACCCTGGAAAAAGACTGTGGTGTAGGCTGGCACATCCACGAAGGTGATACAGAAATCTACATCATGCTCAAGGGCGAAGCGGAATACAACGACAATGGCACCGTTACCACTCTTCATCCCGGAGACGTTACTTTTACAGGCAATGGCGAAGGCCACTCAATCACCAACAGAAAAGATGAGCCTGTTGAATTCATAGCTTTGATTCTTTACGTGTAAGCTCCATCAGGCTCCCTTGGGCCCCGGGGATCTGTTTCCCGCAATTCTTGCTATCTGCTTTGTATGCAAATTCTCTTTTAAAAATTCCTCCTGGCGTTAAAGCCCGGACTGTCCATGTGACACATAAAACTGCTTTTATTTTTTTACTGGTAGGAAGGAGTTGATAAAATGATAGAATTTGATCACGTTTCCAAGTATTACGGCAAAAAGCAGGTCTTGAAGGATCTGAATTTCACCATTCCTGACGGAAAATTCGTCACAGTTATTGGTCCCTCCGGCTGCGGAAAAACCACCACTCTCAGGACAATAAACCGCCTGACCGATATTGACCAGGGTTCGGTACGCATCGATGGTGTGAACATCATGGACAGGGACAAGGTGGAACTTCGCCGCTCCATCGGCTATGTCATACAGCAAATCGGACTTTTTCCTAATATGACCGTTGCTGAGAACATCAGCGTCGTCCCCAGACTGCTGAAATACGACAAGGCCCGCTGCGAGAAGATTGTTGATGACATGCTGGCTATGGTCCACATGGAGGAATTCCGGGACAAGTACCCATCTGAAATGTCCGGCGGACAGCAGCAGCGCATCGGCGTTCTCCGGGCCCTGGCCGCTTCACCGGAAATCATTCTGATGGACGAGCCTTTTTCCGCCCTTGACCCTATGACCAGGGCATCTCTCCAGGAAGAATTCAAAAATCTCCAGCAGAAGCTGAACAAGACCATCGTCTTTGTGACCCACGATATGGACGAAGCCCTGAAGCTGGCCGACACCATTATTTTCATGGTTGACGGAAAAGTTGTACAGATTGCATCTCCAGAGGAGATGCTGGACCATCCGGCCACCGATCTGGTCCGCTCTTTCCTGGGCAAACACATTCGTGACCAGGCCGCCCCTACCAAGGTAGAGGATTACATGCTCCGCAATGTACGGAAAATCACTCAGAACAGAGGTGTACACGAATGCGCTGAGATGATGGCCCGCTACAGTGTAGACACCCTGCTGGTTGAAGAAAGCCGGGGCGGAAAATACATGGGAATCGTCTCCATCGGAGATCTGCGTAAGTATGGCAGAACCCTGAAGACTATTGAGCCTATTGTCCGTGATACCCAGCGGACGGCCAGAGTCGGTGACGAGGCAAAAGAGAGCTTCGATTACCTGATAGACTCCGGCGCAGGCTATGTGGTAGTCCTGGACGAAAAAGACAGAATAGCCGGCATCGTCACCAAGACCAGCGTTGCCCGCAGTGTAGCTGAGAATCTGTGGGGTGATGAGCAATGAGAGAACTGATAAACACATATGGACTGGCGCTGCTGAAGGCACTGGGGATCCATACGGTGTATGTATTGGTTTCTGTTGCCATAGGCTTCGCCATCGGACTTCTGCTGGGAATACTGCTTTCCCGGAAGCCGGCCTGGTCTGTCATAGTCCTGCCGGTAGTATCAATTTTCCAGACCATTCCAGGTCTGGTGTTCATCGGTGTGCTCTTCATCTGGATAGGGATGAAACCTGCCACCGTAATAATAGCCCTTTCGATTTATGCCATGTTCCCGGTTATGAAAAACACCTACACCGGAATATTGGAAATAGATCCGAAGTACATCGACACAGCCAACGGATGTGGCATGACACCTTTCCAGAGGCTTTTCCAGGTGGAACTGCCCCTGGCCATGCCTACAATCATTGCCGGTCTCCGCATGGCTACCGTATACACTGTATCCTGGGCCGTTCTTGCAGCTATGATCGGTCTCGGCGGTCTTGGTGACTTCATCTATCAGGGCACCTATACCAACAACAACCTGCTCATTCTGATCGGAGCAGTTCCTTCGGCCATTCTTGCCGTGGTACTCACCGGTCTGATTGATTTCCTCCAGAAAAAAGTCACCCCTGAGGGGCTTAAGAAAGGAGGACGGTCATGAATGCACAAATCATTCTTGAGCATCTGTTCATGGTGCTGGTAGCCGGCTTCTTTTCCATTCTGATAGGTGTTCCCCTGGGAATCATCTCCTATCAGCGGCCTGGCCCTGGAAAAGTCATTTTGAAAATTGTGGATGTTCTCCAGACAATACCGGCCCTGGCATTGCTGGGAATCATCATGGTTTTTGCCGGAGCAGGAAAGACCACCGTAATAGTGGGCATAACTCTTTACTCCCTGCTCCCTATAGTGCAGAACACCTGCATCGGCTTGCAGCAGGTGGACTCTGGAGTTAAGGACGCTGCCCGGGGCATGGGCATGAGTCCTTCAGGAAGGCTTTTCAAGGTGGAACTGCCCCTGGCATTTCCTACCATGTTCACAGGCATCAGGATAGCCATAGTCAACGCCATTGGAACTGCAGTGTTTGCAGCCTATGTAGGTGGAGGTGGCATCGGAGGCCTTCTGAACCAGGCCATCAGGAACAAGGACATGAGTACCCTCATGAAGGGAACTGCCTCTCTGATGATAATAGCCGTCATCCTGGACCTGTCCATGGGATTTTTCGAAAAACACGTAAAGAAATCTCACGGAAACACCAGGCAGATGATGACTGCTGCCATCGTCCTGGGAGCAGCGGTGCTGATCATGATCCCTGTGGGCTTTAAGGGGAATTCCAGCAGCAACCAGATTGCTCTGTACGACGGCAACTACAGCGAAACCCAGATAATGCACCGAATGGTCAAGTATCTGGTGGAAGATCAGACAGACTACGATGTAACCATCAAAGACCAGATGACACAGGTCAACAACTTCAAGTGCATGGTGGGCAATAATCCTTCTTGTGACATGATGATCAGCTACGACGGAACTGTTCTCACAACCTTCATGCACAAGGATACTTCGGATGTGCCATCAGGAACCACCATGTGGAAGTACGTGGACAATTATTCCAGGAAGCACTACGACTCCCAGCTAATCGGAAAGCTGGGCTTCGACAACACCTATGCTATTGCCGTAACCAGAGAAGTTGCTGACAAATACAATCTGAAAAAGGTCAGCGACCTGAAAAAGGCGGCTCCTCAGCTCACCTTCGGTGCTGAATCCGAGTTTTTCAGCCGTGAAGGCAGCATGAAGTACCAGCCATTCGTGGAATTCTACGGACTGCACTTCAAGAACACCGTATCTGTAGATACCAGCCTGAAATACAATGCCATTGAAAACGGCAGTTTCCAGGTCACAGAAGTCTACGCCACAGATGGTCTGAACAAAAAAGCAGGCCTGGTAACCCTGGAAGATGACAGGCACTTCTTCCCTGATTACTATGGAACCTTCTTCGTAAGGAACGACGCCCTGAGGCGGTTCCCGAAATTGAAAAAAGTCCTCAGACAGCTGAACGGACAGATCAGCAACGAGGACATGGTGAACATGACGTATCAGGTGGATGTGGAAGGAAAATCTGTGGATACAGTGGCAAGGAATTTCCTGATTAAAAAGGGTCTGATCAGCGGAGAGGCATGGGCGTAATGCTGGAGTTTCGTGCTTAATATAGTCTTAATATGGTAATGAAAAAACGGCTGGCGGCTCCTGGATTGATAAGGAGCCGCAGGCCCCTCAATACCCGGCCCCAATGTTTTCAATTTATGCTGCACAGTTAATGCTGCAGTTCAAGGTCTCTGCCGTTGAGCACTGCCTGCTCCAGTCCATCATCAGTGTTGTACACCAACTTCAAAGAAAAGAAATCTTCCCCATCTTCCAGCAGCTTAAGGAATATCCTGTCTCCTTCCCAGAGCTCAAGATCCATTATCTTATTCCGTGGCACCCATTCAAGAACTCCCTCATCACACTCTACCGGTTCGCCCTGGAATCCATCTGCTGTGTAAAGGTGCATGTACTCCACAGTGTCTTCGCCGTATACGAAGGTCACGATGCCCCGGAATTTGTAAGAAGTGAGGGTGTAGCCCGTCTCTTCCCTGACTTCCCGCAGCACACAGTCCTCAGGACTTTCCCCATGCTCAAAGTGGCCCCCTACTCCGATCCATTTGTCGTGGTTGATGTCGTTTTTCTTTACTGTTCTGTGCAGCATCAGGACTTCATCATCCCGGCTGATGTAGCACAGAGTGCTCATTTTTGTCATCTCATTCTCTCCTTACCCTGAAGCCTCACAGTTACAGGCCGTACATCTGGTTCAGCAGGCGAATCCCTGTTCCCGTCCGGAAAACCTTCTCACGAAAATTCAGGATTCCGTCCAGGCTCACCTCCGATTCACCGGCATTTACAAGGAAGTCCGCTTCCAGCATTATCTGGTAGTCCATCCCCTGAACCCCGGAAAAACTATGGTGATGAGCCACGATATAACAGATCCGTTCCAGCTGCTCCTCCGGAAGATGAAATTCCTCATAAAACTGCCGGGTCAGCCCCTCTCCTTCCAGCTCCTGGTGCCGGCCATCAGCCTGGCCGTATTTTCTGCGGCACAGTGGACACGCAATGTCGTGGGCCACGGCAGCCAGCTCCAGAGTCTCCTGTGTAACTGGATCCAGGCCTTCCAGGATTCCAATAGTTCTGGCGAAGCCCCACACCTTCATGAAGTGATTTACATCGTGAACCACCACCTGGCTCTCCCTCTCATAAAAAGTCACCATTTTACTTACGGCTTTTGCCACTTTATCAGACATTGTCTCTCCTTCATTTTTTCGTAATATTGACGGCTTTCAAGCTAGTCAGTCATTGCCCTTTCCTTCGATTTATGGACAAATTTTTTCACAGCTCACAGGCTGCGGCTGTCCGTGACAGGGCTATAGCTGAACATCATTGTCCGCCATGGATTTAATGTGATCCATAAATGCCTTCATGGCAGGTGACACCCATCGGGCGCTGTTTCTGTAAAATCTGATGAGCAGATTCAGTCCTATGTCTTCCTCTGCATCGATTACGGCAAAGGTGCCGTTGTTCACCCCTGTTCGTACCACATATTCGGGCAAGAACGTTACTCCTCCCCGCTGGGAAATGATATTCATGACTGCAGTTGTGGAGCTGAATTCCGCCACCGGATCGATGAACAGGCCTTTTGACTGAAGGATCCGTTCAAAATCATGGCCGTAGTTTTCAACTCGGTCAGTGGTAACAAACGGATGGCTGATAATCTCTTTAAGAGGAACTTTTTTTCTGGATGCCAGCTCATCATCACTGCGGCAGATAAACACTGTTTTGCAGGAAAACTCACCGAAAACCTGATGGCGTACAAGTTCTGTGGATGCCTTAATTGACACTGCAAAATCTGCAGTGCCGTCGTCAAGCTCTGTGTTGTACATCTCCGCATCATCCATGACCTTAACCCGGAAGCGAAGCTTTGGCCAATCATTGGAAATATCAGCGATAATCTCTGGAAGCAGGTTGTCTGAAATGGAAGTTCCTGTATCTATAACCAGGGTTCCCTCTGGCTCCAGATCCCCTGAACCGAAGTGCTCTGCTTCTTCAACTGCATTAATTAGAGACACGGCGTAGGGAATGAAATTCCTGCCTTCCTGAGTGAGGATAACCCCGTTTTTGAGGCGGTCAAAAAGCCTGACTCCCAGCTGGTTTTCCAGCTGCTTTATCTGAGCTGTTACCGATGCCTGCGAGTAACCCAGAGCTTCTCCAGTCTTGGTAAAATTCTTAAGCTCCGCTGCCATCATGAAAGTTCTGACGTTGCGTATTTCCATTTTTCTGCCCTCTGATATGTTCCCCTCTCCACGGTTCCATGGCTCCTGACCCCCTGCCATCTGAATCTTTAGAGATAATTGTCACCTTAAGATGGGAGACGAATCTAGTCAGCAATCAGAATTTCTGATGGCTTCGATTGGATCAATTAGTTTAACAAATCAATTATACCCTGTTATATTATAGTTGCAACAAGGAAAGAGGCCTCAAGGGCTACGGTAACTTCCGTATCCCATTACTCATAGATAATTTCCTTACAGATAGAGGCAATTTAAGAAAGGGAGGATTCGTCATGAGAAGTTTAAGAATGTCTATTGCATCTTTTGTACTGGGTATTGTTTCAGCTGTAATTGCTTGTGTATTCGATAATTCATCGGCTCTGTTTACGGGATTCATGATTGCTTCCCTTGTTCTCGGAGCAGTTTTCGTAGCAACTGTGGGCAGAGGATACGACGCAGAAGTCAGTGAAGAGCACCGTGAAACCGTATCGGGATCTTCAAAGGCTCGCATGAACAAAGCTGCATAATCATCACAGCTTACCACCATTATTAACCAAGGTTCGAAAAGGAGATGTCGTTGCGGCATCTCCTTTTCAATTTCAGTTCAACTCTAATTCAATTCTGATTCAGTTCTGATCACCACAGATTCCATCCGGTAACTGCTTCAAAAAAACACAAAAAGAACTGACCCACCCCGGATCAGCTCTGAACAAACATATTAACAACTAAATAGTCCTGCCAATTATAAATGCTTTGGCCAAATCAACCTCTCTAGTACATGAAGAGACTGCTGGTACCGAATTCTGTAAACAAGTGGAGAACCAGAAGCACTGCAATTCCTATGCCCCATACAGAAAAGACCCTTCTGAGCTGTTTCTCCACAGGCCTGCCTGCCTTCGTCTCTCTTATTACAAAATAAAACAGCACCACAATAATTGCCACATAAATGCTAACAGCATATGAAACGAATGGCAGAATGCGACTTTCAAAAAATGCCATCAGCTCTGAGCCCATAACTGAATCTTCCTTTCTGACTTTAAAGCAAACATAACCTCGGCAGTAACTCTTTGTTCTCGCCGGATGTATATTCTATCATAATTGCCAGGGATTGAAAGCCTAAAAATCTATTAAGATTCCACGGACCACCCAGTTATTTTCCTCTGTTGCCGGAATAGTGATTCTCCTTCGTCAGATGGTGACGTATTGCATTGAACACCTGCTCATGGTTGCCGCTCTTCACTTTCTCGAGAAGATCCTGATGTTCATGGTAGTTCTGGATATAAGACTCTTTCTCGTCCTGATAAAGGTAGAAAGTGGAAAGTGCCAGGAGATAGAACCTGGATTCCAGCATGGATGAAAGCATATCGTTGTGGCAGGCGTCAACAAAAGCCTTGTCAAACTCAATGGTTTTCTGAACATACTCAAAAGTAAGCTCTCCCGTATATTGCTGTGACTGAATGTCCAGTCTTTCCTTAAGGAGTTCTGCCAGCTCCACCTCTCTTCCGCTGATGCAGCAAAGCTCGTAGCATCCGCTCATAAATGCGATCAGTGTTTCGTTCAGCTCCTGGACCAGCTTGTCATCAAAGGTCACCACGTGAAAACCGGAATTAGGATGACTGACAACAAGTCCTTCATTCTCAAGCTTTGAAATAGCCTCTCGAATAGGGCTGTTGCTTATTCCCAGGTCTCTGGACAGATCGGCAACACTGAGATGGGATCCCAGGGGCAGCTCCCTGGTCACTATCTGGTTTCTGATCAGCTTGTATGCCTGGTCTCTTAGGGTATCGGGTTTAACAATCATATTATGTCTTCTCCTGAAATGTCTGTATATGCAGCTGCTTTTACGGAAAAAAGATTCCCGCCTCCTTGCTGTTCTCACGGGAGTCCCGGAAAAATCCGTCAGCCGCAATTATCGTTTTTTATTATACAAACAGAACGGAAAATAATCAATGTATCGTGCACAATCCATGTCATTCAATATGCAAAAATTTTTTTCGTTTCTTACATTTTCCCTGCAGCAATTGGCAAACACAGTGAAAAGTTGTAAAATTGCGGTCGCAGGCCATAGGAGCTGCCTCATCTGATAACAAACATATAACGGATTTTCAGGAGAAAATGATGAAAATAAAAAAGCCCAATATCAAAAAAAGCCGGGGAATTCTCAGAGACTCTGCCCCTTACTGCGTAGCCATACTTTTTTACCTTCTCGTAAAGCATCTTTATGTTCTGGGCAATGTTATTACAGCAATTGTTTCAGTTATTCTGCCCCTGATACTGGGACTCATTCTGGCTTATGTAATCGATCCTCCAGTGAGAAGCCTGGAACGGCGCATGAAAGCAAAAGGCCGGAAGCATGCCAGAGGCAAAGCAATAACCATCGTGGTTCTGATAATCGTATTTTCACTTCTGCTCCTTGCGGCAGCTGTCATTCCACAGTTCACCACAAGCATTATAAAATTCAGCAATGACACGGGCGCATATCACCAGTCACTGCAGAACTCAGTTGATTCAATTGCAGGCCACCACGTAAATATGGACAGCACTTTCCAGTTAACTGATAAAATGATGGAGAAGCTCAACGACTCCGTTCACGAAAACATCGTGAAAAAATCAGCCTCTACAGGAAAACACCTGGGTGCCTTTGCAGTTGATTTCGTCCTGGCCGTATACTTTCTTCTTTATAAAAAGAAGATCGTCGGCGGCGGCAAAAGGCTTTTCCAGGATCTGATGAGTGAAACCATGTACGAAAAATTCTCCGCCTTCCTCAAGAGGTGCGATGGAATTTTCATAAAATACCTGATATGCGAGGTTCTTGACGCATTGATCGTAGGTGCTGCCAACGCAGTGTTCATGCTTATTTTCCGCATGGAATACGTGCCTCTGGTTTCTGCCGTTGTGGGAGTAACTAACCTTATCCCTACCTTCGGACCCCTGATCGGCGCAGCTGCCGGTGTGTTTATCCTAATGATGGTAAATCCAATGCACGCAGTGCTCTTCCTGCTGTTTACCGGGCTCCTTCAGGGACTGGACGGTTACGTCATCAAGCCGAAACTCTACGGAAATTCCCTGGGTATTCCGGGCATATGGGTGCTGATTGCAGTCATTCTAGGAGGCCGGATCTTCGGAATGTGGGGAATGCTTCTGGCCATTCCATTTGCAGCCATCCTGGACATCGTCATCAAAGAAGGACTGATGCCTTTAATTAGAAAAAGAAAGCAGGAAAACAGCGGAAATAAACTTATGGAATGATTCTGATTCCCGCTGTATGTTTTTTACTTGAAATAAAAGAAAGAGGCATCTGTGCTCTGAATTTCATTCAGTTAATTGAAATTCAGGGAGTACAGATGCCTCTTATTTACTTGTTTTGATGTTGTGTCACATTCATGCCATCAGGAAAGTCCTGTAATAGTTCCGTCGGCTGTAATGTCCATGCCGTTTGCAGCCGGCACCTTAGGCAGACCAGGCATAGTCATGATGCTTCCAGTCAGCGCAACGATAAATCCTGCACCGGCACTAACCTTCAGCTCTCTGACAGTAATGTTGAAGCCCTCTGGCGCACCCAGGACCTTTGGATCATCAGTAAATGAATACTGGGTCTTTGCAACGCAGATTGGAAGATTTCCATAACCAAGATCCGTAAGGGTCTTAAGCTGTTTTGCAGCGGAGCCTTCAAATACCACTCCATCTGCCCTGTAAATCTCCCTGGCGATCTTGTTCAGCTTCTCTTCAATTGAAAGATCCAAATCATAGAGAGGCTTGAAATGGGACTCCTTGTTCTCACAAATGTCCACAACCTTTTCAGCCAGCTCCATTCCGCCCTGGCTGCCCTTGGCAAATACCTGGGACAGAACAAAGTCAACGCCCTTCTCTCTGCAAATCTCCTCAAGGAGCTGAAGCTCAGCCTCTGTATCTGTAGGGAACTGGTTGATTGCCACAACAGCAGGCACACCGAACTTTGCCACGTTCTCAATATGTCTCTCCAGGTTGGCACTTCCTTTTCTCAGCGCATCAAGGTTCTCCTCTGCCAGATCAGTCTTCGGAACTCCTCCGTTCATCTTCAGGGCTCTTACTGTTGCCACGATTACAACTGCATCTGGCTTCAGTCCCGCATATCTGCACTTGATATCAAAGAATTTCTCTGCTCCCAGGTCAGCGCCGAATCCTGCTTCTGTAACTACGTAGTCACCTAGGGCAAGGGCTGTCTTAGTTGCAACAACTGAGTTGCATCCATGAGCGATGTTGGCGAAAGGTCCTCCGTGAATCATTGCCGGAGTATTCTCAAGGGTCTGAACCAGGTTAGGCTTAATGGCATCTTTCAGAAGAAGGGCCATAGCTCCTGTTGCCTGAAGATCTCCTGCAGTTACAGGCTGTCCATCTTCATTATAAGCAACCACCATCCTCGAAAGTCTGTCTTTCAGGTCATCCATGTCATTGGCAAGGCAAAGTATTGCCATGATCTCCGACGCAACGGTTATGTCGAAGCCGCTTTCTCTCGTAACGCCGTCTCCCTTTTTTCCAAGGCCTATGACGATGTTCCTGAGGGAACGGTCGTTCATGTCCATGACTCTCTTCCACACGATTCTCTTTGTCACGATCCTCAACTGGTTGCCCTGGTGAATGTGGTTGTCCAGCAGTGCTGCCAGCAGGTTGTGAGCCGAGGTGATTGCGTGGAAATCCCCTGTAAAATGCAGGTTGATGTCGTCCATTGGAACTACCTGGGAATATCCGCCTCCAGCGGCTCCTCCCTTGATTCCGAAGCACGGTCCAAGAGAAGGCTCCCTGAGAGTACAAATGGCTTTTTTGCCCATTTTATTAAGCGCCATGGAAAGTCCGACGTTTGTCGTTGTCTTGCCCTCTCCTGCCGGGGTAGGATTGATAGCAGTAACCAGCACCATCTTGCCCGGTTTCTTTCCCGATTCCGGCTGCTTCCTCAGATCGATCTTTGCCTTGTACCTGCCGTAAGGCTCCACTGCCTCAGGCACGATACCCAGCTGATCTGCAATCTCCTGGATTGGTTTCATAACTGCTTCCTGTGCAATCTGAACGTCTGTTTTCATAGCTGCGATTCTCCTTATCAGTACATTCAAGCTACTTCACATTCTTTGATGCTGATAATTTCAGCACCTGTTTGTTATTATGCACCAATTCAAGTACAATTGCACCACTTTTTTACGTTAATTTTTTTGCAAAAAAACAACTTCCTCTCCCCGGAGATTGTGGGAAAAGGAAGTTTTTCGCTGGTCTACAGCTTCGTCTCTGTGATTTCGCCGCCGTCACTCCTGCTGCTTGGATCCGGATTGTAGTCCTCGTCCTGCAGGAGAAGTGTGAATCCGTTTCCATTTACCTCACTGGCATTGCTGATGCTGATGAAGGCTTTCTTATCTATTGCCAGCACCTCTCTCTTGACTCTGTTAAGGTTACGGCTGCTGACTACGCAGTAGCAGATTTCCTGAGGCTCCCTGAGATATCCCCCCGTACCGTTAAACAGTGTAGTACCGAAGCCCAGTTCCAGCAGTCTTTCGTTGATTTTGGTGATCTGGCTGCTGAATATGAACATCTGCATTCCACCCTGGTCCATTACGATTACCTTGTTCATCACAATGCTGTAAAGAAAGGCGTAAAGGATTCCCAGGATGATTCCGTTGGTCTTTGTAATAGGCAGCTGGATAAGGAAAATCCCCATGTCCAGAGCATACATTAATGGTGCCACCTTCATTCCGAATTTTCTGTTAAGTATAATAGGCGGAACGTCAATTCCACCAGTGGATCCGCCGCTTCTTATAACAATTCCCAGTCCCACGCCGTCAATAATTCCTGCGCATATTGCTGCCAGCAGGGGATCGTCTACCAGGTGCTGAAGCTGGGGAATGCTCTGGAACAGTTCCAGAAAAGCAGGAAATGTTAATGATCCTACTATAATGGACATGGCAAACTTTGTGCCCAGCATAGCCCATCCCAGGAGGAACAGAGCAACGTTTATTATGAGTACAGTTGTTGAAATATTAAAACCGAAATAATAATTAGCTATTCTTCCAAAACCGGAAATGCCCGAAACTACCATGCCATATGGAAGGGCAAAACAGGCAATGGAAAAGGCACTGATTGCATTTCCAACAGTAATCTGCCCGGCCTGAACCAGGAACTTTCTGAAATTGGAATTCATTCTTTACCTCACTTTCTTTAATTGTTTCTGTATCTGCTGCATTCGTCTCATTCCGCCAGAAGAACCGGCGTTTTTACCAAGAAAAAGGCACCGAACCAAAACTGGATCCGGTGCGTCAATTACTATGCGGAGATGCACCCCTCCGCATTATTATCAGTATTTAAACATTCTTTTCCTTAATCATTCTAACATTTTAAAAATTCCAGTCCACACCGGAGATTGCATTTTTTCAAGAACAAAAGTCTCTCTCCGGCGGTCACTTTTCCTGCTGAAAATGTTTTCTGTTTGTCTGATAAAGACAGTACTTTCCCTCTCCTCCTTGTGTTACTATTATAAGGCATGAGCAGATCAAGATTCTTTTATTAACCAGTTAACCATAGGAGATGCACAATGAAAGCTTATGAAAGATTATTGCATTATGTAACAGTTCGCACCCCAAGCGACGAAAACAGTGAAACCCACCCATCCAGCAAGTGTCAGTTCGACCTGGGAAACCAGCTGGTTCAGGAGCTTAAAGCTATTGGCATCGAAGATGCGTCCATAGACGAGCACTGCTACGTTTACGGTCACCTTCCGGCCACCCCTGGTCTAGAGGACAAGACAGCCATCGGATTCATAGCCCATATGGATACTGTTTCTGACTTCTGTGACCACGACATTAAGCCGGTGATCCACGAAAACTATGACGGCGGAGTTCTTCCTCTTTCCGATTCCGGCAGAGTGCTGGACCCTGCAGTCTTTCCTCATCTGCCTTCCCTCAAGGGCCAGACACTTATAACATCTGACGGAACCACGGTACTGGGCGCTGACGACAAAGCTGGAATTGCCGAGATCATCACAGCCCTGGAGGAAATAATCAACAGCAACATTCCTCACGGTCCTGTTTCCGTTGCCTTCACCCCTGATGAAGAGATTGGAAACGGCACATGGGGCTTTGATGTAGAAAAGTTTGGTGCAAAATACGGCTACACTCTTGACGGAGATACGGAGGGAGAGCTGCAGTACGAGACCTTCAACGCTGCTTTAGCCACTGTTGAAGTAACTGGAGAAAATGTTCACCCAGGTTCTGCCAAGGATGTAATGGTCAACGCCGCCCTTGTAGCAGCAGAATTTGATTCCCTGCTGCCAGCTGCCGAGAGACCTGAAAGAACAGAAGGTCATGAAGGTTTCTACCATCTGACCCACTTTAACGGCACAGTTGGTCAGGCAAAGCTCACATATATTCTGAGAGACCACGACAGCGTTGTTTTCGCAGACCGTCACAGAGTTATGGAGCAGGCTGCAAAATATCTTAACGAAAAATATGGTGAGGGCAGGGTTAAACTCACTATAAAAGAACAGTACAAGAACATGGCCGAGATTATCTGCCAGTATCCGGAAACTACAGAAAAAGCCAAGGCTGCCATTAAAGCCGCAGGTCTTGAGCCTGAGGTAATTCCTGTAAGAGGAGGAACGGACGGCGCCATGCTGAGCTTTATGGGACTTCCATGCCCTAACCTGGGAACCGGTGGCCACGCATTCCACGGACCTTTTGAGCACATTACCACAGAGGCAATGGACAAAGGAACAGAAATAATCGTTGAGCTTGTAAAAGAATACGCAAAATAAAAGGAACACAAATGAGAAACACTTCAGAAAAAACTGCCATCAAGCTTCATATATTTGACATGGATGGCACCCTCCTGGATTCCATGAGGATGTGGGACAACATATCATCCGACTACCTGAGGACCAAGGGGATAGAGCCGCCGGAAAATCTTGCGTCTATTCTTGATCCCATGACCTTCCCGGAAGTTTGCAGCTATCTGGCTGTAAACTGGAATCTGGGCAGTCCTGAAACCGTATCCCGTGAGATTGCCCGTTTTCTCGATCATCAGTACGAAGAAGTTCTTCAGCTTTTTCCCGACGCCATGGATATTATCAGGGAGGCTGAAAAAGATAAGTGTTTCCGCGTCATCCTTTCCAACAGCAGCTCTCACCAGGTGGTAGCAGCCATGGGCCGTCTGGGGATTCTGGACTACATTGATGAGATTTTCACTTCAGAAACCCTTGGCATGAGAAAAGACTCTCCGGATATTTTCCGGAGAGTCTGCAGGCACATGGGTGCAAAGCCAGAAGAAACTATTGTCCACGACGATTCCGAATACGCTCTGAAAGCTGCAGCGGAAGCCGGGTGCATGGTAAAAAAATACGACAGATACCGTTAGTTTACGGCTGGGGATTACGGCTGTGGAAGTCCATCTTTCCTTTATACATCATGCTATCAGCTCTTGAAAGGGCTTCCGCACCGTCCCTGTCTCCGCCGTTTACTAATGTATATCCGATACTGACCGTAAGGTTCCAATTGACGGCCCTTCCATCTCTTTTTATCTCATCTTCCAGATACCTGTTTATAGATTCCACCGCCCTTTCCGGGTCAACTTTATTTGCGTCACACACAAGGACGAATTCGTCGCCCCCGTACCGGGCCGCAAACCCTCCGACGCTGCTTACTGCTTTTTTTACAGCATTTGCAACTACCACCAGGGCGTGATCTCCGCTGATGTGACCGAACTCATCGTTTATTTCTTTGAAATTATTCACATCTGCTATGAAAATATAAAAGGCTCCGTTTGTCTGTATTTCGCTGAGCCTGTCCCCCAGGTATTCGTTGAGCCTTCTTCTGTTGTTCATTCCCGTCAGAGCATCGCTGTAAATCCTCAGATCCTGCATGTTCAGGAAAATCCAGAGAATAATGAAAAATGCCAGCGCCATTGTGGTAGGTTCGTGGGGCAACAGACGGCGCAAAATAAATCTTCCAATGGGCACAAAAATAAACGCTCCTATTGTCATGCACAGCTTCCTGCGGTTTTTGCTCTTTGTGGTAAAAGCGCATATCAGGGCGTAGGCTGTTGCAGCGATTATGTAAAAGTAATCCATGACGAACTTCATCACCATCTGTTTTCCGGGCATATACTGGTTGAATTCAGTAATCTTATATACTCCATCTGTCCAGATTGACGCCACTGTTATTCCCACAGAAAACACAAGGGGAATTGTAAGCAACGCCACCAGTTTTTTTGAATAAGATCTATCCGGGTTGATGGTCACCATGCAGTATTTGAACCAGTGGTACATCATCAGGCTAAGGGATGACAAGGCCAGACAATTCAGTATTTCGTTGGCCATGACGCTCATCTTGATGGAGTCGTTCTCTCCCAGCGCCCACACATAATTTGAACCGGCATATATCATATAAAATACAAGCACAGCTTTAAATAATCTGACCTGTCTCACCGTCCCCATGTTCCTGCTGACTTTCAGAAGAATGGTTAAAGATCCGAAAACTCCCATTATTCCAATTAATTCATAGGCACCATAGTTAAGCATTGATTCTCCCGCATTCAATATTTGTCGATTGCGTCCCCTATTCCTTCGTAAGTATATGCTGCTGATCTGCCGTTGTACAAGAAAACAGCCACGTTTTCGTTAAATGCAGCCTTCTTGTTCCTGGCGTACTGAGATGCATCTACTTCCTGCCCGTTCCAGCTGTACCAGCCCAGATCTTCCAGGAAGCTGGACCAGAACTTCATCTCATATTGGCCATAGGCCACCCTCTGGAACTGGCCGTCAACGATTTTGTAAATATTGTCTCCTGCCTTCTGGTCCTCCTGATATGAGAAGCAAATGGAGTTGGCCCCCTGAATGTAACCGGTAATACCTGCAGGCTGCTTCAGAGAGTACAGCTTTGCCTTGTATACTGTGTATAAAACATTGCCGGAATCGCTGGAGCTAAGGAGCTCCGGAATGCCGTCGCCGTTCATGTCGGCAAGATAATAGCTGGCTCCCTCGTCTTTTATTCCGCCCTTGAGGGCATTTTTCCACGCCAGGGTAATCTGCTGTTTGGCTACATAATTAAGGGAGTCTCCATAGGCTGTGAACAGTCCTGAGCTCTCGTTAATGGCTGCAAGGATGGTTGCCTTTGCCGCCATGGAGGTCTGCTCCTGCTTCTGCTGCCTTTCCATAGGTATGAAGTGGAAAAAATAATAATAGGCTCCGCTTCCTATTACGGCAATGAGAAGGGCTGCTATGATTCCCACAAGTATTTTTCCCTTCCGGCCCGGTCTTTTTTTCTTTGCCGGCTTGCTGATTATAACTTCAGGTTCCTGATGTGGTTTCTGGTGAGTGATTTTATTTTCTGGCTCCTGAAAACTCTCCCGGGACTTTACAGGGGGCTCAGGACTAACATCCTGTGATTTCTCTGCTTTTTCTGTAGTCTTCGCCTTCGCCTGTTCTGCTTCCTGTGGCTCCTTTGGTTCCCCGGCTTTCTCTTCCTGCTCTGGCTGTTCTTCTCCTTCATCAGAAAGAATAACCGGCTCTTCCTGTGGCTCCTTATCTGGTTCTGGCTGCTTCTCAGGTTCCAGAACAATGTCAGGAACCGGCTCCTGGTCTTTAGACAGGATTACCGGCGCTGCCGGCCCCACAGTCTCCCGGCTTTCCTCACGTCCCTGGCTCTGCCAATCATTTGTAATATCCCGGTGCCTGCGGCCGAAAAGCTTCTTCTTTCCTGTAAAAGGATTGGCGATGCCGCGAATTCCTGCCTTCCTTGTGACTATCTTGTAGATCCGCTGCTCTGCTCCTTCCGGCAGAAGGCTTCTGCCGTTCTGTGACAGTGAATTGATGGCGGCTGCTGTAAACTGCGCAGGTGTTCCGGCGCTGTCAAGGCCCATATTCTGGAAATTCCCCAGGGCTTCCATTATCTGGCGCCGATCCTCCATCATCATACGCTTCGTGTCACCGATGGTCTGATCAAGAGCTGCAGCGATGTCCTCCACCTTCATTCCCTGGCTGTAGGCTGCAACGGTGGCTATGACTGACGGAATCTCCATCTTGTCCATAACGTCCAGAATGGCGCTGTTAATGCTCCAGATGCTTGTGCCTACCTTAGGGTCGTAATCCCAGGCCGGGTCGTCAAAGGCCGTCCTTCTGCCGGATTCAGAAGAAAGGGCTGTCTTTCCCTGATTGTATTTCTGATGAAAGGCTCCATTAATTGCTTCATCAAGGCCCATGGCAAAAGTTTCGCTTATGGTATCGGTTGTAACGCCTCTTTCGTTTCCGTTGTTTGCGCCCATGCCTGCTGCTTTGATAAAGCGCAGCTGCCTCTCTCTTGCATGGCGTTTAAGAACTCCAAGGGCCCATGTATCAAAGGCTTCAGTGGATCTTAGATTTCCCAGGTTGTCGGTTATCTCCCTGATGGTATCCTGGAGAAGCTGTTCACTGTCCTCCTGAGCCTTACGTATGAGCTTCTCGTTTTCCCTTGACTCTTTTTCCCGTTCTTTATCCTTCTTTCCCGGGGCTGAATCCGGGGCATCAGAAGCCGCGCTTCTGGCCAGTGATCCTGCCAGAGCTCTTGAGTAAATTCCCAGCATATCAACCAGGTAAATAAATATTTCATTATAGGCTTCTGTTTCCCGGTTCTGGTACCTTCGCACTGCCCGGGCAATGGAAATTTGTTTATGATTCATGTGATTTTATATGTATTGTTATATGCTAAGCAGAAGTGCTGCCCATCCCGTAGAAAAACTGCCTCTCACAAGATGATTTTTTCTCATAAAAACCCACTGTCATTATAGCATAAATGGAAGTACCGGGAAAAAAGCCAAAAAAAACAAGAATTCCCCGAGACCAGGTCTCCGGGATCTTGTGGTATAGGTTATATGGGTTGGCTATATTTAAACTGGCTACTTTGTCTGACCGTTGAATCTGGAAGCCATTCCCAGAACGGCAGCAATTGCAGCTCCTCCCACCAGCTCAGCAGGGAAAGAATTTCTGCCGCTGGCCATATCAAACAAAAATGCACCTGCGATTGCAACATAGATAACTGCGCAAATCATCTTCTTTGTCATCTCTTGCCTCCCTGCCCTGTGGGCAAATAGTTTTTCTTCTTGATTGATGCAAGTGTACAACAGTTAAAAGATTAACGGAAGACAGATTTTCTTATTCAGCTTATTAATTGTTCTGATATATAAACATTAACAGTTTTTAGCCAGAGATTTTTGTTTCTGATAAACAACTTTCTCTCGATTTTCACCTGTTTCCCGTGGTTTAATTGCGCCCAACTATATTTATTCAGTCTGATTCCAACCCGGCCCCTGCCTTGTATTTCGTTTAATACATAACGAGGTTATCTGTTCTCAACGATGCCGTCGCTCCACAGCACTATTGAGCCTGCCTCTCTGGTCTTGTCCAGGTCGATCACTCTCTGGTTCTCGGAACCTCTGAACTGAAGGCTTATATTTTTCTTCTCCTGAACGAAAGGTCCGTCCACCAGCACGTTGATCATGGCCAGCATCTCATCGGTGTACTCGCATCTTGGATGGCTGCCTTCCCTCTTCAGCTCTTCAAGGGTGAACCCGGTAAACGACCATATTGACTTGCTGCTCTTATCAGGGAATTTCTCCCTTACTCTCCTGAGGAAAGGCAGAAGAACCTGCTGGTTCTCCGGCTCAAAAGGTTCTCCTCCCAGAAGCGTAAGCCCGTCAATGTAATCGGGCTCCAGCAATTCCAGAATCTGATTCTCTGTCTCACTGGTAAAAGGCTGTCCATAAGAAAAATCCCAGGTCTGTGGCTGGAAACAGCCTTCGCACCTGTTCGTACATCCTGAAACGAACAATGTAACTCTCACTCCTGTACCATTTGCTATGTCGCAGTTCTTTATTTCTCCGTAGTTCATTATGGCTCCTCCGGTATTATTTTCTTAACCACTGTCTGTCCGACACTGAAAGCAGTGAGCTCCTCCGGTCTCTGAAATAGTTCTCGAAATCATTTACATTACAGAAAATTTCAGGTCTCATCCCGGAGGATGAGACCTGATTGATATTAATCCTCTTCTGGCAATTGTGGCTACAGGTGGAGAACTCTGTCCTTAATCTCCTGAGTTCTTCCCTGGTTCCAGAACTGGGTACCTATATATCCGCATGTTCTTCTGGCAACAGACATTCTGTCCTGATTCCTGTTTCCGCAGTTAGGGCACTCCCATACCAGCTTGCCATCTTCGTCCTCTACGATCTTGATCTCTCCGTCGTAGCCGCAAGCCTGGCAGTAATCGCTCTTGGTGTTCAGCTCTGCGTACATGATGTTGTCATAGATGTACTTCATAACATCGAGAACAGCTGGAATATTGTTCTGCATGTTCGGAACCTCTACGTAGCTGATGGCTCCGCCCGGGCTCAGCTTCTGGAAGTCAGATTCAAACTTCAGCTTTGAGAATGCATCGATGTCTTCTTCAACGTGAACGTGATAGCTGTTGGTTATGTAGTTCTTATCTGTTACGTGTGGAATAACGCCGAATCTTCTCTGCAGTGCCTTTGCAAACTTATATGTAGTGGACTCCATAGGTGTGCCGTATACAGAGTAGTCAATATTCTCCTCTGCCTTCCATTCAGCACACTTGTCGTTCATCTTCTCCATAACCTTCAGAGAGAACTCTCTTCCCTCACTGGTGGTGTTGGACTTTCCAGTCATTCTCCAGCACATCTCGCAGATTCCTGCATATCCCAGTGAAAGGGTTGAATATCCGTTATAGAGCAGCTTGTCAATAGGCTCACCCTTCTTCAGTCTGGCAATAGCTCCGTGCTGCCAGAGAATAGGTGCAACGTCTGAAGGAGTTCCCAGAAGACGTTCGTGTCTCAGTCTCAAAGCTCTGTGGCACAGTTCCAGTCTTTCGTCCAGAATCTTCCAGAACTTGTCCATGTTGCCCTCTGAAGAACAAGCAACATCTACCAGGTTGATGGTTACAACGCCCTGGTTAAACCTTCCGTAATATCTGTGAACACCGGGCTTATAGTTTCCTGCGTTGGCAATGTTTCCGATTCCCGCATCTGTAAACCTGTCCGGCGTAAGGAAGGATCTGCATCCCATGCAGGTGTAAACGTCTCCGCCCTTAAGCTTCTTCATGGTCTTTACAGAGATGTAGTCAGGTACCATTCTCTTCGCAGTGCACTGAGCTGCCAGTTCTGTGAGATAGTAGTACTTTGAGTCAGGATGGATATTGTCTTCGTCCAGTGCGTAGATGAGTTTAGGGAATGCCGGTGTAATCCACACGCCCTTCTCGTTCTTAACACCCTGAATCCTCTGCTTCAGAACTTCCTCAATGGCCATGGCCAGGTCATCTCTTGTTCTTCCTTCTGGAGCCTCGTCCAGATACATGAACATTGTGACGAACGGGGCCTGTCCGTTACAGGTCATCAGTGTGATCAGCTGGTACTGGATTGTCTGGATGCCGGAGCTGATCTCATTCTTCAGGTGGTGCTCTGTTATCTTGTTGATGATCTCATCGTCCAGAGACTCTCCACAGGCGATTCTGTCTTCTACTACCTGCTTTCTCAGCTTCTGTCTGCTGATGTCTATAAATGGAGCCAGGTGAGCCAGGGAGAATGACTGTCCGCCGTACTGGTTGCTGGCAACCTGGGCGATAATCTGAGTAGTAATGTTGCAGGCTGTATAGAAGCTGTGTGGCTTCTCGATCTTAGTCTCGCTGATTACTGTTCCGTTCTGAAGCATGTCTTCCAGGTTGATCAGGTCGCAGTTGTGCTCTCTCTGAGCGTAGTAATCCATGTCGTGGAAGTGGATTATGGCCTCGTTGTGAGCCTCCACAATCTCCTGAGGAAGAAGGATTCTGCTTGCCAGGTCCTTGCTCACCTCTCCAGCCATGTAGTCTCTCTGTGTAGAGTTGATCACAGGGTTCTTGTTTGAGTTCTCCTGCTTAACCTCCTCATTGTTTCTGTCAATGAGGGACAGGATCTTGTCGTCGGTGGTGTTGGACTGACGAACCAGAGTTCTTGTGTATCTGTATGTGATATAGGCCTTTGCCACCTCATATGCACCGTGCTGCATAATCTGGCGCTCTACCATATCCTGTATCTCTTCAACTGAAGGGGCTCTGCCAAGGGTGTCACAAGAAACAGCCACGCTGTCGGAAATTCTCTTGATCTGAACAGGTGTCATCCTGATAGCTTCAGGAACTGCCTTGTTAGCCTTGCTGATGGCAGTGACAATCTTGTCTATATCAAACTCAACTTCAGATCCGTTTCTCTTAATTACTTTCATTTCGTTCTCCCTCAAACTATATGAACAGGATCACCATAATCCTGTATTTCGCAGTTTTATTTAAGTGGCAATCACTATATATCGTGTGCCAGCTTGTAAATTATACCCTATATAATGTGTTTGTGTCAAACTGTACCGTGCAGGTTCACTATCCCGCCCAAGACCTGATTTTGCTGGGATAAAACCGTTATTTGTGGAGATAGAACAAAAAATTTTTTTATCTTTAAATTCTTCTCCCGCCTACACCGGCAACGTTGTATATGGTACCATGACATAGAGCATCTTCGGTGTTTTTATTTAATCCATCCCCGTGGTGCTTTTACCCTTGCATACAGACCTGTTTCGTGAAACCGCTGGAATATCTCTACCACAACATATTGTGTCTGACTGCGGCTTCACTTGCGGACCGGTGATGCCCGTGAAAGGAGATAAGAAACATGAACGATTTTGTATATTACACACCGACAAAAGTGATTTTCGGCAAAGATAAAGAAAATGAAGTAGGCAGTGAGCTGAAAAAAGCGGGAGCCACAAAAGTCCTTGTACACTATGGCACAGGCAGCGTCATCCGCTCCGGTCTTCTGGACAAGGTCAGAACCAGTCTAAATGAAGCCGGCATTCCTTTTGCAGAGCTGGGCGGAGTTGTGCCAAATCCCCGTCTGTCTCTGGTATACCAGGGAATTGAACTGGGCCGCAGGGAAAAAATTGATTTCATTCTTGCGGTAGGCGGCGGCAGTGTGCTGGATTCGGCTAAGGCCATTGGCTACGGCATTCCCTACAGCGGAGACGTATGGGATTTTTACGACAGAAAAAAACAGGCAGAGGCCATAGTTCCTGTAGGTGACATTCTGACTCTTGCCGCCACCGGCAGTGAAATGAGCAACTCCTCAGTAATAACTAAGGACGAAGGAGGAATCAAGAGAGGTTACAGCAACAACCTGGGCCGTCCTGTTTTTTCCATCCTCGATCCTCAGCTGACTACAACCCTTCCGCCATTCCAGACTTCCTGCGGCTGCACGGACATAATCATGCATACCCTGGAGAGATATTTTACAGCAAAAGGAAACATGGACATTACAGACGAAATGGCCAGAGGGGTTGTTAAAACCGTTATGAAGCATGCACCGATTCTTCTTGCTGACCCTGAAAACTACCAGTCAAGAGCGGAAGTGATGTGGGCCGGAAGTCTTTCCCACAACGGCCTTACAGGCTGCGGAAACGGCGGGGATGATTTTGCAACTCACCGCCTTGAGCACGAACTCAGCGGAATGTATGATGTGTCCCACGGCGCAGGTCTGGCAGCTCTTTGGGGCAGCTGGGCAAGGTACGTGATGGATGACTGTCTCTGGAGATTCAGAAAATTCGCAGTTGAGATCATGGATATTCCAGAGGAGGGAAGCGACAGGCAGATTGCCCTTAAGGGCATAGAGGCCATGGAGGATTTCTTCCGGAGCATCAACATGCCTGTTTCCATGAGCCAGCTTGGTGTACACCCTTCCGATGAGGAAATTCAAATCTTAGCAAGGAAATGCAGCGATGCAGTTGGAGGCCACATCGGCGCCGCAAAGGTACTGTATCCGGAAGATTTCGTAAAGATTTATCAGATGGCTAAATAGAGGCTGTCACCGTGCAAAAACCGGTTACACAATAATTTATTCGTTATTCAGTTCATCAGCAGGAGTTAAATTGAAATTCAACATTCACGGCGGAACATCCGCCACTAACAAAATATTTCCAGGAGGATTCAAGGCTCCTGGCAGAGCATTTAAAAGGGTTGCTGTACTTTGTATGGCAGCCCTTCTTGCAGTTTCTGCTGCCGGCTGTTCCGTAAGCTCCGGCAGTTCCTCCCGGAATTCCTTATCTGGCAGCCAGGAGAAGTCTTCTTTTTCCACAGCCCAGTCCATGTCAGCCGTTCCTGACTACCAGGACGGACAGCCTATGGTGGTGGTGCTGAACGAAAACCATGCGGGATTCAGCGAAAGTGAGAAAGCCAAGCGTAGATCTTACGTGAGCTACAACCCTCTGGACAGTCTGGGGCGGGCCACAGGTGCGGAAGTAATAGAAGAGTCGTCAGAACTTCCCAGTGGAAAAAGAGGTTCCATCAGCGAAGTTCACCCCTCAGGCTGGAAAAGCGCCAGTTTTCCGGGCCTTGTGCCGGGAGGCAGCTTCTACAACAGAGCTCATCTCATTGCCTGGTCCATTTCCGGCATCGACGGAAGTTCTGTTTTTGCTGAAAGGGACCTGGTCACTGCCACCCGGACCTGCAACACGGAAATGATTCCCTACGAAAGCCAGGTGGTGGACTATCTTAAGAATAATCCGGGGAAACACGTGATTTACAGGGTAACAGCAGATTACCACGGAGAGGAGCCGGTGTGCCGGGGAATACATATGGAAGGTTTTTCCCTGGAAGACAGAGGTTCTCTGGACTTCAATGTATACATATACAACGTACAGCCGGGCTTTTCCATTGACTACTCCACAGGAAACATGAGGCTCACCAGCAAAGCCTGGGCAGAGGAGTTTACAAAAACCGGAAATCTACAGGAATCCTGGGAAGCCGCAGGTGGTTCCACAGAAGGCTCTTCCGGAAACGCCCCTGCAAGTAGTGGATCTTCAGGGGAAAAACAAGATTCATCTGGCGGAAGCAGCGAGAGCAGCCAGTACTTCGTCATCAACACCAGTTCAGGAATAATCCACCAGCCAGACTGCAGCAGCGTAAGGAAAATGGCAGATCACAACAAAAAAATTTCCCACCAGTCCCTGTCCGACCTGGAATCCCAGGGATATAAACCATGCAAAATATGTCTGGCCTGATATGCCCGGGCCATGGATCAGCTGCGGCAAATTACCGCGGAAGATGGGCCAGGCAGCAAGATATCAAAATCTTCGAATCCAGCAGCAACCTCGGCTTATAGGACAAAAAACGTGTTTTGTTAATCCCAGTAAGAAGGATAATTATCCTCTCTATGGAGTTCACTCCAGACAATAGCATCACCCCACATAGGGATAGTCGAGGTACGTTTTTCACTATCCGAAATTCTTTCGTAGATATCTGAAATGCTCTTGTCTGTAGGCATAACTTTCAATATTTCAGACGCAGAAAGCGGCTCTGGTGAGTGCATATAACACCACCAGAAGACCGCTTTTATTCTTCTTTCGACAGATAACCCTCTATGGTCCCTGAGCAATGCTCTTATCCTCGAATTGACCCCTCCTTCGATTCGATTATTTGTTGACGGCAATTCATCTATTTCCTGACTTAACTGCTCATCCAGATATGTGAACATGCTGTTTTCTTTTATCAGCCTTACAATGGAGCGCTGTGCCTTTAACAACCTTTCATGTGTGTATCTCCAACTTCCATTTTCATCACGAGACATCTGGCTCAGGAATTTGTTGTACTTGCTCATCCATTCCACAAAGCTTTCGGTCCATTTCTCTGCTTCCTCTTTGGTACCAAGCTTCAGAAGATCCTTTGAAAGCGCGTATAACTCAATTCCTGCAAGTGTTTTAGGACGCGTTGTCGTATATCGTTTTATCTGTGAAAACACATGAAACAGACACCTTTGGTGTTTCGCATGAGGCCACGTTTTACGAAGTGCCTTATTAAAACCAGAGCCTCCGTCAGACACCACCATTACAGGTTCCGCTATTCTGGACATCAATGCCTTCCAGGCACCGGAGTGCTCATATCTGCACAGATACCATCCAAGTACATATTCGTCATCACAGCAGATCAATATACATGCTTTTCTGGCAAGATATATGCCGTCTAAATATACTACGTCTTTCTTGTCCTCGATGACAGGAGGCATAGGCCACAGGTTCCAGAACTTTACAGTATTTCTACGAAATGTTCTGCCACCACCTGGCATATTTCCTTGAGTGTTTCGTCCAAACAACCACTTCAGAAACATATTTAACTGTTTTGAAGAGTTATCAATCTTGGGTGTAAATGATGACTTGCATTCAGGGCAAAACCATCTTTGCGTACCTGAACTATTCTTTCCATGTCTGATGCATTTGGTTCCACAATATGGGCAATTAACGCTCTTCATTAGGTATCCTCCCGATAATTCATTCTCAGAAAGATATATCGCCCGTACATGTTGAAATTTCAACCGTTAACATGCATTCTAAACACGTTTTTTGTCCATCCTTTATCTTCTTTCAAAAAAGATAAAACTGCTACAACCATTGAAATTTCAATGGTTGTAGCAGTTTTGTAACACGTTTTTTGTCCTATAAGCCGCAACCTCAGTGTTCTATAAATAGCAAAAGCCGGGCAATTGCCCGGCTTTTGCTTATCACCTTATTACCAACACCTGAGTACTAAACTACTTTGCGCTCTGCATCTCTATGGATTTCTCTGTGGCAGCGTTCACACCTTCAATTACAGCGCTTCTGAATCCGTTAAGCTCCAGCTCTCTTACTGCTGCAATAGTAGTACCTGCCGGCGAGCTTACCATGTCCTTCAGCTCTCCAGGATGCTTGCCCGTTTCCATAACCATCTTGGCAGCTCCGTAAACTGTCTGAGCCGCAAACTCATAAGCCATTGATCTCTGCATTCCGCCAACTACACCAGCATCAGCCATTGCCTCGATGAACATGAACACGTATGCAGGACCAGATCCGCTTACACCTGTAACAACGTCGAAGAGGTTTTCAGGAACCTGCTCAGCCTTACCGAAGGCTCTCAGGATCTCCAGTGCTCTGGCCATTTCCTCATCTGTAACGTACTGGTTAGGACATGCTGCAGCCATTCCCTCTCCCACCTGTGCAGGAGTGTTTGGCATAACCCTTACTACCTTGACCTTCTTGTCTCCGAACTGCTGATTCAGATAATCAAGAGTTCTTCCGGCACCGATGCTGATGAACAGCTGATCGTCCCTGATGCTGTCCTTGAAGCTTGCAATGGCACTTTCGTAATACTGAGGCTTGATTGTCAGGAAAACTGTATCGCAGTTCTTGATGACCTCCTCATTGCTGTCTGTTACATTTATTCCATTGGCAGCCTTAGTCTTCTCTCTGCTTCCCTCAAAAGGATCTGCACCCCAGATATCCTCTGGCTTATAGAGTCCGTTTCTGATGATTCCGCCCATCATGGCATTAGCCATAACACCACAGCCGATAAATCCAAGTTTCATTCTTCTCTCCTTATCTGACTTTCTCAGTGAAAAAAACAATTTCTCCAGTTGATATTCCAGACCACCGAGTTATGGAAGGCAGGTTTCCGGTTCTTCTAGCAGTACCGGACTTCCATCATTCAGTTCCAGACCAGAACAAATGTACTGAATCTGCCTTTAGAAAATCAAACTGTACCCCACAAGTGTAGACCGTAGTCCAAACCGTGGTATGATTATAACATTCAAAGGAGCCGGATTCAATCCGGCCCCCTGTAATACAATATTTTTACTCGAAGGACTGCTCTGTTCTGTTGATAATCTCATCCTGAAGAGCCTTGTCCAGGTTTCTGAAGTAATCTGAGTATCCGGCTACACGAACGATCAGATCCTTGTAGTCTTCAGGATGCTTCTGTGCCTCAATCAGTGTCTGCCTGTCGATGACATTGAACTGAATGTGGTGTCCGTCCATTGCAAAGTAGGAACGAACCAGAGAAGCCATGTTATCAAGGCCTTTCTCACCTCTTACAACTGATGGAGTGAACTTCTGGTTCAGCAGTGTACCACCGGTGGAGATATGATCCATCTTAGCACAGGACTTGATTACTGCTGTAGGTCCATTTACATCTGCAGACTTCTCAGGTGAAATTCCCTCAGATACCGGAACGTGTGCCAAACGGCCGTTAGGTGTTGCCAGCAGCACATCTCCGAAGTATACGTGGCATGTAGTAGGCAGCATGTCTACTCTGTATTTTCCGCCGCACACCGTAGGTCTGTCGGTAATGGTGTCTCTGTACAGTTTGAAGATAGTCTGCATTATGTCGTCTGCGTAGTCATCATCGTTACCATACTTAGGAGTCTTGTCATGAACCATGCTGAAAATGTCTTCATGACCCTGGAAGTTGTCTTCCATTGCCTTCTTAAGCTCCTCCATGGTGAACTTCTTCTTGTCATATACGTTGTACTTGATAGCAGCCATCATGTCTGTAACTGTGCCAATTCCTACGCCCTGAATATATCTGGTATTGTATCTTGCGCCACCTGCGTTGTAATCCTTGCCCTTCTTGATGCAGTCGTTAGTAACGATGCTGAGGAACGGAGCCGGCAGTTCTTTTGCAAAGATATTCTCAATTACATTGTTTCCTCTGATCTTCAGCTCTACGAAGTAGTTCAGCTGCTTGCTGAAAGCGTCCAGCAGCTCATCGTAGGACTTGAAGTCCTCTGCATTGCCCAGGTGAAGGCCCAGCTGCTTGCCGGAATATGTGTCCAGTCCGTCATACAAAGTGATCTGCAGGATCTTTGGAATATTCATATATCCAGTCAGGATATAAGCTTCATTGCCCCAGGAACCTGTCTCAACACATCCGGAAGATCCTCCCTGTCTTGCATCCAGCAGAGTCTTTCCGGCGTTCAGCAGTTCCTGTACAATCTCATCAGTGTTGTAGAAGGCAGGCTGGCCCCATCCTTTTCTGGAAATCTCCAGGGCTCTCTTCAGGAACCTGGAAGGAGTTTTCTTGGAAATCTGAACGTTTGAGTTTGGCTGAACCAGCTTCATCTCGTCCATGCAGTCCAGAATCAGATAGCTTACAGGGTTTACTCCGTCAGATCCGTCTTCCTTGATTCCGCCGGTGTTGATATTGGCGAAGTCTGTGTATGTGCCGCTCTCCTTAAGAGTTACGCCTACCTTAACAGGTGCAGGCTGGTTGTAGAATTTAACCCAGAGGCATTCCAGCAGCTCCAGTGCGTGGTAGTCATCCAGGATACCAGCCTCCACATCTGCTTCATAATATGGATCAAGATGCTGGTCCAGTCTTCCTGGCGAAAAAGCATCCCATGGGTTCAGCTCAGTTGTTACGCCCAGGTGAACGAACCAGTAATGCTGGAGAGCCTGCCAGTATGTCTGAGGCTTGTGAGCAGGAACAACGCTGCAGTTCTCGGCGATCTGCTCCAGTTCCTTCTTTCTCTGAGGATCCTCCTCTGTTGCTGCCTTTTCAAGAGCCAGCTTTCTGTATCTCTCCCCCAGGATGCAGATAGCATCGCAGTCAATGAGCATTGCCTTCAGTTCTTCAGCCTTGTCGGAAGCTTCAGGATCATTCAGGTAGTCCAGGCTGTCCAGTGCCTCCTGGATCTCCTGCTTATAATCATCAAATCCCTTGATAAATACGTTCTTTCCGCCGCAGGTATGTCCAGGGCCTCTCTGCTCCATGAACTCTGTCCAGATGCCTTCTGCGTAGCACTCCTTCCATTCAGGAGTCATTCTTTCCAGGAGGTGTTCTCTTGTGGACTTTCCTGCCCAGAACGGAATAATCTCATCTTTCTGGATTTCAATGTCCTCAGGTGTTACAGAGAAAGATACCAGATCTCTGGCGTTCATGATCTCCATGTCCTCAACTGTATGTGTACAGATCTCCGGGAATGTAGGACAAGCCTGTGGTCTTGCGCCCTTCTCTCCTACGATCAGCTCATCATCTCCAAGATAGAGAGTCTTCTCTTCCATATACTTCTTGAAGAACAGTGCCCTCATTACAGGAACAGAGTACTTGCCGTCGTTCTCCTTGTAGAACTCTGTTTCGATTCTCGCTCTCTCAAGATCTACACTTGGCTGTGTCTCTGTGCTGATCTTCCGAAGATTCTTGATTCTCTGATTCATTCCTCTTTCTTCCGCCATGATTAACCTCCGATTTTCACATTGCTGAATCCCGCATCGTTAAACATTTTTACAAATAACTGCATCTCCTCTCCCGACGGAGCATGCAGATTACCAGCTTCGTATTCCCTGCCGATTCTCGGATACTTGGACTTGCCCGTATCATGGTAAGGCAGCAGATTTACCTGTGGAGCTGCAATATTGTTTTTCCTGAGAAAATCAATAATATCTCTCATACTTTCTTCTGTTCCGTTAACTTCCTTAACCACCGGAATCCTGATGTAAATCCGGGCGCCGGCTTCTGACAGCTTAAGGAGATTGTCCAGAATCAGGGTGTTGTCTGCTCCGATGTAATCCCTGTGCAGCTCATTGTCCAGGGTTTTAATATCGTAAAGCCATGTGTGGACATAACTCATTATGGCCTGATAGTTCTCCCACGGTGCCTCTCCGCAGGTGTCGATGGTTATATCAACGCCCTGGCGGTAAAGGGCCTGACAGAGAGCGGTAATGTATTCCTTGTCCATAGCCATGACCTCTCCTCCCGAAAGGGTCACGCCTCCGTCAGAGTCATCGTAGAACATCCTGTCCTTCATGACTTCCTTCACTATCTGAGGAACAGAATATTCCTTGCCAATTATCTCACGAACACACTGGGGGCAAACATCTTCACAGCGTCCGCAAAGCTTGCACAGATCCTTATCCGTAACGACCTTGCCATCCACCAATGTCAGAGCTCCGGAAGGACAAGCTTTCACGCACCTGCCGCAGCCAGTGCACTTATCTCTGTCGTACTGCATTTCCTGCTGAAACCGCTGGGTTTCAGGGTTGTGACACCACTTGCATCTCAGCTTGCAGCCCTTGAAAAAAACCGTAGTCCGTATTCCGTCCCCGTCGTGAATGGAAAATTTCTGGACATTTGTTATGTAATGCATTTCCTGCTCTCCTTTATATTAGACCGTGGTCTAAACTCAGGTTTATTATATCCACTGTGTTAGACTTTTGTCAATATATTCTATAAAAAAAGACCCGGCAAAAACAATCCGGGCCACTTTCTGATTATTAATATTATTAATATTGTTTATTTCTTTTCTCCGCGGAATTCCGAGAACAACATAGGCATGTATTCCTTGCTGAATTCTCCCAGGGAGTACTCACCGTTATGCATGCACCAGTCGGTGATCAGCGCCCTCTCGCAGAGGCTGTAAATCCTTACGATCTCCTCGGTAGTCTTGGAGGTGGTAATCTCTCCTTTTTTCTGACCATCTTCGATAATTCTGGCGATGAGCCTGAAATAGTAACGGTTTCTGTCCAGAAGATATCCCTTGTCATCCCTGAGAAGCTGGGCTGAATACAGGTTTGCCATGAGGCTGAAGTCGATTTTCGTTCCTATCATTGTATGCATTTTGTAGTTCAGGTACATGAGCTTGTCAAATGCATTATCTTCATCCTTCAGTTCCTTGTCCAGCTCCGCATAATAATTGTCCAGTATAACCGAGAGGGTGGTCAGCAGGCTGTCTTTTCCCCGGAAGTAATAGTAAAAAGTTCCTTTTGCCACTCCCGCAGCTTCGATTATGTCGTTAAGAGTGGTAGCTTCGAAACCTTTTTCCGAGAAAAGGCCCCAGGCCGCATCGATTATCCTGGATTTTACGCTGCTCTTGCTTTCTTGGATTCTTCTTGCCATGATAGATCTCCTTCGCAATTAATGAATGAGGCTGAACTGCCTGTAAATAGCCCTGATGGCTTTCTTGTAGTCCGTTTCGCTGACTCCCAGCTGAATGCTGATGCTGTCTGCGCTGTGGTCCACAAACCTGGTAACGATATGTTCATTGGACAGTGCCTCGAATACTTTCACGGCAACGCTGGACTTGTCTGCCATGTTCCTGCCAACTACTGCAATGGTGGCCAGTCCTGCAGAAACTGTCACATCTTCGGCTCCCGTAACTTGCTGAATTACCTTCGTAAGCTCATCAGTGTTGTCTCTTATTGGCCTTGCCTCCACTTCCACTGCTATGGTGTCGGTACCGATCTGTTCTCCTGCAACAGAAATACCTCTGGATTCAAGGACGTCCATAAGGGCCTGATGGATGCCTCCGTTTTTGCCGATTCCTTCTTTTTCTATTACTATGGCTGCATATCCCTTGCGGCCGGAAATTCCTGAAATATCAAGAACAGAATCATAAAAATCTGCGTTTTGCACGATCAGAGTTCCGTTGAGCTCCGGCTCTGCAGTGCTTCTTATGTTAATTGGAATTCCCGTTCTTCTCACTGGAGCAACGGCGTCTTCGTGAAGAACGTTTGCACCTCTCAGAGCCAGTTCTCTAAGCTCCTTGTAGTTTATTACCGGAACTGTAAGAGGATTTTTTACAATCCTTGGATCTGCCATAAGCATTCCCGGAACATCGGTCCAGTTCTCGTATACATCTGCTTTCAGAGCTGCTGCTGCCAGGGCTCCGGTAATATCCGATCCTCCTCTGGAGAAGGTCACGATTGTTCCGTCTTTCTTAGCACCGTAAAATCCCGGTATTACTGCGCCGTCCAGGTCCTTCAGTCTGTCTGAAAGGAGTTTTCTCGTCTCTGCCCTGTCAAGTTCATTATCTTCACTGAATCTGATGACATCAGCTGCGTCTACGAAGGTTCTGCCTGTGTATTCTGCCAGCATCTTTGCAGACAGGTATTCTCCTCTGCTGGCCAGGTAGTCTCTGATTTCACGGCCTTTAAGCTTATCTGCCTCTTCTTTGACAGCAGCTATCTCCTGGTCCAGGTTAAGGCCAGGAGCCGCAGCACTGGCGATTTCCCATATTCTTTTTTCCACCTGATCTAAAAGCTGGTCTCTGGCGGAGCTGCTTTCTTCCTCTGCTGCCTGGATAAGCAGGTCTGTGACCTTTTCATCCTCGTCGAAACGCTTGCCAGGAGCAGATACCACTGCATATTTTCTGGCCGGGTCTTCCTGGAGAATCTTTTTCACCTGGCTGAACTGTTCGCTGCCTGCCAGTGAGGTGCCGCCGAACTTGGCAACAGTAAGGTTGCTTTTGCGCTGAAGAACGGGAGCCAGGTCTTCGTTCTGGATAGCCCTTATGTCGTATGGTGTGGACTGGTATACAAAGTAGTTCAGCCAGTTGGAGTAAATCAGGTTAGCGCAGGACCGCCAGTTGACTACAGGCTCCTGACTTGGATCGTCATTTGGGAAGTAGTGGTCTGGAATGTCAGGATTCAGGCCTGCCTTCACATCCCTCTCGTATTCTTTTTTCAGGGTGTCCCCGTCGTACTCTGAGTGGCCGGTAACGAAAATCTGCCGGTCATCGTCGCTTTTTACGCAGAAAACCCCTGCTTCATCTGAGCTGGCCAGTATCTTAAGGCCTGGAACTGCCTCGATATCTTCTCTTCTGACCGTGGTATTTCTTGAGTGAGGTACCCAGAACTCGTCGTCAAAGCCTCTGAAAAGCATTCCCTTCTTGTAGTCCAGGTGGTGCTTGTACACGCCAGACAGTTTCTTGTCCATAATGTGTTTCTGGATGCCGTAATGGTAATAAAGGCCTGCCTGGGCGCCCCAGCAGATGTGGAAGGTGCTGTGGACGTGGGATTTGGTCCATTCCATGATTTCGCACAGTTCATCCCAGTAGTCAACTTCTTCGAAGTCCATGAGTTCTATGGGTGCGCCTGTTATTATCATTCCGTCGTAGTTGTTGTCTCTCACCTGATCGAAGGTTTTGTAAAAAGAGATCATGTGTTCCTGCGACGTGTGGCTTGCCTTGTGGCTGGCTGTCTGGAGAAGCTCAAGCTCGATCTGGATAGGCGTATTTCCCAGGAGCCTGGTAAGCTGGGTCTCTGTTACAATCTTCGTAGGCATGAGATTCAGCAGGAGGATTTTCAGAGGACGGATGTCCTGGGTCATGGCCCTGGTATCTGTCATTACGAAAACGTTTTCCTGTGAAAGAATGTCTATTGCGGGAAGATTGTTGGGTACTTTAATTGGCATTTGCTACCTCCTGTCAATGCGCTCTCTGACGGCGTTCTCATCTTCTGGAATAGATTCCAGCTGCCGTTCCAGAGCCTCGTGTAATTCAGTGTCTTTCCTGATGTCGATGGTTACTCTGTCGATTTCCTTATCAACCTGATCGAATTTATCCAGCTCAGGGTCTTTGATCAGCTTGCCTCTTGCAACCACCATGTATATGCCGCGAAGGGCTTCCAGATCGTTGAGTGGATTCCCTTCTGTAACAACCATGTCAGCAGATTTTCCAGGCTCTATGGTTCCTGTGATCTTATCCAGGCCGGCAATCTGGCTGTTAATTGCTGTAGCCGTGTGGAGGGCAAAATTCCTTGAAACGCCGCAGTAGTGGCTGAAGTAAACCAGCTCTCTCCACATGTCGTAGTGGGTTGTGAAGCTGCAGCCTGAGTCGGTGCCAAGGCCTACCGGGATTCCGTTTTCAAGACAGGCTTTTGCACAGCTGATAATTCCGTTCATTACGGTGCGGCAGTTTTTCTGATCCATTTCGCTGAAGCCAGTAACTTTTCGGTCCCCAAGAACATATGGCACTGTTGGGGAAATAGTGCATATATGAGAAGCACCTGTTTTCTTGAAAAGCTCAATCATCTCTTCGTCCGGCTCTGCTCCGTGTTCTATGTAGTCCACTCCATTCTTAAGGGACTCTTTAACCCCCTTAGGGCTTTCGGCGTGGGCCGACACCTTGTAGCCCAGTCTGTGGGCTTCATCACAGGCAGCCTTTATTATTTCCGGATCCATCTTCAGAGCTCCCGGTTCTCCCAGCTCGTCTGCATCCAGAACTCCTCCTGTAACCATCAGCTTAATTATGTCCACTCCGCTGGCTGCTATCTGTCTCACCATAGATGCAGCTTCAGAAGGGCTGGTAGCTTCCAGTGCAAGGGAGCCTGCCATGTGGCCTCCGGGAACGGAAATAGCGCTGTTGCTGGCCAGGATTCTAGGGCCCTGCAGCTTTCCTGTGGCAATATCATCTCTCAGCCTGCTGTCTATATCGTTCAGTCCACCCATGGTCCTGAGGGTGGTGACACCGCTTACCAGCTCTGTTTCTGCGTTGTCCCGGCACATGTTGAAAGCGTACTTTCTTGTGAGAGGATTGGAGTTAATCAGCCTGACAGTCTTCTTCAAGTCGCTTTTCTTCTTTGCCCTGGCAGGCTTTCCTGATGAAGGCAGGTGGGTATGCATGTTTATCAGGCCCGGCATTATGTACGCACCGTTCAGATCAACGATCTGGCATTCTCTGTACAGCCCTTGTTCAACTGCCATCTCCTTGTCCATCACATCTGTAATCTTTGATCCTTCAGTTATGATCATTTTGCCATACTGAGGTTTCATGTCTCTGGTTCCGTCCAGCAGAATTCCGTTTACATACCCGATTTTCATAGTCGTATTCCCCTTTTGCAAATTTATGAATTATTAAAAAAATAGTTCTCATTTTGCGGCTGGCTTGCGGGCCGGCCCTTTCTAATCCCTTGTGGCAGCTATGGCGCACCACTGGCCCAGTTCTTCTACTGCAATTACGCGGAATCCGGAAGCTTCCAAGGCATCAGTACCTTCTTTTTCCTGGGATACCAGGAGCCCTGAAACAATGTAGATTCCCCCTGGTCTCAGATGAACGGCCGCATCTGGAGTGAGCATCTGCACCAGCGGAAGGAGCAAGTTGGCTACAATTATGTCGGCCTTGTAGTCCACATTTCTGGCCAGATCCCCTTCTTCTATCCTGATCTGGCGCCTTGCTCTCTCTGCAGAACTGCAATTAGCTTGTACGTTTTCCCTTGCAGCCTCAACTGCATCCCGGTCTATATCAATGCCCAGAACATCATGAGCTCCCAGGCACCAGGCGATGATGGCAAGGATGCCGGTGCCGCATCCTACGTCCATAACCTTAAGGCCTCCGGTGCTCCCGGCCTGATCTGGAATCTCCTCAGGTGTCACACTCTGTGATTCCTCATCAGTGAGATTTCTGTCCCTGCTTCTTATATAGCGGGCCAGCAAGTTTCCGCAAAGGCGGGTGGTCTCGTGGGTGCCAGTGCCAAAGGCCATTCCGGGATCGATGCGGATCACCTGCTCATTTTCATCTGGCTTGTAGTCTATCCATGTTGGGGTAATTGTAATTCCCCTGGCGATGGTCACGGGCTTCAGGCCTGTCTTCCACTTGTCCTTCCACTGGGCGTCATCAGAAATGGTCTTTGAAATCTCCAGATGGTTCTGGAGATCTGCGGCTCCCGGAGACACCCCGGCTGTTTCTTCGCCTGCAGATTCCTTACCATCATTCCACTGATGGAGGATTTCAAGGAGTTTCTCCGACTGCACTCTGCCCTCTTCGTCATCGGCAAAATAAATGGTAACTCCTGGAGTCTGGGAAAGCTGCCTCTCCAGGTCTGCCTGATCCCAGTATTCTGTATATTTCAGGTCCTGGGACATTAGGCGGGCATTTTCCGGGTCCCGGATATCCATGACATCATAGCCCTCTGCTATAAGGTTGTTTGTCAGTGTATCCAGGTACTTCTGTTTTGTATCTGCTGTAATTTCTATGTATTTCATATAATTTGAACCTTTTTCCGACCACATATGCATAATAATAGTCGGTTCACTTTGTTTCCAAGGGATTTATAAATATACTATCTGTCGACTAACCCTGTTTTTCTTGTGGGTAAATATATTATATCTGTTATTTTTTTATCTTCAATACCATATTTTGGACTCTGGTCTGAACAATAGTGTCACTCTCAATCACTAATCCAATTGTGACTTTCCCCCGAACCTTTCTACAAGAAAAAAGGACTTTTTCCGGAAGCTTCTGCCCTCAGAAAAAATCCTATATCACATCTTCAATTACAGTTTCTTGCTCGTAGGTTCATACCAGGTGCCTCTTCCAGTTCCGTGTTTCTCCAGGTATCCCCCTTCTGTGATTCTGTGAAGAAGATCTGTTGTCTGCCTGGATGTAAGGCGGCACATGGGCCTGACCTGGCCACTTGTTACCCGGCCCTTTCGCTGGGCCAGCTGAAGGATGGCCTTCATCTCCCTGGTGTAATCCCTGCCCTGGTTCTTTCTGACCTTTGGCTTTATTCCTTTTACTACGAAAGTGCTTAGCCAGGGCTTTATCTCATAATTAACCTGAATTTCCTTCTCTGTAACCACTCCCTTCGACGGCCAGTATACAAGGTGGTCTCCAGTGTTCATCCACAGGTAGCCCTTCCTCTCCATTTCTTCACTTTTCGTTTCCTTATCAGTAAAACCTACTGATATCTCCATTTTCGGAGGTGCACATCAACTTGTGAATTTTATTATGTCAAGAACCACATTGGAAAATCCGTTTTTCTCCATATAGGATTCCGCCTCCTGGTTAAAAGAGACCTTCCTGACCTTTACTCCTGATGAATTCATGCTCAACCTCCTTAATTTTCGATTTTCTTGTAAAAAGGCCGACCCCAGAGGGCCGGCCTTTTCGCCTGTTGTCAGTTACCGACTATCAGAACCTTCTTCTTGATTCCAGTTCTTCTTTGAGCTGGAATATCTCCTCCTGATCTTTCTTCATAGCCTTGCTGTAAGCAATTACTACAATCATGGTCAAGAGCATGAACAGGAATGGAAGAATGTTGCACTTCTCGTGAAGTTCCTTCAGTCCTTTTGCGGTCTTAACATCTTTCAGCTGTGTAAGTCCGTCACCAGCTGATCCTGATACGATTGCTGCTCCGCCAGGAGCTGCTGCAATCGGTCCAGGTGCTATTCCCGGAACTACTGTCGGGATTGGAGCCGGTCCTGGTCCAGGTCCCGGTCCTGGAACTGCATTAGCTGTGTATACAACTGTCACTTCTACGTCTCTCTCAGGCATGCTGTCCATAGTCACATAGGTCTGCTGAGGTGTATATCCTGTGACTGCAGGTGATGTGATGGTGAAGCTGTCTCCAGCCATATACTTGCCTGCAAAATCAGGTGCCAGGGTGTTACCTGCTGCATCTCTGTAGTGGATGGTTGCTGTGTACAGTATCGGATCATCTACAACCAGCTTGCCGTATTTAACCTCAATATTGTAGTTGCCTTCCAGAGTGTTTTCGTGAAGCTTGTATGTGAAGGTATTCTCACTTTCACCCTTCTCAGTCTGGGTTCCTGTGAAGTTGTACTCTGCTCCTTCACCTGGTGCGAATCCGTCTCCGGATACGCTCATCTCACTGCTTGTAAGAGGCTTTCTGTCGTATCTCTTGTATGCACTTCCTGATTCAAGAGTTACGTTTCTCTTGGTAACAACCAGCTTGCCTTCATTTGTTACTGGCTTGAACTGGTCTGTTACATTCTCTCCATCCTCGTTGATGATAGTCCAGGACACAACTTTGTTAACTGCTGTTCCTACATTAGTGATTGCACCATCTGTTACTGCCTCAACAGTATATCCCTCAGGTGCGGTAACTTCTGCTGCCGCCTTCAGCGGTGTACCATCGTAGGTTTTGCTGGCATTTCCGGCATTGATAACTATAGCGTTCTCATTCTCTGTAACTGTAAGGGTTCCTTCAGTCTTTGAGATGTCATAGTTGTCTTCCTGGTACTTGCCAGGTGTTCCCTTGATTTCGATGGTGTTGCTGACAGAACCCTTCTTGATTATTGATCCTGTTGCAACTGCTGTTGCCTCTCCCTTTACGAAGGAAGTGCCATCCAGGAACTCTACATCAGGTGCTTTAAGGGCTTTGCCATCGAAGGCCTTTGATGCGCTCTGGCTCTTCAGGCTTACCGGCTTAGGTGTAATTGTCAGTTTTCCGTCTTCTGTCTTTACTCCACTTGCAAACTGATCTGTTACGTCTTCACCGTTGTACATGATTGCTGCAGATGCAATGTGATTTGCAACTGTTCCTTCACTTACATTAGTTACGGATCCTGTTACCTTTGCATCTACTGTGAAGCCTTCACCCATGTTATCCAGGCCGGATACTGTGAAGCCTCCGTCACTGTGAGCGGTTCCATCATATACCCATGTTCCCTCTGCAGCTTTGACCTTTACATCAGCCACATCTACAGGCACCATGGTGATCTGAAGTTTTCCTTCTTCCTTACGCAGGTTGTAGTTTCCTTCTTTGTAGCCCTTTTCCGGTTTGAATGTTATTGAATTATCAACAACACCTTTCTTTGTAATAGAGCCGGTAGCTCTGATGTCACTTACCTCACCTGGAACGAATCCGTCTCCGGATACTGTTACATCAGGTCTTGTGAGAGGTGTGCCATCAAAGGTCTTGGTTGCGCTGTCTGACTTCAGGTTTACCGTTTTCTTTGTAACTTCCAGTTTTCCGTCTTTCTTGGTAATTCCGGTAAACTGATCTGTTACGTCCTTGCCATCAGCATTTCTGATGATCACCTGTTTTACTACGGTAGAAACTGTTCCTGCATCTGTTATGGTTTCACCGTTAGAAACTACTTCTGCAGTGTGTCCTGCTGGAAGGGCTCCTGTCAGTGTACCGTTTTCTGCATTCAGAGGTTCACCGTTGTAAATTCTCTTCTTGCTGAAGGCCTTTGCTTCCAGGGATGCGGTGTTCGCCTTGATCTCCAGAGTTCCTTCATCCTTTGTGATGTTGTAGTTGTCCTTGTTGAACTTATCTCCTTCTGTGTAGGTGATTTCGTTCTTTACAGAACCGGCTTCAGTAATGGATCCTGTTGCCTTAACATCACTGACTTCACCTTCTACGAATCCGTCCTGACCTTTTACTTCCGGACTTGTAAGCGGCGTACCGTCGTACTCCTTGCTGCCGCCGGCGGATACCAGATGAACGTCTTTCTTTGTTACAGTAAGTGTTCCGGTTGTAATAACAGGTTTGAACTGATCGGTAACATCCTCGCCAGCCTTGTCTCTTATTGTATAAGACTTAACTGTGTTGGCTGCTGTTCCAGCGTCTGTTACGGATCCTTCTGTTGTTACTTCAACTGTGTAGCCGGCAGGTGCTGTCCAGTCGTATCCGGCAGTCAGCGGCTTGCCGTCATAGACCTTGCTGACAGTCTTAGGATTGATTACAACTCCATCCTCGTTCTTGGTAACTGTAAGTGTTCCCTCGGACTTCGTGATGTTGTAGTTCTCATCCTTGAATCCGGACTTCTTGGTGAATTCTATTGTGTTGGTAACGTCTCCAACCTTTGTGATTGTTCCTGTTGCCTTAACATCGCTGACTTCACCTTCTACGAATCCGTCTCCACCTACCTTGACCTCAGGCTTTGTGAGAGGATTTCCATCAAACTTCTTGGTGCCTGATTCACTGGTAAGGGTTACGTTTCTCGGATTGATTGTGAGTGTTCCATTTATTCTGGAGATCACATCACTCTCGAACTGATCTGTAACGTCCTTATCTCCCAGCATGATCTTCACATCGGTAATCTTGTTTTCACCGTTGTCTTTAACATTTACTACAGAACCGGATACGGAAGCATCTACCTTCAGGTTGCTGTTAATAGCTTTAAGCTTTTCCAGTCCTGATGTTACAGAGAACTCCTTCTTCTCATGGCTCTTTCCGTCATATTTCCAGCTGCCTCCTGCGGCTGTTACTTCGAGAGCAAGTTCTGATCCTGTAACTTTTGTAATTGTCAGTGTTCCCGGCTTAAGGGTAACAGTGTAGTTGTCCTCCCTGAATCCATTGTTGAGCTGGAACTCAATGTGGTTTTTAACGCTTCCTGCTTCAGTTATTTTCCCTGTAGCAACGGCTGACTTAAGCTCACCGGCCACGAAACCGTCTTTGCCCTGTACTTCCGGACTGGTCAGTTCCTTGCCGTTGTAAGATCTGGTTGCGCTGGCACTGCTCAGTGTAACAGGCTTTGGTGAAACTGTAAGTTTTCCGTCTTTCTTGGTGATTACTCCTGCTGCGAACTGATCAGTTACGTCCTGATCTCCCAGCATGATCTTCACATCGGTAACCTTATTGTTGCCATCTGCTGTATCGCTGACGTTCTTTACTGTGCCTTTTACATCAGCCTTTACAGTGAACTTGCTGTTGATCTTCTGGAGCTCATCAAGTCCCTTTTCAACCTTGAATCCATTATCGCTGTGAGACTGGCCATCATAGGTCCATTCATGGTCGTTTGCCTTTACCTCCACAGTGAGATATGAGGCTGGTATCTTTGTAATTGTCAGCGTTCCAGTTTTCAGAGTTACTTCATAGTTATCGGTCTTGAATCCATCTTTGAGCTTGTACTCAATCTTGTTATCTACAGGTCCTCCAACCTTTGTAATGGAACCGGTGGCCTTTGCGTAGTCAAGCTCTCCTGGAACGAATCTGTCTCCGGATACTGCTACATAAGGTCTTGTGAGAGGTGTTCCGTCAAAGGTCTTGGAATCGGTCTCGCTAGTCAGTGTTACCTTTCTTTTTTCGACCTTAAGCACGCCTTCATCCACAGCATCTTCATAATTTGAATTTACTGCCTTGACCTGGAAAGTCTTTTCTCCTGCATTCTTGATGGAAGGTGCTTCAGTTGTCCAGTTACCATCTCCAGTCTTGTAGTAAATGGTGGTTCCATCTGGAGCCGGATTATCTCCCACCTTTGCAACTGCAGATGCTCCGTGTGAAGTTCCATCATAAGTTCCAGTATAACCTTTAGCTGTAACTTTCAGGTTGTCTGACTTTGTAATCTCCAGCTTGCCTGCTGCATACTTTACAGTGTAATTACCCTGGTCCTCTTTTCCGGAAGGTGTGATAGTATATTTGCCCACATCATTGCCAGATTCTCTGGACAGCTGGTATTTTACAGTGTCGCCATCAAGGGTTCCCGTTACTGAAGCCGTAAGCTCAGGATCCTTTTCTCCGTACTTTTTGCTCTTGTCATCTGCGGTTACAGTTACTTCCTTCGGAGTTACTTTAAGAGTTGCAGAAGCCCTTGCTGTCTCGAAGTTAGGATTCTCTGCTTTTACATATACGATCTTAGTTCCTATGTCTTTGATTTCTGGCGATTCTTCTGACCACGGTCCGTTTTCGCTGGTGCTGTAGTAGATTTTAGTTCCAGTTGGAGCTGGGTGATCTCCTGCCTTTGCAACAGCTGTTGTTCCGTGAGATCTTCCGTCATATTCACCTTTATAATCAGGTGCACTTACTGTCAGGGCCGTTGACTTATAGATGGTGAATGTGCCGTTCTTGTAAGTTACTTCGTAATTACCCTGCTCACTATCACCTGAAGGGATGATCGCATAAGTTCCTGCATCTTCCCCTGCCATTCTCTTAACATTGAAAACTATCTTGTCATTTCCGAGAAGTCCGTCAACGTCGGCAGTGAATTTATCCGGATCATTTTCACCGAATACTTTAGAAGCGTCATTTGCTGTAACTGTAACTGGCTTCCGTGTAACCTTAAGTGTGGTCTCGGCAGTAGCCGTCTCGTAGTTAGGGTTTTCCGCCTTAACGTATACCTTCTTTGTTCCTGCGTCAGTGATAGAAGGAGCGTCGGTCGACCAGGTTCCATCATCTCCTACCTTGTAGGAAACTGTGGTTCCATCAGCAACATTTGGACTTGCTGATGCACTGTGGGCGACTCCGTCGTAAACTCCCTCGTAACCGGTGGCAGAAACCGTAAGCTTGCCAGACTTGGTAATCGTGAAAGTACCAGGCTTATAAGTAACTGTGTAGTTACCCTGTGTCTTCTCACCTGCAGGAGTAATTGCATATGTTCCTGCTGCCTCTCCCGGATCTCTGGACAGAGTGTACTGAATTTCGAATTTATCTCCTTCAACCTTTCCAGATACATCTGCGTCAAATTCAGGGTCTGCTGCCTGGTATACTTTTTCCTTATTCCTTGCAGTTACAGTGACTTCCTTAGGTGTCACCTGAAGAGTTACAGGACCTGCAGTTGCAGTTTCATAGTTAGGGTTTTCCGCCTTAACGGAAACTGTCTTTTCTCCTACGTCTTTAATCGATGGAACCTTAGTAGTCCACTGCCCTCCGTCTGTCTGATAGTAAACTGTAGTGCCTTTACTTACAGAAGGAATGGCCGAAGCTGAATGAGAGTTTCCATCGTAGATTCCTTTGTATCCGGTGGCAGAAACCGTAAGGGTATTTGCCTTCTTAACAGTAAGGTCTCCCAGAATCTCCTTTATCTCGTAGTTACCATCCTTGAATCCAGAAAGCTTATTGTATGAAAGGGTATTCTTGGATGTTCCTGCATCGGTTCTTGATCCTGTTGCCTTAATGTCACTGACCTCACCATCCACAAACTCATCACCGGAAACGGTGACACCGGCCTTTGTCAGCGGTGTGCCGTCATATGTCTTTTCGTCGGATCCGGTGGTGAGGGTAACCTTTCTCTTGGTAACTTCCAGTTTTCCCTTCTGCAAGGTTACTTTATACAGCTTGCTGGTTACATCGACCTTGCCGTTATGCATTATCTTGAATGTTGCAAAGCTGCTGTCAGAGGATCCGGCATCGGTCTGGCTGCCGCTGTATGTGGCGACTATCTTGTCTCCTTCTCCCAGGGATCCTCCGGTTATCTTATAGCTGTCTGCCTTGAGAGCTGTGCCATCGTAAGTCTTGCTCTTATCCTCAGGCTTAACTGTAATCTCAGTTACAGGCTTCTTTGTCCACTGTGCATAGAGGATATTGTCTCCCTTGTTATCAACCATGATATCTGCCATCTGGTCAGCTGATGCTTTTGCGGCAATGGCTTTGCCAGACCCATCTGCCTTCGTATTCCATCCTGTGAACTGGTACTCCAGTGGCAGGGTGAAACCTGTCTGTCTGATGGTAAGGGTCTTCAGTCTGGTGTTGTTGTTCAGATCGGTGCTGCCATTGTACTTCTGGTCATAGGTCTGAGCAGAAATCTCGCTGCCGTTTTCGTCGATGGCTTTGTCCGGATAATTGGACTTGTATGTCAGCTTTGTAGCCGCCGCCTTTGATCCGTAAACTGCTGTCAGTGTAATGACCTTATCATCTCCAGCGTTGGTGCTGTTTACAGCAATCTTGTCATCAGGATAGTAGTGGCTGCCGCTCTCGGACTGCCAGTAGAGGAATACTTTTCCTGCAGGTGCCTTGATAGCAGATGCGTACTGCACGTCTGCATGAGATCCCTCAGCATAGAGTTTAGGGTCTTCCACTGAACCGGTGCCTGCTCCAGCACTGTATTCTACCTTGTACTTGCCATTGCTTACGTAGAACGGATAGAGCTCAATGTCACCGTAGATCTCTGTATTGAAGTTAAACAGTATGAAGCTGTCTCCATTCTTTGTTGCCCAGCCCTTCCAGTCGTATCCTGCAGGGATCACAATCTTCTTGCTGCTTCCGGTCTGAACCAGGTGTCCCTGGCTGTCGTATACGGACGGCAGCTGGCTGGAGTCTATCTTATCTCCGTATTCCAGCTGAAGATCTACGGAGTCTCCGCCGTTTACGGTGAGATATGCCTTTCCGTTTACCTCAGGAGCTGCCCACTTAGCGTATACCATCACGTCGTTCACCGGCATGGTGGAGTTGAAGTCAAACGGTACAGTGCACTCCTTGTCCTTGTACCAGCCCTTGAAGGTGTATCCGTCAGGCAGGTCTGCAGGCTTCTCTGGAACGTAGCTTGCATATCCGGAGAGAGGTGCCTCGTAAAGTACTTTTACGTCCTTTGCCGTCTTGTTGTAGTTGTAGTATGTAAACGTGTAGCTGTTCCTGCTGTAGCGTATTTTCAGGTCATTAGCTCCGAAATAAGCGCTTTCTCCTGCTGATACAGGTTTCCAACTGTCATTACCTGACGGAATGCGAGATCCCACATAGTAACTGTTTACTGTGAATCCGTTGTACTTGTTGGAGAAATTGAATGTACCGCCATCGGTCAGAGTACTGTTTGCAGGCTTATCTTCGCTGTAAGATCCGTCCAGGTTCTGCTTGTAGTGACTAATGGTGTACCTTCCACTTGGAGACCTTCCATACACATTAACCTCTGTAGCTGAGCCATAATCGCTCAATGTATCGAAGATAAAGGCGTCCAAGAATGTCAGATGCTCATTGCCATAGCCTGAAGGCATTTTGTACCAGTCGTACTGAGAAGGCCATGTGTAACCGTTCTGAGCCAGAGTCTGACCGTAAAGGCCGGTGAACGTCTTGTAAGTCTCCCAGCCACTGCTCCACCAGTCTCTCTGATATGTATAGAAATTGATGGTCAGCAGCTCTCTGTCATAGTACACGTTCAGGATGGTGGTGCCGTCTCCTGCTACGGTAACAGACTGGGATTTGCTGCTGTTGTACTTGAATCCCTTATAGTTCTTGTTTCTGTCGGTGTAGCTTGGAGATACAGTAGATCCGGTGGTGCCTGTCCTGCTGTCAGAACCGGCATATTCGTATGTTTTCTGGCTGTCTTTTGCGTTCTTGCTGTCTTCAACAGACTGCTTCCAGTAGATTACGGTGTAGCTGGTGTTGGCCTTAGCCTTCCACACTGCGTATACAGTGGTATCCTCGCTGATCGTATCGCCAAAATTGAAATTAGCAGTGGTACCGTTCTTTTCCGTGGACCATCCAACAAATGTGTATCCAGGTCTCTTAGGATCAGAAGGCTTCTTCGTGCCCTTGTTTGCGGCCACGAACTGCGGTGCGATATACGTTGCACCCTCTCCAGATGCGAACTGGAGATAGTGTCCTTCTTCGATCTTAGGATAGAGCTTGATGTTCTTCGTTCCCAGTGTAACAGTATCTCCCGCAGGACTTGTGAGAGCCTTATCTGTGTACCATCCGGTAACGCTCTTGGTGGACTCCAGTGGCAGCTTCACATCAGTTGTGCTGATCTTTCCGCCCTCCACACCTTCCTTGGTAGTGGATACTCTGGAGCTGTCATCTGTTCCGTCCATGAAAAATACGTAGTGTACTTCCTGGAAAACAGGATATACGTTAATCGTTTCTTCCTTGTTAACTGTGACTTTTCCGAATCCGTCAAAGTCCGGGGTGGAAGCGTCCTTAGTTGTGGACCATCCCACCAGCTTGTATCCCTCCTTCTCTGGAGAAGAAGGCTTGTTCAGTGTATCCCCTGTCTTGACGTTCTGAGTGTCAATAACCGCTCCATTAACATCGTGGAAATTGTAGGTAGCTACAGGAATGTTCTCTTCTCCCTCGCCCGAAATGACGTAGATGGAGAAGGAACTCTCGCTGAAGCTGGCTCCTCCTGCGCTGGCGCTGGCAGATACCTGACTTACATTTCCGCTGTCAGCTTTATGGGAAACAGTGAAGCTGTCTCCCTCCAGCTTGCTTGACAGGTACATGTGTACGTCAACTGCAGCTGCCGGTTCTGTCTCCTTGCCAGAAGAGTCTCTGAATGTAATGTCCACACCTACTGCATCTTTTACTTCGTGGGATGCAGTCTGACTGGCTATATTCTTTGCAGTCTTTGCCGAAACTGCCGTTACGTGCATTGTGCTTCCTGCCGGCAGTGCTCCTTCTGGTGCATTTACCTTTACGGTAACGCCGTTAGATGCTGTAGCCCTGAAAGACTGGGCCGGCATGGAAACGGCCTCATTGTTTGTTTCTGTTTCCTGAGCAGCAGGCTCAGAGGTCTGTTCTGACTGCTGTGATTCAGATGCACTTTCCCCGCTGGAGTTCTGCGCCTCTGGTATCTGTGCCTCCTGGCTTGTCTGCTGAGCTTCTGCGTTCTCTTCAGATGCTCCCTGTGAGTCCTCCTGAGCGGAGTTCTCATAGGTATTTTCCTCAGATGCAAGAAGGCCGGGTGATATGGTGAGCACCCCGCTGGTCAGAATCATGGCCAGCGACAGGAACAGCGCCATCCATTTCTTCATGTTCTTCTTGTTCATAAGTGCACTCCTTGTTCTTACTCTATACAGCTCCTAGATACCATCCGGGCTGCTCTTCTCTGCCTTGTCTATTTCATCTCTAAGGTCGTCCTTGACCTTGCTCATCTTCCTGCATCTGATTACCAGCACTGCAACTGCAGCAATCAACAGTACCAGTGTAATCAGTGCCAGCAGGTCAAATCTGGCTGTCGTATGTGCAATCAGAAAGCTCATATCGCACCTCCCTGTCCTCCGGTGGCTGTTCCGGATCCACCTGCCTCTTCTGTATTTCCGTATTTTCTATCCATCTCATCCTGGAATTCTTTTTCCCTTTTTGATTGTTTCCTCCAGTGAAGGAGTCCGATTACCACTGCCAGTACCGCAGCGATGATCAGTGGTATGGTATACATGTGAACACCCAGGGTATGATGACAAAATTCGTAATATGCTTTTATCATAGCTGTATGTCCTTTCCCGCTTCTGAAACTTTAGATCTTCCTTTACAGCTTGGGGCTTCAATCAGCAATTAATCCTGATGGCGCCTTTAGTGCTGTCCCAGTATCCTCCCCTGGATCTGGGCCGACGCCACCGGACCGAAAGATCTGGAGTCCACTGATTTGCGTCTGTTATCACCTAGTACAAAATATTTATTCTTTGATAATTTGCAGGGATACGTCACAAACCCTTCCGGATCTGCTTCAGTGACCCCATTGGCGTAGGGCTCCCTCACCGCCCTGCCATTTACAAACAGCCGCCCATCCTTGATGTCCACTGTATCACCAGGTACTGCCACTACTCGTTTAATGTAGCGGTCTCCTCCCGGCATGTTCAATGACACCACTGTTCCTCTGGCAAAGTCTTCTCCGCCACGCCTGAACCATACGATGTCGCCGCTGTTATATGTGGGATACATGGAACTGCCATCAACTCTGGAGATCCCCACGAACAGGAGAAGCACTACCCCAAGCAGGATCAACAGCACTGCCGTCCCGCCCAATGTGACCAGAAGTCTGTTTCTGGCCTCGGCTTTTCCGAACTTATCCCCCGGTCTACGGCTTTCAGCCCCCCGGTGAAGATCCATATATCCTCCATTCATCACAAGTACCTCCTGTTTGCTACGGACCCCATCATCATTGAGATGAATATGTCTCAGCAAGATGATATAATCCTGTTGCGGAAGCTCTTTTTCACCCCTGCTTCCACTATGTCACTATACTTGATGATGATCCTGGTTATAGTATAGTCACATTGCGTCTCATATTTGTCTCATATTATTTGAGTTTTTCACCGAATGCACTTTTTTAAATTCAATGTATTTGGCATATAATATTATTAATTCACAGCATATCACTTTGATCAGCGTTTAGCTAATATCAATTGATTACGGAAGGGAATCGTAAGGAGATCACATGAAAAAAACTGACCGGTACAAGACTATCCAGCTATTTGTCTTTCTTGTTATTTCGCTGATTTCCATGGTAACCGTCATCTTCCGCCACGGCAGCGGTCAGGTTGCCTCCCTTCTCCTCTGGGTAACACTGGCAATATCATTTTTCTTTATTTTCCTGGACTTCTCTCTGTTTACCCAGCAGCAGAAATCTTACGAAGAAATGATCAAAACCATGGGTTCTGACCCGGTCTCCAAGGTGGCCAACAGATACAGCATCGACGCCATTCTTGATAAGTATCAAGGGCACACCCTGCCAGAGAAATTTGTATGCATAGCCTTTGAAATCACCAATCTTAAAGAAGTAAACGAAGAAAAAGGAAGGCCGGCAGGCAATGAGATTCTTGTCAGGTTTTCCAACGCCCTTGAGCTGGCCTCACTGGACAGGTTTTTCGTGGGAAGAAACGGAGGAAGCCGTTTCATCGCCATGGCCGAAGGACTTTCTACCGACGACGTAGATGATTTTCTCAGAAGGATACTTCAGAAGGTGGAACAGTTCAACAGCCGGAACAACGGTCTGGAGATACGATACACAATTGCCTGGGCATTCCATGAACAGGAGGACCCTTCCGGGGATATTGTCCATCTCATTGCCCTGGCCAACAGGAGGATTGATTACAACAGTCAGATTCACACCATAAGTAAGGAAGGAACCTGCCATGAAGAATAGAGCCTTCCAGGAAATGGTCTACCGGCGTAACGCCTCATACGTTCAGGATCTTCTGAACAGAATCAGCAACAAGGACAGCAATGCTCTCGCATCTCTGTACTCCATGACCGTTGACGAGGTATACAGGAATTTTTATTCAGTACTGGGCAGCGCCTATCTTGCCCAGGATGGCACCCAGGCTTTGTATGTGCTTTTCTACCGGTCCATCGGTACGGTTAAAACTCCCTCTCAGGCTGCAGAGAAGCTTTCATGGCTCCAGTCTCAGATTGCCGCCAGGCTTTCTATGTCAAAAAAAGAGACTACAGCGAGAAAGGTACAGCGGCCCGCCCTCACTGGCCGGGAGAAAGAGCTTCTTCTGTCGGAACTTCTGGACAGCCTTGGTCTCCCAGACAATTCCATTCCCCTTGAGTACATCCAGGAATACGATATTTACAGAGGACGGCGCACCAGCACCATGAGGTGGATCATCGCAATAGCCGCTCTTGTACTGATTGCAGTTCCTCTGCTTTTTCTGAACCCCGATGTGAAAGTGGAAAAGAGCCAGTCTTCAAACAAGTACACCGGTCTTCCGTCCTACAGCCTGGAAGTGAGCTCCATGATGCCGGTCAGATCTGTTGTTGCGACGGTCACTGATAAAGAAGGATCACAGGCGGTGCCTGTTATGCAGGAAAACGAAAACACCTATACGCTCCTGCCCCGGACCGATGGAAAAATGACTGTAACGGTAAAGACGGCAGGACGGGGGATTCGCAAGAGTTCTGTGAAAGTAAGGAGCTTCGACACCTGGCCTCCTGTACTGGTAAGCACCAGCTCTAAAGACGGTCATCTGATTCTTCACCTTTCCGACAAGGGGTCTGGTGTAGACTTCAGCCGCATTGCCGCAGAAGATGAAGAGGGTAAAAAGGTGGATGTGCTGTCTTCCGACAGTGAGAATAATACTGTTGCTTTTGATTATCCGGAAAAATCCTTTAAAGTCACAGTTCCTGACAAGGCTGGAAATGTACTGCATTTGGATATGAATAAATAAGACCGGACGTACGGCAATACAGCGTGCTGCGTTTCCCGAATACTTCGTTTCCAGGGCGCTGCGCTTATTGTGGGGGCAACGTTTCTCCATGTTTACCCCGGGATTTGAGTTTATTACGATCTCGCTGTACGCCCGCCAAAAAAACATTGATTTTTTACCCCGGGATTTTGAATTCCTTGATTCTCGCCGTATATTTCTCATCTGATATTTAGGCAAGAGGCATCTGCGCTCTATATTTTCTTCAGTTCCCTGAATTTTGAAGTGTGCAGATGCCTCTGTTTTGTTTAGTTTGATGGTACAAATACCGCGAGATTTCTTGATTTGGCAGTCTCGCGGTATTTTTTCAGAAAAAAATCTTGTACGCTACCCCGAGATATCGATTTTTTCATATCCCAGGGTAAACGGCGGAGCGGCAGGGGTAAACCGCCAGCATAGCCCCCCGCCGAATCTGTTCTCTCCCCACATAAGATCCACACCAAAATAAGACCGTCACATTTTTTTCAAATGCGACGGCCCTGGAAATTCTGAATTGATCTCCTGGTCAGGAGGGCAGCATAATCATGCTGCCCTCTGTCCTCTTACTGTTTCGGATTCTCAGTTTCATTCTCAGTTTCTTTATTGAACGCAATCTCCTCTGTCCCCACAACAGAATTGATCAATTCCATCAGTTCAATGGCGCTGCGAAAGCTTTCCGTTCTCTGGCTTTCAACCCACGTCACTGTCCCTTGCCAGGTATGGTTTCTGGTGTCAAGTACGTTGACAACAAATGAATTCATTTTATCACCCCCACATGCCATCCCCACATGGCATATTTACAGGTTGATGATACAACCCTGATGTCACAATTCAGTCACATCCTATGTTCCTGTTTCGCAAATCCGGTACACTATTGTTTCTTATGTGTTTTTTCTGGTTCAGTTCCGGAGTCGGCGCTGATGTCTCCCTCTTCGCTGCCGGAGATCAGCCGGAATTTTTTCATCAGCTCCAACTCGCTGTCAAAGGCACATGTACCGCCTTTCTCATCGGCAATGATTCCCTGCCAGGTGTTTCTGCTTCTGCTGGTGAATCTGATGTCCAGGGTTGCCTCATATCCTTTGGTAAGGCTGATTTCTTCGGCTGTATGGAAAATGCTGGGTCTGAAACTGTATACCCTTTTTTCGTTCTTTTCTTTAACCTCATCGGCTTTCTCAAAGCTTCGCAGGCTGTCGTTAGGCTGCGGTCTGCCCATGGAATCGAAGATACGGCTCACAATCAGGAAAAATTCTCCCAGTCCTGTGAAAGATACCGGGTTCTCGAGGGCCATACCCACAATCCGTCCGCTTATTCCGGTCTCGCTGTCGTATTTATCCACGCAGACCCTGATGGAATCAGGGCTGACAAATAGTGTCTCCCTTCTGTTATTTGCAACAGATCCCTGAAGCTCCCGGAGAGAGTATGCTCTTCTGTATTTGTAGGCTCCCCTGGTGCCATCGAAATTACTGAACACCCTCTTCATTACCTTTTTGCCCATCTCGTATTCGCAGGCCGGGAGCATGACAACGAACTGAGTTTTACTGTACCGGGCAAAAACGTCACCAGTTCTGAGGGACTTGCTGATGCTTTCTCTCATGGCCTCCATGGCCTTCTCAATAGATCTGTTCCTGTCAATGCTGCTCCTGTCGGCATCTTTAAGATCCACTGTGATCAACGCTATGTGCACGGTGAACCCAAACCGCACCAGTCTCCTGGCAGACAGTTCGTACATTTTCTTGAAGACTCCGAAGCTGCAGTAGTAGGCTCCCTGAGGCTCCGATGACTCCTTCAGTTCATCCATGACAGTGCCTATATCAGCTTCATCATTTTCCACCTGGCTGAGTGCCTTGTTATATGCTTCTCTGAGGTCATCTGAAGGGCCGATTCCCAGGGAATTGTACAGATTCTCAGATGCCTTGTGGAACGCATCTTCCGCCTCTGCGTATTTTCCTGCACTCCCCTTGGCCTTGATAAGGGCCACCCAAAGCCTTTCATCCAAAGGTTCATATTTCAGTACCTCTTCGGCCACCGATTCCATCTCATCAAACCTTCCCAGCTTTTCATAGTTGTCTGCAAGCTGAATGGCAAGAGAAATAAAAACATTGGAATAGTAGGCGCTCTGGTTCAATATCCAGGGTTCATCCATGAAATTCGCCATAAACTCCCCGTCATAAAGGTCGAAGGCCCGGCGGTAATACCGGGTTTGCTCCTCAAGATCATCAGCCTTCTCACCGGCGTTCCTTAGTTCCAGCATCTCTTCATAATCTGTAACAACATGAATACACGGATTGAACTTGTAGCTTCCCTTGAATGTAACCAGAAATTCCAAATCCGGCCACCTGGTTTTCAGGGCCTTTCTCAGCCTCCACGCCAGGTTCTTAACTGCACCTGAAGAATTAATATCTGAATCCGCTCCCCAGATGGCATCGGATATCTCTCCAATAGTACAGGAGTGGTCCCGTCGGATAATGAGAAATGCCAGAAGTTTTACCAGCCTGTCTGAGTGCATCTCCTCCTGGGTAACGGAGGTGAGGCCATCTGATAGTTTCAGCTTCCCAAAAAATTTTGCTCGAAATTCAATCATAATCCTGCACCTCCAAGACGATTTTTCATAATCTGAGGGTCATTTGCATATTGAACTGCTGTTTCTGCTGTGATTACACCGTCGCTGGCAAGGCGGAAAAGTCCGCCGTCATTAGTCAGCCCACTGCTTTCTCTACCGCCTCTCACAGCAGCATCTATCTGAGCAATCTTGTTTTCCCTGATCATGTTCCTTATAGCCGGCGTCACCTTCATCATCTCGAAAACCGGCACAACTGAGCCGTCAACAGCCGGAACCAGCTGCTGCGAAACAACAGCCTGAAGGACCATGGACATCTGAACGGATATTTGCCGCTGCTGGCTTGCAGGGAAAACATCGATTATCCTGTTTATGGTGTTAGCCGCTCCCATGGTGTGAAGGGTGGACAAAAGAAAATGTCCGGTCTCTGCCGCAGTCATGGCAACAGAAATCGTTTCATAATCCCTCATCTCTCCCAGAAGAATTACATCCGGGCTCTGGCGCAAGGTAGCCCTCAGGGCCGTCACATAATTGCGGGAATCCACCGCCATCTCCCTCTGGCTCACAATAGATTTTCTGTGTTGATGAAGATATTCAATTGGATCCTCAAGGGTGATGATATTGGCGCTTCTGCTGTTGTTTATTCTGTCGATGATGCAGGCCAGGGTAGTTGATTTTCCACTTCCTGCAGGTCCCGTCACAAGAACCAGGCCGTCCCTCATATCCCCCAGTTCCATGATTTCTTCTGGAATATTAAGCTCCCGGTAATCCGGCAGAACAAAAGAAATAATCCTGATAACCGCAGCAAGGGAGCCTCTCTGTTTGTAGGCGCTGACTCTGAACCGGGAAAGGCCTGGAATTGCAAAGGAAAAGTCATCATCTCCCGTCTTCAGATATCCTTCCATAGACCTGTTATCAGCAAGCTGGTAGATCTCAGTAAGAAGCCGCAGACAATCATCCTTGTTCAGCTTATCTTCGTCAATAACCTGAACCCGGCCGCTGTGCCTGAATCCCACAGACATGCCGGCCACAACAAAAACATCAGAGGCCCCATCTTCCACAGCTTTTTTCAAAATATCCTTTATACTGAAGCTCATCTAAATTCCTTTCAGTGTCTGTTCTTTTCCTGACCAGCCTTCCCCTTTCTTAATCTGGGTCCAACTGATTACGTGCCTTCCGTTTCTCTCTTCCACCCCTGCAGTAAGAGTTCCGCCGTCCTTCATCCCAACAGAGATCCGATCCCCTCCGTTCCACTGAGAAGGATTTTTTCCCTGATCTATCTCCATGCAGACTTCTTCTGCCCTGTTCATGGCCTTCTGGTATTCCGCCTGAACCTCCACGTGGTTTCTGGCCTCCTTAAGGTCCTGTCTCGACGTAACGTATGCTGCAGCGCTGAGCACAATCAGGCACACCGCCACAAAAGTCACCAGAAGCACAGGTATCCCAATGGTATAGACCTGCCTTCCCGGCCGGTCATGCCTGTTCTGTCCTGTTTTCCTTCTGCTGTATTGCATTTTTCATCTCCGTAAAAAAAATCTTTTTCCCTCATCACAGATTGCGGCTGCCCCGAGGCAGAGAGGTGTCTGTCCCTCAAGAAAGTTTCCAGCCCCCTATGGTGCATAGTGACTGCAGCTAGATGAGTAAATGGTGTCACCGGTCTCCACATTTTTTATTACAATCCGGCCCCTTATCATCCCTCCATCCCGGAATGCCGTAACCTTCAGGGCGATGGATCCTTTTCCATCATTAACAGCAGTCATAGAGCTGTCATACCACTGAATCCAGGAGTACTTCCCGGCCCTTGTTTCTCTCATTCCCGGGAAAGCCTTCTCCAGCCTTCCGGAAAAATCATCTATTGAGCTGGAGCTTCTCAGTATCTCGCTGACATCAGAGACCCGGTCTGATGCCCAGGCCTTCTCTGCCGCTTCTCTGTTCATCTCCCTGGCCCGGACGAAAAATGCCAGGGAAACTGCGCTGACCAGGGAAAATATAAGCAGGGCAATCAATATTTCCATTAACATAGGTCCCCAGCTTCGTCTTTTAAGTTTCTGCCCTCCCGGCAAAAAAGATCTCCTCATTACGGATAACTCTCCTAAATCCTGATTCCGTACAGTTGTCTAAAACTTTACATATGCTGCCATGACTGTGTCCCCTTCCCCTATGTACACCAGTTTCAGCAGGCCAGGGCTCTCTTCCACGGGAGTAAACACCTTGGCCTTGGCTATAGCAGTTCCTCCCGAAGGGCTGATTGAATCTCCCTGTCTGACTGTCTGTTCCATCAGCTCCCCGTCGTACTGATAAATACAAGTAAGAAGGCCGGTGCTCTCCTGGTTCCCGGTCTCTCCACTTCCAGTCACCTGGCTCCTGATGAAAAGGGCAGGTTGTTTTCCTACAGTTCCTATGGTTACAGATCCGGGATCCGCCTGGCGGACCTTCTCTGTCACATAGGAAGGAATAATTCTTGATGAGTAGTTCTGTTCTGTCCTCAGCTGCTCTCTCTTATAGGCTCCGGCAGCCTCAGAGGTTACCACCACCGCCAGCATTGCAAAAATACACAGAACAAGTATGGGCAGAACTGCGTTTATTCTGAAAACTCTGTTTCTCACTGCCCCCTCCTATTCCGTTCCCCAGTGGAAGCCGGAAAAACCGGTTCCGCTGTTTCCAAGGGGAATCACCGTAACGTAGGGCCGGATATTGGCGCCAACCACCTGATATTTTACGGAAAACTCCTTTTTATCCCATGTGAGTCCGTAGTTGTCTTCCAGATATTTCAGATCCTCGGGGTAGCGGCCTTCCTGGGCATAGCAAATAGTAATGTCCCGGTTTACTGCGTTCTGCAGGGCCTCCTCCTGCCTCTGCCTTGACCCCTGTTCCACTTCTCCCACGGCATAGAGAAAACCTGCCAGAACCACAAAAAAGCACAGAACCGTGATGATCACTGCTCCTGTTGTAAATTCCTTTTTCTGCTGTGTCCTGACGAATCTCTTCATATGCTGATGCCTTTCCTGCTATTGTAAACCCCGGCGTTAAAGGGCTGACATTATGCTGATCAACGGGATCATTACTGAAAGCAGAATTCCTCCTACGATAACTGACATTATTACGACCAGGGCCGGTTCAAGGCGGGCAAGACGGGCATCTACCTGGCCTTCCAGCTCTTCTCTGTACAGATCTGCCACTTTGTCCATGGCCTCATCCATGTTTCCTGTACGGCTTCCGGTCTCAACAAGTTGTGAATAGATGCCGGAGAAAATGCGGCTCTCTCTAAGCGCCATGGAAAAAGATTCTCCTTTGTCCATAAGGCTGCGGCACTGGGCCAGTTGTTCCCTGAACTGCTGGTCATCAATAACTTCATCGGCCATTCTCAGCCCCTGATCTACAGTGAGACCGCTGGAAAGCACCAGAGACATGTGAGTAGCAAACCTGGAGGCTGATTCCCCGTGTCTCGACTTCCGGATTCCCGGAAGTTTATACCCTAGCTTGCGGAGCTGCCCCTGGCCACTGTCTGTTTTTCCCATTATCAAGAGAACCAGGGCTATGATCAGCACTACAACCATAAATACGAATCCCGAGCCGCTGAGAGAGTTTCCGATGCGGGAAAGAACCAGTGGTACTCCAGTCATTGCTGTTCCCAACTCACTGAAAACTCTATCGAACACAGGCATAACCTGAATTATAAGAACCAGAATAACTGCTGTTACCATAACTGACAGAACTACGGGATATACAACAGCCTGGTAAATGCTTTTCTGCATATCGCTCTCTCTCAGATACTGGTGCTCCAGCCCTGCCATAACCTTGTCCAGGTTTCCTGTGGACTCTCCTGTCTCTACCATTCCAATCATATAGGACGGAAAAACTCCTGCAGCTTTCATAGCACTGGCCAGACTGGTGGTCACAGCAAAATCCTCTATCATAGCTTCAAGGATTATTTTCTCATCCTGGTTTTCAGCATCATCTCTCATAATCTCCAGGCCGTCCAGTACTGACAGTCCTGAATTTATTATTAGTGACATCTGACCGGAAAAGGCTGCCAGCTCATCTGGGGCCAGCTTCCTTACCGCCTGTTTTTTCTTGTCCCTGACCTTATTCTCTCCGTCGCGTCTGTCCTCTGACATATCTTCTCCTTTAGCATCAGTAATTGTACATCAGCTTGTAGTGGTCTTTATTCTTCATGTACTTAGCCGATGATTTAATATCGTTGGCAGAGGCCAGTGTAGGATCCATGAGGGTCCAGCTGTGGCCGTCAAATTCTATTACATCGTCTACCCATCCCTTATCTTCCAGGTAAACGCTGATCCATGCGTGGTAAACGTCTTCAGAATAACCGACTTCCAGTTTCGTAGGAATCCCTTGAGACCTGAGCATTGCAGTCATCAGCGATGCGTAGTCGAGACAGATGCCTGTCTTCTTGTCCATGGTTCTGTCCGGATCCGGAAGGTAATTGGCCGGAATGTTTTCTGCCATTTTCTCATCGTAGGTCACAGTCCTGGTGACATAGTTGAAAACTCTGGTGATGTAGTCGATGTCGTCCCCTGACTTGTCTGATAACTTTCTGCCGTACCGGGTGCACTCTGAATCGTTAGTATATTCAACATACTGGTTGGGATACAGGAACGGTCCGAACTGATCTTCCAGATCCACCTGAATGGTTTTCGACAGGGACACTGAATAAAGGTCTCCTGATACGTGAGAATATACTGCTATAGTGTAACTGCCGCTTCCCCCCGCAAGAGGAACGCCGTGAAAATCTCCTTTTTCAAAGGGATAAGGGCTGCGGCTTCCATCAGGGTTGGTCACCTGAACCTGTATCTTGTCTGCAGATCCGGTATATTTGACCATAACGTATCCCTTGGAAGCATTGGATGCATCAATTACCGCATCCTCACCGGAATAGACAATCTTTCCCGGTGCCTCTGTCATTTCTGACGTTTCAATTGTCTTTCGTCCGCCCCCGGAACCTCCTCCCGGGGCTGCAGAACATCCGGCGGCAAGGATTAGGACCAGGGCCAGAAGGGTGATTGTGACCCGTTTCCTGACCATGCCTTGAACCTCATCGTATTAATATGTGTAAACAAATTCCAGCATGTGGAATTCAATCTGAAATTAGTCTTAATATGTGGCAATAAAATAATTAAATTGTGCTCCCTGTGACAGGAACGCTTTTCTGAACAAACATATCACTATTGAGGATTTTTTACAAATCCGCCTGTAAAATCTTACCTGCAGTCATCGCAGTCCTCGTCCCATTCATCCTTCTTTTCTGTGTTTGAAAACTTCCGGATTACGCAGCGCACGAGGAAAAGCAGGCATATTCCGATTATCTGAAGGAGGGTCCCTTCCACCGATGTATGAGTCACCAGCATGTGGCGGGCCATAGCCAGAATAAGAACGTCCATTACGTCTTCCATTTTGTGAGTCATGAGCATCTTGACCATCTCTATGCCCACTATGAAATAGAGGACTTCTTCAAGGAAGAGGCCGAATCCCCTGGCGCTCTCCACAGCCTCCGGGTTCTTTATCAGTGAGACCACCATGACGAAAATGGAAATTATAATGACTATGGTGATCACCACAGAAAGTACCGCTTCTGTCCACCGGCAAAATCTCTTTATTATCCTGTTGATGCGATTTGTGCTCATAGGCTTCCCATACATCCTTTCGAAAATGGCCAGCTACCGACTAACTGGCCTTTTTATAGATTATATAAGATTTTTCTGCCAACTGACAGAGTTTAACCCTCATATTGTTATGGAATTTACAAAGCTTCAAAGACGTGGTTCCAGCACTGTTCCACTAAAAAAGCTGACCCATTCTGTTGAAATGAGTCAGCTTCTTTACTGATTAGTCTTCGGATGATTTCACACATCCGTTATTATTCAATATTATCTCTAATATGAAACTTCTTGTAAAACAGCTTATGCCTGTGCTGCAGCTGCTACCTCAGCAGCGAAGTCGTCTTCCTTCTTCTCGATTCCTTCGCCTACCTCGTAACGAACCATGGATACAACCTGCATTGGCTTGCCCATTTCCTTGGCAACGCTGTCAACATACTGCTTTACAGAGAGATCGCTGTTCTTTACGAATGGCTGATCTACCAGGCAAACCTCTTTCAGCTCTTTCTTGATCTTGCCTGCAACGATTCTGTCAACCATCTCTGGCTTCTTGCCCTCGTTCAGAACCTGCTCTGTCAGGATCTTCTTCTCGCTCTCCAGGTACTCTGGATCTACGCCATCCTCGTCTACGAACTTAGGATTCATGGAAGCTACCTGCATTGCTACGTCCTTACCAACCATCTCGATTTCCTCAGGAGTAGCCTCAGTCTTGATTCCTACGATAACGCCTATGCGTCCGCCGCCGTGAACGTATCCTGCATAAACGACACCATCTTCCTCGACTCTTGCAAATCTTCTGATGTTCAGGTTCTCTCCGATCTTAGCAACCTTTGCAGTGTGTACCTCTGAGAGAGTGGATCCCTCAAATGGCTCTGCAAGGAACTGCTCCATAGACTCATTTCCCTTAACCAGTGCCAGGTCAGCTACAGCCTGAACATAGTCAACAAACTCCTGGTTCTTGGCAACGAAGTCTGTCTCAGAGTTGATCTCAACGATTCCGGCAGACTTGTGGTCATCAGCGAAAGCCAGTCTAACCAGTCCCTCTGCTGCGATTCTTCCGGACTTCTTCTGAGCCTTCATGATTCCCTTCTCACGAAGCCAGTCAACAGCCTTATCGATATCTCCATCGGACTCAACAAGAGCCTTCTTGCAGTCCATCATGCCGGAGCCTGTAAGCTCACGAAGCTCTTTTACCATTGCTGCTGTTACAGCCATATCTTCCTCCTTAAATTGTTCATCTTTCAGGAATCAGTAATTATCAGTAATTACTTGTAATTATTCCTGATCCTCTGCCTCTGCTGCATCCTCTGCCTGATCCTCTGCAGGTGCCTCAGCAAAGCTCTCGCCCTGTCTTCCCTCGATAACAGCGTCTGCCATTCTGGAAGTGATCAGCTTTACTGCACGGATAGCATCGTCGTTTGCAGGAATGATGAAATCAACGTCATCAGGATCGCAGTTTGTATCTACGATACCTACTACAGGAATTCCCAGGATTCTTGCTTCCTTTACAGCAATCTTCTCCTTCTTAGGGTCAACTACGAAGATTGCTCCTGGCATTCCCTTCATATCCTTGATTCCGCCCAGGTACTTCTCAAGCTTCTCCTGCTCTGCCTTCAGCTTCAGAACTTCCTTCTTAACCAGCTTGTTGAATGTTCCATCCTCTTCCATGTCCTTGATGGCCTGGAGACGGTCGATTCTCTGCTTGATTGTCTTATAGTTTGTCAGCATTCCGCCCAGCCATCTCTGGTTTACATAATACTGGTCGCAACGCTCTGCCTCGTCCTTGATAGCAATCTGAGCCTGCTTCTTTGTTCCTACGAACAGAATTGGCTTTCCATCTGCTGCAGTCTTACGGATGAACTCGTAAGCATCGTCGATCATCTTGATTGTCTGCTGCAGGTCGATGATGTAGATTCCGTTTCTCTCAGTGAAGATGTATGGAGCCATCTTAGGGTTCCATCTTCTTGTCTGATGGCCGAAATGTACACCTGCTTCAAGGAGCTGTTTCATTGATACTACTGACATAATTTAAACCTCCGGTTAAATCTTCCACCAGAACACATCGCCTTAAACTCTCATGGAGCACCGCGGCCTCATTCTGGTGTGCTTAATAAAAACTAAAAATCCGCACAAAAAAACGGAACGCATACATGCGCCCGTATATTATATGACAGCTCTATTTCTTTGGCAAGAAATTATTATTGTATTTTTGCTGTTTTCAGCTGTTTTTCTTTCTGTATATATCTGCGGCCTGGTCCAGCAGTTTCATCCCCGTTTCCAGTTTGCTCAGCATTCCCAGTTCACGGGATTCATTCTCCGTAATTACAGTTACCACATTGGTATCTCCTGCAAAGCCTGCTCCCGCAGTTCTGAGGCTGTTGGCTGCAATCATGTCCAGTTTTTTTGTCTTCAGCTTCCGTCCAGCATTTTCCAGAAGATTATCTGTCTCCATGGCAAAACCGCACAGTACCTGGCCATCCTTTCTTACCTTGGACAGCTCACCCAGTATGTCTCTGGTCTGAACAAGCGGCAAGCTCCAGGTTCTTCCCCCATTGGCAGTTTCATCATTTTCAGCATTTCCGGTTCTTTCAGTTTTATCCGCAGCCGGTTTCTCTGCTGAGAAAACTTCATTCTTTTTAACCTTGTGATCGGATTTCACAGCTGGTGTAAAATCAGCAACGGCAGCGCTCATGAAAAGCAGGTCGAAATCCCCGGCTCTCTCCATCACCTGGCGGTACAGGTCTTCAGCGCTGGTAATATTAACTGTTTCAACAAATTCCACCGGCGGCAGATTTACAGGACCGCTGATCAGTGTTACCTCTGCACCTCTCAGCATTGCAGCCCTGGCAATAGCCTGACCCATCTTTCCCGAAGAGTGGTTGGTGATGAACCTTACCGGATCAATCTCTTCTCTGGTGGGGCCCGCTGTTACCAGGACTTTCAGCCCCTTCAGATCCTTGGAAAATGAAATTTCCTTCATTATATACTTAATCAGCTCTTCAGGCTCAGGCATCTTCCCTGCTCCTGTATCGCCGCAGGCCAGCCGGCCACTGGCCGGTTCTATTACTGTAAAGCCGTAATGCTTCAATTTCTCAATATTGTCCTGGGTAATTGGATTCAGGAACATTCCCGTATTCATGGCAGGAGCCACCAGCTTAGGGCATCCTGCGGCGAGGAGCACTGTTGTCAGCATGTCATCGGCAATTCCGTTAGCCGCTTTTGCAATGAAGTTTGCTGTAGCCGGGGCTACCATGATCAGATTGGCTTTCTTTGCCAGGGAAATATGGGTCACGTCAAAGCGGAAGTTCCTGTCAAAAGTGTCAATGTAACACTTGTTGCCTGTAAGAGTTTCAAAAGTTACAGGTGTAATGAAGTTTACAGCGTTAGCGCTCATGATAACATGAACTTCCGCCCCTTCTTTTACGAGCCTGCTGGCCAGGGTGGCCGACTTGTACGCAGCTATTCCCCCTGTTACCCCAAGGACTACGCACTTATTATCAAGGATTTTCTCACTCATCCGGACTTCCTCCCCACGTTAGCTGAACTTTTTGCCGAGACCTTCGAGAAATAGTTCGGCTTTTTTTGAAAATCACGAAAAAAATTCTGTATACCCGCTCTTTTGCCAGCCCATCTGCCACTGGTCAGTTGCGGTTTCCCACAAATTGTTACTATAATTATATGGCTTCCGGAAGTCGTTTTTTTATTTTTTGATTCCGGAACCATGGATGTAGTTTTTTATTCGCATCATTATAACATTTACTTGTATTAGTTTATGGAACTTTTGAACACAAAGGAGTCTTTATGGAAAAATTCTTCAAATTGAAGGAACACCAGACTGACAAGCGGACTGAGATTACTGCCGGTATTACCACCTTCCTTTCAATGGTATACATCCTGGCTGTAAACCCTAACATTCTGTCCGCTTCCGGGCTGGACTCAGCTGCAGTATTCACTGCCACAGCAGTATCTGCTGCATTTGCCACACTGATTATGGCATTTTACGCCAACTACCCTGTAGCCCTGGCTTCAGGCATGGGTCTGAACGCATACTTTGCTTATTCTGTCTGCGTGCCTATGGCACAGGCCGGAATAAAGGATCCTTATCAGATTGCTCTGACAGCCGTCCTGGTAGAAGGTATTGTCTTCGTTCTTCTTTCTCTCACAAACTTCAGAGAGAAGCTGGTTAACGACGTTCCTGCCAACCTTAAGTACGGAATTACAGCAGGAATTGGTTTCTTCATCGTCATTGTTGCTCTTAAAGGTGCAGGAATCGTTGTTTCCGATCCTTCTACAGTAGTTGCAATGGGAGATGTTGCAAAGCCTGAGTTCGTTCTGGCAATTGTAGGCTTCCTTATCATCGCAATTCTTGACCACTATAATGTCAAGGGCCACATTCTGTGGGGCATTCTTATTACATGGTGCCTGGGAATGGTTGCACAGGCTATCGGCTGGTATCAGGTAGACCCTAAGGCTGGCGCATACTCCCTGTTCCCTACTTTCACAGCAGCCTCTTTCATCCCGAAGGCTCCTTCATTCATGGCATTTAACTTCAAGTGGGTAGGAAAGAACCTGGTTGAATTCCTGGTTATCACATTCTCCTTCCTGTTTGTTGACCTCTTCGATACTGTAGGAACACTTATCGGTGTTGCATCAAAGGGCAACCTGCTGGATGAAGATGGAAAGCTTCCAAGAGCAAAGCAGGCTCTCATGTCCGATGCCATCGGTACAATTGCCGGTGCATGCCTGGGTACTTCCACAGTAACATCTTTCGTTGAGTCCACAGCAGGAGTTGCCAGCGGCGGACGTACAGGTATGACTTCCCTTACAACAGCCATCCTGTTCCTGGTTGCAATTTTCTTCTCGCCGATTTTCCTGGCTATTCCTGGATTTGCAACTTCCCCTGCTCTTATATATGTAGGACTTCTGATGATTTCCTCCATCAAGAACATGGAGTTCGACAAGGACATTGCCGACACAGTTGCAGGATTCCTGGCAATCATTATGATGCCATTCACTTATTCCATTGCAAACGGTATCATGTACGGAATGCTTTCATGGGTTATCCTGAAGGTGGTTACTGGAAAAGCAAAACAGGTTCCGCCTGTAATGTGGATTTCCGCAGCACTTTTCGCTGTAAGATTCATCACACTTATCTACGGTATCGGCTACAGATAAAACATCTTCCGGTATTCGCCAACTGACAGAAAAGAATCACTACGGGCAGCAAAACTGCCCGTTTTTTTCTATATCGATCAATTACGATTAATTACGATTAATATCTATCTTAAACAATCTGGAAAGGGCACGGCTGATCTGACACCTCTCTTTTTTCCTAAGAATCCGGTCAGAAACAGCTCATAACCCCTCCTGTACGGCGCCATGGCCCCTGTTTACAGTGATAAATACAAAACAATCGGCTGTTTCCCATCTTTTTACTTGATTTTTCGTTACCATGGTGTTTTAATACTGACAGTTAGTCAGTAATTGCCGCTTATCATGAATTTCTGAAACGGCAGAGTAAAGCAATCTGAAGTCTGAGGTCAGGCTTCATGGTGGAGGTATTTATTATGGAATTATCATTAAAGGAAAAAGCCAAGAGAGCTGCTTTCAACAAGGCAGTTGATCTTGCATATGCCCACGTAAAGAAAGATCCCCAGAAGGGCGTTCTTGATGTTGTAAATATCATGGATGAATACATGAATCCTAAGGATTCTGAAGAGAACAGTGGAAAGGCTGCTTTCGACAGAATCAGAAAGGAATTCGAATCCGGAGATTCCAAGTGGATTGAGTATTCTGTAGACATGGTTAACAACGTTGACGAAAACCTGGTTAAGGGTTTCATCAAGAATTTCGGATACAACGCTGCATATCTGGGCAACAGAAGAAGAAACGAGCTTATGAGATCAGAGGGATGCAACATTCCGTGGGCAATCCTCTTCGACCCTACTTCAGCATGCAACCTTAAGTGTATCGGCTGCTGGGCTGCTGAGTACGGATACAAGAACAACCTGTCTTATGAGGAAATGAGAAACATCGTAAGCCAGGGCAGAGAGCTGGGAACCTATTTCTACATCATGACAGGCGGTGAGCCACTGGTTCGCAAGGACGACATCATCAAACTTGCTACAGAGTTCAACGACTGCGAGTTCCACATCTTCACAAACGGAACTCTGATTGATGAGGCATTCTGCGAGCAGGTAAAGAAGTGCGGAAACATTTCCTTCGCTATGTCCATTGAGGGAACAGAGGCTTCCACCGATGCAAGACGTGGAAACGGCGTATACCAGAAGGTAATCGACGCCATGGATCTCATGTACAGATACAAGCTTCTGTACGGTGTGTCCATTTGCTACACCAGCGCAAACTACAAGTACGTTACTGCAGATGACTTCATCCAGATGCTGGTAGACCACGGATGCAAGCTGGCCTGGTACTTCCACTACATGCCAGTTGGAAACGACGCAGATACAAGTCTGCTCCTGAACCCTGAGCAGAGAACTTACATGTATCACAGAGTAAGAGAGCTCCGTTCTTCCGGATATCACAAGAACATTTTCACCATCGACTTCCAGAACGACGGTGAGTACATCCACGGATGCATTGCAGGAGGAAGAAACTACCTGCACATCAACTCCGCCGGTGACTATGAACCTTGTGTATTCATCCACTACTCCGATTCAAACATCAGGGAGAAAACACTGCTGGAGGCTCTGAAGAGCCCGCTGTTCATGGCTTATCACGACGGTCAGCCATTCAGCGACAACTACCTGAGACCATGTCCAATGCTGGAGAACCCTGGAAGAATCACTCAGATGGTAAACTCATCTGGAGCTCATTCTACAGATATGATTTCTCCTGAGTCTCCTGAACACCTTTGCGGCAAGTGCGTTGACTATGCTAAGGAGTGGAAGCCAGTAGCAGACAAGCTCTGGAAAGAGTCTGGACACAACACCAAGTCTGTAGAATACCTGGACAAGGAAGCTGAGTAGTCAGTTTATTCAAAAAAATAAACGCCTGGTCCAAGGCAGGCGAATTTCCAAGGCGCCCTCACCGGGCCCACGAGATATAAATATGTAAACACCCAGGGAGTCATGGGCGGGTACCACTGCGTACCACTTGCCACTCCCTGGGTGTTTTTTCTATCTATTCCTGATCGTGTCTGCTGAGCATCTCCCTCATTATGGCATCTGTATCAGCGGGATCTCCGCCACCATCCTGGCCGGACCCTTCTCCACCGGAGTTTCTATCTTTTTCATCTACATCACTGTCATCAGAAGCATCAGTTACAGGCGACATTCCGCAGATCTTATAAACAGATTTTACCACAGGTTCTACAGCCTTCCTGTCCATGCGGTCTACGCCCTTCTCTATGGCGGCTTTCATTTCCATGGCCCCCTGGTCTTTATCAGAGACCCGGCCGGAAATCATAACCCGCTTTGATACAGCCATGAGGAATTTATCCAGTCCGGCAACCTGGGATGGATCGTATCTGCCAGGCAGAACATGGAGAGGCACGTTATTCCATCTGTCATCCTTAGTATTGAGGTTTATATCCACAATCTGCATGTAGTTCTCCGGAGTAAGCCGGGAAATGCCCACTCCAAAAATAACCAAACGCGAAAAAATTTCAGGTACAGATTTCTTCAGTTTATCCAGGCCCACAATACCGCTTCCCCTGATCCAGCCTCCGAAAACCACCACGTCAAATTGATCCAGGGCGTGAAAATCCGCATGTTCCAGAGCTATGCACTGCTCCGCCTTTATATCCTCGGCAATCCACCGGGCATACTGCTCCGTGCTGCCTCTTTTAGAATTATAAATAACTATACTTTTCATAATGACAAACCCTATTTGCTGAGCACCCCGATGGCATCATACAGCCTTCTGTCAAAACAGTTTTCCTGCTTCAAAGCCTCTTCCAGGTCGAAGCCCATAATCTCTCCTCCTACCGTTCCGATGGCCTTGTTGTATATTCCGTTATCAATAAGCTCAACGGCCTTTGCGCCACACTCCGTAGCCAGAAGCCTGTCCTGCAACGTAGGAGATCCCCCTCTCTGCAGATAAGAAAGAACCACCAGCTTCACTTCCCTTCCTGTTCTCTCCGAAAGGTTCTCTACCAGCACATCCGAAGGGTACATGCTGCCCTCAGCGTTGATTATGATGCTGTGGAGTCTTCCCTTGTTTACCCCTTCAAGAATCTTCAGGCTGATATCATTGAGATCCGGCTCCACCTCAGGTATAAGCACGTACTCCGCACCGCCGGCCAGGCCTGAGTAAATAGCGATGTCACCGCAGTGGCGCCCCATTACCTCAATTACCGTAGTCCTTTCGTGGGCAGAACTGGTGTCCCTTATTCTGGTAATGGCATCAAGAACAGTGTTTACTGCCGTGTCAAAACCGATTGTATAATCTGTGTAACCCAGGTCGTTATCAATAGTTCCAGGCAGGCAGATCACCGGCACCCCTCTCTTGCTCAGCTCCAGGGCCCCTGCATAAGATCCGTTTCCACCGATTACAACCAGAGCATCTATCCTGAATGTTTCCAGGTTTCTCACGGCCCTCTCCTGACCTTCTTCAGTCATGAACCGCTTGCTCCTTGCCGTCTTCAAAATAGTTCCGCCCCGCTGGAGAATATCTCCCACAGAGCGTCTTTCCATTTTCTCAATCTCCCCGTCAATAAGGCCCTCATATCCTCTGGATATTCCGTAAACCTCCATGCCTCTGTCAATTCCAAAGCGAACGATGGCCCTTACTGCCGCGTTCATTCCCGGAGAATCTCCTCCACTTGTAAGAACTCCTATCCTTGCCATTTTATTTACCTCTCTGTGATTATCATTTGGAAAAAAACATTGTCTTTCGCCAAGATTCCGGGGGAAGATACAGCTTCATCTATTTGATGTTCATCTCTCCCAGCCTGGCCGCCAGTTTATTTCTCAGCTCATGGCTCATTTCCACCCGGTGCCTTCTGTCCGTCCTGACCATTCTTCCATCAGGAAGATACACCAGAACCTCCCGGTTGCCTCCATGGCCTTCCAGACATCCAAGAATCCAGTTCAGAGCATTTCCCTGGCCTCCCAGTTCATCTGACACCTCTTTCGTAACCCTGATCTTAACCGGCGGCTCTTCTTTTTCCGGCCTGTGGGAATAAGACCTGTCATACCTTCCGCCACGGTAGTTTCCAGATTCATTGTTCAATGACATAACCTTCTGGATTTCTGAAATCCGGTTAATCAGCAGCTCCGGTTCCTGATCCTCCCTGAAACTCAGATGACCGGACATGGCAACTATTGCATCTTCCATCAGGAGATATCTGTATTTTTCAAAGGCTGAAGGGAAAACCACTGCTCCCATCACCCCGTAGTAATCCTCAAACTGGATCCGGGCCATTTCCTGTGCCTTCTTTGTAAAAAGGGTTCTGACTTTTGTGATCTGTCCTGCCATGATCACATTGTCACCATCTTTGAACTGATTGTTATCCGGGTCCTCCGGATCAGCACTGCCCAGAACCTGAAGAGAATTGGCAGAGGTGTACTTATTTATCAGCTCCCTGTACTCGTCAAGAGGGTGGCCGGACAAATAAACTCCCAGAACCTCCTTTTCCAGGGAAAGAGTCTGTCTCAGGGAAAAAGGTGCTATTTTCGGCATGTTTTTGTGGACTCTAACCTGCTCCATTACTGTCTCGTCCATCTGGAAGAAAGACAGCTGGCTGCTTCCTGCCGCCTTTGACCTTCGCTGGGCAGTCTGCACTGCGTCCTCGCAAACCGTAAGGAGCATGGCCCTGTTAGTGTCAATGCAGTCAAAAGCTCCTGCCTTGATGAGATTCTCCACAGCCTTCTTGTTCAGCTGGGAAGCATCCAGAGCCTCCAGGAATTCGTAGATGTTCTCCGGAGTATCGTTGAAATTCTTCCTGCCTTCAATTATGGCATTTACTACTCCAACTCCTACGTGCTTCACACCTTTCAGGCCGAACCGGATCTGTCCATCCTCTACGCTGAATTTTTCCTGACTGCTCATTACCGAAGGAGGAAGAACCTTGATATTCATTTCGGCGCAGTTTCTTATATACGCCTGGGTGTGGTTCACATCCCCCATCATGGAGCTGAGAAGGGCTGCCATGAACTCTACAGGATAGTGGTATTTCAGCCAGGCCGTTTCGTAGCTGACCACCGCATAGGCTGCGGCGTGGGATTTGTTAAAAGCGTACTGAGCGAAGCTGATCATGTCCTGGAAGATTTTTTCAGCAGCTTCTTCAGGAATTCCCCTGGCAATACATCCTTCAATCTCCACATTGCCATTCTCATCCTTCTTGCCGTGGATGAAGTATTCCTTCTCCTCCAGCATAACCTTCATTTTTTTCTTTGACATTGCCCGGCGCACCAGGTCTGATCTGCCAAAAGAATATCCTCCCAGATCCCGGACGATCTGCATTACCTGCTCCTGGTATATTATGCATCCGTAAGTAACGTCCAGAATGTGGGCCAGATGAGGATCAACATAAGAAATCTTCTCCGGGTGCTTCTTGTTGTCTATGTATCTCGGAATGGAATCCATAGGGCCCGGTCTGTAGAGGGCGATGCCGGCCACAATGTCTTCGAAGCAGGATGGTTTCAGATTTTTCATGAACTCCGTCATTCCCCCGCTTTCCAGCTGAAAAACCCCCTGGGTGTTTCCAGCAGCTATCATGGCGTAAACCTCCGGATCATCGTACTCCATTTTTGTAAAATCGATCTTCTCTCCAGTGCCGGCTTCTATCATGTCAAGAGCATTGCGGATAACTGTAAGGTTCCTTAGCCCCAGAAAATCCATTTTAAGCAGCCCCAGTTCCTCAATGGTGGTCATGTTGAACTGGGTAGCCGGTCCTTTGTCAGATACATAAATAGGAACGTACTCGTCCAGAGGGAGCTTGGATATTACTACACCTGCAGCGTGGGTAGAAGCATGCCTTGGCAGGCCTTCCAGAGCCATTGACATGTCCAGGATCTCCCTGACCCTGTCGTCCTTTTCGTATTTCTCCTTAAGCTCCGGGTTTAAGTCCAGGGCCTTGGCTATGGTCATGTTCAAATCAGCCGGAATGGCCTTGGCAATGGCATCTCCCTCAGCGTAGGTGGCGTTCAAAGCTCTTGCCACATCCCGGACCACGGCCTTGGCCTTCAGTGTTCCGAAGGTTATTATCTGGGAAACTTTGTCTTTACCGTATTTTCTTACAACGTAATCAATGACCTCCTGCCTCCGCTCGATGCAGAAATCCACGTCGATATCAGGCATGCTCACCCTCTCCGGATTCAGGAATCTCTCAAAAATCAGATTGTATTTCAGAGGATCGATCTCCGTAATGTCCAGGGAATAGGCCACTATACTTCCTGCCGCCGAACCTCTCCCCGGCCCCACCGGAATGCCGTGGCTCTTGGCGTAGTGAATAAAATCCCATACTATAAGGAAGTATTCTACGTAACCCATGGATTTTATTACGTTCAGCTCCCTGTCCAGCCTCTTCCTGTACCGGCTTTCCGGATCCAGGGCTTCCTTGCCGTATCTCATTTCCAGACCCTGAAGGCACAGCTCATCCAGATATTCTGTAGTTGTCAGCCCTTCCGGCGGAAGGTATTCCGGCAGATGATACTGGCCAAAGGTAAATTCCACATTGCAGCGATCGGCTATTTTCTGGGTATTGTCACAAGCTTCAGGAATATATGAAAAAAGTTCCCTCATTTCCTCTTCTGACTTCAGATAGAATTCCGGGGTTTCGAAGCGCAGCCGTTTCTCGTCATCCAGGGTAGTAGCAGTCTGAATTGCCAGCAGCACGTCGTGAGCCTTAGCATCTTCTTTCTTCATATAGTGGGCATCGTTAGTGGCAACAAGAGGAATTCCCGTTTCCTCTGACAGCTTCATCAGCCCCTGAATTACCACCTTGTCTTCCCGCAGGCCGTGATCCTGAACTTCAAGGAAAAAATTATTTTCCCCGAAAATCTCCCTGAGCTCCAGGGCTTCCTTCTTGGCCCCGTCGTAATCTCCAATCACAAGCCTGTGCTGAACATTTCCTGCCAGGCAACCGGAAAGGCAGATTATGCCTTCGCTGTACTTCCGCAAAAGCTCCTTGTCCACCCGGGGCTTAAAATAAAACCCGTCCATAAAAGCTTCGGAGTCAATCTTCACCAGATTGCTGTACCCCTTCTGGTTCTCTGCCAGAAGAATCAGATGTCCGTTGTGCCTGTCCTTCTCCGGATCTTTCATATACATGGTCCGGGGGGCAGTATAAACCTCACATCCTATTACCGGCCTGATTCCAGCGGCCTTGCACGCCTTGTAAAAATCAACCACACCAAACATAACTCCATGGTCTGTGATTGCCAGCGCATTCATGCCCATGGATTTGGCATATTCAGGAGCCTGACTTATCCGGGTCATGCCGTCCAGCAGGCTGTATTCAGTATGTACGTGAAGGTGTGTAAACGCCATTTATATCTATCTCCTGGAAAAATATGAATCAGAGGCCGGGCCCCGGCCGTCAGCACGAATCTATTCGGTCTAATTTTACTAGCATAGGAGACAGTAAGCAAATGAGGGATTAGTGAAAAATTCAAGTTTGTGGAATGGGAAGATCTCGGTTTTGAGGAAATCCAGGGTGCTATTTACCACGGGATTTCATTGATTGAAAATCTCGCTGTGTCGCAAGAGTCACACAAAAAATTTACCCTATCACAGACGTAACAGGACCAAAAAAATCAAGGTGTGACACTTTCCTTTTGCTCTGAGGCTGTCTGTTATTTTGGCAATTGTGTTATCCAACAACCTTAATATTCATTCTTTTGTGTTAAAACCATGGATTATATGTGACCGATACTTATTTTGTATTTTCTGCAGGCATTGCAATCACTGGTGTTCATTCATTTTCTCTTCGGAATGTATAATATACGTATTTGTTCATAAATTCACCATATTTGTTTGACAAGAAATGAACAAATTGATATAATTCCCTTATCTGAAGGAGAGGTTCGGGGGTTCTCTCCTTCTCGCAATCATTCTTTTATATCAACACCTGGAGGTTATACTATGAATGCAGAAGTAATTCTGAAGGCCCTTTGTGTAATCGGCTTCATATTTGAATTTGTTATTGTATTCAGACAGATTAAGAAGAATAAAGCAACTCCGGAAGGCCAGGCAGAGTGGGAGAAGGAAATGAAACACTTCAAGTGGAACGCTGGAGTAGGTCTCATTGCTAACTTCTTCGACACACTGGGAATCGGATCATATGCTGGATCTTCTTCAGCTTTCAAGCTTAAGAAGTCTGTTGAGGACATCAACATTCCTGGTACTCTGAACGTTGGAGATACCTTCCCTGTACTGATGGAGGCATTCCTGTTCTTCGGACTGGTAGAGGTAGACGCACTTACTCTTATCTCAATGCTGGTAGCTGCTACTGTCGGAGCTTTCGTTGGAGATTCCTTCGTTACTAAGTGGGACCTGAGAACAGTTCGTCTCGGAATGGGCATCGGCCTGTTCATCCTCGGTGTCATCATGGCCCTGAGATCACTGGGAGTTGGACCTTTCGGTACAACAGGATCTGCTCTTGAGCTGAGAGGCGCTAAGCTGATCATCGGTATCGTTGTTAACTTCTTCCTTGGCGCACTGATGGATCTTGGCTGCGGACTCTATGCTCCTTGCCTGGCTCTGGTATCCGTTCTGGGCATGAACGTACAGGCTGCATTCCCAATCATGATGGGATCCTGCGCTTACCTGATGGCCTTTGGTAACTCTCCAAAGTTCGTTAAGGAGAACAGATTCGACATGGTTGCCGTTGTTTGCCAGGGTGTATTCGGAGTTATCGGTGTACTCCTTGCATACTTCCTCGTAAAGAGCCTGCCTATCGGAGTACTGACATGGATTGTAACTGTTGTAGTAATCTTCACAGCTATCATGTTCTTCAGAGATGGTAGAAAGACTCCAAAGGGAACTCTTCACTAGTCGAAGTATTCCGCAGTTATTCGATTTTGAATACGAATACAAAAGCTGCCGCATCATATGAATGCGGCAGCTTTTTTCTTGTCTGTATTCGAATACTGCTCTTGAAGAGCTGATGAAAGTTCCTTTAGAGAACCCTTAAAGAAATCAACAGGTCACCAATGTTGTACTTTTGATGGTAACTCTATTATCAGTACAACACTCCCCTCTATCGCGACATTCCAGTTTCCATAACCATGGCCCTAAGGCGGCATATCTCATCTACAAGAGGCTTCAGAGCTTCAATTTGCACTCCGTCATAGCCTTCATCCATTCTGGTCTTTATAAGCTCTCTCTGATGATCTGAAAGGCCGTCAAAGACCTTATCCCCATAGGCCTTCAACATGGCCCTGCCACTCATGTTTAATTTATCACGGTTAAATCGTCCTGGAAGAGGATAATAATGGTCCTCCGGGAGTTTATCAATGTAATTGTATTCTCTCAGGAGTTTTACATAGGACTCATCAGAGTAGTCTCCAAGGCCTGTGCTGAAAACGTAAAGGTTCTTACCTCCCAGATTGAAATTATTGTAGTTGTTCAATACCAGGTTAAGGCCTGTTATATCAGAGGCCTGTATCCACCCTCCGTAGATGATGTTCTGGTAAACCGACATTATTCCCAGCTTGTTCTTTACATATGGCATGGCATCACAATCCAGGATATCAGCCAGCCATTTGGCATATTGTTCTGTTGAACCGTGTTTGGAATCATATACTATCAGAGTGTCTGATTTCTCCTGTTCCTTGTCCAGTGCTCTTCTTTTTTCTGCCTGTCTGTTTGGATTTCTCATCTGAACCCCTCGTCTTGTCCTTTGCAAAAGAATTATTTCAAGTATTCCCGGTCTTCGATTCTGCCGTTTTACTGTTTTCTGTGTTTGTGTTGTATCATTGTCTGTTCTTTATTATGCCACAGCCTGTCTAATGGTGCTATATCTTCAAATACAGCTAAGGCACCCCTGAGCCAGGGATGCCTGAAGGATTACCTGTATAAGCTTTTAACTCCTGTTAGAAACGGAATTCCGGTATTAATGGCCCGTCATAAGAGAGCAATTATTTCACAATGTCACAATTCCTACCTTTTACAGATGGCCTTTGATTTCTTTTTCTTTCATCTTTATTTTGAGCTGTACAAGGGCCTTCTTAACATCTTCAGGAGACATGTTATTCTCTCCAACGATGTTTGATTCCACGCCTTCCGGATTCTTGCAAATATCGATGATATTTTTTCCAATATATTCAGACTCTGTAACGAACTGAGCCATGGAACCACTGAAGTTCAATCCACTCATCGGGATGCCTCTTTCGCCCAGCTCCTGAATGCAGTTTACATAGTCTACGTCACTGTTGCCCCAGCCGTCGGAACTTACGATGACACCGTCAGCTCTCATACATTCAGCAATCTTTGCAGCCATCATGCTGTTTCTGATTTTGTCCACGTTATCGTCGGCAGTTCCGAATACCAGAACTCCCATCAGATCCACGCCTGTATCGTTTCCGACTATTTCAACAAGAGGGTCTCTGAAGTGATGGAGACTTGTTTCTTTTGTAGATGGACCAATTCCCATAATCTGCCTCCTTACTGCATTGAACGGATAGCGCCGTCTCTGTATTCATTAGGTGTGAGCATGATCGGCACATTTCCCATTTCAATAATAGATTTGCCACCTTCTACGCCAGATGGTTCCTTAGGGAACATCCATGTATCGTACATTGCTCCCTGTCCTGCAACCTGACGGATGATGAGGACTTTCTTCTGTCCTGGCCTTACAGTGTCATGATACTCATGTCTTTCAGTGCATTTATTGCCATCGAACTTCTTGAGTTTATCTCTGTAGACCTGAATGAACTCATCACAGGCTGAATGGGCTTCCAGACAGCCCTTACGCTCCTGGCCCTGACCTTTCTTGAAAAGAACGTCAAAGGAAATGATATAGTCATGGTCTCCTGGAGTTCCTGCCTTGTTCAGCCTCAGCATATCCTTCAGATTGCCTTCGGATGAGCCGAATTCATGAGCCTGTTTTCCTTCGGTATCAACGCCTGTAAGCATTACGTACACACCGGTAATAGTATGGGTAATTCCCTCGCCGCACTTGCCCAGTACCTTTGTGGAAATAGGAATTATATCCATTATCGTATTGGTATATCTGTCGTGATCCCCCGGAGCGATAAGATTGATATCGATATTCTCGATTTCGTCATACTTCTCCAGCAGGCCTGGGATAATATCTTTTGACACTGTGAACTGTCCGTTCATCTTTACATCGCAAGTATCGCCCATCTTCACTTCGTTCATATGGAAGGCCTTGATAACGAGCCTTCTGAGATCGATTTCACTCATAAGCTGACCTCTCAAATTTCTCATATAAATGTGTTATCAATTACTGAACACGGGTTGTTCTACCTGACTAAACCGCAGTCCAGTTTCCCTAAACATGAAATTCCCGAAGCAAAATTCCATGTTCAAAGGCATAAACAAGAATATAAATATAATTTGATTATACATTATCACAGGATTTTTTCAACCGTTTAAAGCAGGTGTTTTCCTTGAAATTTCAAGGATTTGAACGGGATTGTCAAAATTTTGCTGATACCTTGTTTTATATTTTTCTTGCCCATATCTTTTTCGCAGATTGAATAATATTCAATTACTTCGATATTATTACACACTAAAAATGCGCCCCGGATAAACCGGGACGCATTATGAGATCATTTATTCCGTGAGTCTCAACGGCCAATTCTAACAGTACAAGAACTCTTATACTAATTAGATCATTGCGTGATACTCGAATGGCAGAGGAACGATCTTACCAGGTGTCTCGATATCCTCGAGTGCCTGCAGAGCGCCCTTTACGATGCCAGTCTGCATCTCAACGTTGTGTGGCTCACCAGCGTTAGCTCCCATTGGTACCAGTGGAGCAACGGCACGTGGAGTACCTGCCTGTCTTACTACTGGTGGAAGTGCTGCGATGATTACTGTAGGGATTCCGATCTCCTCAATTGCTCTCTGCACGATTGTTGCAGAGCGGTGGCAAGTTCCTCATCCAGCGGTCATGAGAACACCGTCTACGTTTTCTGACTTCAGCAGCTTAGCGATAGCCGGACCAGTCTCATGAGTGAACTTCTCGATGTTTCCGCCGCCGCCCATGAATCCAACGTGGGTAGGAGCAGTTCCGCCAATGAATCCTTCCTTAGCGAGCTCGTGAAGTCTTGTGATAGGGAACATGCAGTTGATGTCCTTGTTTACATCGGAGTTATCATAACCACCGTGGGATACCATCAGCATATCTTCTGGTGTTTCATCTGGAATCTTTCTCCAAGTGAAGTCTCCGGCCAGGTTGAACCTCTTGTCATCCTTACGGTGTACTCCTGCTGCTGTTGCCAGTGCGATAGTCATCTCTTTCAGTGGCTTTGTGCAAGGAGTGAAGATTGACTTCGGTGTAACAGGAACGAAGATTTCAGATTGCAGTCCTTTAACAACTGTCAAACTCATTTTAATCCTCCTCTTTGTTTTCTTTCTTTGCAGCTATATCTCTGCGTCTCTGGGTGTAAATGTTCAGTCTGCTAACATACTTTTCGTCGACTTCCGGTCCTTCCTGTTCGATGAAACTCATGTTCCAGGCCACCGTCTGTCCAACTTCGAAAGGATAATCGCTGATGACCATCCTCAGAGGAACTTCCAGATAACCCAGGCGACCTTTAAGATCGATTCCTATGCATCCATCGTGAACCTCCACGATTACGCCCTCAACTCTGATTATCTTATCTCCGTATTTCATAAGTATGTTCTCTCCTGATAATTTTATTCTAATCAGATGATCTTCCGATTAGTCGTACTTCTCTTTTCTCTTCTCAGACATTGGCAGAGACTGCTCGTTCTCAACTGTCTCGATCTTCTTGCCTGTTGCCTTCTCGATGAGCTCCAGGTTGTTGTTCTTAACGTTGACATTGTACTTTCTCTCAGGTGCCTTGATCTCCTCACCAGCCATCTCAGCCTTGAGCATAGCTACACCACGAACAGCATCCTCTGGGCACAGAGTGTTGCACTCCAGAACCTCGTTCTCGATACCGGACATGGACTTGTTGTTGTCGATCATAGCGTTGCAGTACTTGTTACCAACTACCAGAGCACCCTGTGCTGCGCAGAAGGAGAATCCAACTACTGGAATTCCTCTCTTACCGATGTTCTCGATATGAGTTACGAAGTCTACGTGGTTGTTTCCGAATCCCTCTGTTGTAACAAATGCACCATCAACATCAAGCAGTTCTACCATCTGTCCCAGTCTTCTGGATACGTAGAACTTCTCGGAGTTAGCCTGTGGTGATCCAACGAAGATTACGCCGCAGAGGTCCAGTTCAGGATCGTGCAGTGCTTCCAGTACCAGTGGCTCTCTCCAGTAGTGTCTGGACATTTCCTTAGAAGCAGGTCCGATGCATGTCAGTGCGTGGATGCATCCATCAAGAACTTCCAGTGGGGAAGCAGCGATAGGAACGTTACCCATATCTACGTTAGGCTTAGCTCCCAGTGTTCCAACTGGCTCTACAGGGAACAGGAAGTTATCGTGCATAGCGCCCTGGCCCATGATCTCCTTGATTACAACTACCTTCTTCTTTCCAGGTCTTCTTACCTGCTTGAACTCCTCAAGGTCAGCCTCGAACTCGGACTCATCAACCTTCTTCAGAGCCTTACGGATAGCATCTGTGATGACATCTGTAGCCTTGTGAGCAGCGATAGGACCAGGTCTCTCCATGTTCTTTCCAGCATCGATGATGACCTCTGTCTTGATCAGAGTCTCGCCCTTGTCAGCAGCACCAGGTCTGCCCCACATCATGTTCTCGTCGATGTATCCCTCAGATGAACCGAACTCACCGATCTGAACGCCGTTTTCATCTGTTCCGGAAACTACCATCAGAACGCCATCCAGTACTCTGGTAACGCCCTCGCCCAGCTCAGCTTCGCCTTCCTTTGTAGCGATAGGCTGGATATCCATGATTGTCTCGGAATATGTGTGATAGTTCTCTGGAGTGATTACATCGATCTTCAGGGACTGAACCAGCTTCTCGCTCTCAACAGCCTTCTCTTCGATGCCTTCCTCAATGTACAGAACGTGGTTCTCGATCTTTGTTTCAGGACCTCTCTCAACCTTGTCGATTCTCAGGTGTCTTCTTGACAGTGTCCTTACTACCTTCTCCTCTTCAACTGGAGCTGCTGCTTCAGCTGCTGGAGCTGCTGCTACTGCTGCTGGAGCTGCTGCTACTGCGCCGCCGCCCAGGCCTGCAGGGAGCTCTATATCGATGTTCTTTCCTTCACCGATGTGGAGCTTGATTGTTCCGCCAACAACTGGAGCCAGTGTAGCTGCAGGTGCTGCAACAGGTGCTTCCTCTACAGGAGCTGCCTCCTCAGCAGGTGCCTCTTCCTCGCCCTCCAGCTCATCGTACTTATCAATGATGTCTGGTGTGATTGGAGTCAGGGAATCAACGGTCTTTGTCAGCTTAGAACCGTTGAGAACCTGTCCCAGCTTCAATGCGCCATCAGTGTTCAGAAGTCCTGAATCGATCAGATCAGGGAAAATAGCTGGATCCTCAAAGTTAGATGGAGCCAGTACAGTTCCCTCTTCTGCTCTGCAGCACAGGACAGCCGGATCGTTTGCATGTTGTTTAGCTGTTTCAGCTGTAATTGACATTTCGATCTTCCTCCTTAAAAAATAATTGATGCTTGCTTTCGCAAAATTTATATTTATCTGTGTCTCCGATATGCTTCGGGGGTCTCGGAAGCACATAATAAATACTGTTTAATGCCTTTCGGCAACCGGTTTCCCGGCGGGGCAGTCTCCTCAGAGTTATCTGCCCCGAATTGCGAGCTGCACCTGTCTTCTTTAGAAAACAGGGAACTCGATATAGATGTCTTTACCTTCAGCAATGGCCAGCTTTACAACTCCGCCTGCAACAGTCATCTTTGTGCCTGCCGGTGCTGTTACTGGAACAGCCTCATCCTCTGCTTCTGCAGGTGCATCAGCCTCTTCCTCTGTCTCATCTGCAAGTTCATCATACTTGTCGATGATATCTGGAGTAACTGGTGTAAGGGAATCAACAGTCTTGGTAAGTGTTGAACCGTTCAGTACCTGCCCCAGCTTCAGAGCGCCGTCTGTATTCAGAAGGCCGGAATCGATCAAATCAGGGAAAATTGCCGGATCCTCAAAATTGGATGGTGCCAGCTTTGTTCCTGCCTCTGCCCTGCAGCACAGAACTGCGGGATCGTTTGCATGTGCCTTTGCTGTTTCTGCTGAAATTGACATTTGACTATCCTCCTTAGATTGTTTTGCTTAAAACATTTCTTAATGTATATAAGCTGAAACTGTTCGCTTTAAAAAGCTTGGGAGGGGAGGTGTCAAGCGAATCATCTCAGTTTACTACCTTTATCGTAGTGTTATCCGAACAGAACCGGAGTCCTGTTCAAATACTGGAACTAGTTGTTCTCAACGTTGTCCTGTACGTTCAGATCCTGGTCTACTTCCTTGGAAACTCTCAGTGTTCTGTACAGAGGGTGTCCAACAGCTCTCATCAGGTGGTCTGTCATGTGCAGAACCTTCAGGCCCATCTTAGGACCGGAAGCCATAACTGTGTTGGAGCAGTCGGAGCAGTTTCCGATAAGGATATACTCACATCCGGCCTTCTTGAAGTCCAGGTTGTTCTTTACCTGTCCAGGGCAGATACCAGGACGCTCGCACTTTCTGGAGCCGTTCTTCTGCTCCTGAGCCTGCTTGCAGTAGCAAACCTGTGTAACTGTTCCGTTGTATTTCTTAGCCAGGTCTTCCATTCTCTCAAGGTTTCCGCCGCAGGCACAAACCAGGATTCCCAGCTTAGCTCCCTTAAGATCCATGAATGGCATGGAAACAAGGATAGCTCCTGTTGTCTTTGTAATAGGTGCATCAAGTGTTGTAGCGTGACCTGTGAAAGCTCCGCCCATTGTGATCTCACCGTACTCTCCGTCGATTCCGCCGGCTCTCTCAATGAGGTCTCCAACGCTTGTTCCAACAGGAACGTCCATGAATACGTGAGCTTCATTTCCACCGTTCAGCTTACCTCTTACTGTAACGTTCTTCAGGAATGAAGGCTTTCTCTCATCAATAGCTTCTGCGATTCTAGCGCAGGTCTCACTGTTGATAACTACTGCCTTAGCAGCTGATGGCAGCTGGCTTGGCTCAAGCTCAATGCCCAGGCAGGATCTTACTACAGCTCTTTCCTCTCCTTCTGGATAAATGTCTGCCAGAAGGTGACGGGAAATATCAGGCTCGTTCTCCAGAAGAGCGTCCAGCTTCTCGATAGCCTTGCGGTTCTTCTTCTTGATAGCGAAGATAGCCTTGTTAGCTCCGGAAATCTCCATTGCGTACTTAACGCCCTTCAGGACCTTCTCCGGCTCGTCTTCCATCTGCTGAATATTATGTCTCAGGCCAGGCTCGCACTCTGAAGCGTTTACAAGAATGTATCCATCTCCGTCGAAGTGTGTGTCCAGCTTGATTCCTGTAGGGAATCCGGCTCCGCCCATTCCTACGACTCCGGCAGCCTTTACCATTTCCAGAGGTGTTCCCTCAGGAATCTTCTCGTAATCGTCAGGCTGCTCCTCGTCTGGCTTGATGATGATTCTGTCATCTGTAATATCCTCAACAACGCCATATGCGCTGGAGAAAATATTTGCACCAAGTCCTGTAGGCTCGGCAATCAGTGTGCCCTTCTTAACTTTGTCACCAACTTTAACAACTGGTGCACAAGGCTTGCCGACATGCTGTCTCAGTAAAATCTGCAAATTTTCCATGCCCAAGTTTCTCCTTTGTGAAATAAAATACCATCTCATATCTCTCAGTTATTTCAAGGCTGAGGGACATCGCTTAACATGGTAAATGATAGCATATCAACAGGGCTTTTTCAATATTCGGGGAGTCTTCGTCATTGAACATTTCAATAAGTTACTGAACCCCGTAAGTACGTTTTCCCTTCGAATATGCTATTGATTTCGTCAATACATTAACACCCTATTATGGGAAAATCAACTACTAATCAATAGATTTTCTCAATGTATCTCTATCTGTCCCAGATTGTCACCCACTTAACACCAGGAAGATGCACATTATTAATATGTAATATTTTCACGCCTGACCACAGCGGTGGACTTTTGAAAAATATTTTTCCGTTAAAATTTCATACAAATCAAGGCATGTTTGATGCGTCAAACTTGCATGAATTTCGATGCACGCCGCTGTTTTCAAGGGATATACAGTTTTTAGCATTTGTTAAAGTTTTGTTGACTTTGATTATTCCATGGAATACAATTTAATCATTCGAGGGCGATGTATTGAAATCGTCTATTGTTTTTAAGGAGGTAACTAGCATGGCACTGGAAACCAAGATTGATTATTCCAAGTATACTGATTGTATCAGAACCATCGAGGCTCATACCGAAGGTGAGTACTGCAGAGTTGCTATCGACTGCCCTGAGACTAAGGGAAACACAATGATCGAGAGAAAGCATTATCTGGAGGAGCACTACGATTACATCAGAACTATGCTGATGTATGAGCCACGTGGACACCATGATATGTTCGGTGCTATCATCACTGAGCCTTGCAACAAAGAGGCTGACTTCGGAGTATTCTTCATGGACGGCGGCGGATATCTGAACATGTGTGGTCACTGCACAATCGGAACTGTTACAGCTATTCTTGAAGGTGGCCTGATGGAGATGAAGGAGCCTGAGACAGAGGTTGTTCTGGAAGCTCCTGCAGGAATCATCAGAACTGTTGCCAAGTGCAAGGACGGCAAGGTAACTGGCGTTACCCTGACTAACGTTCCTGCTTTCGTATATAAGAAGGATCTCCACCTGAACTACAACGGAAAGGATGTTGTTTACGACATCTGCTTCGGCGGTTCCTTCTTCGCTCTGGTAGACACAGAGAAGAACTTCGGATTCAAGGTTGGTCCTGACACAGCCGGCGAGCTCACAAAGTTCTCCAGCTTCGCTCTTAACGAGATCAACAAGACTGTTGAGATTCAGCACCCTGAGCTGGACATCACTACTGTAGACCTGGTAGAGAACTACTGCACAACAGACATCGATCCTAAGGAGACATGCCCGGATGCCAAGTTCGCTCTGAGAAACCTCGTAGTATTCGGAAATCCTGATGATCCTCAGCTTGACAGATCTCCATGCGGCACAGGTACTTCTGCTAAGATGTCCTGGCTGTATGACAAGGGAGAGCTGAATGTTGGCGAGACCTTTGTTTATGAGTCATTCATCGGAACAAAGTTCATCGGACACATCGCTGATACTGCCAAGGTTGGCGACTACGATGCCGTTATCCCACAGGTTACCGGCGGAGCTTACCTGACAGGTGAGGCTACATGGTTCATCGATCCTGATGATGCAATGGGCAAGGGATTTGTAGTTCCTAAATAAGAGATGATTTTTTCAAAGCATTTTGTGCCTTTCTAAATCTTTTTCAGAAAAAACGGATCCTTCGGGATTCGTTTTTTCTTTTATATTTAACCTTGACAGCCTTCTCCAGCCCTTTATAATATTCGACAACATTCATATTGTTTCTTGGGAGATTTTCACCTTAGCCACCAGGCAGTTTTGTGGCAGGTGTGGATAACAGGCTGTGTGAGTTTATAATGAATCAACCAGGTTTACGGCGGATCTGTGGATCCGCACTTTTTATTTTCTTCGTTATAGAAGGCAAAGGCTTATTGATATAGAATTAATGAGAATCTGAATAAATCATGGAGGGTCAGAACAATGGTTGAGAACAGTAACATGAATCCTGAAACGGCAGAATCACCGGACGTTGATGAGCTGGAATCACTGCGTCAGGAAATAAACAGCATAGACAAATCCATGGCCGCCCTTTTCCAGGCCAGAATGAAGACAGTTCAGCAGATTGCCGCCTACAAGAGGGAACACGGACTTTCTATTTTTGACGGAGCCCGGGAATCTGACGTAATCGCATTAAACAGAAGCTATATCAGCGATCCTGAAATTGAACCTCACTATGTGGACTTCATGCACACAGTGATGAATATTTCCCGCCGTTACCAGGAGAAGATTATCTCCTCCATGAAGATTGCCTACGCCGGAGTTCCCGGGGCCTTCAGCTATATTGCTGCAAAAAAAATGTTTCCATCTGCCCGCCTGATTGCTTTCCCTACTTTCACCCAGGCCTACAGAGCCGTGGAATCAGGGGAAGTGGACAGTGCAGTTCTTCCTTTGGAAAACAGCTGGGCCGGCGAGGTTGGTGAGGTTATGGATCTTATTTTCAGCGGAAGCCTGTTCATCAACCAGGTTCTGGATCTTCCCGTGACCCACAATCTCCTTGGCATTAAAGGTGCTGGAATCCAGGATATTACCCGGGTAACCAGCCATCCCCAGGCCCTTGAACAGTGCAGAAGTTTTCTTGAAGCCCGCAATATAGAGGCGGCAGCCTGCAGCAACACTGCCGCAGCAGCAAAAATGGTTTCAGATGCAGGAGACATTCATCTTGGCGCCATTGCCAGCTCCGAAACCAGCAAAATCTTCGGTCTCGACATTCTGGAGCCCCACATTAACGACGATCCGTACAATACCACCCGGTTCGCCGCCTTCAGCCGGGCCCAGAACCGGCCGCAGCCTGATTCCAATCATGAAGACGACCATTTCATCCTTGTTTTTACAGCAAAAAACGAAGCAAGTTCCCTTGCCCAGGTGCTGAATATCATAGGTGCTCATGACTACAACATGGGCACAATGAGGAGCCGTCCAATGAAGGGACTTCTCTGGAATTACTATTTCTATATAGAAGCTGAAGGCAATATTCACACCGAGGAAGGTACTGAGATGCTGCGGGAACTGAATGTACTGTGTGCCCAGCTTAAGATGGCAGGCACCTTCCGGGCCGGAACAAATCTGATTTCAAGTACCGTCCAGTCCCGGAACACCACTGCACAGGAGAACAGCGAAGAATGAAAGCAATAATACAGCCAGGCCGGGCCGCCGGAACTGTTCAGGCGCCTCCGTCAAAAAGCATAGATCACCGGATGCTGATCTGTTCTGGCCTTACAGGGGGATTGAGCAACCTGTCCGGTGTTTCCGGAAGCTGCGACATAGTGGCCACCATGGGGGCTTTGTCTGCCCTTGGAGCTGAAATAAAACGGAGTTCATCAGGTTCTATTCAGGTAAGAGGAACTGGTGCCCCAGGTGTTTTTTCGGCAGGATGCAGTGATTCATCTGAAAAAAAAGAGATTCTTCCCTTGATAGATTGCGGGGAGTCCGGAAGTACTCTCAGGTTCTTGATTCCCGTTTCCCTGCTTTTCGGCGGCGGAATTTTCAAGTGCGCACCCAGGCTGATGGAAAGAGGCATTTCTGTTTACGAGAAAATCCTGCCTGAAAAGGCAGTTGAAATATCCAGTGACCGGGAATCCTGCTTAATTACGGTATCAGGAATTCTGCAGGCCGGAAGCTATGTAATTCCCGGCAACATCAGCAGCCAGTTTGCTACAGGCCTTCTCCTGGCCCTGCCCCTCCTGCCAGAAACAAGCAGGCTTATAGTCAAAGGACCTGTGGAAAGCCGGCCATATATTGACATTACCCTGGACGTAATGAGACAGTTTGGCGTCCACGTGAAGGTATCAGAAGCCAGAAGTGTTGAAACTGATTGCTGCGATCTGATTTTTACAATTCCCGGGAGGCAGCAGTATAAAGCCGGAAATTATGTGACTGAGGGCGACTGGTCAAATTCGGCTTTTCTGTATGCACTGAAAAAAATCAAGGAAATCAATCGGGAGTGGGATTCTTCGCAGGAAAATTCCCCTATGACCATTACAGGGCTTAATCCTTCAAGTTCCCAAGGAGACCGGGTATGTCCGGAGCTTATGGATTCTATTTCCCGGCGAGGCACTGAAAAAGCTCTTGATATTTCAGGCTGCCCTGACCTTGGACCTGTACTAATGGCTTTTGGTGCAGCCACAGGCGGATGTTATCTCACAGGCACGGGAAGGCTCAGAATAAAAGAGTCTGACCGGGGTCAGGTAATGGCTCAGGAGCTGGCAAAATTCGGCATAGAAGTCCGCTGCGGAGAAAATGACATTAAAGTTTTCCCGGGAAAGCTTCAGAAGCCCGTAGAAATTCTCCGGGGTCACAACGATCACCGCATAGTAATGTCCCTGGCCGTTCTTTCTACCATCACGGGAGGCACCATCGATGATGCTGAGGCCGTTTCAAAAAGCTGGCCGGATTTCTGGCATGTCCTTTTCTCCCTGGGCATCCATGTTGATCTGGAGAATTAAACTCAATGCAGGTTTAGGGAATCAAAGAATAATCAACGGAGTTATACAATGAATTTAGTGTTAAGAAGGAAAATTCCAACGGTTTCGGAGATACGGGCCATGTATCCCCTTACTGAAGCCACCCGGCAGCGGAAAGCCGCAAGAGACCGGGAAATCGAAGAAATTTTTACAGGAAAAAGCAACCGTTTCCTCCTTATCATCGGTCCTTGCTCTGCTGACCGGACTGATGCAGTTCTGGATTACTGCGGGCGGCTGGCGGCCATTCAGGATGAGGTTAAGGAAAAAATTCTCATCGTCCCTCGGGTGTATACGAATAAGCCCCGGACTACAGGAGACGGCTATAAAGGCATGCTCCATCAGCCTGATCCCTCTGGAGAGCCCAACATGCTCAAAGGGCTGATTTCCACCAGGCGCCTTCACATACGGGTCCTTGAGGAGACGGGCCTCAGCACGGCAGACGAAATGCTGTATCCCGGGAACCAGAGATATCTGTCCGATGTGCTCAGCTATGTGGCTGTAGGGGCCCGGTCAGTGGAAAATCAGCAGCATCGCCTTACAGCCAGCGGTCAGGATATTCCTGTTGGAATGAAAAATCCCACCAGCGGGGACCTTAGCATAATGATGAATTCCATTACAGCTGCTCAGCACCCTCATACTTTTCTGTATGAAAACTGGGAGGCGGAGTCCAAGGGAAATCCCCTGGCCCACGCAATTCTAAGGGGTTATACGGACCGGCAGGGTCACTCCAGTCCCAACTACCACTATGAGGATCTGGTGGAACTTAGTGGCCTGTACGAAAAATCCTCTCTGGTCAATCCGGCGGTTATCGTTGATACTAACCATGCCAATTCAGGAAAAAACTGTTTCGAGCAGTCCAGGATTGCCAAGGAAGTGCTCCACAGCATGCGGCACAATGAAGATGTGGCCGGCATTGTTAAGGGGCTTATGATTGAATCTTATATTGAAGACGGAAAACAGGGCCCTGAGGGGACTGTATACGGCCAGTCTATTACCGACCCTTGCATCGGATGGGAGAAAACGGCCAGGCTTATCTATGAGATTGCAGAGCTTCTGTAGAGAAACTGGAGGCAAATTATCGGCTATTCGTTCTGCCTGTTTTTTTGTGATTTTTTCATTATTTATGTAATTTTTCTTGACGTAATTTGTTGTTTTTGCTAATATGTCACTACAATTTAATTTTTAAACCTTTGACGAAGAGTGAGTAGTCCTGGACCTTTCCATTAGAGAGAGCTGCCGTGGCTGTGATGACAGTATGGGAACCCGGGGTGAATGGGCTTCGGAGGGCGACCGGAAAAGGATTTTGACCCTTAATCTTGATCCTTAGTATGGAAGACGGAGAGGGACCTCCGTTATCAAACCTTGCATATGAACACGTATGCTAAAAGCGGGCGCATAAGCGTCAAGCCGGGTGGCACCGCAGGAGCCTCGACTGAGAGATACTACTCCTGTCCCAGCAGTTTTTGTATGGGACAGGAGTTTTTTTACATACAACCTCCTCTCCCGAAAGTATTCAAATCATTGTGTTTCGCGAAAGGAGAACAGTTATGACAAACCAGATTCCAAACAAAATCTATCTCAGCGAGGATGAGATGCCTGCCCAGTACTACAATCTCAGGTCCGATATGAAGATCAAACCTGCCCCTCTTTTAAATCCTGCCACTCTTAAGCCGGTCACAAAAGATGAGCTGACGCCGGTTTTCTGCCAGGAGCTGGTGGATCAGGAACTGGACGATACCACCCGTTTTTTTGATATTCCCCGGGAAGTTCTGGATTTCTACAAGACTTACCGCCCTTCTCCATTAGTTCGTGCCTACCGCCTGGAAGAGGCTCTGGACACCCCGGCGCAAATTTATTACAAATTCGAAGGAAATAATACCAGCGGAAGCCACAAGCTTAATTCTGCCATCGCTCAGGCCTACTACGCAAAGAAACAAGGTCTCAAGGGCGTAACAACAGAAACAGGAGCCGGTCAGTGGGGCACTGCTCTGTCCATGGCCTGCGCCCACTTCGGCCTTGATTGCAAAGTTTTTATGGTAAAAGTCTCTTATGAGCAGAAACCATTCCGCCGTGAAGTCATGAGAACTTACGGCGCAGATGTTACTCCATCTCCTTCGGAAAAAACTGCTGTTGGCCGGAAAATCCTGAGCCAGCATCCGGGCACTACGGGCAGCCTTGGATGTGCTATTTCGGAAGCCGTTGAAACTGCCGTTTCTTCCAGTGGTTACAGATATGTTCTGGGAAGCGTGCTGAACCAGGTTCTCCTTCACCAGAGCATTATTGGTCTTGAGGCCAAGGCAGCTCTGGATAAATACCAGATAAAACCTGACACCATCATTGGATGCGCCGGCGGCGGCTCCAACCTAGGAGGCCTTATTGCTCCGTTTATGGGTGAAAAGCTGCGGGGCCAGGCTGACTACAGGATAATTGCGGCAGAACCTGCTTCCTGCCCTAGCCTTACCAGAGGAAAATATGCTTATGATTTCTGCGATACAGGCATGGTCTGCCCTATGGCAAAAATGTACACCTTAGGTCACGATTTCATTCCCTCTCCTAACCACGCAGGAGGCCTGAGATATCATGGAATGAGCAGCACCCTGTCAGAGCTTTACCACCAGGGGCTGATGGAGGCCAGAGCATACGAACAGACCGACGTGTTCAAGGCTGCAACTATGTTTGCAAAAACTGAAGGGATTCTTCCTGCCCCAGAAAGCAGCCATGCAATCCGGTGCGCAATTGATGAAGCTGTAAAGTGCAGGGAAACAGGTGATAAAAAGACTATCTTATTCGGTCTGTCAGGCACTGGATACTTTGACCTTACTGCCTATCAGCAATTTAATGAGGGCACCATGACAGATTTCATCCCTTCAGATGAAGAACTGCAGCCGGGATTTGACAGCTTGCCGGAGATTTAAGGAGATTGAATGAGGTTTAAGCCATTACGGGTTGACGGAGGTTTTACCGGCCTTGCGGGATACGGACGGAGACCTTAGAAGACTAAAGGCAATACGTTTGATGGAGACCTTAATAGACTTACGGAGATTTCACCAGCCTTGCGGGATACGGACGGAGGTTTACTGACTACCAGGTGGATTGTCCGACGGTTTGAAAGCAGTACTGAATGCGGCTTCTGTTGATAGTACTGCTGATGACAAGTGGCGGGAGCAGTACTGAACAGTAATTGTTAGCGCTGTACTGCTCGCGGTCTTCTGTTGGAGCAGTACTGAATGCCGATTTCTTTGTTACTACTGCTCCATGGGGGTTGTCGGAGCAGTACTAAACGCGGATTCTGTTGATACTACTGCTGGTGACAAGGGGGTGAGAGCAGTACTGAATGCCGATTTCTTTGTTACTACTGCTCCATGGGGATTGTCGGAGCAGTACTGAATGCGGATTTCTTTGTTAGTACTGCTCCATGGAGGTTGTCGGAGCAGTATTAAACGCGAATTATGTTGATAATACTGCTGGTGACAAGTTTTCGGAGCAGTACTGAATGCCGATTACTTCGTTAGTACTGCTCCATGGGGGTTGTCGGAGCAGTACTAAATGCGAATTCGCTTGATAGTACTGCTGGGACAAGGAAAAGCAAGCTGCGAGGAAAACTTTTTCCATGACATATGCAGAATTTCCCATATCATGGAATTTTGCCAGGGACCATTCCATGGCTTGCAGAAAAATCCCCCTATCATGGATTTTCCTGCCCTGTTCACTGTCCACTGCTAGGCAGGGTGCCTGTAATGGGTTTGAAGCCCAATGGTCCGGTCCACGAGTCCGCCAATTTAACATTAAACAGCAACTAAAAAGCCGCTGATTTCAACGTTTCCGTTGATTTCAGCGGCTTTTCTCATTTGCTATGGTGCACCCGCAGGGACTCGAACCCTGAACCTCCGCATTCGTAGTGCGTTACTCTATCCAATTGAGCTACGGACGCTCAAACAGCACAGCAATTATACTTGTATTCAACAGCAATGTCAAGTCGTACTGTTACTGTATTGCTGCTGTACTGTCTTTCAGCTCTTATCTTCTAATCTTCTTATGCTTTCATATTTCTACAGTTTAAGGATTTTCTTGAGGTACTGCCCTGTGTATGATTCCGGAACTGCGGCTACTTCCTCAGGGGTTCCGGTTGCAACAAGGGTTCCGCCCCCGTCTCCTCCTTCAGGTCCCAGATCGATTATCTGGTCTGCACACTTGATCACATCCAGGTTATGTTCGATGACTATTACTGTATTTCCCTCATCTACCAGTCTCTGGATTACTTCCATCAGCTTATCCACGTCTGCAAAATGAAGGCCTGTTGTAGGCTCGTCCATGATGTAGAGGGTTTTTCCGGTGCTTCTTCTGGACAGCTCTGTTGCCAGTTTGATTCTCTGGGCCTCTCCTCCTGAGAGCTGGGTTGAAGGCTGACCCAGTTTTACATATCCAAGGCCCACATCGTTGAGGGTTCTCAGGTATTTCTCGATGTTGCTGTGGTTCTGGAAGAAAGGCAGCGCCTCTTCCACCGTCATGTTAAGGACGTCGGAGATGTTTTTGCCCTTGTATTTAACCTCCAGAGTTTCATGGTTATATCTGGCTCCGCCGCAGACCTCACAGGGAACGAAAACGTCTGGCAGGAAATTCATCTCTACCTTGATTATTCCGTCACCGCCGCAGCTCTCGCAGCGGCCGCCCTTCATGTTGAAGCTGAAGCGGCCTTTTGTATAGCCTCTCATTTTAGCTTCTGGCATCTCGGCGAAAAGCTCTCTGATTCCTGTAAACATGCCTGTGTATGTGGCAGGATTAGATCTTGGCGTTTTTCCAATAGGCGTCTGATCTATGTCGATTATCTTGTCGAAGTTTTCGATTCCTTCTATCTTTCTGAATTTTCCCGGTCTTGCCTGTGTTCTGTTTGTCACCCGGGACACTGCTTTGTAGACGATCTCGTTTACCAGGGTGCTCTTTCCAGAACCGGACACACCGGTAACGCAGATCAGCTTTCCGCCGTCAAAAGTAACGTCGATGTTTTTCAGGTTGTGTTCGGCGGCTCCGTATACCTTCAGATGGGTGCCGTTTCCGGGGCGGCGCTGTTCAGGCACCTTGATTGATTTTTTCCCCGAGAGATACTGGCCCGTTATGGATTCCGGGCAGGCCTTTATATCCTCAACAGTTCCCTGGCAAACAAGATGTCCTCCGTTCATTCCGGCCCCTGGTCCGATGTCCACAATGTGGTCTGCTGCGTACATGGTATCCTCATCGTGTTCCACCACAATAAGTGAGTTTCCCATGTCTGTAAGCCTTCTCAGTGACTGGAGCAGCCGGGCGTTGTCTCTCTGGTGAAGGCCGATGCTTGGCTCATCAAGAATATAAAGAACTCCAACAAGTCCGGATCCGATCTGAGTAGCAAGCCTGATTCTCTGGGATTCTCCTCCGGACAGGGTGCCGCTGCTTCTGTCCAGTGTCAGGTATCCAAGTCCCACGTTCTTCAGAAAGCCCAGTCTCCCCTTGATTTCCTTGAGTATCATAGCAGCAATCTTCTGATCTCTCTCCGAAAGCTCCAGCTCATCGAAGAACTTCAGGGCATCGCCAACAGATTTTTCCGTAAGATCAATAATATTAATTCCACCTACGGTAACGGCAAGAACCTTGTCTTTCAGCCTTTTTCCATGGCAAACCTTGCACTGGGACTCTTCCTGAAGTGCTGCGATTTTTTCCTTTATGTAATCTGAGTTTGTTTCTCCGTAACGTCTCTCCAGATTTGGAATGATGCCCTCGAAGGTGTGGTTCATGTGGCTGACCTTGCCAGCCTTGCTTACGTAGTCGTATTTGATCTTCCGTTCTCCAGTTCCGTAAAGAAGATCATTTTTGAAATCCTCTGGCAGATCCTTGTATGGAACATCCAGCCTGGTTTTATGATCTTCAGCCAGGGTGTTCAGCATGTGCCTGTACCATCCCATGGAATCCATAGATCCGAAAACATTGCCAAGAGCCCCATTCAGTATGGAGATATTCTCATCGACGATGAGCCTGTCCGGATCAATTCTCAGGGTAAATCCCAGACCGGAACAGTTCTCGCAGGCACCGTAAGGGCTGTTGAAGGAAAACATTCTGGGCTCCATCTCTTCGATGCACACTCCGTGTTCCGCGCATGCGAAGTTTGTACTGAAAGTCTCCAGGTTGTCAATTAGCTCTCCGTCCTCTCCTCTTGTTTGGAAAAGAACATTGACTATTCCCTCTCCTTCTTTCAGCGCCAATTCAACGGCTTCCGAGATACGGCTGTGATTGTCCGATCTGACCTTGATCCTGTCCACAGCAATTTCAATAGTATGTTTCTTGTTTTTCTCCAGAACAATGTCCCCTTCATCCAGAGACTTCATCTGGCCGTCAACCCTTACACGGATGTAGCCATCTCTTTTTATCCTGGAAAAAACAGCCTTATGCTCTCCCTTTCTTCCCCTTATTACCGGAGCAAGGACTGTAAGCCTGGTTCCCTCACCCTTCTCACAGATCTTGTCCACAATCGTATCTACGGAAGCGCTGGAAATCTCCCTTCCGCAAACAGGACAGTGGGGAACGCCTATTCTGGCGTAGAGCAGCCTGAGATAATCGTAGATTTCAGTGACTGTACCTACTGTAGAACGGGGATTCTTGTTTGTTGTCTTCTGATCGATGGAAATAGCCGGGCTCAGGCCCTCTATCAGGCTGACGTCAGGCTTTTTCATTAGTCCCAGGAACTGTCTTGCGTATGCAGACAGACTCTCTACGTATTTCTTCTGACCCTCTGCATAGATTGTATCGAATGCCAGCGATGATTTTCCTGATCCGCTGAGCCCAGTCATAACCACCAGCTTGTCCCGGGGAATCGTGACGTCAAGATTCTTCAGGTTGTGCTCTCTGGCCCCTTTGATTACTATATTTTTTTCCAATTCTTCCTCCTAGGACCGCTTGCTGCTCCTTAAGTCAAAGAGCATGTCGCGGAGTTCTGCTGCCCGCTCGAACTCCAGATTTGCAGCGGCCTCTTTCATTTCCTTTTCCAGGTTCTTAATGGCTTCCTTCATCTCACGGCCAGTCATCTCCTCTGGCTTCTTGATCTTGCCATCTCCCGTATATGCCTTTGTGGCCTCAATTACATCTCTTATAGGTTTAACGATGGTGTGAGGCACAATGCCGTGTTCCTTGTTGTATTTATCCTGGACGGTGCGGCGGCGGGAAGTCTCATCGATGGTATATCTCATGGCTTTACTGATATGATCGCCATACATGATAACCCGTCCATGTTCGTTTCTTGCAGCCCTTCCTACTGTCTGTATCAGAGATGTTTCAGTTCTCAGGAACCCTTCCTTATCTGCATCCAGTATGGCGATCAGCGAAACCTCAGGCAGGTCCAGTCCTTCCCTGAGGAGGTTGATGCCTACGAGAACATCAAATTCTCCCAGACGCAGGTCTCTTATTATTTCCAGTCTCTCGAAGTTGTCGATGTCCGAGTGAAGATATCTTACTCTTATTCCGGAGTTTCTCAGATAGGTTGTAAGGTCTTCCGCCATTCTCTTGGTTAGGGTGGTTATCAGAACCCTCTCCCCCTTATCTGTAGTCTTGTAGATTTCTCCAATAAGGTCATCTATCTGCCCTTCTGTAGGCCTTACCTCTATTGGCGGGTCCAGAAGGCCCGTTGGCCTGATGAGCTGCTCCGCAGTAATACCTGCTGAGTGCTCGATTTCGTATTTTCCCGGAGTTGCACTTACGTATACGGTCTGTCCCACCAGGTCTTCAAATTCCTCAAACTTAAGAGGCCTGTTGTCCAGAGCTGAAGGCAGCCTGAAACCGTACTCCACCAGGGAACTTTTCCTTGCCCTGTCCCCGTTATACATGGCTCTCAGCTGGGGAAGCATGGCGTGGGACTCATCGATGATTACAAGAAAATCCTCCGGGAAGTAATCCAGAAGGGTGTATGGCCTCTCCCCAGGTTTAAGGAAGTTCAAGTGCCTTGAATAGTTCTCTATGCCCTTGCATCTGCCAACTTCCATCATCATCTCAATGTCAAAGTTTGTCCTCTGCTCAAGGCGCTCTGCCTCCAGCAGCTTTCCATTGGCCTTGAACCAGTCAACTCTTTCCTTCAGTTCTTCCTTGATGGCAGCCACCGCCAGCTCCATGTCCGCCTTATCGGTTACATAGTGAGATGCCGGGAAAATGCTGATATGATTCCTGATTCCGGTTATTTCTCCAGTAACAGGATTCAGCTCCTTGATATCCTCAATCTCGTCGCCGAACATCTCCACCCTGACGGCACTCTCTCCTCCAGCAGGATAAATATCCACCGTATCTCCCCTGGCTCTGAAAGTACCTCTCTGGAAGTCTATGTCGTTTCTTGTATACTGAATATCCACAAGGCGCCGTATAATCTGATCCCTGTCGATCTCCATGCCCGTCCGCAGGCTGAGCAGCTGATTGCGGTAAGATTTTGGAGAACCCAGGCCGTAGATACACGAAACACTGGCGACGACTATTACATCTCTCCTCTCAAGAAGAGCTGCCGTTGCACTGTGTCTCAGCTTATCAATTTCGTCGTTGATATCCGCATCTTTCTCGATATAGGTGTCTGTGGAAGGCACGTACGCCTCCGGCTGGTAGAAGTCGTAGTACGACACGAAGTATTCAACAGCATTTTCCGGAAAAAATTCTTTAAACTCCCCGTGAAGTTGTGCGGCAAGAGTCTTGTTGTGGGAAATTACCAGGGTTGGTTTCTGTACCCTCTCGATTATCTTCGCCATGGAAAAGGTCTTACCGGATCCAGTTACTCCCATGAGGGTCTGGTGCTTGTTACCCATCTGAATGCTGTTAACGATATTATCCACGGCCCGGGGCTGGTCCCCCATCATGTCGAAATCCGAATGAACCTTAAATTCAGGCATTTCTCCTCCCGTACATTAACAAAACTGCAATACTTCTTTAACACTTACAATGCCGCCATATCCGTCAGTCGCTGGTGTCGCTGTCCATGGCTACGTTGATCTTGTATTCAGGATATTTTTCCTTAACCTTGTCAACCACCTGCTTCCAGACAGCCCTTCTGTCCTCCGCCTCATAGGCTACTACTACGTCAAAAGAAATTTCATTCTCCTTCTCGTCAAGGTAGAATCCGTGTACCTGAAGGACATAAGGTATATCGGAAGCAATGCGGGTTATCTCATGCCTTATTCCTGCGGCCTTTCCTTCGCAGGTGTTGTAGGAATAGATTCCTATTCCGGTCATGATCACTCCGTGTTTCTTGGCCACAACGGAAGTAATCTTCCGGCTCAGGGCATCTATGTCTGCAGCGTCCATGGAATCCGGTACTTCAATATGAACGGAACCCAGCCATCTGTCCGGTCCGTAACTGTGCATTACAAGGTCATAGGCTCCCCGCACATCGTCAAAGGAAGCTATGGTCTTCTTTATTTCCTTTGCCAGATCACTGTCAACCCTTTCTCCCAGTATCTGGCTGTATGCGTCCTTCATCATGTCAATTCCGGCTTTTACGATAACCAGGGAGATAACTGCAGCCAGATATGCTTCCAGTTTAAGTCCTGTTCCAATGAAAATAACAGCTGCCACCAGTGTAGATGCAGATATTATGGAATCCATGAGGGCATCCTGACCGGAAGCGATTAACGATCCGGAGTTCACTTTCTCTCCTGTCTTCTTCACATAAGAGCCAAGGAGGATCTTAACCACTACTGCCACAGCAACAATAATAAGTGCCAGCTTGGTGTATTCAGGAGTTACAGGATGAATTATCTTCTTGCCGGACTCCACCAGGGATGTTATTCCTGCATATAGAACTATGACTGCTATAACCATTGCAGACAGGTATTCTACTCTGCCGTGGCCAAATGGATGTTCCCTGTCTGGGGCCTTTCCTGCCAGCTTTGTTCCTACAATTGTAATGACTGATGAAAGAACATCACTCAGATTGTTGACTGCGTCCATGACGATGGCGATGGATCCAACAGCAAGTCCGATGAACGCCTTGAATCCTGCAAGAAAAATATTGGCCACTATTCCAACTATACTGGTTCTTACAATAATACTGTCTCTGTTCTCTTCCATACTTACACCTTCTTACTTAAGCTTATCTCTGCACTTCTCCAGGAAGGACTGGTTGTCTACTATGAATCTCTCGTGAGTTCCCTCTCCAATCAGCCCTTTCTCATCAAAAGCCTTTACCGAGAACACCAGCTTCCTCCTGTCTGATTGGATCAGCTCTGTTTCACAGGTAACCTTCATTCCCACCGGAGTAGGGGATACGTGGCTCACCTCTATTCTGGTTCCCACGGTGCTCTGCCCTTCCTTCAAATTACCGGCTACAGATGATGCAGCCGTGCCTTCAATTAGGCTTATCATGCAGGGCGTAGCAAATACCTCAAGAGAACCGCTTCCTGCCTTTGCAGCAGTCATTTCATCTGTCACTGTTATCTCCCTGAAGCCTTTAATTCCTGTCTCCATAAGTTCTCCTTTTCCGAACAAAAGTTCTTTTTTATTATATCAATCTCATATTTGATTTCAATGAATTTCCCAGAAAAAAGAGCCGCTCCTTAAGCGACTCAAAGGTCCTGCTTCAGGTGTTTCTACTCTGCCCGAAGCTTCCTTCCTTACTATTTCATATATTTCATATATTATGTACGTCTATCTGCTGGAACGGAATTTCCAGACCCGTATCCACCACTACCTTCTGAAGCTCGGTCATTGCCTTTCTCCACACTGGCCATTTTTCAGCCGGTGAGCATTTGAAACGGATTTTATAGATTACGGCAGAACTGTCAAATCTCTGAACTCCCATGTACTGGCAGTACTCCACATCCTGGATTCTGTCGATAGCCTCCGCAGCCCTGGTAAGAATTTTTTTTACATCTTCCGGATCCTCGTCGTAACGAAGGGGCAGGTCAATGTCGTATATTCCGCAGACCACTGAAGTAGCCGATATATTTCTGTTGCAAATGGTAACAAGATTGCCGCTGTTTACATCTTTCAGCTGTGTAGTTAGCAGGGTGAATGAAGTAACTATGCCCTCCACATCATTGATAATGACCACATCTCCATACTTGAAGGCCTTATCGCTGACAATGTGAAGTCCCATAATCAGGTCTTTGAAAATGTCCTGCATGGCCAGTCCCACCAGGGCACCGGCAACGCCCACTCCTGCGACCATAGAGGATATGTTCACACCGTTTATCTGCAGAATGGCGAACACCACAAGAATGCCCACCAGAACCCTTATGGTCCTCAGCACCGACCGTATCATGGACATCACCCGGTGATCCGGATCATTTCTTTTTATATATCCCCTGCAGATTTTCTCCAGAATGGCCATAACCACCACTGCAAGCAGTACAACCACAGCACTGGCGAATATCTCCGTAGACATGATTCGTTCTAATATTTTTTCCAAAACTATACTCCTGACCGACTATTTCCTTATCCACCGAATGATACCACGTTAATGTGCAGGGTGAAAGGCGGATTTTTGCAAAAAACAAGAAGCTGTCCCCTGTTGAAAAGAAAATGGGTGCAGCTTCTTGATAATTCTCGTCGGTTAAACAGCGAATACCCGCAGCTTACAGAGCGGCGCAGATTCCGTCGAATAAATCGGAAAACTCCTCGAATGCGGGAATGTCCGGATAAGATGCCTTGATTGCCTCAGTGCTTCTGAAGAGGAATCCTGCTTTACTTGCCTGAATCATTGCCAGGTCGTTAAAGCTGTCTCCTGCAGCAATGGTGTCGAATCCGATAGACTGAAGGCCCTTCACCGTCGTAAGCTTTGACTTAGGACACCTCATGATGAAATCAGTGATGTTTCCCTCCTGGTCTACTTCCAGCTCGTTGCAGAAAATTGTAGGATATCCCAGTTTTGCCACCAGAGGGGAGGCGAATTGGGTAAAGGTATCACTGAGTATTATGACCTGGGTCTTCTTCCTCAGTTCGTCCAGGAATTCCTTTGCCCCAGGCAGTGGATCTATGGTGTTTATAATGGCCTGAACATCTGCCAGCTTTAATCCGTGATCTCTCAAAGTATCAAGCCTGAAATTCATCAGCTTATCGTAATCTGGTTCGTCCCTGGTGGTCTTCCTCAGCTCGGGAATACCGCTGGCCTCTGCAAATGCGATCCATATTTCCGGAACCAGAACCCCTTCCATATCCAGACATACTACATTCATATTAATCCCCCTGTCCGCATCTCTATTGTAAGATTCCACAAATTTGTAATGCTGAGTATATCAGATTCGATAAATTCCGTCAATTGCGAATTTATGTCCGTCCTAGGCGGAACATAGTCTCTGCCTTGTTTTCTCCTGTATTTTCACAGAAACAGCACATTTAAGCCTAAGTTTTTCCTTTCAGATTGGCTTTCAAAACCTTATAATAAAATAAATATGAAAAATTAATTTAAACAACAGGAGGGTTATACCAATGGGTAACAAGACCGAAAGAATCCTGGTTCTCAACCTGGGTTCTACATCCAGCAAGATTGCTGTATATGACGATACAAAGGAAGTTTTCAAAGAGACAATCCGCCACTCCCAGGAGGAGATGAGCCAGTTCAAGGGTGTTATCGATCAGTTCGAGTTCAGAAGAGACAAGATCTATGATGCTCTCAAGAAGAACGGAATCACCACAGATTCTCTGACAGCAGTATGCTCAAGAGGCGGAAACATCATCGCATGTCCTCACGGCGCTATTGAGATTGACCAGGAGATGGTTGACTACCTTACAAGACCTGAGGAGCTCTATCCTCACGCTTCCCTGCTGGGCAGCCTTGTTGCCTTCGACCTGAAGAAGCAGTATGGCATTCCTGCATGCATCTACGATGCTATCGGAACAGACGAGATGCAGCCAATTGCAAGAGTAACAGGAGTTCCTGAGATTCCTCGCTTCACAGTAGGTCACACACTGAACACAAGAGCCATGGCTATCAAGTGTGCTGAGGAAGTACTGCACAAGGACTTCGATGACTGCACATTCATCGTTGCACATTTGGGCGGCGGTTCTTCTATACGTCTTTATCACAAGGGAACCAACATTGATGCCGTTAACGATGACGAGGGCAACTTCACACCAGAAAGAGGCGGCGGAGTAAGCGCTAAGGAGCTCATCGGATTCACAGCCAAGAAACTGGCTGAGGGCAAGACTGTAAAGGATGTAGTTAAGAGATTCCACGGCGAGGGCGGTCTGAAGGCTCACCTGGGTACTACAGATGCCATCGAAGTTGAGAAGATGATCGAAGCCGGCGATGAGTATGCAAAGATCGTTTACGACGCAATGGCATACAGAGTTGCCAAGGATATCGGCACACTGGCAGTTCCTGTTGCAGGAAAGGTTGATAGAATCATCCTTACCGGAGGTATTGCCTACTCCAAGATGCTCACACAGAACATCATCAAGCTCGTTGACTGGATTGCTCCTGTAGAAGTAATGGCAGGTGAGTACGAGATGGAGGCTCTGGCAGGTGGTGCTCTCAGAGTACTTCAGGGCAAGGAGAAGCTCCAGAACTTCGGACAGATCAAGGCAAGCGCCACAGATCGTATCCGCATCTGCCAGGGAGTTGAGCCTTATACTTCCCCTGCAAAGTATCACGAATAGTGATATCAGCAATCGGATAATAATTTTCAACTAATGAGAAGAGTCGGTCCCAAATCAATTTGGGACCGCCTTTTTTACGAATACACGAATACTCTTGAGAATAAAAATTCATGGCCATGGCTTCCTTGTCATTCCATTATTTCATCTCAACAACTGAATTCTCCGCTAATTTACATGGCAGAGTACACATTGTATTTTTCCCTGAACTATCCCTTCTCTCCAAAATTTCCTTCTCACTTTTTCCTGAAATACGCTATAATTTACATTATTTGTTTTTTTGTGTATTATTTATCTGTATGTTGATTTATTCTTATTATTGTATTTTTATTAAGGGACTGGTTAATGCTTGACGAACGATATCTTATAGATAATATTCAGAGTGCTGTTGATAAGGGGGAAATAGAGGTCTGGTTTCAGCCTCACATAAGGTCTCTATCCGGTAAAGTCTCTTCCTTCGAGGCTCTGGCCCGATGGAGGGATTCTGAACACGGTCTTATTTCACCGGTTCTGTTCATAGCACCACTGGAGAAGCACCATCTTATCCATATTCTGGATATGCATATTATAGAAGAAGTATGCAAACTGTACCGCCGTGAAGTTGAGGCCGGCCGCAGCGTTGTTCCTGTGTCTGTAAACCTGTCTCTTGAAGACTTTCAGTCAACTGATATCGTAGAATTTATAGAAGACTGCACCCGGCATTATGATATTCCACACAGCTATCTCAAGATTGAGATCACAGAAACCATGGTCAGGGGCGACCCTGTTTTTCTTCACGAACAGATGGAACGCTTGTCCAGAGGCGGCTTTGAAGTGTGGATGGACGATTTCGGCAGCGGCTACAGCTCCCTTAACGTTTTAAAAGATTATCACATAGATGTTCTTAAGATAGACAAGGGATTTTTCACTTCATTTTCCAGAAAATCCCGCTCCATCATTTCTTCTGTTATCCAGATGTCCAAGGAAATAGGCATCCAGACTCTTGCAGAAGGAGTGGAAACAGATGATCAGTTCCGCTTCCTGCGGGATGCAGGTTGTGAGTTCATTCAGGGATATTATTTTGCCAAACCTGCTCCCTACGACCAGGTCATTCAGATTTTGAAAAAGCACCACCTGGTTATGGAGACCAGAAGCGAAGCACCTTTCTGGGACAAGGTTGGTGAGATTAACCTCAAAACCGACGCTCCCATCGCCATTCTGGAGGACGATTTTCTCCGTTTGAAAACAGTATTCGTAAGCAAGGGACACGATATAGAGAGGACAAACTGCGGGCTTATGCCGGTGTTTACGGGAGGAGATTATTTTTCCCAGGAGGAATCTTACCTGGGTTCACAGATAATTCCTTTCCTTCGAGCTCTTCCACAGGAGGGAAAAGAATTCCGCCACTTCGTAAGCTACGAAGGCAACTACCTTCAGATAACTGCCTGTGAAGTCACCAGAAATTCTTCCAGCCGGATCTATCTGATAAAGCTGGCCAATATTTCCATGTCTGACAGCACCTTGGCCAATTCTACTCTTAACGGCCTCCTCCGTGACAGCATGAGAATTTTCAACAAGATTTCCATACTGAACACTGAGACCCGCACCCTGGAGTTCGTGTGGGGTGAGAACAACGGTTTTGTGAAAAAAAGAGGGTTCCTTGACCGCTACATTGACGACATTCTGGAGAATCACCTTTTTCCTGAAGACATCAACCGCTTCCGGAGCTTCTTAGATCTTGAGACCCTGGAAAAGAGATGCCTTCTCACTGACACAGGATTCGTATCAGACATATTCAGATTCAAAAACCCAGATGGCACAACCACCTGGCATGAAATTTGCATCATGTGCGGTAAAGGGAAAAACAAAGGCTATGTTGTAGCCTTCCGCCATAAGGCAACCATAAACCCGACGGTATCCCGAAAGATCTACGAAGGGTTCACGCCTCTTATGGCAGCCTCCGATCTTCCTGCTGTTACAGGGTCAGGCACTGAAGAGCTGACCGTACCTGACATGTGGCGCAACCTCATTTCCGGAAGCACTCTCATGTTCTTCTGGAAAGACAGAAACCGCAGGTTTCTGGGGGCATCAAATGCTTTTCTGCAGTATTTCGGCATTAATAGGGTTTCAGAAATCATAGGAAAAACTGACGAGGATATGGGCTGGCACATTAATTCAGCTCCCTATTATAACGACGAGCACGCTGTTTTAAATGAAGGAAAACACGTTATCTCAAGCCCAGGAAAATGCATTGCGAAAGGCGTTCTCCGCAATATTATGGCTACTAAGCTGCCTCTCTATAAAGACGGGCAGATTACAGGGCTGATTGGTTACTTCGTAGATTCAGACAGCACCCTTGAGAAGAATGCCAGAGATGCTCTCCGCATTTTCATTGATGAAGAAACTGGTTTTCTCAATCCCCGGGGATTCATGGCGACCCTGAGAGAGTATACCCTGTCCTGGGAGGAGAACCGCACGGATTTTGTTATGGAGAAATTCCACCTTCACGGTTATTCCAGAGTTCTGGAGGAGCTGGGCAGGGAGAACACCGCCATAGTAATGCAGGAAGTATCCCATCAGATCCGCAGCACAGCTGGAAATAAAGCTGTCATAAGCTATGCAGGAAACGGAGATATTTTCATGCTGTTCCAGCCAAAAAACTCCGTTGAATTCAGAAAATTCTCAAAAAATATTTCTGATTCTATCCAGTCCGTCCACAGGGCCCGGAACTTGAAATTCACCTTTTTTGTAAAAACCAAGGCAGTCCGTTACAGCGACTCTCCTGAGATTAACAGCATAATCAAGACAATTTACGATAACCCTGCAGAGTAAGGGATCTGCAAATCCCCCAATACTCCTCACAATCAAAAAAGCGCCGGATGGCGCTTTTTTTCATATCATATCTCTCTTCTGCCTTCCATTGCCTTCAGCAGGGTGATCTCATCCGCATACTCAAGATCCCCTCCCACCGGTATTCCGTGGGCGATTCTTGTTATCTTTATGCCTGTGGGCTTAAGGAGCCGGGCAATATACATGGCCGTAGCCTCTCCTTCAATGTTTGGGTTGGTTGCCACGATGATCTCCTTAACCCGGTCATCCTTCTGGAGCCTCACAATAAGGGACTTCAGATTAATCTCGTTTGGACCGATTCCTTCTGCCGGAGAAATTGCCCCGTGAAGAACGTGATATCTCCCTCTGTACTCCCGGATTCGCTCCATGGCTATAACGTCCTGAGGCGTTTCCACCACACAAATGACGGAGGGATCTCTGGTCTCGTCGCTGCAATAAATACACGGATCCTGGTCGGTGAGATTCCCGCAGATTGAACAGTAGTGGAGACTTCTCCTGGCACCTACAATGGAATCTGCCAGATTCTCAGCCTCCTGATCGCTGAGAGACAAAATGTGAAAAGCCAGTCTCTGGGCGGTCTTCCCCCCTATTCCCGGCAATTTCGACAATTCATTTACAAGCCTGTTCAGCGGCCGCGGATATTCCCTCATCTGCTCTCCTTCTTATGACTGCAGTGCTGGGTTTACAGTCCCGGAATGTTAAGTCCTCCTGTAATTCCCCTCATCTGCTCTTCAACCAGCTCATCTACCTGTCTCATTCCCTCATTTACCGCTGCAATGATGAGATCCTGCAGCATTTCAGGATCCTCAGGATCGATAACGTCCTTATCCAGCTTCAGTGCCGTCAGCTCCTTGTTGCCGTTTACAGTAACTTCAACGGCGCCGCCTCCGGCAGTAGTTGTCACTTCCTTTTCTCCCAGGTGTGCCTGGGCCTCTTCCATCTCTCTCTGCATAGCCTGAACCTGCTTCAGCTGCTGCTGCATGCTTCCTCCACCAGTCTTAGGCTTCTTGCCAGCTCTCATTCCTCTTCCCATTTCAGTCCTTTCCGGGCTTTGCCCATACAAATCGCTTTTTATATCTTAGTCTATTGTAAACTTTATTCCTTGTCCCAGCACGTTCTTAACCTGGGACTCTACATCCTCATCAGCGGAAGATTCCTCTTCATCCATGAAATCTTCTATTTCGTCCTGGTTTTCCATGGAAAAATTTTCTACTTCCGGCGGTACGTAATCGGCAGGAGGCGTGATGTAGTCTTCCTCATCATATGGGCCTTCTGGTCCTTCATAGAAATATTCTGTTTCCTCATCATCTGGCTGAAAAACCGGTTCTTCTGATGCTCTGCCGCCAGACTGGGCCTTTTTCAGCTGTGCCAGTGCCGCCAGAGCCTCAATACTCTTTGCCGAGTTCTGATCTGAGGAATTGCCATCCCTTGCGGAATTCTGCTGTTTTTTGGAAGCCTTTGCAACGCTTTCGTTTGCTTTCTTCTCTCTGATGGTAACAAAATAACTGTTTCCATACCTGGATTTAACCAGTTGATTTATTTCGTCCTTCATATTGCCGGCCAGGGCCAGTGTGCGCTTTTTCAGGGCAGATATCATCACTTCCCCGTCCAGAACTGCTGTCAGTTCCAGATTCATGAAAATCACGTGATTAGAAGGGCTTCTGCTTTCCATTTCCTTCACTATGAAGTTCCACATCTGTTTCAGATCTGCTGATGATGCCGTATTCTGTATTCCATCAACAGATGGTGAGGTTGATGGTGGTGTCCCTTTGATCTGCCTGGAAGTACCTGATGATTTTTGACTTTCTCCTGAATTTCCTTGGGCAGCAGCCATGGCTCTGGAAGTCATGGCAGTTCTAGGAGCAGCCTTCGGTTTTCCTTTGCCGGCCTCAGGCCTTTTCTTACTGGAAACTGGAGCCTGTGCTGAACTGACTCTTCCCCTGGCAGCCTCCGCCCTTCCTGCTGAAACAGGTTCAACTGGCGCAGCTGGTGCAACTCCTCTGGCAGAAACTGCCGGTGCAGCTGGAACAGCCGGAACCGATGTATTCAAAATACCCGTATTGCCCGTCATCAGCTGCACAGCCGCTGTCTCGAGAAGGACTCTCCCTTGAGAGGAGTACTTTCCCAGGTTACCCATCTGTGTCAGGTGATTTATGTCACCTGTAATAGTTCCAATGTCCACCATAGATGCCTGTTCCCTGAGTCTCTCCATGTTCTCAGGGGAAACTTTCACCAGGACCTCTGGCTTCTCAGACATTTTGACCACCATCAGGTCCCTCATGTGATTTACCCACTCAGAAAGGAGAATCTTTGGATCCGCCCCCGAACGGATGGCCTGGTCGATTACCTCCATAGCTCCGTTCATATTCTGACGGAAAACATTCTCTGTAAGTCCAAGGTAAAAATCCCTGCCTGCATTTCCTGTGTATTCCGTTACCAGTTCTTCTGTTACCGGATCATCACCGGCACTTATGCACTGTTCAAGAGTGCTCAGGGCATCTCTCACCGACCCGTCAGAACTTCTTGCTATCATCCTGAGGGCCTGCTCAGTTATATTCACATTTTTCCTGGAACAAATGGCCGCCATTCCTTCCGTCAGCTCATTCTCCGAAACTCTCTTGAAATTCAGGGTCATGCACCGGGAACGGATTGTAGGCTTGACCTTCTCCGGATCAGTTGTGGCCAGTATAAAAACCACATACTCCGGCGGTTCTTCCAGTGTCTTAAGGAAGGCGTTCTCCGCTGAATCCGTAAGCATGTGAACCTCGTCGATAATATATATCTTGTATTTACCCAGAACAGGTGGATAATACACGGAGTCAATTAGTGAGCGGATATCGTCTACCTTGTTGTTGGAGGCAGCATCTATCTCGATTACATCCATGTACTTGCCGTCTCTTATGGCCTTGCAGTTCTCACACTTGCCGCAGGGAAGCTGTTCTCCATCTCCCGTGCAGTTCAGGGCTTTGGCCAGTATCCTTGCTGTTGTAGTCTTTCCCGTACCTCTTATTCCAGTAAAAAGGTAGGCCTGGTTCACCGTCCCTGTACGCAGCTGGTTCTGAAGGATCTTCACAATATGCTTCTGACCGATCATTTCTTCAAAAGTTTCCGGTCTTTCAGATCTATACAGTGCAAAATGCATATTCTTCCCTCCCTTCCAGGCATTCCGGATTTCGTATCACTTCGTCTTCTTCTTAAATGAAAAAAACGCCCTTAGATAGCTTGCAGAATCAACGAGGCTTTGCTGCGGCACACGAGATGATCCGCTTATTGCTGCTTCCTCTCGGACCTGACAAGGTTCACGGTATCCCGTTGCGCAGGGCCCCGAAGCTCTGCAAGCTGTCTAAGAGCGCTGTTAGTTATTATAATAAAACATCCTGTGGCTGTCAATCACAGTGTGAAACTGTCATCACGACTTCCTTATCTGCATGTATCCGTCCATATCAAATTTCATCCAAATAATCTGCGAGTTATAACTATGAAAAAGACTGTAGAGAAGGCAACCCATTCTCCACAGTCTATCATATCCGCTTTATATCTCAGCGCCAGGTTTATGGAAACTATACAAGCTCCAGATATACGACCTCAGCATTGTCTCCCTGCCGTGGTCCCAGCTTCAGAATTCTTGTATATCCGCCGTTTCTAGCCTCATATCTTGGAGCAATCTCCTCGAAGAGCTTTGTAACAACGTCTTCATCAATAATGACCTCCAGTGCCTGTCTTCTGGCATGCAGGTCTCCACGCTTGCCAAGAGTAATCATCTTCTCTGCAAGTCTGCGGGCTTCCTTGGCTCTGTTTTCGGTAGTTGTGATTCTGCCTTCTCTCAGAAGGTCAGTCACAAGATTTCTGAGCATGGACTTTCTGTGCGCAGTATCTCTGCCCAGTTTTCTGTAACCGTTCATTCCCCGTTACTCCTTTCAGTTAGTTTTCGTCATTAGGCTTGAGGCTCAGTCCCAGCTCAGCAAGCTTGTTCTTTACCTCAACAAGGGACTTCATTCCCATGTTCCTTACCTTCATCATGTCCTCTTCAGTCCTCTGAGTCAGCTCCTCAACTGTGTTGATTGAAGCTCTCTTCAGGCAGTTAAATGAACGTACGGACAGCTCCAGCTCTTCGATAGTCATCTCAAGAGCCTTTTCCTTTCTGTCCTCGTCCTTCTCGATCATGAATTCCATTCCTTTTACGTCAGAACCCAGACCGATGAACAGATTAAGGTGTTCAAGCATGATCTTTGCTCCAATGGATACGCCCTCCTCAGGAGTTATGGATCCATCTGTCCAGAGTTCAAGGATCAGCTTATCGTAATCCGTTACCTGACCTACTCTCGTGTTCTCAACAGTATAATTTACTCTTGTAACAGGTGTGTAGATTGAATCTACTGGGATAACGGAAATAGGTGTGAACTCAGTTTTGTTCTGCTCGGCAGGAACGTATCCTCTGCCGGATGCGATATTCATCTCCATTACCAGTGTAGCGTTCTCTGCCAGTGTGGCAATGTGCAGATCAGGATTGAAGATTTCTGTATCTGAATCAACGATAATGTCAGCGGCAGTTACTTCCTTTGGTCCCACTGCATTGATAATCGCTCTCTTATCCTCGTCGCCTGTGATCTTAACGGCAAGTCTCTTCAGGTTCAGAATAATCTCTGTAACGTCTTCCTTGACGCCAGGGATTGTTGAGAACTCATGGAGAATTCCGTCAATCTTGACAGATGTGATTGCAGCGCCCGGCAGGGAGCTGAGGAGGATTCTTCTCATGCAGTTGCCCAGCGTAGTACCATATCCTCTTTCGAGAGGTTCTACGACGAACTTACCATATTTGCCATCCTCACTGATTTCCTTAGTGATCGTAGGCTTTTCAATTTCGATCATTATGTTCCTCCCTATCTACTTTCCAATCGGTACACCATCATCAGAATTCTACTATCTTGAGTAGAACTCTACGATGTAGTGCTCCTCGATTGGCAGGTCCACATCCTCACGAGCAGGGGCAGCAACGATCTTTCCCTCGAACTTGTCCATGTTGATCTCAATCCACTTAGGAGATGTGATCACCATATCCTTCAGCTCTTTGAACTTAGGGGAAGACTGGGACTTCTCCTTAACGGTTACTACGTCACCAGGCTTAAGCTCCATTGAAGGAATGTTAGCCTTCTTGCCGTTTACCAGGAAGTGACCGTGGTTAACCAGCTGTCTGGCCTCTCTTCTTGTTGCGGCAAATCCCATTCTGAATACTACGTTGTCGAATCTGCTCTCCAGCATGATGAGCAGGTTCTCACCAGCAGAACCAGGTCTCTTGGAAGCCTTCTCAAAAGTAGTTCTGAACTGCTTCTCCTGAAGGCCATACAGGAACTTTACCTTCTGCTTCTCGTTCAGCTGAACACCGTACTCTGACTTTCTTCTTCTGCTCTGCTGAACCTGTCTCTTGGATTTCTTATTTACACCCATGTACTGTGGGGCAATTCCCAGTGCCTTTGCTCTCTTCAGTACAGGCTCTCTGTTCTTAGCCATGTATCGTAACTCCTCCCTTCAATTAGACTCTTCTCTTCTTTGGCGGACGACATCCGTTATGAGGGATAGGTGTGATATCCTTGATCATAGTGATGTTCAGTCCTGCTGTCTGAAGTGCTCTGATAGCAGCTTCTCTTCCGGAGCCCGGTCCCTTTACATAGACTTCAACAGTCTTCAGACCATGCTCCATTGCAGCCTTTGCTGCTACCTCAGCTGCACTCTGAGCAGCGAATGGGGTGGACTTACGGGATCCCTTGAATCCGTTGGATCCGGCGCTGGACCATGAAAGTGCATTTCCGTCCATATCTGTAAGAGTAACGAGAGTGTTGTTAAAGGTAGTCTGGATATGAGCCTGGCCTCTTTCAACGTTCTTACGTTCTCTCTTCTTCTTTCTTACTGTTTTCTTAACAGCAGCCATATTCTCTTACCTCCTGTCCCTACTTCTTCTTACCTGCAAGTCTCTTTGGGCCCTTGCGAGTTCTAGCGTTAGTCTTGGTCTTCTGTCCTCTGACAGGGAGGTTTCTTCTGTGTCTGATTCCTCTGTAGCTGCCGATCTCCATCAACCTCTTGATATTGAGGGAAACTTCTCTTCTCAGATCACCCTCAACCATGTAGTTGTTCTCGATCACCTTTCTGATCTTACCAGCATCTTCCTCGGTAAGATCTCTGACTCTGATGTCAGGATCAATTCCTGCCTCATCCAGGATCTTCTTGGATGTTGCGAGACCAATTCCGTAAATGTAAGTCAGACCGATCTCGATCCTCTTGTCTCTTGGCAGGTCAACTCCGGCAATTCTTGCCATATCTTCCTCCTTTCCCATCTTCCGTCACCAATCCGGGGGCGATATAGACGGGGGTTGCATTAAATAAACTTGCGCAGCAATCCCGGCACTGCCGCGTGCATAGAACACTTTATTTTATCAGTTTTCTGACAAAATTTCCTCAGTTATTACTGTTCTTTTTTGCATACAAAGGAAGAATGCGGTGACGACCATCGCCTCCGCCTTCCTCGTATACACCTGCTGTACTTAATGTCTGCTCATCTGTTTAAATACCACAGTGAGCATCCATCACTTTCCTACCTCTGAAAAGTTCTTAGCCCTGTCTCTGCTTGTGCTTAGGGTTCTCGCAGATTACCATGACCTTGCCATGTCTCTTGATGACCTTGCACTTCTCGCAAATAGGCTTTACTGAAGATCTAACCTTCATTTGCTTTTCCTCCTTATCGTCAGTCGCGGGCAGCCCGCAAGCAGCTCATTCTGCGACTCTGGAAATGTTCTCCAAGGGAAAACTATTTCTCTCTCCAGGTGATCCTGCCTCTTGTCAGATCATATGGAGACAGCTCAACCTTAACCTTGTCCCCTGGCAGGATCCTGATATAGTTCATTCTGATCTTGCCGGAGATATGAGCAAGGACCTCAAATCCGTTCTCCAGCTTTACCTTGAACATCGCGTTTGGCTGTGCGTCCACAACTGTGCCCGTTACCTCGATAGTATCTTTCTTAGACATACTATCAGCCTCCTATTACAGTGTGAGCAGCTCCGGTTCGCCGTCGGTGATCACTACAGTATTCTCATAGTGAGCGGACAGCTTTCCGTCAGCAGTTACTACTGTCCATTCATTGGACAGCACCTTTGTGTCGTATGTTCCCTGAGCCAGCATTGGCTCTATAGCCAGAACCATGCCCTCTTTCAGGTGAGGTCCTGTATGAGGCTTGCCGTAGTTAGGCACCTGTGGATCCTCATGGAGATCTCTTCCGATTCCATGTCCAAGGTACTCTCTGATAACAGCCATTCCGTTTCTTTCGGAATACTCCTGAATTGCGTGACCTATGTCATGAAGCCTGAAGCCTTCCATTGCGTACTTTACGCCCTGGAAAAAACTTTCCTTCGTAACATCGATCAGCTTCTGAGCATCTGCAGTTATCTCTCCTACCGGATATGTCCGTGCAGCATCGCTGGCGTAGCCCCTGTAAGTGGCTCCCGTATCTACACTGACAATATCTCCTTCATTCAGCACCCTGTTCTTTGAGGGAATTCCGTGAACGATTTCATCATTCACAGATACGCAGGCTCCTGCCGGGAACCCGCCATATCCCTTGAAAGTAGGTGTCATCTTATAGTGAGCGATCTTATCTTCCACATAAGCGTTCACATCGTACGTGGTCATTCCCGGTTTGATGAGAGTCTCAAGATCTCTCAGGATTTCTCCTGTAACCTTTGCAGCATCTCTCATCAGATCGATTTCCCGCTTCGATTTGATAATGATCATATCACTGACTCCTATCCTATAGCTTTTACTATTTCTCCGAACAATGCTTCTGCATCCTGGTCTCCATTGAAGTCTCCCAGGACGCCGGCCTTCTTGTAGTAATCTACAAGTGGTGCTGTCTGCTCATCATAGGTCTTCAGTCTGCTTGCAACAGTGTCCGGGTTATCATCTGCTCTCTGGTAAAGTTCGCCGCCACATCTGTCGCATACTCCTTCTTTTGCAGGTGGAATATTGACGATATGATAGCTTGCTCCACAGTTCTTGCAGATTCTTCTTCCGCTGAGTCTGTCGATGATCTTCTCAGCAGGAACGTTCAGATTGATGACCAGATCAAGTTTCATGTTGTGGTTTTCAAGGAACTTATCAAGCATTTCTGCCTGAAAAATTGTTCTAGGGAATCCATCAAGCAGGAAACCTTCAGCACAGTCTTCTTCCAGCAGTCTGGATGTAACGATGTCACAGGTCAGTTCATCTGGAACCAGCTTGCCTGCATCGATGTAGCTCTTGGCTTTTACCCCCAGCTCTGTACCCTCTTTGATATTCCAACGGAAAATATCTCCTGTGGAGATGTGAGGAATCTGATATTTATCAACCAGCTTTGCCGCCTGTGTGCCCTTGCCGGCACCAGGAGGTCCAAGCAGTACTGCTCTTAACATGACTTACTCCTAATGATTTACATACCAAAGCATAATTCGTACTATTTAATTAATTTATTTGAGGAATCCCTGATAATTTCTCATCAGCATCTGATTCTCAAGCTGCTGTACAGTATCTAGAGCAACTCCTATGACGATCAGCAGTGAAGTACCACCAAAAGCTATATTGAATGGTGTAAACACACTTATGATCGTAGGAATAGTTGCTACTGCTGCAAGGAAAAGGCCTCCTGCAAAACACAGTCTGGACATGATCCTTGAAAGGTAGTCAACTGTAGCCTGGCCCGGTCTGATTCCCGGAACGAATCCGCCATTCTGCTTCATCTGATTTGCAACTTCAACTGGGTTGAAAGTTACAGCAGTGTAGAAGTAGGTGAAGAATATTGTCAGCACGATGTTCAGAATCGCATAGACCCATACTCCTGGATTACCCGATGGTGACAGATACTTTGTTACAAAGTCTGTAAATCCTGTGTTCGGGAAGAAGTATGTAATTGTCAGCGGAAACTGGAGCAGAGAGAGAGAGAAGATGATTGGAATTACTCCGGCCTGGTTAACCTTCATAGGAATATGGGTCGACTGGCCGCCGTACATCTTTCTTCCAACGACTCTCTTTGCATACTGCACCGGAATCTTTCTGACTCCCTGCTGCATTTCGATAACAACCATTGTGACAAGCACTGCTACAATGATCAGTACAACTATTGCAACTGCACTTACTGCTCCCTCAGATACCTGAGTAGCTATTCCTCTTACTGTGGATGGGATTCTTGCAACGATTCCGGCGAAGATGATAAGGGAAATTCCGTTACCAACGCCAAACTCGTTGATCTTCTCACCAAGCCACATCAGGAATGTTGTTCCTGCAGTGAGTACTGCAATGATTACGATCATTGTAAATGGACTCTGATCGACGATTGCCCTGCGGAAAAGTCCAATAGTCAGACCTGTGGCCTGGATCAGTCCCAGAACTACCGTCATGTATCTTGTTATCAGCGCCATTTTTTTACGGCCTTCGTTGCCCTCCTTTGCAAGCCTTTCGAAATAAGGAAAAGCTACGGTCAGAAGCTGGACAATAATCGAAGCTGTAACATATGGCGTAATGCTGAGTGCGAAAATGGTGAAGTTGCTGAACGCTCCGCCAGAGAACAGGTCGAACAGGTCAAGAAGACCTGTGTCGCCTGAGAACATCTGTGCTAAATACTCTCTGTTAATGCTTGGAACAGGTATGTTGGACCCGATTCTGTACACCACAAGCATCAGAAGAGTAAAAATCATCTTCTTCCTCAGCTCGTCAATGTGCCATGCTTTTGAGAAAGTCTTTAGCATCTCCATTCTAGAGTACCTCTGCCTTTCCGCCTGCAGCCTCAATCTTCTCTGCAGCGCTCTTGCTGAACTTAGCAGCCTTGACAGTCAGCTTCTTTTCCAGCTCACCGTTGCCAAGTACCTTTACTCCGTCATTCAGCTTCTTAACCAGACCGCACTCAACCAGTGCCTTCTGATCTACAACTGCGCCATCTTCGAATCTGTTCAGATCCTGAACATTGATCTCAGCATATACAGTAGCGAAATGATTTGTGAATCCTCTCTTAGGCAGTCTTCTGTAGAGAGGCATCTGGCCTCCCTCAAATCCCAGTCTTACACCGCCGCCGCTTCTGGAGTTCTGTCCGTTCATACCTCTGCCGCCGGTCTTACCCTGTCCGGTAGCTGTACCACGGCCTCTTCTCTTACGGTTCTTTGTAGAACCTTCAGCCTTCTTCAGTTCATGAAGTCTCATGATTTCTGCACCTCCTTACAGTTCTTCAACGTTCAGAAGATGGGAAACCTTGGCGATGGCACCTCTTGTTGCCGGTGTGTCACCCAGCTCTACAGACTGGTGCAGCTTCTTCAGTCCAAGGGCTTCTACAGTCTTCTTCTGCTTAGGAGGAGCACCGATAACACTCTTTACCAGTGTGATCTTTAATGTCTTTGCCATTGTACGATCCTCCTATCCTAAAATTTCCTCTGGTGTCTTGCCACGACGCTTAGCAACTTCCTCAACTGTTGTGAGGTTCTTAAGTCCTTCGATTGTGGCCAGCGCCATATTACCAGTGTTATTTGATCCCAGGGACTTTGCACGAACGTCCTTAAGTCCTGCAGACTCCAGTACTGTACGTACAGAAGATCCGGCAATTACACCAGTACCTTTTGCTGCAGGCATGATCAGAACCTTGCCTGCTCCGAAAATTCCTACAACTTCGTGTGGAACTGTTGTTCCAACTGTAGGAACGAAAATCAGCTTCTTCTTGGCATCCTCAGTAGCTTTTCTTACTGCCTCAGGGATTTCCTGAGCCTTTCCAAGACCAATACCAACGTGTCCTTCTCCGTCTCCAACAACTACAGTAACAGAGAATCTCATGTTACGTCCGCCCTTTACGGTCTTGGCTACACGTCTGATGTTTACGATGGTCTCAGTGAGTTCAAGCTTGGATGCATCTATTCTGCTACGCATTCCATATCCTCCCTAGAATTCTAATCCTGCTTCACGAGCGCCGTCAGCCAGTTCCTTAACTCTGCCATGATAGAGATATCCGCCTCTGTCAAAAGCTACCTGCTTGATACCCTTTGCCAGTGCTCTCTCTCCTACAGCCTTGCCAACTTTTGCTGCAGCCTCTTTGTTTCCGCCGTTAGCGATCTCAGCCTTAAGCTCCTTGTCCAGGGAAGATGCTGATACCAGTGTAACACCGTTAACATCGTCGATGATCTGAGCTGAAATGTTGCTGTTAGATCTGAACACACACAGTCTTGGCTTCTCAGGAGTTCCGAAAACGTCTTTTCTTACTCTGGCATGCCTCTTCAGGCGTCTGTCATTTCTGCTTAATGTTGCCATTTTTCAACTCCTCCTTTCTTAAGCGGATGCACCGCTCTTGCCTTCCTTCTTGTGGATAACTTCACCATCGTACATAACGCCCTTGCCCTTGTAAGGTTCTGGCTTTCTCCATGCTCTGATTACAGCTGCATAGTTTCCTACCTCAGCCTTGTCAGCGCCCTTTACGATGATTGTATTGGCATCAGGAGTCTCAGTTGTAATTCCTTCTGGATCTTCCATCTCGATAGGATGAGAATAACCCAGCTTCAGAACAAGCTTGCTACCCTGCTTGCTTGCTGTGTATCCTACTCCGTTGATCAGCAGCTTCTTCTCGAAGCCCTTCTCAACACCCTCGATCATGTTGTTGATCAGTGTTCTTGCCAGACCATGCTGGGATCTCATAACCCTTCCATCGTCCGGTCTTGATACTGTCAGTACTCCATCTTCGATTGTGATCTTCAGGTTGCTGTCAACGCTGTGTGTCAGCTCTCCCTTAGGTCCCTTTACTGTTACGTTGTTGTTCTCATCAACTGTGATCTCAACGCCGGCAGGGATCTGGATCGGTTTAATACCTATTCTTGACATATCTTACCTCCTACCAAACGTAACAAATAACTTCTCCGCCTACTCCCAGCTTCCTTGCTTCCTTGTCAGTAATAACACCGTTGGAAGTTGAGATAATAGCGATTCCAAGACCTCCCAGTACCTTTGGTACCTCGTTGGCCTTTGCATATACTCTCAGGCCAGGCTTGGAGATCTTCTTGATTCCATAAATTGTCTTCTCTTTGCCAGGACCGTACTTCAGGTCAATCTTGATTGTTCCCTGAGCGTTGTCCTGTACCACCTGATAGTCATTGATGAATCCCTCATTCTTGAGGATCTCAGCAATTGACTTTTTCATGTTGGATGCAGGAATGTCTACGGTCTTGTGACCTGCTGTGTTTGCATTCCTGATTCTGGTCAGCATATCCGCAATTGGATCTGTCATTGCCATAACAGTATTTTCTCCTTTCCTCGCGCGGTTCCCGTCAGGCTGAACCCTTCGGGCCTTCGCAAACTAAAGCTTACCAGCTTGCTTTCTTTACACCAGGAATTTCGCCCTTGTAAGCAAGCTCTCTGAAGCAAATACGGCAAACGCCGTACTTCTTCAGGACGGAATGAGGTCTTCCGCAAACCCTACACCTTGTATAAGCTCTTGTCTTATACTTAGGCTTTCTCTGCTGCTTGATTTTGAGTGAAGTCTTAGCCATGTCTCCTCCTATTTCTCAAACGGCATTCCCAGCATTTCCAGAAGAGCCTTAGCTTCTTCGTCTGTCTTTGCCGTTGTCGTGAATACGATGTTCATTCCCTTAATGGTCTCTACATCATCATATACGATCTCAGGGAAGATGAGCTGCTCTCTGATTCCCATAGAGTAGTTTCCTCTTCCGTCGAAGGAATTCCTGCTTACACCCTTGAAGTCTCTAACTCTTGGAAGAGAAAGGTTGAACAGCTTGTCAGCGAAAGCATACATCTTGTCGCCTCTCAGTGTAACCTTTGCTCCTACAGGCATTCCCTGTCTTACCTTAAAGTTAGCGATAGACTTTCTTGCCTTTGTAACTACCGGTCTCTGTCCTGCGATAAGAGAAATCTCCTTAACGGCGCTGTCCAGGATCTTGGAGTTGTCCTTAGCCTCGCCCAGTCCCATGTTGATGGTGATCTTCTCAAGCTTTGGGATCTCCATTACATTCTTGTACTGGAACTTCTCATTCAGGGCTGTACGGACTTCGTTGTTATACTTGTCTCTCAGTCTGATTTCCAATTTCGCTCCTCCTTTCCTAGTCTATTACAGCACCCGTCTTCTTGGATACTCTTACCTTCTTGCCGTCTACAATCTTGTAGCCGATTCTTGTTGCTGTCTTTGCTTCCTTGTCATAGAACATAACGTTGGAAACATCGATAGGTCCCTCTACGTGCTTAATCTCAGCAGGAGAGTTCTGTGTAGCCTTGGCATGCTTTGTCTGCATGTTTACGCCCTCAACTACTACTTTGTTTTTCTTAGGAATGGATCTCAGGACAGTTCCGGTCTTACCCTTATCCTTTCCGGAGATTACCACTACTGTGTCATCTTTCTTGATTTTCATCGTCACACCCCCTACAGTACTTCCGGTGCAAGAGATACGATCTTCATGAAGCCCGCATCTCTAAGCTCTCTGGCAACAGGTCCGAAAATACGTGTTCCGACCGGGTTCTTGTCGGTTCTGTCTTTGATGATAACTGCAGCATTCTGATCGAACTTAACGTAGCTTCCGTCATCTCTTCTGGCGCCACTCTTGGTTCTAACAACGACTGCCTTTACAACGTCGCCTTTCTTAACAACTCCACCTGGTGTTGCATCCTTTACAGAGCAAACGATTACATCACCGATATTTGCATACTTGCGTCCTGTACCACCCAGGATACGGATGCAGAGCAGTTCCTTAGCTCCGGAGTTGTCGGCAACCTTCAATCTTGTTTCTGTCTGAATCACGATTGTCGCCTCCTTATTTAGCCTTTTCTACGATCTCGACAACTCTCCATCTCTTGTCTCTGGAAAGTGGTCTGGTCTCCATAATTCTTACCTTATCGCCTACGCCACACTGGTTCAGCTCGTCATGAGCCTTGAACTTTCTGGTTCTCTTGACACCCTTACCGTAAAGAGAATGTCTTACGAATTCCTGAGTAGCGACAACGACTGTCTTATCCATCTTATCGCTGGAAACGATACCTACTCTTGTCTTTCTTCTGTTTCTTTCCATCGTACATCCTCCTTTCCGTTAAGCTTCTGGCTGCTCGAGCTCTTTTTCTCTGATGATGGTCTTGACTCTTGCGATGTCTCTCTTGACCTCTCTCATCTTGACAGGGTTCTCAAGCTGTCCGGTAACGTGCTGAAATCTCAGGTTGAAAAGCTCCTGCTTCATTCTCTGGAGCTCTGCTTCTCTCTCCTGGTCAGTCATCTTTCTTATCTTGTTTAATTCCATTACTCGTCACCACCCTTTGTCGCTTCCTGTCCTTTGACAACGAACTTGCACCTGATAGGCAGCTTGTGAGAAGCAAGTCTCAGGGCCTCCTTGGCCTGTGCCTCTGTTACTCCATCGATCTCGAACATAACTCTGCCCGGCTTAACAACTGCTACCCAGTACTCTGGAGCACCTTTTCCGGATCCCATGCGGACTTCTGCAGGTTTCTTCGTGATAGGCTTGTGTGGGAAGATCTTGATGTAAACCTTTCCGCCTCTCTTGATGGATCTTGTCATTGCGATTCTGGCAGCCTCGATCTGCTTGGAATCAATCCATGCAGGCTCCTCGGCAACCAGTCCATATTTGCCGTATGTAACGGTATTGCCCTTTGTAGCAACACCCTTCATTCTGCCTCTGTGAACTCTTCTACGTTTAACGCGCTTAGGCATCAACATGGCAAGTCACACTCCTTTCTACTATTCTTCAGTTACCTCAGCAGGAGTATTCTCAACCTCTGCCTGTACTGGAGCCTCAACCTTTGGCTGCTTTCTGACTCTAGTGGTTGCAGGCTTGATCTCAGGCCTTGCATCTCTTCTGTCGTTTCTCCTGCGGTCACGACCCTCGAAGTTTCTCTTGCTTCTTCTGTCGTTCTTCCTGTTCTTTCTATCCCTTCTGTCATTTCTTGATGTTTCAGGAATAGCTTCCTTCAGGCCCTTGTCCAGGATTTCTCCATGGTTGATCCATACCTTTACACCGATCTTGCCGTATGTTGTATCTGCCTCGGCAAAACCGTAGTCAATGTCAGCTCTCAGTGTGTGAAGCGGAACATTGCCCTCGCTGTACTTTTCTTTACGGGCAATCTCAGCTCCGCCAAGTCTTCCGGAGCACTCGATCTTGATTCCCTTTGCGCCAGCCTTCATAGCTCTTCCAATAGGCTGCTTCATTGCTCTTCTGAAAGAAGTTCTTCTCTCAAGAGACTGAGCAACGCTCTCTGCTGTCAGCTGAGCATCAAGGTCGTAGCGTCTTACTTCCTCAATGTTGATGTCTATCTTCTTGTCGGTAATCTTTGCAAGGCCCTTCTTCAGCTTCTCAATTCCGCTTCCATCGCTTCCGATGATCATTCCAGGTCTTGCTGCCAGAACATTGATTCTTACTCTGTCGGCGCTGTTTCTCTCAATTACGATGCTGGAGATTCCTGCACCATAGAGTTCCTTCTTGACATGCTTTCTAATCTGATTGTCTTCAGCCAGATAGTTGGCGAAATCAGCCTTATCGGCATACCACTTGGAGTTCCAGTCTTTATTTACGCCGACTCTCAAACCGTGTGGATTAACTTTCTGCCCCATTAGACTGACCTCCTTCTGTCTCAGCAGCTTCCTTCTCTCTCAGAGTTACGCCGATGTGGCTGCTTCTCTTGAGGATCATTGATGCTCTTCCCTGAGCACCAGCTCTGTAACGTTTCATTGTAGGACCCTGGTTTGCGTAAATCTCTGCAATGTACAGATTATCCGGATCCATATCGTGATTGTTCTCAGCATTTGCTGCTGCGGACATAACAACTTTCTCTACAAGCTCAGATCCCTTTCCAGGTGTGAACTTCAGAATAGTCAGTGCTTCGTTCAAGTCCTTTCCTCTTACCAGGTCAGTAACAGGCTTGAGCTTGCTTGGAGACATTCTGACATACTTGGCAACTGCCTTTGCTTCCATCTTATATTCTCCTTTCTGTTACTGTTTATTTTCCCTTGGTAGCCTTGTCACCGGCGTGACCCTTGAAGGTTCTTGTCGGAGCAAACTCGCCCAGCTTATGTCCTACCATGTCCTCAGTGATGTATACCGGAACATGCTTGCGGCCATCGTGTACTGCGATGGTGTGTCCAACCATCTGTGGGAAAATTGTAGATGGTCTGGACCATGTCTTGATGACTTTCTTTTCGTTAGCTTCGTTCATCTCCTCGATTCTCTTCAAGAGCTTCAGATCGACGAACGGGCCTTTCTTAAGCGATCTTCCCATTATATGCTCCTTCCTTACTTAGCCTTTCTGCTTCTGACAATGTACTTGCTGGAAGCCTTGTGCTTGTTGCGGGTCTTGTAGCCAAGAGCAGGCTTACCCCAAGGGGTAACTGGGCTCTTACGGCCGACTGGTGCTCTACCTTCACCACCGCCGTGTGGGTGATCGTTAGGGTTCATTACAGATCCTCTAACAGTAGGTCTCCAGCCCATGTGTCTCTTTCTTCCTGCCTTACCGATCTGGATGTTGGAATGCTCGATGTTGCCAACTTCTCCAATGGTAGCTCTGCAGTTGATTCTGACCATTCTTACCTCGCCGGAAGGGAGTCTAACCTGAGCATAATCTCCTTCCTTAGCCATGAGCTGAGCAGCATTTCCGGCAGATCTTACCAACTGTGCGCCCTTGCCAGGCTTGAGCTCAATATTGTGGATCATTGTACCAACAGGAATGTTGGCGATTGGAAGTGCGTTACCAGGCTTGATATCTGAATCAGGTCCGGATACGATCACATCACCAACCTTGAGCTGGTTAGGAGCAATAATGTATCTCTTCTCACCATCAGCGTAAACCACCAGAGCAATGTTTGCAGATCTGTTTGGATCGTACTCGATGGTCTTTACTGTTGCAGGAATGTTGTCCTTGTTTCTCTTGAAGTCGATGATTCTGTACTTAGGTCTTGTGCCGCCGCCTCTGTGTCTGACGGTGATCTTACCTCTTACATTTCTTCCAGCGTGCTTCTTGAGAGTAACTGTAAGAGACTTTTCAGGCTTTGAAGCTGTGATCTCCTCAAATGTGGAGACTGTCATTCCTCTCAGACCCGGAGTGGTTGGATTGTATTTCTTGATTCCCATTTCTTACATTCCCTCCTATATTACAGACCCTGGAAGATCTCGATCTCCTTGCTGTCAGGAGTAAGGGTTACGATTGCTTTCTTATAATCTGCAGTCTTTCCTACTGATCTTCCAAGTCTCTTGGTCTTTCCGTTAACGTTCATGATGTTTACCTTGGCAACATCTACGTCGAAAATCTCTTCGATCGCATGCTTTACTTCAGTCTTGTTGGCTCTAGGGTCAACCTTGAATGCATATTTCCTCTCAGCAGCCAGGTCCATGCTGGACTCGGTGATGATCGGTCTGATCACTACATCGTAAGCTGTCTTCATTATGCGTATACCTCCTGGATCTTCTCGGCTGCTGCCTTAGTCAGTACAAGGCTGTAATGATTGAGAATCTCATATACGTTCATTGTACTTACAAGAGCAGTCCTTACGCCCTGGATGTTGGATGCGGACTTAACAACGTTCTCGTCCTTTACATCCATAACAATGAGAGCCTTCTTGTCAGCCTTGATGTTCTTCAGGACATTGACCATCTCCTTGGTCTTAGGCTCATCGAACTTCAGCTCGTCAACTACGATCAGCTCATTGTCGGATACCTTTGCGGAGAGTGCTGACTTAAGAGCCAGTCTCTTCAGCTTCTTAGGAACGCTGTATCTGTAATCTCTAGGCTTTGGTGCAAATACGATACCTCCGCCGATCTGTGAAGGATCTGTAGTGCTTCCCTGTCTGTGACGTCCTGTACCCTTCTGTCTGAAAGGCTTACGTCCGCCTCCTCTGACTTCGCTTCTTGTCTTGGCAGATTGGGTTCCCTGTCTCTGGTTTGCCAAGTAATTCTTAACTGTGGCCTGAACGGCATACTCATTTGGCTCGATTCCGAACACTTCATCGTTCAGTGTGATCTCGCCAACAGACTCGCCGGCCATGTTCAGTACTTTTACTGTTGCCATTTGCTTTCCTCCTTTCTGCCTGACTACTTATCCTGGCCTTTAACGGCATATCTGATCTTCAGCAGTCCGCCTTTCTTTCCAGGAACAGCGCCCTTTACGAGCATGAGATTCCTGTCGGCGATAACCTTGACCAGAACCAGGTTCTGAACAGTAACTGTGTCTCTGCCCATTCTTCCCGGACCGTCATTGCCCTTGAATACTCTTGAAGGATATGTACCGGCAGCCAGACCACCTGCAAGTCTCTTGTGCTTGGAGCCGTGGCCCATAGGTCCTCTTCTGTGGCCGTGTCTCTTGATGTTACCCTGAGTTCCTTTACCCTTGGTGATACCTGTTACATCGATCTTGGAACCTTCCTCGAAGTCTGCAACTGAGATCTCCTGGCCAACCTCGTATGTTTCACCCTCTTCGATTCTGAACTCAGCCAGATGCTTCTTGGTGGATACGCCGGACTTCTCAAAATGTCCTGTGAGAGGCTTATTAACTCTCTGAGCCTTCTGCTCTTCATATCCTACCTGGACAGCATCGTATCCGTCAGTCTCAGCTGTCTTGATCTGAGTTACATACTCAGGACCAGCTTCGATAACTGTTACAGGAACTACTGCGCCCTCTTCGGTGAAAATCTGGGTCATGCCGATTTTCTTTCCCAACAGTGTTTTCATGTTAACCTCCTACTTTCTTACAGCGGATCGCTCTGGTTTGGCATCTGCCCTCTCATGCGATCTTTCTAATCAGCTTAGAGCTTGATCTCTATATCGACTCCCGCAGGCATATCGAGCTTTGTAAGAGCATCGGTAGTCTTTGTGGAAGCGTTAGTGATATCAATCAGACGCTTGTGAGTTCTCTGCTCGAACTGCTCTCTGCTGTCCTTGTACTTGTGGACAGCCCTGATGATGGTTACGACTTCCTTCTCTGTTGGCAGAGGAATAGGGCCGCTAACATCAGCGCCTGTTCTCTTGGCTGTCTCAACGATCTTTGCAGCGGACTTGTCCAGCAGTGCGTGATCGTAAGCCTTGAGTCTGATTCTGATCTTCTGTAATTCGCTCATTAGTGTTACCTCCTGTGTTTGTACGGTTTTCGCTATGCTTGTACAGGACCTCGTTTCCTGAATTCTGCAATCTTGTAAAGTATTCTGCGCATTTCGAAGACTATGCATCCGACTCTCAAGAGCTTCGTACACGTTTTCGTGCGTTTCCTCAATTGAGACGCAGAACAAAGAAAGCGAACCCCTTCGCCCTCATCTGGTGAGGACAATTCTCCACGGAAATTATCTGTTAGCCCAGTAACTTCCCGCTTCATCGCCTTAAACAAGCTTTTTAAGTATACAGTAGCAGTAATTTAAACGCAATACTTTTTTTAATATTTTTCAGGTATTTTTCCTTGTTTTCATGTTTTTATTCTCAGTCATTCCAAGGGTTTCCTCCGGGACGCATCATACACCGTCCCTTGCGTATCTTCATTGTAGCTTTTTCTTGAAAAAAATGCACGCACTCCTTGAAATTCAACGAATTCCCCAGTCGCGTCACCAGGCGGACATTTTTTTGAAGAATCCGTCTCAATTAAAATTTTCACTATTTTGTATGGAACCTACATGTTGTCCCCGGCAGCCTTGATAAAAATACACAAAAATACACAAATCGTGCGTGACGCACGATATTTCTGTGGTATAATGCAGTCAACAAAAAGAGAATAACTTCTCGAAAGCGATAAGTGCTAAAGACTGATCACTAAGGAGGCGAGTCCAATGACACATTAACACCTCAGGAACCATCAAGGCAGACCGGCAGAATCGAAGTTGACACAGAATATCAGTTCCTTTCGTATCCGGGAGACTGTGGAATGCATGTTCCTGACCATCAGCGATTCGGGTTCTGATGTGAGGCAAAACATCAGAAGGCGCGGATGTTGAGAGCGTACAGCGTAAAGCGTGCGACAGGGATGACGGAAATGCATAGAGGGGCTGCAGAGAACTGCAGAATCTGTTCCAGGTTTTTTCGGAACGAGCAGCTAAAACTGAGGACGAAGAAGGTTCCGGGATGATAGTTCTGATTCAGCGATTCTGAGTAATGTTAAATCAATCTACTGGCAATGAAGATATTTAGAGTTTGCCGCCTTTACGGGGGAAAGGGCAGACAGGGCAACAATCAGTTGCAGGATCTGAGGTCGGTAAGAATCTGGAGGCTCAGGCCGCGGTCTACGGGTGGATAACAGACGAGGTTACCACAACTTAATACGGACAGGTTATATCTCAAGAATATCGATAGTATGTTTACATGAGGATGCCGAAAGGCGAAAGTGTAACGTATGAGGATGAATGATCTGCTGACAGGAGAGCAGACATGGTTCATCCAGAAAGATACTTCAGAAAGATTCATCATATCCGACCGAAAGCGTAGGCGGTTTGGTGGATAGTAGAAAGAAGAGAATATGGAACCAGTTAATTAGAAGGCGGTACATCCAAAGATTGGAAGTGCCGCCTTAGTCGTATTGTTATTTCTTTTTTTATTGGGCTGCAGACCTCATCAGGGCATATCGAAAGCATTTTGACCTTGCTTTCCGGCTTTCTATCTATGCCCCGTGAACTGCAATGTCGCCAGCTGTTCAGCTGTGCTTTTCATCGTATTCACTGATGAACTGTCCGGCGTAGTCCACATCTGATTTGCAGGTGATGTAGTTGCTCCCTATTTTCATAGTGGTTTCTCTGCCCTTTGCCAGGATCAGCACAATTACGCTGTCTCCCTCCCGGTCTGGTGTGAAAATTGCTTTTCTGATGCCCTCTCCTCTGTCATCAACTATTTCCAGAGGACAGTTCTGGGCTCTGACGTACCTGGCAATTTCTTCAGAAATATCAACAGGTGATTCGAAACCCGGATCATCAGGCACCAGGTATATCATATCTGAATGAGCACCGGCAATTGTTCCCAGATCTCTTCTCCGGTTCTGGGCCTTGTCCCCGGGACAGCCGAAAACAGATATTACTTTTCTGTTTTCCTGGTTTTCTTTTTCAATTGTTTTGAACAGGGTTCTGAAGCTCAAGGCGTTGTGGGCATAGTCTACGATTGCAACTACCTTGCGGTCCTTGCTTGCGAACATCTCCATCCGCCCGTCTGCCCTGGCCTTGAGAAGTCCTGCTTTTACACATTCCTCTGGAATTCCGTAGATTCCGGCGGCCGTAACTGCTGCCATGGCGTTTTCCACATTGAAGAGTCCCGGCATTCCGATTTCGAACTCTCCATTGATGTTCTTTCCTTTTACTTTGAAAATGTAGCCTCTGCCCTCTCTTTTAATGTCATAGCCGTAGTAATCCGCTTCCGGATTCTTGATGCTGAATGTGGTTATATCATGGGAGGCACTGGCAGCTTTAATGGCATCTTCCGCCTTGTCGCAGTCCAGGTTTACAACGGCGTGGTCAGTCATTGCAAACATTTTCATCTTGGAATTGAAGTAGTCTTCAAAGTCTTTGTGTTCCACGCTGCTGATGTGGTCCTCGGAGATATTCAGGAAAACTCCTACATTGAACCGCATGTTGTCCACACGGTGATACTTTAAGGCCTGGCTTGAAACTTCCATTTCCATCCAGGTTATTCCGTTGTTCTTTGCAGCGAGGATGTGCCTGTGCAGCTCAACTGCTTCCGGCGTTGTAAGATGGGACTCTTCCATTTTTCCGCCGTCGTAGTTGCTGATGGACGAGAGGAGAGCGCTTTTCCTGCCTCCTGTTTTTTTCATGTACTCATCCACAATGGACTTCATGAAGTAGGTGCTGGTGGATTTTCCCTTGGTTCCGCCAAAGGCGGTTATTTTAAGGTCTTTCCAGGCATTGCATGTGTATTTCTCCGCAAGGACAGGCATTGCCTTCCGGATGTCGCTGACAATCAGGGCAGGAACAGGAACCTCATATTCTTTTTCTGAAACATATGCCACTGCTCCGGATCTTACAGAGTCCCGCAGAAAATCTTCCCTGAAGCCTGCTCCTTTGCATATAAACAGGGTTCCATCAGTTACTTCCCGGGAATCATATGTGAGAAAACTGATTTCCGCATTTTCCCTGCACTGGTCAAAGCCGCAGGTTTTAACCAGCAAGTTCTTTTCCTTTAATGCTTTTTCGTAATCCAGAATCGAAAAATTCACCACATCACTCTCCAAATGCTACGTAGGCATCATAAAAATACATTTTCGTCTATGATATTACCATAAAAATAGCCGGAGATGTATTTTATCCGGCTATTTATATATTCTTAAGGATTTTTACGGGAAATAGACAGTCTTTCCCTGGCGGAAGTTGGTCCTGACAGCATCTGAAACCCTTACTGTGGCAGCTCAGCGCCGCACTCGAAGCAGTACTGCTGTCCAGGCTCTACCTGCACGCCGCACTCAGGGCAGTATTTTACTTTTGACTCGTCCACTGCATCTACCACAGATATTTTCACACCATCTGCCAGCTTTCCAGAGATTTTCCCTGCGTACTGGGCGATTTTGTGGTTCTGGCTGCTGAATCGCACAGATTTTCCATGGCTTCTGGCTGCGGCCATAACTTTTCTGTAGTCTTCCTCGTCGCTGAAGATGAGCATGAAAACCTCTCCATCTTCCTTCAGGAAGGTGAGATTTTTCACTTTGTCGCAGAAAAGGGCCACATAAACTGCGGAAAGGCTTATGGCTCCTTTGTTCAGGGGTTTTCCGTCTTTTCCTGCAACTACCAGTGTCTGTCCTGCAAACAGAACAGTTTCTGCAACCTGGGCTTCCTTGTCTATTATCAGATGTGCTGGGCTTTTCAATTCTATTCTGCTGTTATTGTTCATGGCTGACAGTTGTTACTTACCTATTCCTGTTACTGTAATATTATGAATCATGGTTACCTCTGGTATCAGTGCAGTTCCAAATCGCTTCTCCTCACTTGAAACTGCCAGTCCTTCCATAAGCTGAGGCAGACTGCCGGATACAGATCCTCCTGAAACAATATCTGTCTGTCCCTGGTGATGCCAGTAGCCCAGTCTGATCTCCCCTGCTATGTCTCCGGTAAGAGGGTCAACTTCAAAGCTGGAGAATTCAACTACCTCAAGGTAGTCTTCCTCCCTCAGCTCCTCTGAGGTTCTGGTTCCCCCTTCAACCTGATAATTGTAGACTTCAGATCCGTCTTCTATACCCAGGTAGCTGCAGTACTGGCGACTTCCCCAGTACCGTCTCGGAACATTTTTCTCAAGAAGAACCCTCTCCTTCACTTTTCCTCCTTCACCGTCGAAAAGGTGATTCTCAGGGGAGCCTTCAAGATTTTTCATCTGTCTGATTGTGAGAGGCTGAATGAAGGTACCTTCCTTGTCTATGGATCTGCCTATCTCCCAGGTGCTCAGGTTCCTGTAGACGTTGGCCGCGTTCATCTGTGACAGGAAGTACTCATAAACCCGGCAAGCGTCTTCTGTTGACAGAAGAAGAGTGGCTTTTCCCAGCTCCGGCGTAGGCTCTGCCTTAAGCCGGTCTTTTCCAAACTCCAGCAGCTGGCCCACATATTCTTTCAGCTCTTCTGCGCTGCAGCTTCCGAAGGAAGGCAGTCTGTACAATTCGATTTCCCTGTTTTCGTCCCGGGCATTTACTACCAGCTCCATTGTGGCGCCAGGGTATGTCTCTTCAAGGTCAAGGCCCAAAGAGTTCATATACTTCCTGGATACTTTGCGGGCGAAAATCTCATAGGAATTCATGTATTCTGTGCTGGTTTCCGGCAGATCGTTCATGGCTTCAATCAGTGTGCCTGCCAGTTCCTTAACGCTGATTTGATTTTCGGCAGCCCCGGATTCTCCAGATATTCCATCTTTTCCCTTTTCGTCACTGTATTCTGCCTGATCCTCTGGTCCATGAAGCTTGTACTGAGGATTCACTGCATAGGCCGCCTCTTCCAGAAGGCCTGCAATGTTTTCTTTTATTTCTTTGGGAAAAGAGCCTTGAGGAATTTCCATGGAGGCGCTTCCCAGCATTCCCTCTCCCATGTCTCTATATACTGTCACTTCAGTGTGACGGGTCCTGACGGCTCTGTTCTGATCAAGGCGGTGCTTTATGAAGTAAAACTCCCATTGGTCTGTTGTAGTATCGGAAATCTCCCAGGTACTGACCTTCAGCTCCTTCAGGGCGGATTGGATGTTTTCAATAATATCAGACATTTTCTGTCATCTCCTGTACTGTTTTTTCCAGCGGATTATTTTTGCATTGGCCTGATGACCGGGATCTCTATCCCAGTCTTGCTCTAGCCTTCAGATAAGGGCCGCCGTCTGCCACCTTCACCCATTCTTTGTGACCTTTTCCGCAGCCTCCGTTTCCTTCAATTATCCGGTCCGGGGACGCCATCGTAACTGACTTAAGGAGCTCAGGCACAAAGCCGGTAAGCACCACTGGAGCGATCATTTTTCCCGTAAGCTTACCGTTACGTATTTCGTATCCTCTGGATACAATGCACTGAATGCCCCAATGCTTAGGATCCTCCATGCCGCTGTCCATTCCTTTCAGAAGGTATCCGCAATCTATTGATTTGATCATGTCCTCCAGGCTGTCCCTTCCTGAATCGAACACAGTGTTGGTCATTCTTGTGTATGCTTTATGGGCGAAATTCTGACGCTTGCCGTTGCCTGTAGGCTCTGTCCCAAGGCGCTTCGCTGCAAGGGCATCACAGATGCCGGCTTTCAGAATCCCCTTGTCTATTTCCGTAACATCCCCTGCCAGTGTTCCCTCATCGTCAAAGGCAAAAGCCGTTACGCTTTCATCACAGAGGGCTCCTTCATGCATGGTCACCTTGTCCGAACCCACTCTCTGGCCCATGTGATCAGCGGCAATGGCCCGGTGTTTTACAAACATGTCCATCTCAACTCCGTGTCCGAAGGCCTCGTGGGCAATAAGGCCGGTTACATCAGGGGCAGTTATGATGTCATAGGTTCCTGCCGGCGCAGGTTCTGCATCCAGCATGGCCACAGCAGTAGCGGCTGCATCAGATACTTTTTCCAGGAGATCTTTGAACATCTCAGGCCCCCTGCATCCTGACACCACTTCGTACGCCATGCGGTTCATGCCGTCTCTGGCAGCAACTACAGCAGCCATGGCTTCTGAATAAACGTAGCTCTGGCGCAGAAAACGGTTTGGTGTAATAAACATTTTGGAAATATGAGTAGACTGGGCCCGCACCATGGATTCCACAATTTCGCCGGAAGTCTCAAGGCCCTTCTGGGAAATCTGCTGAAGGATTTCCATCAGCTCACCAGTGTCTGCCTTTTCCGGAAGGATCTCCGTTTCTTTCTCAACAAAAAGCTCCTTCTTTTCATCGGAAAGAACCCCGGTTTCATATACACTGGTGCCGGTGATTTTCAGCAGCTCTATCTGGCTGTCCAGTTCTGCTGTAATCCTTTCTGCCAGTGCCGGGATGTTATCCGGATCAAACTCGTTAAAAGAAAACTCGCTGTAAAGTCCGTCTTTTGCCACCCTGATCACGTTTCCCCTCTCTGTGGTCATGGTGTGATGGCTCACCTTCTTGCCTGTCCTGGTGCAGAGGAGGGTCAGCCCCGGGGAATCTGTGGAAAGCAGGCTTACATAATCGTATTTACGGCTGAGAATCTGAACCAGGTTCTTCATGGGCTCAGCTATGCTGTCAAGATATTCAGAAAACTTTGCTTTCATGGTGAATACTCTTTCCTTTCATGGAAAAAATTTTTTCTTTCTATCGTAAGGTTACGGGGTGTATTATAGCACTTTACGGCTGTGATACAACATTATAAGCACTCCCAGGAGGGCTCCGGCTGAATCTATGCACACATCTCTTAAAGAACAGGCTCTTCCCGGAACAAAGTACTGGTGCAATTCATCTGTTCCAGCATAAAGTGTACATATAATCCAGGAAACTAAGGCAACTGTACTGTGTGTTTTGCCTGAAACCTTCCTGCTACGGGAAGTCAGATCAGAAGCCGTACCCCCGGGTTGAACCGTTTTTTCTTTTTTGCCTGATCCGCCTCCGAGGGACTGGATGATCAGTTTGTCCCTGACCGTAACTGTCATGGCCAGCCCCAGCACCATGTACTCTGTAAAATGGGCGGTTTTCCTGACATAGAAGCCCAGAATCCACGGGTCCACATGGATCCACCGGGCTGCAATCAGCACGAAAAAATTGCTTTCCTTGGAAGATATTTCCCCCGGCATTGCAGAATTTACGAAAATAAACGCCATGATGGCGATGGTTATTATTAAGTGAATTGTATGTTTTTTATTGTTTTTCAGCATTAGTTTTTTTCCTTAAAGTCCTGGCAAAACCCAGGGTCTGCTTCAAGGCCTCATCCTTCTCAATTCCTGCCAGCCGCAGCTTGTGGGCGTGTTCCAGAATTTTTCCGAAGTCTTCCCCCGGCTCCAGTCCTTTATCTATCAAATCCCGGCCCGTTATCCAGGGTCTGTCCATAATCTCACGGTAGATTTCCAGACGCTCCTGAAGGAAGTCCAGATCACCGCTGAAAGGAGTGTTTCCAGCCATTACCGGCTTGTCCGCCATGGCCATCCAGATCAGGTCCTCCGGTGCAGGTACCGAATCAAACATCCTGTTTGTGGTTTTCACAGAAGATCTGGAAAAAGCCGTTACGTTTGGCTTCATGTGGGCGGGCACCATTTTTGTAACATATTGCTTTATTTTTTTCTCTCCTACAATTCGATCCAGAAAATCCCTGATCAGTGGCAAGCCTTCAACTTCGTGTCTGTAGGCGTGGATCCGGCCTTTCACAACCTCCGTAGTAAGGATTTTCCCAAAATCATGGGTGAGGCACAGCAGCATAAACCCGAAGGGCTCCTCCACCCGGTCCCTGTAGGCCACTGCCCGGTCCAGCACCTCCATTGTGTGGTTCCACACATCTCCCTCCGGATGGAACACCGGATCCTGCGGAAGGCCCATGAGCTGGCTGAGTTCAGGGAACCAGGTTTCCAGCTGGTTCATTTTCCGCAGTTCCTGGAAAAAAACGGAAGGCTTTTTCCCTCTGACCAGGGCCTTCCGGAGCTCGTCCTCCACACGCTGGGGGCTGAGGGACCGGAGAGCTACTGTGGTGCAGAGTTCTGAGGTTTCAGGCGCAATGGTGAAATCGAACCGGGCTGCAAACTGGGCTGCTCGCAGTACTCTCAGGGGATCCTCTGGAAAACTTCTGTCATCCACATGCCTGATAACACCGGCATTCAGGTCTTCCCTTCCTCCATAAAAATCCAGTATTTCTCCGGTGAGCACGTCCATCATCATGGCGTTAATAGTGAAATCCCTTCTTCTGCAGGATTTTTCCACTGGCAGAAAAGGGTCTACTTCCACTTCCAGTTCCCGGTGGCCGGCTCCTGTCTGCCTGTCCTTCCGAGGCAGTGCAATGTCCACATTGTATCCGGCAATGGAAAAAATCCCGAAGCTCTTTCCGAATTCAAGAACATCACCGATCTCACCGATAATGGATTTCAGCTTCTCCGGCTCTATTCCATGTATTTCTATGTCCACGTCGTTTATTGCTGAATTCCCTGAAGAATTTCCGGATGTTTCAGTATTCACAGGGTTCATCAGCTGATCTCTCACGAAGCCTCCTACATAATAAGCTCTGCCTCCGGCAGCCGAAACCCTCTTTGCAATCTGGAAAACAATTTTTTCCTGGTCTTTTTCCATTAAACTAACCTCATAATTCCACGGCCCCTGAAAATGGCAGGACCCTCTTAAATGTAGTATAATACTATAGTTTATTTGGAATTTGTAGGGTCACGGCCCTTATCCGCCGGACTCTATGATATCACGAACCCGATGAAACCCATAAAGGAGATCCTATGTCTATTTTGTTAACAGGCGGGGCCGGATATATCGGCTCTCATACGGCAGTTGAACTTCTGAATTCAGGATACGACGTTGTTATCGCTGACAATTTGTACAACAGCGAGCTTTCCGTTATTGACCGCATTGAGGAAATCACAGGCAAAAGGCCCCTTTTCTACAATGTGGACGTGGCCAACGGTCAGGAGCTGAGCAGAGTTTTCCGGGAAAACTCCATTGACACGGTCATCCACTTCGCCGGCTACAAGGCTGTAGGTGAATCCGTTAAAAAACCTCTGATGTATTACAGAAACAACCTGGATACAACCCTCACCCTTCTGGAGGTAATGAAGGCAAACAGCTGTCACAACATTATTTTCAGCTCTTCTGCAACTGTTTACGGTGACGCCAACAAGGCACCTTTTACAGAGGACATGCCTACAGGCATGGGAATCAGCAATCCTTACGGATGGACAAAATACATGATTGAACAGATCCTGATGGACATGGCAAAAGCAGACCCGGATATGTCGGTGGTTCTGCTCCGCTATTTCAACCCTATCGGCGCCCATGAAAGCGGACTCATTGGAGAGAAGCCTAACGGAATTCCAAACAATCTCATGCCATACATCACTCAGACCGCAGCAGGCATCCGTGAAAAGCTCACCATCTTCGGCGACGATTACCCAACTCCAGACGGCTCCTGCGTAAGAGACTTTATCCACGTGGTGGACCTGGCAAAAGGCCATGTGGCAGCTTGCAAGTACGGCTCTTCCCTGAAGGGATGCGACGTGTTCAACCTGGGCACCGGCCGTGGATTCAGCGTTTTCGAGCTGGTAAACGCCTTTGAAAAAGCCAACGACCTTACCCTTCCTCATGTTGTAGGTCCAAGAAGAGCAGGCGACCTGGCAGAGGTCTATGCCGATGCATCAAAGGCCCAGAAAATCCTGGGCTGGAAGGCCGAAAAAACCATTGAGGACATGTGCAGAGACTCCTGGAACTGGGAAAAACACAACATGGAATAAGTGGCAAATCCACAGGCGGGGCCGGCTCGCGAGGCCCGCTCGTGGGGCCCGCGAAACTCAACTTGATGGGGAGCGACTGGTGGGCCGGCTCGCGGGGCCCGGAAAACTCAACTTGATTGGGAGCGACTGGCGGGGCCCGGGAAAAATCAACTCGATTTGGAGCGACTGGCGGAAAATATATCAGGCTGGCAGAATTACTGCCGGCCTTTGTATTTGGATGGTTGTGATAAGGTGGATTTTAGAGGAGCTTCCATGATATAGGAATTTATTCGTGTATCATGGAAGGTTACCTCGCAGAATTCCATGGTATAACAATTCCTTTGTATGTCATGGAAGGGTTTCTTGCGGAATTCCATGGTATGGAAATTTCTTTGTATATCATGGAAGGGTTTCTTGAGATATTCCATGATATGGAAGTTTATGCGTATATCATGGAAGGGTTTCTCGCGGAATTCCATGGTATGGAAATTTCTTTGTATATCATGGAAAAATTCTTTGCAGGCTTCCATGATATAGGAACTTTTCTGTATACCATGGAAAATCTTTTTGCAGACTTCCATGGGATGGAACGATTTCCATATATCATGGAGAATTTCTTCATCTCCTGCCTGCGAAAGAATGCTCCAGCAGTACTGCTCAAGTATTTGAAAGATAGAACTGCTCCTTGTTACAGTCTTGAGCAGTTCTATCAGCAGATATGCCACTTTCTACTGCTCAGATGCCCCTGTTCGAGCAGTAGTGATTAAGCAATCTCCTGTTTCTACTGCTCAGATGCCCCTGTTCGAACAGTAGTGATTAAGAATTCTCTCGTTTCTACTGCTCCTTGTTACTGTCTCGAGCAGTTCTATAGGCAAATTTGCCACTTTCTACTGCTCGCGGAGATCTTATCGTGCAGTACTCTTTCCACCTTTTCACTTCACTACTGCTCAGACGCCTCTCTTCGAGCAGTAGTGATTAAGCATTCTCTCATTACTACTGCTCCTTGTTACTGTCTCGAGCAGTTCTATCAGCACATATGCCACTTTCTACTGCTCGTGTAATAAGAATCGAGCAGTACTCCTTCGCCTTTTTCACTTCACTACTGCTCCTGATTATAGTCCCGAGCAGTACTCTTTCCACCTTTTCACTTCACTACTGCTCCGACGCCTCTCTTCGAGCAGTAGTGATTAAGAATTCTCTCGTTTCTACTGCTCCTGATTACAGTCCCTAGCAGTTCTATAGGCAAATTTGCCAATTTCTACTGCTCGTAAAGTATAAATCGAGCAGTACTTCTTTCATTATTTCCCTTCACTACTGCTCATACGCCCCTGTTCGAGCAGTAGTGATTAAGCATTCTCCTGTTTCTACTGCTCCTGATTACATTCCCGAGCAGTTCTATCAGCACATATAACAAAAGAGACACTCTTTCGAGTGTCCCTTCTTCCTAACTGGCAACGTCCTAATTTCCCGGGCAGCTTCCCGCCAAGTATCATCAGCGCTGAAGAGCTTAACTTCTGTGTTCGGGATGGGAACAGGTGTATCCTCTTCGCTATTGTCACCAGATATGAGCAGTAAGAATAT
>NZ_VUNB01000005.1 GCF_009695865.1 Allobaileyella intestinalis | reverse complement strand
CAGTTGCAGTCCAGAAAGCCGCCTTCGCCGCTGGTGTTCCTCCTAATATCTACGCATTTCACCGCTACACTAGGAATTCCGCTTTCCCCTCCTGCACTCAAGTTATGCAGTTCGCAAGGCGAACAGTAGTTAAGCCACTGCCTTAAACCTCACGCTTACATAACCACCTACGCACTCTTTACGCCCAATAATTCCGGATAACGCTTGCCCCCTACGTATTACCGCGGCTGCTGGCACGTAGTTAGCCGGGGCTTGCTGCCCGGGTACCGTCACTTTCTTCGTCCCCGGGAACAGAAGTTTACAACCCGAAGGCCTTCATCCTTCACGCGGCGTTGCTGCATCAGGCTTTCGCCCATTGTGCAAGATTCCCTACTGCTGCCTTCCGTAGAAGTTTGGACCGTGTCTCAGTTCCAATGTGGCCGATCACCCTCTCAGGTCGGCTACTGATCGTCACCTTGGTGAGCCGTTACCTCACCAACTAGTTAATCAGACGCAGGCCCATCTCACACCGATAAATCTTTGACCGGATCAACATGTGTTGTTCCGGTTTCATGAGGTATTATTCATCGTTTCCAATGGCTATCCCTCTGTGTGAGGCAGGTTGCCTACGCGTTACTCACCCGTCCGCCGCTGTCCATTCTTTAAATCCTCCGAAGATTCATTAAAGAATTTCTCGCTCGACTTGCATGTATTAGGCACGCCGCCAGCGTTCATCCTGAGCCAGGATCAAACTCTTTATAATTTGTATTTAAAACCTTTCGGCATTTAAATCGATCCTGATTTCAGATCTGACGCTTTGCGCTCGATCTCATTTCGAAATCATTGTTTTTAAAGAATTGTACGTGAACCATTCGACTTACCATCTCATGATTGCTATGTACATTGTCTTAAGTCTGTATTGCTACAGTTCTTTCGACTGGTTTCTTTGTACTATTTAGTTTTCAATGTGCTGTTGCCGCTCTGTGCGACAGCTTGTTTATTATACGGCTCTTTATCGAACATGTCAAGGACTTTTTGAAATTAATTTGAATTTCTTCGAACAATCAATCAAATGTCATCTTGTATTGTTCAACTTGCTGTATAATAAATGCCGTTCATCGAACGGCTTATTTATATTAGCATAATATTATTTTGTCGTAAAGAGATATTTAAGAAATATTATATATTTTTTAACATAGCCTGATTTGATATATTTACAAGCATACACTATTAACTGTGTTTACACATTATTTGTATTTACAGATTTGTCTATAAATGATTTACTGCCGTGCAAATCCCTTCGCTATTTCTGATAAGACCTCCGGTGAATATATGTAATTCTGAAAATCCTCGTTTTTCACGGCTTCTGCATATTCCGCATCTTCTATAGGAACATCCACCGTGTATGGAGGAAAGCTTCTCAGATACTTCTTATACGCTTGTCTCATCTTAATAAAATTGTTTCTCCCGAATGTACATGTCTTTCCGCAGAAGAAGCTGAGTTCTCTATCCTCTACCTTATTGACAGCATCAAAGCTGATGTACATGCTCTCCATTACTTTATACAGTCCGTATTTGTCCAGTGCCTGGCTAATGTCGCTGAGCTTTGCATAACATGAAAATTCTTCTCCATCTTTAAGGACAATAAGCAGTTTCCTTCCATCCTGCTCGGCCATGGCAATATCGCTGATATGAATCCTTGAACAGATATTGTTTGTCACCACTGAAATATACTCTGTGTCACTGTAACAGATTTCCCTAGTTTTTTCTCTATACATAAATATCCCTCATCTTTCCAAATATTCAATACGCTGTTCCTGTTTTTCTCCGGAGATGTTATGTATAGATTTTACAATGTAATAGGCTTATTTTCCTCTGTTATAAATCGTGTTATCTCGTTAATGAATTTCTTTTGCACAAGCTAAAGGCATGTTTCGGTGGATAACCCTGTGGATTACGCTGTTAATAACCTGCAATTATTTTAATCTATTACGATATACATTTTTTGTGCATCTTCTTTTCTGGGAGATTCAATTAATTCTGTTACCTGAACGTTTAAAATACTGTTTCCAAAAGTAACTGTTATTTTGTCTCCAACGCTCAATTCTGTTCCTGGTTTACTTTCTTTTCCGTTTACCTGGACACGGCCTGCTTCACATGCCTCTTTTGCAACTGTCCTTCTCTTTATTATTCTTGAATTCTTCAGAAATTTATCCAGCCGCATTTCTCTCTCCTTTTCGTATATTCTTTTTCAGGCTTTAAATAATAATGACGATTAAACTTAAATAATAAAAAAGCAGACAGCACCAGGCCGTCTGCCAATAACTCCAAGTTAATCAGACTACTTGTTTACAGCATCCTTCAGAGACTTTCCGGCTTTGAATACAGGTGCCTTTGAAGCCGGGATATCAATAACTGCATCTGGCTTCTGAGGATTTCTGCCCTTTCTTGCCTTTCTGGATCTGGTTTCGAATGTTCCGAATCCAATAAGTCTTACACTGTCTCCTGCTACTAATGATTCTTCTATTGTTCCCAGAACAGCATCAAGTGCTGCCTCTGCATCCTTCTTCTTAAATCCTGTCTTATCTGCAACCTTGCTTACCAACTCAGCCTTGTTCATAACTATCCTCCTTAATGAGCTTTAACTTGTATTATTATACGAACGCCTTCTAATACTGTCAATAACTGGGTTTGCTCATATTTAAGAAGAAGCTCTGATCTGTTTAAGGTAAAAAACAACCGAAATAATTATTTTACTTTCGGTAACAAGGTTTTCCCATTGAATTGAATCGAATTGAACTAAATCAAATTCAAGCCCATCAGTATCCGAAGAATTCGTCTTTAACAATATTAGAATCTTTTATGCCAAGTTCCTGAAGCTGTTTTGTGAAAGCTGCGTTCATTCCCGGTGAACCGGCAATAAGGTACTCAGCTTCGTTTCCATTGGCCTTGGCGTATTCTGCAGTTTTCCCAGTGAAAACATCTACTTCAGTGACAAATTCCACCGAAAAATCCTCCAGTTTTGCGTCAGCTTCACGGAAGAAGTCACCAAATGGGTGATCACCGCCAGCTTCAGAAAACAGCATGTGTATTTTATGTCCGTTTTTGTGAGAATCCAGCTCATGACGCATTATGGATCTTATTGGTGTGATGCCGATTCCACCCACAATTATAAGAGATTTTACTTTTTCAGGATTAAATCCGAAGGATCCCAGAGGCTCTGCTACCTGAATCGTATCTCCCGGTTCTATCTTTTTAAGAAGTATATCCTTAAAGCTGGTATGAAGTTCTCCAATCTTGGTAGCAAACATCAGAAAACCATCTTCAGGAGCCGATGCTATGGTAAATACCCTGGTATCCCTGTCTCCTTCATCCACTTCGTATCCTGGAATCCGCCACATCACATGCTGACCGGCCTTCCATGAATAACCTTCTGGAACTGTCATCTTAAAACTGTATGAATCATGAGCAATCTGCTTCTTTTCTTTTAGTATCGCATTTCTGAATTCCATGACACACTTCCTTTCTGTATGGTCAACACCAATGTTTTCTATATTGTACCATTTATGTCGAATTAATAAACAGGTAATGTCAATAAAATACAAAAAGATACTGTTTATTTTGACCCATTAGAACTGGTAACGCTCATATACCCAGACATCACACAGACTCCGGCAGCGCCGGTCTTCATGCAGTCCCCATAGTTTTTTTCGTTGATTCCACCTATCCCATAGACCGGACAGTCCACGCCGGCGCAGCAGGCACCGAGACTGTCAAGCCCCCGGGGCTCAAGCCCTTTTTTGCAATCGGTGGCGAAAACATGGCCAAAGGTCACGTAAGTTGCTCCAAGGGCCCGGGCTTCTCTGGCCTCCTCCGGACTGTGAACGCTGACGCCAAGAATGCGGAAAAAACTTTTTTCTTCACTGTTCATTTGACGCAGTTTTTCGAGAGGTAAGTGGATGTTCTTACAGCCCAGCTCCCGCGCAACATCCGGCCAGCTGTGAAGAAGGCAGAGTTTGTCTTTTGCGCTGCACAGGTCAATTACCCGATGAGCTAGAATCATGTAATCTGATGGAGGAAGATCCTTTTCCCTCAGGATCAGCCAGTCCGGGGCCGGCAGACCATTGACGCCGCAATCCAGGATCAGTTGGAGCCATGAGAGAAAATCACCTTTTACAAGTTTTCGATTTGTGATGCAAATAAATTTTTGCTGGTCCTTCATCTCTAAATCCTAGCCTCTCAGAAATCCAGTCTGGGGATCGCTGGATGACGCGCCGCGTTGGAGGACTCTCCCCATGCCGGCCAGGTAGGCCTTACGGCCCGCTTCGATGGCATTTTTAAAGGCACATGCCATCTCAGGCACGTTCCCGGCCGTTGCTATGGCGGTGTTTGCCATGATGGCGGCAGCTCCCATCTCCATTGCCTCGCAGGCTTGGGATGGGCGGCCGATTCCCGCGTCCACAATTACCGGAACTTCCAGCTCGTCGATGAGGATCTGGATGAATGCTTTCGTCTGAAGGCCACTGTTAGAACCGATAGGTGCGGCTAGAGGCATGACACAGGCAGCACCTGCATCCACCAGCGCCTTTGCACTGTAGAGGTCCGGATACATGTAGGGCATCACCACAAAGCCATCGTCCGCCAGGATCTTAGTGGCCTTTACGGTTTCGTTGTTATCGGGCAGAAGATACTTTGAATCCCTCATTATCTCTAACTTCACAAAATCACCGCAGCCCAGCTCCCTGGAAAGCCTTGCTATTCTTACGGCCTCTTCTGCGGTCCTTGCACCTGAGGTGTTAGGGAGCAGAGTTACGCCGTCAGGAATATAGTTCAGTATGTTCTCAGGATCCTTGGTATTCGTCCGTCTTACAGCCAGGGTGATAATCTCTGCACCGGCATTTTCCACTGCCGCTTTAATCAGATCAAATGAATATTTTCCAGATCCCAGGATGAACCTGGATGTGAACTTGTGTCCTCCCAGCTCCCAGCTGTCTTTTTTCATTTCTTCTGCCATTTTCTCCTCCTCTAGCCGACTCCATGAATCTGCATCGGCCTTTTTCATCATGCGCCGGCGATTCTCCGCGGCGTCTTTTTTCCATCAGCCACACACGTAACTATGCGGCCACCTCTCTTTGTATTACTCCCCGTCCATGATTAGTTGAATCACCAGGTTCGCCTGATGGGCTGCGCATATTGCCACCCTCGGGGAAAAAAGGGTACCGGCCTGCTCCAGCCCAGTCTCTCCATCTCCGCAGATGTAGAATCGGGATGATACGCGGCGGGTCTGTATCTCGTTGCTCTTTCCGTATCCTGCCATGCCGGAACCCGCAATCAGAACTGCCTCAGGCAGCTCTTCAAGAACAACGTTACATAGCATTGCCTTCTGGTCAGCTTTGTCAAAGGCCTCCACAATGTATTCATCGTCCTTCAGCAGTTCCGGAATGTTTTCCGGAGTCAGCTTCACCTGATCTGTGACTATGTTTATATAAGGGGCAAAGTCCCTCAGCTCGTCTCTCAGAGCCTCGGCCTTTGGTGTTCCAATCTGATCCAGGCGGTACTGCTGCCGGTTGATATTAGGCAGGTCAACTCTGTCGAAGTCCAGCAGATGGAGGCGGCCTACGCCGCACCGGGCCAGGTGAATGGCCACGTTGGAGCCCAGTCCTCCGAGGCCGCATATGGCCACCGAGGCGCGGGATATCTTTTTCTGGCCCTCTATCGTATGCCTCGAGGCCAACGCCTCAAAAAGTTCTTTTTCCGTTACCACTCTCTAACCTCCCGACACGAAGGATACCACTTCTACCGTGTCACCGTCCTGCAGGATGGTCTCCGGATAATCCGCCTTTTTTACTATATGCTCGTTGATCTCCACGGCGATGAACTTCATGTTAAAGCCCTTTTCCACCAGGATATCCTCCAGCACGGCACCGGCGGCATCCGTCATTTCTCCATTTATCTTAACCATTTCTATCTATCTGTCCCTCCGATCCAATATAATAAAAGCTGATAAACTCATCTGGAACGCCCCTGTCTTCGTTTTCTCACAAAAGAAAAATCCGCACTGCAGAGTAGCAATGCGGACCGTGTATGTTAATATCATCCCTACGCAGAAATTACTCTGATCAGGTAATAAGGATTTATGTCTGCTCGCCATATCTCAGCCCAGTTCAGGGCACTCCTTTGATAAAACTATTCAGTTGTCATCCCAACGGAAATAATAATCTCCTGTGAACAGATTGTCAAGGACACCGGTAACCCAAACCACCGGAGGTTTGTCTTGAAGCTAAAGCTTTCGTACTCCACCGGCTTAAACGTCTTTTCACTAAAGATCACATCTAAAAAAGACAGACAGCCTTAAGCCATCCGTCTTTAATCACAAGCATGTTACACTACTTGTTTACAGCATCCTTCAGGGACTTTCCGGCCTTGAAAACAGGTGCCTTTGAAGCAGGGATATCGATAACAGTATCTGGCTTCTGAGGATTTCTGCCCTTTCTTGCCTTTCTGGATCTGGTCTCGAATGTTCCGAAACCGATGAGTCTTACGCTGTCACCAGCTACCAGTGACTCCTCTATTGTTCCAAGAACTGCGTCCAGAGCAGCCTCTGCGTCCTTCTTCTTGAATCCAGTCTTATCTGCAACCTTGCTTACCAACTCGGCCTTGTTCATAACTTTCCTCCTTAGTGAGATTCAACTGCTACTATTATACGAACGCCTTCTGAAAGTGTCAACAACATACATCAAATTTTGTCGTATTTTTCAACGATTTTAGCCCTTTCATCACTTTCTGGACAGAGTAATCCGCCATTATCCTCGGGAACTATACTCTGCCTCCCACTCTTATTCTGGCTTCCTTTGTCATAGCAATTGCCTTCTCCACATCAATGGTGTCGTATTCTCCATTATTATATATCACCCTGCCGTCAACCATAGTCAGAAGAACATCTTTACCGTCAGCTGAAAACACCAGAGCCGTTGGAACATCTTCTATTGGCTGCATGTTTACTGTATCCAGATCGACTACTATCAGATCTGCATGCCATCCTTCCTTTATAAGTCCGCAGCTCCTTCTTCCCTGAGCCATGGCACCAGCCCTTGTTGCGCTGTAAAGCACCTTACGGGGATCCATGGCTGCCGCATCACCGCTTACTGCTTTTCCAAGAAGAGCAAATACCTTCATTTCCTCAAAAAAGTTCAGGCTGTTGTTGCTTGAAGGCCCGTCTGTTCCAATTGCCACATTTATTCCTGCCTTATACAGTTCCGGAACATTGCAGAATCCGCTGGCAAGCTTCATATTGCTGACAGGATTGCTGGCAACAGTAACATTCTTTGATGCAAGAATCTTTCTGTCTTCATCCGTAAGCCATACGCAGTGGGCAGCAGTTGTGTTCTGGTCAAAAATACCCATAGAATCCAGATATTCTACTGGCGACTTGCCATTATGCCTCTCCCTGCACCCTTCCGTTTCAAACTTTGTCTCAGCAACATGAACGTGCATGTTTACATCGTACTTTCTGGCTGTTTCAGCCACCAGAAGAGTTGTATCATCATCGTTTGAGTACTCTGCATGGAGACCGGCATCTGCTTTAATTCTACCTTCTCCAAAACCATCATACATCTTGATAACGTCAACCATGTCTTTATAAAACTGAAGATTTTCCGGCTTCTCGTGTCCGAAATTAGTAACGGCCCTGCTGACGTTTGCTTTCATGCGGCTTTCCATATAGGCTTTTACCATATCATCCACAAACATGTACATATCAGTTGTGGAAACTATTCCAAACCTGGCAGATTCCGCCATGCTCAACATTGTTCCCCAATATACCGCATCTCCGTCCAGCTGAGCTTCAAAGGGAAAAATTCTCTCGTTCAGCCAACGGTCCAGAGGCAGTCCCTCTCCATAACCTCTCAGCAGTGACATGGGAGAATGGCCATGGGCGTTATAGAATCCAGGCATTAGAACTTTTCCTCTTCCGTCGTATACTGGTCCCAGATTTCCCTCGTAAGCCTTTCCTTCAGGCCTTTTATCTCCGATATAAACAATCCTGTCTCCGAAGGTCAGAACATACTTATCTGGTTTATAGTTGAAATTTTCGTCCAGTATTCCGATGTTTTCAAATAGCATTTTCTCCTCCTGACTGAAATTCTTCCGCCTTTTCGTTAAGTGTCTCCATAAGGCCAAGGACCTGATCTGCAATAGGTTTATTTTTTTCAGGGAAAAAGTCAAGTTCCGGGTTGTCGCCACTTCTGATGGCAAGGCGCTGACCAAATTCCTGTTTGGACATTACCAGCACATAGGCGTTGACATGGTTCTCACTTCCGAAGTTAACCCTGATTTTCCTGCCTGAAATATTAATCTCCTCAGCTCCTATTCTTTCAGCTGCGCTCCTGATCTCTGCAACCTTAATAAGATTCATGACTGTATCAGGAATATCTCCGAATCTGTCAATAAGCTCGTTAATAACGTCTTCTGCGTCTTCTCTGGTCCAGATCCTTGCGATCTTCCTGTATGCCTGAAGCTTCAGGGATTCATCTGAAATATATGATTCAGGGATCTTTGCCGGCAAATCCAGATTGATGGTGATTTCTGCCCTGGTCTCTGTTACGGTTTCTCCTTTCAGCTTTCTGACTGCCCTGTCTATTTCCTTGCAGTACAGCTCATAACCTATTCCCGCAATATGACCGCTCTGAGCTTCTCCCAGCACGTTTCCTGCGCCTCTCAGTTCCAGGTCGCGCATTGATATTTTAAACCCTGCTCCGAATTCCGTAAACTCCCTGATGGTGCTCAATCTTTTTTCTGCAATTTCAGTAAGCTGTTTCTGCGGATCGTACATCAGGTATGCGTAGGCCAGCTTATCTGACCTGCCAACCCTGCCCCTCAGCTGATACAGCTGTGACAGGCCGAATCTGTCTGCATTTAAAATAATAATCGTATTTGCGTTTGGTATGTCGATTCCATTTTCAATGATGGTTGTTGCCACCAGGACGTTTGTCTTTCCTTCGGTGAAATCTATCATAACGTTTTCCAGGGTCTTCTCCCCCATCTGACCGTGACCTACGGCAACCCTGGCCTCCGGTACAAGATGCTGGATGTTTTCTGCAATATCCTTGATTCCACGAACCCTGTTTGATATTACATAAGCCTGACCATTTCTGGACAGCTCTCTTGAGATTACGCTGGAGATCAGGTCTTCATCATATGGAGTAACAAAGGTCTGAACAGGCAGTCTGTCTCCTGGCGGTTCTTCTATCATGCTGATATCTTTGATTCCTGTAAGCGACATGTTAAGAGTCCTTGGAATCGGAGTAGCAGAAAGAGTGAGAACATCTACGCTCTTCCTGAGCATCTTGATTTTCTCTTTGTGCTTAACTCCGAACCGCTGTTCTTCGTCGATTACGAGAAGGCCAAGGTCCTTGAATTTGATATCATTAGACAGGAGGCGATGGGTTCCTACAACGAAATCAATATTTCCGTTCTTAAGTCCCTGAATTATTTTTTTCTGCTGTTCCTCGTCTCTGAACCTTGAAAGCATTTCGATGTTAAATGGATAATTGCTGAGCCTCTCTTTCAGATTGTGATAGTGCTGATCCACCAGCAGTGTGGTAGGTGCCAGAAGGACAGCCTGCTTTCCTTCTGCCAGGCACTTGAAAATGGCTCTTGCAGCCACTTCTGTTTTGCCATATCCCACGTCTCCGCAAAGGAGCCTGTCCATAGGCAGAGGTTTTTCCATATCTTCTTTTATCTCGTGGATTGCCTGAAGCTGGTCATCAGTTTCTTCGTAGGGAAACTCATCTTCAAATTCCTTCTGCCACACCGTATCCTGAGAGAATGGATAGCCACCGGCTTCCTGCCTCTGGGCATAGAGTTTTACAAGGTCCTCAGCAATGGCCTCTATGGCTTTTCTTGCTTTTTGCCTTGCATTCCGCCAATCTCCCCCAGAAAGCTTTGAAAGTCTCGGGGCTTCCCCCTCGTTTCCAATATATTTCTGTACTATGTCCAGCTGTTCCGTGGGGATGTAAAGAACATCGCTGCCGGCGTAGTGGATTTTCAAATAATCACTGGAATCTCCTCCTCTTTCCAGAGAAACGATTCCCTCAAACCTTCCTATACCATGGGTTTCATGTACCACATAGTCGCCTTTCTGAAGGTCTGCAAAATCGATGGAGTTCTTTCCCTTCCGGTGTTTTTTCGTTCTCCGTTTCTTTATGTCCGGAAAAATATCACCTTCAGTTATGATGCTCAGCTTCTCGTCCTGTATAACCATTCCGGAGCTGAGATCCCCCACCTCGTAGGAAATGGAGCCCCGTACAGCAGAATCATTCAGATACTCTCTGATTCTTTCGGATCTGTCACCTGATGCAGTTACTATTTTTACTTTATAACCCCTGCTCAGCCAGTACTTCATGTCACTGGCAAATAGCTGAAGCTGACCGTTGTACGAAGAGGCCTGCCTTCCCTGAACGGAAACTGTCTCAAAATCACCAGTTTTGTTTTCACTTCCCGACTGGAAAGGTGTGAATGTTGCAATATTTTCCCGTTCAAAAGCCTTTAGAAAAGCCCCTTTATCCTGATATTCAGGGATGGACTGGATAACCCTGTCCGGATCTGACACCATGAGAAGCCCGTCATCCAGGTAATCCCACAGGTAGTTGTCACCTTCATTGAAATAATTCATATAATCCCCGAATATTCTGGGGCTTGCACCTGTTGTGAAAAGCTCGCTGATCCTGTTCCTGATATCCTTTAATCTGTCAATCCGGCCGTCTTCAACATCTTCATCACCATGCTGATCCATACATTCCTGAATTCTGCTGTCATACTCACTGAGGATTTTCTCCAGAGCGCTGTTCAGCTCATCTCTGTCCGGAACTATCTCTGCAGCAGGACAGAGTCTCACTGCATCCAGGTTATCAACGGATCTCTGGTTCTCAGGATCAAAAGTCCTGATGGAATCGATTTCATCATCAAAAAACTCTATTCTCACCGGATATTCATTTCCCGGAGGAAACACGTCTATTATTCCTCCACGCACACTGAACTCTCCTGGATTTTCCGTTACCGGCGCAGGTGAATACCCTCCTTTTACAAGAGCGTTTCTGAGTTCATCCGGATCGCATATCTGGCCTGTCTTCAGATGCTGTACAGATGCAGCAAACCGCTCTTTTCTCTCCAGCTTTCTCATGGCTGCCGAAACAGGTGCAACCACGATTACCGGATCCGGTCCTGTAAGTCCATCCAGTGCAGTTATCCTCTTTGCCAGCCCATCTGTATCCCTTGCCTCGTACACAATGCGGATGTCATCTTCCTCCGGCATGGTGAAGATCTTTGTTCCTTCGGGCATGAAAAAAGACAGGTCACTAGCCATAAGTCCGGCGGCCTTCTCCGTTGAAACGATCATTAGAGTTTTTTTGTTTTTCTCCGCCAGTTTAGAACCGTAATAAGCGATTCTGCTGCCGGTGACGCCACAATATTCTTTCTTCATTTTCTCTCCGTGAAAAATTCTTGTCACTCTGCGAGATTAAAGGGCTATTCGCTTTTGTCCCGCTTCGTGTTGTTCCTGTTCATGGCCAGGTCAATGCCTGATTCTATATAGTCTTCAACTGCATCGGCTCCCAGTGATGCAGCCTGGTTCAGCTGTATCTGCTCTTCTTTCGGAACCTTCCCGATTACGAAATTGACCATTGAACTTTTTTCCGGAGCTCCGATTCCAAGCCTTAGTCTGGGAAAATCCTTATATCCCAGTTCTCCCACAACAGACCTCATTCCATTATGGGTTCCCGGCCCTCCCGATTTACGAAGTCTTATATTTCCAAGGGGAAGGTCCAGATCATCGTATACCACCATCAGATCCTGATGATCAGCTTTGTAAAAGTTCATGACCTGAGAGATGGACTGACCGCTAAGGTTCATGAAGGTCTGGGGTTTAACAAGGAGAACCTTTTTCCCTCTGATAATTCCCTGACCTGTCAGTGCCTTGAATTGAGATTTATTAACACTTATTCCATATCTCTCTGCCAGAATATCTATAACATGGAAGCCCATGTTGTGCCTTGTCTTATCGTACTTTGCTCCCGGATTTCCCAGGCCTGCGATTATATACATATAGTTGTATCCTCATTAATTCACAAAAGGCAACGGACCCATTTGAACCCGTTGCCTCTCATATTACCCTTTTATCATGCTATTACGGACATACTGTTTCGTCCCGCTGCTGACAACCTACTTATCGAACAGGTCGCTGATTGAGCCGTGTGTATAAACTCTTGTAAGAACCTCTGCGAAAATCGGTGCAACTGACAGGAACTTCATCTTATCAAGCTTCTTTTCCTCAGGAATAGGCAGTGTGTTCAAAAGTACCATTTCCTTGATTGCACTCTTCTCGATTCTTTCAATAGCAGGACCTGAAAGTACTGCATGTGTTGCACAAGCATATACTTCCTTAGCGCCCATCTCTTTAATTGCATTGGCAGCATTTGTGATAGTGCCAGCCGTGTCGATCATATCATCAAGAATAATGCAGTTCTTTCCATTGATATCTCCGATGATGTTCATGATCTCGCTCTTGTTAGGCTCAGGTCTTCTCTTATCAACAATGGCAATCGGGCAGTTCAGCTTTTCTGCCATGTTCCTTGCTCTTGTAACACTTCCGTGATCAGGTGATACAACTACAACATCATCCAGATCCTTCTTCATGAAATACTGACAGAGAATAGGCATTCCCAGCAGATGGTCAACAGGAATATCGAAATATCCCTGAATCTGATTAGCATGAAGATCCATTGTAATCACCCTGTCCACACCTGCAGCTGTCAGCATATTGGCCACCAGCTTAGATGTGATTGGATCTCTTGCCTTTGCCTTTCTGTCCTGACGGGCATATCCATAATAAGGGATAACGGCATTGACGCTTCCTGCAGAGGCTCTCTTCATTGCGTCAGCCATAATAAGCAGCTCCATAAGATTGTCGTTTACCGGATCACCTGTAGGCTGGATGATAAAGCAGTCTCTGCCTCTGACAGATTCCCAGATGCTGACTGAAATCTCTCCGTCGCTGAACTTGTTGACCGTGGCCTTACCAAGCTCTACACCCATGATGTCGGCGATCTCTTTTGCAAGTTCCGGATGTGCGTTACCTGCGAAGAGTTTCATATTTGCAAATACGTCTTTGTCCATTTGAATGAATCCCCCTATGTGTATTGTCTCCAGTGCATTGTATGTAAAAACCGCATACGGTATCTACCAGATTTGTATAGCTCTAAGGCTGTGATTAATTATCCTGATCCTTCTTGAGAATCTTTCTCTTTTTTACCCATCCCTCTTTGTTTGTCTGTCTGGATCTTCCAATACAAAGGGAATCATCTGGCACATCTTCAGTTATAGTAGTGCCTGCAGCTACATAAACACCTTCTCCCAGGTGTACCGGTGCGATCAGGTTGGAATTGCACCCAACGAAAGAATCGTCACCTACTGTGCTTCTGTATTTCTTTGCCCCGTCGTAGTTAACAAAAACAACGCCGCAGCCCAGGTTAACATTCTTTCCCACATCTGCATCACCGATGTAGGTAAGATGGCTGGATTTGCTTCCATTGCCCATGCTGGAATTCTTTACTTCCACAAAATCTCCCACCTTGCATCCATCTCCAATGGTGCTGCCCGGTCTGATATAAGCAAAAGGCCCTACATGAGTGTCCTCACCAACTTTGCTGTCATAAATATACGATGCTTCAACATCTGTTCTGCATCCGATTTCAGAATTTCTGATTACCGATGACTGGCCTATGTGAGCACCTGATCTGATAACTGTGTCTCCCTGAAGGGTAACATTTGGTCCAATAAGAGCTCCGGCTTCTATAACTACTGACTCATCGATATATGCGGAGTAGATGTCAACGAACTCTACCCCATCATCTTCCAGTCTCTTTCTGTTAGCCTCAAGTCTGGCTTTTTCACGTTCTCTATACTCTTCTATATTCATTCTGCTTCCTATCTGTTTTGTTTTTTGGAAAAAAAGATTTCATTCCTTGGCAACTGGCGGCATTCCCGGGGAATTCCTGTTACTCCGCAGTTCCCAGTATGATTTTTCCTACTTTATACACATCTCCGGCACCCATTGTAATGACGATATCGTCTTTACCTGCATGCCTTGTAATGAATCTGGCAATATCAGGAAAATCCTGAATGTAGTTGATATCCATTTCAGGATGTTTCTCCTTCATTGCCTGAACCAGCTTGTAGGAAGAAACTCCGTATACGTCCTTCTCCCTGGCTGCATATATGTCGGTCACAATAAGTGTGTCCACATCTGTAAACGCATCCTCAAACTGATCGAAAAGAGCCTTTGTCCTCGTATATGTGTGAGGCTGGAAAATACACCAGAGCTTGTTATGCTTAACGTTTCTGGCAGCTTTAAGAGTTGCCTTTATCTCTGTAGGATGATGTGCATAGTCATCGATTACCTTAACTCCATTGCCAGTCACACCAATGAAGTCAAACCTTCTATGTGGTCCGTGGAAATTCATCAGGGTATCACAGATTACTTCATCAGACACTCCCAGGAAATGACAGGTTGCATAGGCAGCCATAGAGTTCAGCACATTGTGTTCTCCAGGTACACCCAGGTGAATATGGCACAGGGTTTCTCCGTTGCTGCAGATGTCGTACTCAGGATATCCGGACTCATCGAAGGAAATATTCTCTGCATAATACTTATTTCCCTCTGAGTAACCGTATGTAATAGTGTTCTTTACGCCTCTGAGGACTTCCTTTACAAAAGGATTCTCTCCATATGCAACTACGGTGCCGTCCTCAGGAATCTGTGTGACAAATTGTCTGAATGAAGCCTTAATATGATCGATATCCTTGAAATAGTCAAGATGATCAGAATCGATGTTAAGAAGAACCCCAAGAGAAGGTCTGAGATTCAGGAAACTGTCCATATACTCACAGGCCTCTGTTACGAAATACTTGTGTTCACCGATCTCTACGTTTCCGTCAATCTCCGGAACATTACCGCCGACAAGGATGGTAGGCTTGTAATTAGCATTCCTCAAGATAAGAGAAATCATCGACGTAGTTGTGGTCTTACCATGAGTTCCACAAATGGCAACACTTTCCTGAAAATGTTCCATAATGGCACCCAGCATCTGAGCTCTTGTGATCTCAGGGATTCCCAGCTCTCTTGCTCTGACCATCTCCGGATTATCATCTGCAACAGCAACTGAATAAACAATCAGGTCCACACCCTCTACGTTCTCGGGAGCGTGTTTGTAGTAAACTTTTATTCCAATGCTCTCCAGATGTTCTGTAACCTCAGACTTCTTCATGTCTGTTCCGGTAACAATGTAACCGGCGTTATTGAGAATCTCGGCTACTGCGGACAAGCCGATTCCGCCAATACCAAGACAATGTATCCTTTTATATTTTGAGATATCTGTCAATATCTGCACCTCCAAATTCAAATCATGCGGAATTATTATATTCCATTTCTAAAACCTTTACAAGAAATATAGAAATGAGTTCAACAGTATACTTATTTTTTCACCATAATTCCGTACAATAAAGAACAAATTGACATTCTTCGTTCAATATTTAAAATAAATAAAAAACGGAGGAACATGTATGAAAAAGAATAAGCGTGTGGCCGCTCTTTTAACAGAGCTGTCCCTGAACCCAAACAAAATCTATCCCTCCAGATATTTCTGTGAAAAATTCGATATAGCTAAATCCAGCCTCAGTGAAGATATAAAGGCTGCTGACGAGATTACCAGGGAACTTGGTCACGGTTTTATAGAAACCATACCAGGTGTCGGCGGCGGTATCAGAATGAGGCCGGGGATTTCTTCTGAAGAAGCCTCCGCATTCCAGGAACAGATGTGCAATAAGCTCATGGACCCTTCAAGAATACTGGGCGGCGGATTTTTGTACACCTCGGATATTATGTTTGACAGCCACATGATAAGAGACATGGCTCTCATTCTGGCTCACTACTTCAGGGACACTGAAGCTGATTATGTGGTAACTGTGGAGACAAAAGGAATACCCCTTGCAGAAATGACTGCTCTCATGCTGAACGTTCCAATGGTCGTAGTAAGAAGAGAACCTAAATACAGCGAAGGCTCCACTGTCAGCATAAACTATTTTTCCGGATCCTATGAACGCATACAGAAGATGTCCATATCAAAGAGGGCTGTGAACAACGGTGCTTCCGCCATAATTATTGATGATTTTATGAGAGGCGGCGGAAGTCTCAAAGGACTGACGGAAATACTGTCTGAGTTCAACATAACGGTAAATGGTGCGGGGGTGGCAATGGCCTCCAGAGAACCGGAGAAGAAAAAAATCTCCAACTACTTCCCTATCGTTTACCTTGACAACATTGATGAGGAAAACAAAACAATAAAGGTTTCCCCTAACTCAATTGATAACTGGTATTAAACAGCCCTTCACATTGATTATTTTATGACAATGTCCATAAAACATGGTTCGGTATTAGGGTTTTCTTAGATTTTCACATAAAAATTCTTCTTTCCTGCTATGAAGTTCCCTTCACGGCAGGATTTTTTGAATTCATTTATCCAGAACTACATTCCTTGATGAACTAATTATTTCATCTTTAATCAACCGTTTCCACGGCATTCATTGTGCAATGTATTATTTTTTGACATTAATAATGTCAGATTGATGAAGTAAATTATGCAGTTTATAATTAATCAAACCACGTGCACGATGCACTGTTTTTCTTAGTGGTACGGAAAGGCGGTCTGTAATGGAAATCACAGATGTAAGAGTACGCAGAATCTGCGATGAGGATAAAATGAAGGCCATAGTATCAATAACAATGGATGGAGAATTTGCGGTGCATGATATTAAGCTGATTGACGGCGCCAATGGACTGTTCATTGCAATGCCCAGCAAGAAGTTAGGCAAGGGAGAATTCAGAGATATTGCTCATCCCCTTTCCTCCACAACCAGGGAGAAGATCAAGACCGCAGTTTTTGCAGAATATAACAGAGTAAAGGAAATTCTTGAATCCAATCCGGAGATGGAACTTTCAGATGTATATAAAGAAGAGTGATTTTATTCCCATAAAGTTTCAATAGTTTCATACAGCTGTCAAGGAAACCTAATATAATACATGCATGATCACAGTGAATAAATTGATCTGGAAAGTAAGGTGACATCAATTTGAGATTTGATATGCATTGTCATACAAAATATGGTTCTATTGATGCAAAAGTATCCATTACTGATTATGTCAGGCTTCTTTCCGAAAAAGGATACCAGGGAATGCTGGTTACCGACCATGATTCATATGATGGATACAATGTATGGAAGAAAACTCCACTTAGCAGGGAGACGGATTTTGTCGTTCTGAAAGGTATCGAGTACGATACTAGAGACGCTGGCCATTTTATTGTCATCATGCCTGATGGTGTAGAAATCAAAGCTCTATCAATAAGAGGAATGTCTGTTAACTCCCTGATTGAGCTGGTACACAAATACGACGGCATTCTTGGTCCTGCCCATCCTTTCGGAATCCGCAGCTCAAGTGCCATGCTTTTTCACCGGCTGAAAAAAGACGCATCAATATTGAATGACTTCGATTTCATTGAAGCCTTCAACTCTTGTGAATCAAAAGAAGCCAACAGATTGTCTGACGCCCTTACATATGAGTATATGAAGCCTGGTTTCGGCGGATCTGATTCTCACGACTACAAATATGTTGGAATGGGATATACAGACATAGATGCTGAAATCAGATCTAACGATGATTTAATAGATGCCATTCGGCAAGGTGTTCCAATCACCTGCGGCGGAAAGGAACGAGGATGGACCTTCAAATCCATGAATGCCCATGCTTTCTATTCTGTCTACGGTTTCATGCTTTATAACAAGGGACTGGGAGCCCTGCTTTCTCCATACAGATCCTACAAGATCCGCAAGGCTGGTTCAGTAGACGACCGCCGCATTAAATTAAGAAAAAATACTAAGAGCGCTGCAAAGAAAAGAGAAAGCTAGACGCAGCTTTAGTCTTATGTTTGTTTTTATAAATACATGCCCTGCCGGCATGGATTTATTGTTTGAGGTGATTTAACAGTATCAAAAAATATATAAAAAAACAGAGCCCGAAGGCCCTGTTTCAACGCTACAACATGCCGTGGTTTTCCACCTTACTCCTCCGAAAAAAAGAAGCCCAGCATACGCTGAACCCCTTCTGTTATGGAGGCGACACCCAGATTTGAACTGGGGATAAAGGTTTTGCAGACCTCTGCCTTACCACTTGGCTATGTCGCCATTGGCTAGGGTAGCAGGATTCGAACCTGCGCATGACGGAATCAGAATCCGTTGCCTTACCACTTGGCTATACCCCATCATTACTTATTTAATTATCCTCACCCCATTTATAAATTGGGGTGGGTAGTGGGATTCGAACCCACGCATACAGGAACCACAACCCTGTGTCTTAACCGCTTGACGATACCCACCGCAATTGGCGACCGGGAACGGGCTCGAACCGTCGACCTCCAGCGTGACAGGCTGGCATTCTAACCAACTGAACTACCCGGCCATAAATTGGTGGACGCTATAGGGCTCGAACCTATGACCCTCTGCTTGTAAGGCAGATGCTCTCCCAGCTGAGCTAAGCGTCCAAATTGGTAGCGGCGGGTGGACTCGAACCACCGACCTTTCGGGTATGAACCGAACGCTCTAGCCAGCTAAGCTACGCCGCCAAATGTTTGCTGTCATCAGGACTGCGAATGTTATTTTACTCTTGTGGGCCTTTTGTGTCAACCCCTTTTTTTAACAATTTTTCATTCGCTTGTGCAGTGTCCGAACCTTCAAGAGAAACGTGGTTCGTTCACCGCACTTGTGATATACTACCACAGTGTGAAGCAAAATGCACATACTTTTTTGAAAGTTTGGAAATAATTATTTCAGATCAGTTTTCCTGCCTCTGTATTTCCAACATTAACACATCTTTTATTGTACCATATTTATTTTAATATATTGGAGGAATTCATCATGACAGCACCAAATCCTGTAGCTTTTACTATTGCAGGACTAGACATCCGATGGTACGGAATCCTCATTTCCCTGGGAGTAGTTCTTGCCGTCATCATCAGTTATATCAGAGCCCCTAAACATGGCATAGAACAGGAAAATGTCCTTGATGCCGCTATCTGGCTCCTTCCCTTCGGAATAATCGGTGCCAGAGCCTATTACGTCATTTTCAGCTGGGACTTGTACAAAAATAATCTTTCCGAGATTTTCAATATTCGTGGAGGCGGTCTTGCCATCCACGGAGGTTTGATTTTCGGAATCCTGGGTGTATTCATAATGTGCCGCCTCAAGAAAGTGGATTTTCTATCACTTCTTGATCTTCTTGCACCATCAGTAGCCCTTGCACAGGCCATCGGCCGTTGGGGCAACTTCTTTAACAGTGAAGCTCATGGAACTCCCACTAATCTTCCCTGGGCAATTGAAGTTGCCGGCCAGAAGGTACATCCAACATTTCTATATGAATCAATTTGGTGTTTCGCCCTCTTCTTGTTTCTTATCATTATTGACAGAAATGGATCCTTCAGGGGAAAAATTTTCTCTTTATATGGCATGCTCTATTCCCTGGAGAGGTTTTTTGTTGAATCCCTTAGGACTGACAGCCTGATGATCGGACCCTTCAGACAGGCACAGGTAATCAGCGTTGCCTTTTTCATCTTCTCTCTGATTTTATTCATTGTGTGCAAATCAAGAGCAGGAAAAAAAGGAAACACAGCTGTTGCTTCAACATCAACAAAGAAAAAAGCTGAAAAAGCAGAAAGAAAAGCAGAAAAGAAGGCTAAAAAAGAAGCAAAGAAAGCTGAAAGAGAAAGTCTTGATAAATCAGCTGAGGTTAATGAATCTTCGAAGGCTCCTTTCACAGATCCTGTTGAAGAGATGAAACTAAACAAGGAAAAAACTCTTACAGTAGTAAAGGCCCCTGACGAGAATCTGGATACCACAGGCGAATTCGATTTCTCCGGAATTGATGAGGCAGAAGAAAACGTAATTACACTGGATAGCCCGGTAAACGAAAAAACCGATTCCAGCCATTATTTGATGCCTGATTTTGATGAAAAACCTGTCCTTAATACAAAACCGAAAGAAGCAGATAAAGCCCAGGCTGTGGCCAAGGCCGTAGAAGCAGAACTTGAGAAAGTTATTTCCAAGGAAACTCAAACAGATGAGGTGCTTCAGCATCAGCTGGACAAAGAAGCAGAAAAATATCAGGACACCACCCTGGAGGACAAGTACTTCCAGCAGGCAGCTGAAACATCCAGCGAAATAGACAGGGCCTTCGGCCAGTCCTCTTCTGGAAGTGAGGACTCCAGTTCCAGTGAATCTCAATGGAAAGAAGACTCTGATCCATCTTTCTACGTAAGAGGAAGAGGACGAGCAAACAGGCACAGCTACGATGAGGAAGAGTAGATAATATCTGGCTGCCCCTAGCGTTCATTCTTGCCACTCAGGGATGAAAACGTTATACTTACTAGTTGTGTCCAGGTATTTCAAATCCAGAACACAGTTTTAAACACAGATTAAGGAGATTATCAATTTATGAAACTTGGTATAGTCGGTCTGCCAAACGTAGGCAAAAGCACCCTTTTCAACGCCATTACAAAGGCCGGTGCTGAAGCGGCAAATTATCCATTCTGCACCATAGAGCCAAATATTGGTGTGGTTACAGTCCCTGACAAAAGGCTTCAGGTACTCCATGAAATATATAATTCGAAAAAGACTATCTATACAACTATTGAGTTCTGCGATATTGCTGGTCTTGTAAAAGGAGCTTCCAAAGGCGAAGGTCTGGGCAATAAGTTTCTTGGTCATATCAGAGAGACACAGGCTATCGTCCATGTTGTACGCTGTTTTGAAGATGAAAACATTGTCCATGTAAACGGACATATTGATCCTGTAGACGACATCGAGACCATTAACATGGAGCTCATCTTTGCTGATCTTGAGGTAATCGAAAAGGCTATCGCTAAGGTTACAAAGAGTCTGAAAGCAGATAAAAAACAGGCCGGCAACCTTAAAACACTGGAAATGGCAAAGGAATGGCTGGAAGCTGGAAAGCCCCTCCGTACCCTGGAGTTAGATGAAGACCAGCAGGAATTTATGAAGTCTTATGATTTTCTCACATCAAAGGCAGTAATCTACGCTGCAAACATTTCCGAAGACGATATTGGAAACGAAGACAACAAATACGTTAAGGCTGTAAAGGAATATGCCGCTGAAGAAGGTTCTGGTTGTGTAACCATCTGTGCAGAGATTGAAGCAGAGATGGCTGAACTGGAGGATGATGAGCGTCAGGCATTCCTGGAAGACCTTGGCATAGAAGAGTCAGGTCTTGATAAGCTGATCAAGGCATCTTACAGACTTCTGGACCTTATCTCCTATCTGACTGCAGGTGAGCCGGAAGTCCGAGCCTGGACTATAAAAGAAGGCACAAAGGCACCACAGGCTGCCGGAAAGATCCACTCTGATTTTGAAAAAGGCTTTATACGTGCGGAGACCATCTCCTACGATGATTTAATCTCCTGCGGCGGTTCCCTGGCAAAAGCCAGAGAAAAGGGCCTGATAAGATCAGAGGGCAAGGACTATGTAGTGAAAGACGGCGACGTAATACATTTCCTCTTCAATGTCTAAACAGTCAATCAGAAATATACATTTTTCATTAAAAACTATAGCCGGCAGATGCAAAATATTGTTTGCACCTGCCGGATTTATTATGTTCAAATATATGACTGAAAACAGGTGATTGGTTAGAACAGTATACAAATTGTTAAAACCTTATATTTTAACAATCCAATTTCATACTGTACGAATTTTTACAATCTGTTTTTTATTCATCTTTGTAGTTATATGACATCGCAAGCTCTATTTATGATGTCATCGTTTCAGATATTTTATTGATTTTCCTCCTTGACTTGGCTATAATACTTATAGAGATTATCTCCCTGATAATCTCTATAATCTCTAGTCCCAATACCCTTTTTACGGAAAGAAACTGCTCCCCTGCGGTTTCTTTTCTTTTTTGCATTATTCCATGTCTTAATATTATAATCCACCTTCCCTTTTCCTTCCCTCTTTCAACATTAAATTATTTTGTACTTTTCCCATTCATAGGTTATCATTACCCTATGAAAAAATTTACACGCAGATATTCATTTTCCCATGAAATGGGATCAATAACGAAGAGATGGTTTGATGACCTTACTCCATGTGTTTACGATATTGAAACCACAGGTCTTTCACGCACCAGCGACAGAATCATTCTTACTGCCATGCTGATACCTGATGAACGAGGAGCCGAGATAACTCAATTCCTTGCCGAATCTCCCTTTGAAGAAGATCAGGTTCTTGAAGCCACTGTAAATCACATGAATGACAGAGCCATTGACTATCTCATAACTTACAATGGTGCAAGTTTTGATGTGCCCTTTACCCAGGAGAGAGTTGACAGATGTCACCTTCCCTATTCTGCCGCCTACTATGATTTTGACCTTTACCGTTTTCTCCGGACATATTCCATTCTTCCTGGGGAAATTGGTTCTATTTCTCAGAAAAATGTTGAAGATTTTTTCGGTATAGGCGGTTCAAGAAGAGATATAATCACAGGTCGTGAAAGCGTCAAGCTGTTCAAGGAGTATGTTATAGACGGAAGTCCGGTGAAGGAAAAAATAATACTGACACATAACCGGGAAGATGTTCTACAGCTGTACAAGCTTTTTTGTACACTAACAGCAACGGATTTTACGTCCATCCTCAAGGCTGGAATTATCCCTGAGGCTGCTCTTGGGAAAACAGGACTACCTGCAGCCGGAGGCCTTCTCACAGTAAGGCCAAGGCCCTCAAAAGGCCGGCTTAAGGTTACAGGCAGTCAGAACTGTGCCAGGCTCATTAATACGGGATCAGGGGGGCCTTTCAACGGCGTAAAGTTCTCCTCTGACCCCCAGGACATAGCCGGAGAGTTCCGGGAAAAGACATCAGATTTTACAGCTGACATCCCCGTTATCAGGAAAGGTGATTCGGCATTCGCAGATCTTACCATATTTGATCCAGAACTTGATAACCTTTCGTATTTTTCAGATCTGCCCGGATATGTCAACGGATTTCTTGTTCTTGCCGAGGACGGCATAATGAAAGACACAGAAGTTAATTCTCTGTCCGTATGGGTTGCTGAAAGGCTGAGAAACGATTTGCTGAAACAATAAAGAGCACTTTAAGAACATTTTAAAAGGCTGCATTTCTCTTGATCTGCAGCCTTTTTCCATGTATTCATGTTATTCAATGGTTCAGAAATCTGGAATACGGCAGCTGGGACAACATAATGGGGGCCCCTGCTGTTACTTATCGTATTCTGATTTCAAACCTTTTCTTAAGCCATTTGACCATGTCCTCATCTTCCAGTTGGCTGAAAATATCAATAATTGAGTCATTATAATCTTTCAGCTCCATTACTTCCCTGTAGGAAAGCATTTTAAAGTCAATTAGTCTTGGATCAAAGGGTGCTAATGTAGTAGCCTCTGAAATTATCATTCCCTTCGGTATATACTTAGAACGATCTGGTGCCACCGATTCGGCTATCTTGTTTGCTGAACGGAAAATATAGCAGCTTTCCAGGGTAATATCACCCCAGTGTGGACAAAGGGCAACTGCCATATTACATTTTATCTCCGTTCCTCCATCTGGATTGCTCCAGTCCAGCCACAATGGACCAGATGCCGCTGCTGTTCTGCTGCCAATATTCCAGCCTGAGGGCCCTTCATAATCAAACATAGCATTCCAGAAGCTCTTTCTGAATATACAATCAAACTGGCTGTCCAGTATCCCCTTTGGAAAAATGCTGGCATCCACATTCATAAAAGCCTTTACAGCTACAGTGTTGAAATATACCACCCCGGGATCAGGTTTTCCTAAAGCTATGGTTCTTGCAAGAGTAGATGTTCCATTTACGTAGTTGCTGCCAAACCTTACCATAACCGAATTGCCGTATTTTTCCAGCTCCACCGGCCTTGACTCTGAGACGAAGGTCTCAGGATCACGAAACTGATTAATTTTTTCCTTTACCTTTTCAAGGCTGATTTCTTTACCAGAACCTTCATCCATCCATTTCATGAGCTGACACATAACTATGGAATCAAGGAGGGCTGCTTTTCTGGCTCCTCCCATTTGTTCTGGACTGAGTACTGCCCTTTCTCCTGAAATCAGATTTGCTCCGGATATTACGCCTACCTCCGATTCGAAAAGGAAGTTAAGGGCCAGTGATGCATTACATGCCTCAGGATCGATTATGACCCGCTCTTCCCTGATGTTTTCCATGGACTGATAAAACTGTCCATAATCACATATTTCCACCTCTGCTTCTTCAAGCTTACTTCTGGTCTTCCCGCTGAAGCTTCCCTGAGGCAGATAGAGACGGGCTTCATTCATGGTAATGTAAGCGTAGGCAAGGGGCAGCCTGCCGTAATCTCCACCCTCTCCTCCGATTCCGAAAATCCATGAAATGTCATCCAGATCGATAACAGGAAGTCCTGCTTCTGGTGCAACCCCCATCATCTTCTTTCGGATGAGGCTCAGTCTTCCGGCAATACTGTTGAGGTTCTCCCTCTCTTCCAGCCGGTCGCTGTGGCGTATCATAGACTTGTCTTCATCAGGAAGTTCTGGATATAGATAGACATTGCCAGGTCTCAGCTCCCCTCTGTCTTTCCATATCTCTCCAACCAGATCTATTGTAGGGCTTATATTCACCGCTCCCATCTGATAAGGTGTTTCCATTTCCCTGATTATGCCGTCAAGAAAGGCAAATGAAAAACATCTTCCATCAAAACCTATCAGTGTTTTCTTTTCGGCCTTAACGTCCAGTTCCCCTTCTTCCCAGTCGATACTAGTTGAAATATCTCCATTTAATATTTCCTGCATGGTAGCAGCGGAGAAGGCTCTGAAGAAATCAGTCAGGTTTGAGATCTCGTCATCCGGATTATCCTTAATGTGCACCACTATCTCGGTGTCTTTCAAGGCTTCCCTGGCTGCAGCTCCAAAGGAATCCACAGTCCAGAAGTGGGCGTTCTCCTGGGTTACCAGAAGCACACCGTCCTTGACCGGACAGCCCGTGAGATATTTCAGCTGGTGAAAATACTCTGGCGGAAAATAATTCAAATGGTGATCTTCGTTGGTAACCATGTAAAGATCAATATTGCTCTCCGCCATCTTTTTTCTCAAAGCCTTAAGGCGCATTTCAGTACTGGTAAGAGACATACCTGAAACCCTCCACAAGTTCTCTATACGAAGAAATCTTACATTTCATAGAAATATTCTTTTCCAAAAACATCTACCGCAATAAATGCAATTTTGCCTCTGGAAATAAATCTTATGTTGTCAAAATCATCTGTGACAGCCATCTCAGCTCCAAAGGACTGGTCATACCAAGGATCCACAATAATATAGTCCAGCAGGCTTACCGGATCATTTTCTATGAGATCGTGGATGAAACTTCTGTCCTTCAGAGGAATGTGCCCCTCATCTACCTGAGGAACAAATTTGTCCAGGGAGAAAGTGAAAAAGCTCTTACCGTTTTCCAGTTCGTCTCTGGAAACCATGTTGAGCTTGAGGCATCCTTTTACAGGTTCCTGGTCATCTCTGTCAACATCCTTCATACAAACATATGAACCATCAATGCTGCTTATCCTCTTCTTCGCCATGGAAACAGCCATTTCTTCTGTATCACAGCCTATCCATCTTCTTCCCATTCGCTGGGCTGCCTCCAGAAAAGATCCCGAACCGCAGAAGAAGTCTGCTACAAGGTCTCCTTCTTTGCTGGAGGCCTCAAGTATACGAGCCATGAGTTCCATTGGTTTCTGAGTTGCATATCCGGTTCTTTCTCCAGAGGTCCTTCCTACCATGTCGATAGACCAGACATCCTTCATATTCACCAGTGTATACCAGCCGTTATCATCCTGATACTCACTTACCCCCTTGAAACGATATGGCTTGAAGTCCCTGTTGTACGACTTCTCCTTGGGAACATTGAAATAGTACTTGTCCGTCTTGCTGTAAACAAGAATGGTGTCGTGCTTTCTGGAAAAGTGTTTCTTAGTGCTGCCCCCGGACTTGTATTTCCAGATTATTTCATTAATAAATCTGGAATACCCGAAGATCTCGTCCATAACCACCTTAACATAGTGGGAAGAATGCCAGTCCAGATGAATGTATATGGATCCAGTGTCAGAAAGGAGCATCTTCATTAAATACAGGCGGCTGGTAATATTTCTGATGTAGTATTCCAGGCTTCTTTCGAAGGTGTCGTCATATGCAAGATGCCTGACCTTCCTGCTCTTGCCCCTGTCATCACGAAGCTCTACAGTGGCGTCATATTTGGCTTTTGTAAAGAAGGGCGGATCTATGTAAATAAGCTGGATCTTCCCTTCGAAACCGTTTTCAAGAAGCCACAGCATGTATTCCATGTTGTCCCCTAAAGTGATAATTGACGGATCTCCCTGGCCCCTATCAAAAAGATGGTCTTCAGACCTGAAGAATCTGGTTTTGCTGGCCGTTCCGGTCTTTTCAGACATTTCTTCCAGCCGGGTTTCCGCAAGTATCAGACCCTGTTCCAGCCCCCTGTTAAGCTGCATTAGCTCGTTCACTGGCCTATTCTCCTTTTTTGTTGTTTTTCTGGATCTCTTTCAGATCTTCTATTGTAAAATTATATGTCTTGTTGCAGAAGTGACACTTTACCTCTATTGTCTCTCCATCGTCGATCATTTCCTGAATATCTTTTGGATCAATGGTTGCGAGGGCGAATGCAACCTTCTCTTTTGAACAATTGCAGTGGAACCTTATATCCCTTTTCTCTGTAATCTGGAGATCCAGTCCCCCAAGAATCTCTTCAAGGATATCCTCGGGACTCATGCCTCTTTCAAGCATTGAGGTAACAGAATCTATTCTGCTTATGCTCTTCTCTACGGCAGAAATGACTTCCTCAGATGCATCCGGCATCATCTGGATTATAAATCCCCCTGCCTCTTTAACATGCTGGTCCCTGTCCACCATAACGCCAAGTCCTACAGCCGAAGGAGTCTGTTCTGAAACAGTAAAGTAATACGCCAGGTCATCACCTATCTCCCCTGTCTGAAGTTCCACCTGTCCACTGTAAGGTTCCTTCAACCCAAGATCCATGCTTACTGTGAGAGTTCCATTTCCTATTGCTCCGCCTACATCGAGCTTTCCCGCATACTTCCTTGGAATATCAACAAAAGGCTGGAAAGGATATCCCTTTACGTTTCCGTGACTGTCTGCAGTAACTGTAAGTCCCTGGGCCGGGCCATCACCTCTTATGCCCAGGGTAACAATATCATCATCGCCCTTCATCATTGCACCCATCATTGCGCCTGCAGAAAGAAGTCTTCCAAGGGCTGCCGTTATTACAGGAAGTGTTGTGTGGCGCTGTCTTGCTTCCTCTACAATTCCTGTGGAACTAACAGCAAATGCGCGTATCATTTCATTTGCTGCTGTTGCTCTTACTATATAATCTTTCATTTGTTTTTCCCATTCTTTCTTTTCGTGATTTTTCGTGGAATTTTCCACCATTGTACTGTCTGTTCCCTCTTCTTTGCAAATTTACTTTACAGCTGATAAATTCCTACTCAGAAAAAGGCCCCGGTTAAACCGGAGCCTGATTCGCCTTATTAAATAATGAAGTCCACTGAGCCCAGATCAGTTAAGAATCTGGCAGCCATCAAAGTCAACGCCTATCATTTCCTCCAGCTCAGCACTGATGCTTACAACAAAGTCAATGCCATAATCCTTTGAAATATCCTTGATCTTGTTGATGAAGCTTGGCAGTACCTCAAGGGAGAAATCTGCGTGCTTCATAACGCCGTCCAGATAAATAGTATCGATGTCGTTGTCAGAGCTGATGATTCCGAAGATAAATCCAATGTATTCATCTTCATTAGTGATATGCACGAAATCCTCCATGCAGACTACCCTGATCCTGTAGTCAAGGTCGTAAATCAGCCTGGAATTCTTATTGATAAAGATCGTGCTCCCTTTGCCCTCTTCAGCGCTGTTGTTAGCCAGCTGGATCATTGTCTTAGTCTTCCCGCTGCCCTTGTGTCCTACCAGTAATTTAACCATGGCGGCTTCCTCCTTATCTTGCTTCTTTCGGAAATTATACAACAGATAGTTGTGCTGTTCAATGACAATTCACCATGTATGTAATCCCCGGTGAAAAATTCATCAGATCGAAAGAATTATTATGCCTGAGCCTCCGCAGCTTTCTCGTCATCCAGCTCTTTTACAACCTCGTCGATTCTGTGAGCGACTTTGATGAAGTCCTCTTCCTTGTATCCTCTTGTTGTCATAGGAGCTGTTCCGATTCTTACTCCGCTGGTCTGGAATGGAGAACGCTTCTCATTTGGGACGCAGTTCTTATTCAGTGTTATTCCCACCTCATCCAGTCTGTTCTGCAGGTCTTTGCCGCTGAATGGGTGATCAGACAGATCCAGCAGGAAAAGATGATTATCTGTACCGCCAGTTACTACCTTATATCCCATCTTCAGGAACTCGTCGCAGAAAGCCTTGCAGTTTACTACTACCTGGTGTGCGTATTCCTTGAACTCCGGCTTCAGCGCCTCCTCAGCGCAAACAGCTTTTCCTGCAATGATGTGCTCCAGAGGGCCGCCCTGTGCATAAGGGAATACTGCGCTGTCTACAGCCTTTGCAAACTCAGTTCTGCAGAAAATCAGACCGCCCCTTGGTCCTCTCAGTGTCTTGTGTGTTGTTGTAGTAATGATGTCGGCATATCCGAATGGTGAGATATGCTCTCCTCCTGCTACCAGACCTGCGATATGTGCCATATCTACCATGAACAGAGCTCCTACGCTCTTGGCAATCTCTGCAAATCTTGGGAAATCAATAGTTCTGGAATATGCGCTTGCACCTGTGAGAATCAGCTTAGGGTGAAGTTCCTTCGCCTTCTTCTCAACGTCGTCCATGTCGATGTATCCATCATCTTTTACTGAATAGAAATGTACATCGTACAGAGTTCCGCTGAAGTTTACAGAAGAACCATGTGTCAGGTGTCCGCCATCGTCCAGGCTCAGTGAAAGGATGGTGTCTCCCGGATTGAGAACTGCTTTGTATGCAGCAAAGTTGGCCTGAGAACCACTGTGTGGCTGAACATTTACATGATAATCTGTGTTGAAAACTTCTCTCCACTTATCGCAGCAGTACTCTTCCAGCTTATCAACGATCTGTGTACCGCCGTAATATCTGCCCTTGTTTCCTGAATGTCTTGTAACCGGCTTTCCAGGATATCCTTCGGCATACTTCCATGACAGGCAGCTGCCACAGGCAGCCATAACAGCCTCAGAACAATAGTTCTCCGAAGCAATCAACTCAACGTTGTTCTTCTGCCTGTTATACTCTTCTTCTACCAGATCAGCCACCGTTGGAGAAACCTTGCGGATCTCAGCGATGTCTGTCTGATTGTAGGTGCTGTTGTCATTTCCGTTTCTGTCAAACATTTCGATAACCCATCCTTTCAAATGAATGATAACCTATGCCCTTTTCAGGCTAAAATATAAACTTGAAAAATATTACAGCCGGAAGTCTGAACTCCATTATTCAATCTTCTTCCGGCCACAATAACTTAGTAAGTGTTACCTGTGTACAGCACAGCCCCTCCAGGCAGCATCTGTACTCCGGGCCACAGCTCAATGAAGATACAACCCCATATCTCCATCTTAAAGCGGCTTATTTTTCTGCCTGTTTCTTCATTACGCTCAGTCGTTTCTCAACAGTCTCCAGCATGTCTCTGTATTTCTCGCCTTTTTCTCTCTCTTCCTGGACTACTTTCTCCGGAGCCTTGTTGACGAATCCCTTGTTTGCCAGCTTTTTCTCTACTCTCTCCACCTCTGACTGAAGCCTTGCCTGCTCCTTCTCAAGTCTCTTGATTTCCTCATCGAAGTCTACAAGATCCTGGAGAGGAATGAGAATTTCTGCGTCCTTTACAGCTGCAGTCATAGCATCGTCAGCAGCTGTGGCATCTGCAGGAATAACCTTAATATCTGTAATATTGGCCATATTCCTTATATAAGACTGAATCTCAGGAATAACATCTGCCAGAGCGCTTGTTCTGATTTCCATGGTCAGCTTTCTGCCAGGAGCAGCATCTGCCTCTGCACGGATATTTCTTACAGCCTTGATGATTTCCATTGCCGTTTCGATTCTATAAACAGCCTCTCCGTAATCCATTTCCGGATCATATACAGGCCACTGAGCTCTTATCAGCAGGCTGTTTGGGTTATCCTTTGTTGCCGGATCCTTTGGAAGATATCCATATATCTCTTCTGTGATGAACGGCATGAAAGGATGGAGCAGCTTAAGCAGATCTTTCAGCACCTTCTGAAGAACGAACCTTGCGGTCTTCTTATCCTCTTCGTCTGTTCCATACAGTCTGCTCTTAATCAGCTCGATATACCAGTCACAGTACTCATTCCAAATGAGATCGTATACCCTCTGTGCTGCCAGTCCCAGCTCGAACTTGTCAAGAGAATCCGTAATGTATTTTACAGCCTGGTTCACTCTGGTGAGCATCCATTTGTCTTCATCTCTGAGAACAGCTGTTTCCTGGTCTGCCATAGGGAGGAACTGATCATCTTCTCCCACCAGGTTCATTATAGTAAATCTTGATGCGTTCCAAAGCTTATTTGCAAAATTTCTGGAATTTTCCAGTCTTCCCGGAATGAATCTCATGTCATTTCCAGGGGTATTACCTGTGCAGAGCATGAATCTCAAAGCATCGGCTCCCACCTGGTCGATGACCTCCAGAGGGTCGATTCCGTTGCCCAGAGACTTGCTCATTTTTCTTCCCTGCTGATCTCTTACAAGGCCGTGGAGGAAGACATACTCGAAAGGCGCTTCTCCTGTTACCTCAAGAGCAGAGAACGCCATTCTTACTACCCAGAAAAATATGATGTCGTATCCTGTAACCATTACGGAAGTCGGATAGAAGTAGTCGAGCTCTGGAGTCTTGTCAGGCCATCCGAGAGTGCTGAAAGGCCACAGACCTGAACTGAACCATGTATCAAGAACATCTTCATCCTGAGTGAAGTGAGTGCATCCGCATTTAGGGCACTTTTCAGGCATCTCAGCAGCCACCACTGTTTCACCGCACTGATCGCAGTAGTAGGCAGGAATTCTGTGGCCCCACCACAGCTGTCTTGAGATGCACCAGTCGTGAATGTCGTTCAGCCAGTTCAGATAGACCTTCTCGAACCTGGCAGGAACATGCTTGATGTCACCATTCTTGGCAGCCTCAATTGCAGGCTTTGCCAGCTCTTCCATCTTAACGAACCACTGATCAGAGATCATCGGCTCAATAACTGTATGACATCTGTAGCATTCTCCAACTGGAATAACCTTGTCTTCAGTCTTAACGAGGTATCCTGCCTCATCAAGAGCCTTTACCCATGCTTTTCTGCACTCATAACGGTCCATGCCTGCATACTGGCCTGCCAGATCATTCATAGTTGCATCATCGTTAATGCAGCTCATGATTTCAAGATTATGTCTCTTTCCAACCTCGAAGTCGTTAGGGTCGTGAGCCGGCGTAATCTTTACTGCACCAGTTCCCTTCTCAGGATCAGGATACTCGTCCCCAACTACAGGAATCTCCCTGCCTACCAGAGGAAGTACTACATTTTTTCCAATAAGATCTTTGTATCTCTCATCATCTGGTCTGACAGCAATGGCCACATCTCCGAACATAGTTTCAGGACGGGATGTAGCAACTACAATTCCCTGACTGCCGTCTGCACCAGGATAACGGAAATACCAGTATTTACCCTGCTTATCCTCATGCTCTACCTCAGCATCTGAAAGTGTTGTCTTGCAGGATGGGCACCAGTTTATCAGCCTGTTGCCTTTGTAAATCATTCCCTTGTTATAGAGGCGGATGAAGAACTCGTTAACAGCCCTGCTGCACCCCTCATCCATGGTAAAGCGTTCTCTTCTCCAGTCGCAGGAATCTCCCAGCTTCCGGCACTGTCTGGTAATACGTCCGCCGTATTCCTTCTTCCAGTCCCACACGTATTTCAGGAACTCTTCTCTTGTGAATTCCTTCTTGTCCTTGCCTGTTTCCTCCTTAAGCTTGTTTGCAACCTTTACCTCTGTTGCGATGCTGGCATGGTCGCTGCCTGGTACCCAGAGAGCACTGTAGCCTTCCATTCTCTTGTATCTGATCAGAATATCCTGCAGTGTCTGGTCAAGAGCGTGTCCCATGTGGAGCTGGCCTGTGATATTAGGCGGCGGCATAACGATGGTAAAAGGCTTCTTGTCTCTGTCAACATCTGCATTGAATGATCCAGTTTCTTCCCACATCTCATAGATGCGGTCCTCAAAAGCTTTAGGATCGTAGGTTTTACTAAGATTCTTCATACTTTTCCTCTCCGGTTCCAATTTTTATTTGCATATGCAAAAACTCCGAAAAAAGCAATTCTCTCTTCCCACGCTTACGGCGGCATAGCCGGGATTATTTTTGCATAACAGTTACTTTTCTAAAAAACCTTGTGTCGTATTCTCTCCATCTGCACATCTACATCAGCCAGGGTGCTGGCACATTCCTGAAGCTGATCCTTCACATCAGCACTGAGAGCGCCTTTGTTCTTGTACTTAAGATCATGTTCCAGGCTCGCCCAGGTGTCCATAGCAATGGTCCTGAACTGAATTTCAACAGGCACCATTTTCTTTCCGTCCACCAGGAACACCGGGATTTCCACCACCACATGGAGGCTTCTGTAACCGCTGGGTTTTGGATTCTTGCAGTAGTCCTTTACTTTAACTGTGCGCACATCCTCCTGATCCATCAGGAGCCGTGAAATTGTGTATATGTCTTCACGGTAGTTGCACACTACCCGGATACCGGCAATGTCGTAGACCTGTTCCCTGACCACATTCAGATTGTGGAGGGGATCCTCTATGCCGTACCGTCCTGCCTTTTCCATAAGGCTGTCAAAAGTCTTCAAACGTCCCTGAATGTGATGAATAGGAACGTAAGAATTCATCATTTTGAAGTTATTGCTCAGAATATCAAGCTTAGCTGTTATTTCGCTGAGAGCCGACCTGTAGGTCAGCTCTATATCGTCCAGCTCTCTGGCAAATTCTTCACTGTTTATCAGATCATCCGGAAGGTTTGTCAGCGCCCTTTCCTCTCTGATATACGACGAAATTCCCATATTAATCATCTGCTTTCTGTAAGTTTATTTCCGGTTCTGCTCCCTGGCCGCTTCTGTAAGGTGTCTTAGCAGCAGTGCAGTTGTAATTGAACCAACGCCTCCCGGAACAGGCGTATAAGTAAGGTCTGTCAGGCTTTCATTGGATTCAAGAGACTTCACGTCAAAATCTCCTGCCATCTTTCCATCTTTGCCGGTACCAGTGCCCACATCGACGATAACCTGGCCGTTTCTGAAGAGACTGCTGTCGTATCCTTCTGTCACTCCTGTAGCCAGAACGATGATATCAGATTCTTTGAAAATCTGCTCCATATCTTCTCTTCTGGTTCTTGTATGGCATACGGTAACAGTTGCGTTGGCGTTCATCATCATGAGCATAAGAGGTTTTCCCACTCTCAAGCTTCTTCCGGCTATGGCAACCCTTGCACCTTTTACCGGGATATCATGGTATTTCAGCATTTCCATACAAGCTTCTGCTGTGCAGGCAAAGAATCCATCTCTCTTGTTCTGGAACAAGCCCGCATAAGATTTGTCTGTAATGGCGTCTATGTCCTTTGAAGGATCCAGAAGTGCCACCAGCCTGTCTGAATCAAGATGTTTTGGAAAAGGCATGAGCATGAGAATGCCATTGATAGAAGGGTCTTCATTGAGCTTGATCAGCTCCTTCTCCACTTCTTCCTGAGGGCACTCAGGAGGAAGGACCACCGTGCGGCAGTCGATGCCGGCTTTGCCAGTCTGTTTGATCACAGAGCTCTCATAGTACTTCTGACCAGGATCCTCTCCCACTCGCAGAGTTGCCAGGCCCGGCACCACACCTTCTGCCTTCAGCTTTGCAACTGCTTCTGATACTTGAGAATTAATCTGATCTCTTACCGGTTTACCACTTATTATTCTGTGCATTTTTATCAACCTTTCCTGAATTCCTTAACAGAAAGAGCCTTTTCTGCAATCATACCGCTACATTATAACATAGAGCGGCCATAGGAACATGTAGAAATCAACAGAAAAGCTCATTAAAAACCGCTGTATTTCACAAGCTGTTTCTAATGAGCTCTTTTTCATGCTTTGATACGCCCATCCTGACAGATGGCAATTATTTTATCCCCAGGGCTTTTCCTGCCAGCTGATCTGCCATTTCGTTGTACTTCACTCCTGAGTGGGCAGGTACTTTTACAAAGTTTATCTCAATAGAAGAACGGGCATCTTCTACAAATTCTTTATACCATCTGGTCATGTCCAGATTGGTTTTCCATTCTCCTCTGCCCCACATTCCCACGCCCATATAGTCGTGATAAATGGTCAGGGACTTAAGATTGTTTTCTATGGCCCATTCTATGGCAGAAACGGCGCCCATAATCTCTCCGGCCACATTCCTGAGACTGCTTTCTTCATTGGATTCAAAAGCTTTGCTGATGGTATGCTGTCCTTCCTTAGTGAGTATGACGGCTCCGCATCCGTATCTGTGAGTGGAAATATCATAGCTTCCGTCTACAAAGGCAAGGGCTGCTCCTTCAGGAACCCTTGACATATCTGGTTCAAAGTCTGCAGATAGCTTAGTGCCCTTGTTGCCGGCCTGGTCTCCTGCGGTTCTTGTCTCGCCGCCGTTCATAAAGGCCTGTGCCTCTTCCTCTGTGGCAAATCCCTTATATTGTGCGGCTGGATATCCCATAACCTGTTTTTTGCACTGATCCCAGGTTCTGTATATTCCCGGATTCCTTCCGGTCCGGACTGCATAATACTTTTTTGCCATTACTTCTCCTTCTATCTGTTGTGCTTCTCCTGGAAGTTTTTGAGAAAAGATTTCCTGTGGGCCGGTGTTATTCCCAGATTTCGGATTCCGTCATAGTGAGCGGCTGTTCCGTAGCCTTTATTGGATGCGAAATCGTATCCCGGATAAATTTTGTCCAGTTCTTCCATGTAATTGTCCCTGGCCACCTTTGCCAGGATTGATGCAGCAGCAATAGAATAGCAGCGGCTGTCTCCTTTTATGAAGGATTCCTGTGGAATATCCAGGTCATCTATGTGGACAGCGTCTATCAGAAGAACCTGTATGGAATCCAGGTTCTTCTGCTTCAGCATTTCATTGGCTGCGGCCACCGCCCGCTTCATTGCCATTTTTGTTGCGTTCAGGATGTTGACCTTGTCGATTTCGGCGGGGGTGGCCCAGCCAAGGCCGAAGGCCAGGGAGCCGTCCCGGATGATATCGTAGAAATATTGGCGCTTCTTGGGAGTCAGTTTTTTTGAGTCGTTGATTCCGGGGACGGCGAATTCAGGAGGGAGCACGACGGCCCCCGCAGTTACAGGCCCGGCAAGGGGGCCGCGGCCTGCTTCGTCCATGCCGGCCACCAGAAGCAGGCCGGAGGAGCGGAGCTCCTCTTCGTGCTCCTTCATCTCATCCATAAGTCTGATATCCCGTTCCAGCCTTTCAGCTTTTGTCATTCCCATTAATCTGCCTGCTCCAGTGTAATCTTTCCTATTTTTCCCGACCTGAACTCGTCCAGAACAGTCCGTCCTGTACGCTCATAATCTATTCTTTTACCTGGGAAAATAAATCCTCTCTTAAGGGCTATTGCCTCCATGTTAGCAAGAGCCTCTTCCTCAAGGCCCTCCAGCTTGTACCTGCTTATTAGCATTTCCGGATATCTGGACTGAAGGACTTTAATAAGCTCCAGGGCCAGGTCCGGTACATCCAGTATCTCGTCTTTGATGCTGCCGCAAAAAGCCAGGTTGAGGCCTACATCAGGATCCTCGAACTTAGGCCAGAGAATTCCGGGAGTATCCAGGAGCTGCATGCCATTTGGAAGGCTGACCCACTGCTTTCCTTTAGTCACACCAGGCCTGTCGCCTGTTCTTGTGCTCTTCCTTCCTGTCATTCTGTTAATCAGGGAGGATTTTCCAACATTGGGAACTCCTACGACCATTATGCGCAGCGGCCTTTTGTTTGATTTTTCCCTGTCTCTTTTCTGCTGGTACTGATCCAGAACTTTGAAAAGTTTTTTCAGGTTCTCTCCGGATCTGGTGTTCATGGCCAGAGCTGAATAACCCAGGCTGTTAAAATAGGAGCACCACTTCTCTGTCTCACGGCTGTCAGAAAGATCTGCCTTCCCCAGCACGGCCACCCTGTCCTTGTTCTGGATAAGCTCATGAACTATAGGGTTTCTGCTGGATACCGGGATCCTGCTGTCTACGATCTCGATTACAAGATCCACCAGTTTCAGGTTTTCTGTAATCATCTCCCTGGTCTTTTTCATGTGGCCAGGATACCAGTTAATGTTCTGAATTGACATATTTTCCTGCTTTCTATAAAAAAAACCGGCCCATTCCGGCCGGTAGATTTGAAGTCCGTACTACTTAACTTCCTTAGCAGGCTTGATTCTTGCAGCCTTACCAGTTCTCTCTCTCATGTAGTTCAGCTTAGCTCTTCTGACTCTGCCTCTCTTCACGAGTTCAATCTTTGCAACCTTTGGAGAGTGTACAGGGAATGTCTTCTCAACACCAATGCCCTGGCACAGCTTTCTAACGGTAAAAGTCTCGGAAATTCCGCCGTTCTGCTTCTTCAGTACGTAACCCTCGAAGACCTGGATTCTCTCTCTCTGGCCCTCAACGATCTTAACGTGTACTCTTACTGTATCTCCAACGTTAAATGCAGGAACATCCTGCTTCTTGTAATCCTTTGTTACTGAATCGATGATATTCATTGTTATTCCTCCTTTCCCTCGTAGACGCTCGTAGCTCCCTTATTTATGATGTTGACCGGCTCTTAAAAGCTCCGTTGACATGGCCAGAGGACCGCCCGTAATAACTTCAAAATCATATCATATCCAATATTCACATGCAAGCGTTGCCTGGAATTTTCTTGATTTTTTTTTGCTAGGCCCTGGGATGGGTTTTCTTGTAAACATCTCTGATCCTTACTTTCAACACAGAAAGATAAGCAATGCCCACCGACATGTCCTCAAAGCCCATAAGTTCCTGAAGGGATTTCAGGTCCGCCCCGTTCTGAAGCATGTGGACTGCAAAGGTGTCTCTCAGAATCTGAGGCGTCATCTTGTCCTCTATTCCGATTTGCCTGCCGTACTCTTTAAGAATCTTCCAGATTCCCTGTCTGGTCAGAGGCCTTCCCCTGAAATTAATGAATACGTAATCGTCCTCAGACCGGATATCTCCCTTAATAGCGTTGTAGGCCTGATTAATATACTTCATCAATGCCTTGTGGGCATAGGTGCCAATAGGAACGATACGTCCTTCACCTTTTCCGTCTTTGCATGTTGTAATGTCCATCCTGAGATTCATGTCTCTGAATGTAAGCCTCACAACCTCTGTGACCCTTGCTCCCGTTCCGTACATGTATTCCAGAAGAGCCCGGTCTCTCAGTCCCTTTGGAGACTCGTCAGGAGCCTCCAGCAAAGCCTCCACCTCGTCTAACGTGAGAAATTCAATATCTCTTTTGTCATTTCTTGTGGATTTGATGTCTGAAAAGGGATTTGATTCCAGATTGCCTTCGCCGATCTCATAGTCATAGTAAGCACGTATGGATGATATCTTACGATTGATGGTCGCTTTCGATTTATTGTCATTGGAAAGGGCGTAAACATAGGCAATGGCATCGCTGTCCCTGCACTGGAGGAGAGTTTTGTCTCCTCTTGTTTTCAGGAACTTCTCAAAGGCCCCTATGTCACGCATGTAGGCAATGACAGTGTTGTCCGCCTTATGACATTCATTTATCAGATAAGCTTTAAAATCTTCCATCTAGATCTCTCCCGCCTGCCTTGCAAAAAGCAGCCCCACTACGGTCTTTGAGTCTGTAATCTCTCCGCTCATAACCTTCTCTAAAGCTTCATCAGCAGAAAGTTCCATGAGATCAAGATCTTCAGTACTGTCGAAGTTTGTTTCTCCGGGAGTAAGATCTTTACAGAGATAGATATACAACAATTCTGTAGAATATCCCACACTGGTATGAATAGCTGTTAGAAAGCGGATGGAACCGGCAGTATACCCGGTCTCTTCCTTCAGTTCTCTGATAGCTGTAGTTTCAGGGTCTTCTCCCGGGTCTCTCTTTCCTGCCGGAAGCTCTACCATCACCCGCTCAACAGGTTTTCTGAACTGTCTCACCAGGAGCACATTGCCATTGTCCTTCACTGCAACTATCACTGCACCGCCGCTGTGTTCAACAACATCTCTGTAGGTCACCTGATTGCCAGTTGCAGTAACTTTATATTTTCTTATATTGAAAACCGGCCCCTTGTATATGAGCTGGCTGTCAATGGTCTTTTCTTCAAATGCCATGAATGAACTCCCAGTAGTGAACCGGATTTCCGATCCTGTTTTACATTACAATAAATAATTATCCAATCTGTTACATTCTAGCATTATTCAACAGTCTTTTAAAGATATTACCGTAAACTCATGTGACCAATATACTGTTATTATCAAGGATTTTTCCGGTGCTCCCGGTGAAGTGGAAAAAGAGCTGCTCCTTAAAGCAACTCTTCTCCCGTGCGTCCCTTTTTTAATAAATTGTAGTTTATGAAGACATTACCATAGCCGTCTTCAGTAATGATGTTACTGGTTTACTTGTTCCCCTGCAGTACATATTCTTTCGTAAAAAAATTGCAAAATTTTATTTATTCACACCAGCCCCATTTCTACGGCAACTCCGTAGATAAAGCGCTGCTTCCATCTTTTCCAGGTGTTCTCATGGGCGTAATCCCTGAAGCCGCCCCCTCTCTTCAGGATTGAATCGATTATCCCCTGCCTGTACTCAGCAGGAACCATCTCCAGTGCCCGGGATACTGCACAGATTCTATGACCTGCTGAGGATACTTGTAGTGGCAGCTCTCCCCTGTCTCCAGCCATGAAGCTGGCAAAAAGTCCTATGGACCGCTCCATGTCCCTGACGATCCAAAGGCACTGGTGATAGACTTCCTCAGGAAGTCTGTATCCTTCCATCCTGATCTGATACTCTTTCATCTTCCCCCTCCTGAAACATGAAACGCCGGTATCTGGCCATTTGCACCCCTTGAATTAAGCCAGAAAAAAGTCCCCGTATATCCTTGGTTGCAGGATATACGAGGAGTCTTTCCTTGTCTACTGGTTAAGTAAAATTGGATATTTAATTGTCCGATAAAGGGACTGATGAATTAAAATGTCCTCCTGAACATACTCTTAAAGGTTTCTGAATTTTCCTCTTATTGCGGTTCATCGTCGCTGCTGAAAGGGGACATTCTAGTATCAGGCTCCGGGTTCTCCAGGGCCAGCTCTCTCAGCTCTACAGTGCTGGCATTAAGCTCACTGATTATATTGTTCAGCCTGATCAGCTTATCCTGGCCGATTCTGCTTCCAGTCATGAGTTTTGCACTGAGAAGGGCGTCATCTATATTCTCGTTAATGGAAGTGATCTTGTTCCGGATGCTCTGTATCTCTTCGTCGCTGAGGAGATCTGATTCAAATTCCCCGGCACCTCCGCCGATGACACCTATTTTTTCCGTACCAGCATCTTCGCCGTGGCCTGGAGCCAGACTGAACTCTGAGTTCTCGGTGATTACTACAGGCTGGATGCCCAGCTCTTCTTCCATATGGGAAGCCAGATCCTTCTTAGCCTGATCTTCTCCGTGAACCAGGAAAATCTTCGGTTTGTTAGTGAAGGCTGATACCCAGTGAGTAAGACCGTCTCTGTCTGCATGTCCAGAGAAGCCTTCCAGGTTTACGATCTCGGCTTTCACCATGACTTCCTCTCCGAAGATGTTTACGCTGGTGGCCCCTTCTACAATCTTTCTTCCAAGAGTTCCTTCTGCCTGGTATCCTACAAAAACAATAGTGTTTTTCTCATTCCACAGATTGTGTTTAAGGTGATGTTTTATCCTGCCGGCCTCGCACATTCCGCTGGCTGAAATGATAATCTTAGGTTTGTCATCCATGTTTAGCCGCTGGGAATCCTCGGTATTCTGGGTAAACCTGAGGTTTTTGAATTCAAGAGGATGATCTCCAGAAGCTATATACGCCCTTGCCTCATCATCGAAATCCGACACGTTTTTCTTGAAAACTTCAGTGGCTGCGTTGGCCATTGGACTGTCGATGTATACCATGATGTCTTTAAGGCGTTCAGCCATGGCCGGATTCTCGTCATAAACTTTGTTTAGTTCGTAGATCATTTCCTGGGTTCTGCCTACAGCAAATGAAGGTATTACTACGGTACCCCCTCTGTCTACAGTTCTAAGAACCGCATCCAGCAGGCCGTTTATGCTCAGGGCATTGTCAGGATGGAGCCTGTTTCCGTAGGTGCTCTCCATTATTACGTAATCGGCTTTTTTGAAGGTCGTGGGATCTCTTAGAATAGGCCTTCCCTCAACGCCGATATCCCCTGAGAAAATAATCTTTGTTTCTTTTCCTGATTCTTTCACCCAGATTTCTGTCATTGCGGATCCAAGAATGTGACCTGCATCGTTAAAGCATATGGCCATATCCTGGTTGAGTTCTATTATCTGGTCATATCTTACAGGAACTACCAGAGGCAGGCAGGCCTCAGCATCTTCCACTGTATATAGAGGCTCCACCGGAGGAAGGCCTTTTCTCTGAGCCTTCCTGCTGGCCCACTCAGCTTCTTTTTCATGAATATATCCGCTGTCCTTCAGCATGATAGGCAGCAGATCTGCCGTTGCTCTGGTGCAGTAAATGGGGCCTTTGAACCCTCTTTTTACAAGGAGAGGAATCCTTCCGCAGTGGTCTATATGTGCGTGGCTCAAAATCATGGCCTCCACCTTTGAAGGATCAAAAGGAAAATCTTCAAAATTCAGTTTATCCTGTGACTTTCCTCCCTGAAACTGTCCGCAGTCCAGCAGAAGATTGTGGTTTTCAGTGGAAAGCAGATGACAGGAACCTGTAACTCCTGTACTGGCTCCGCAGAATTTAATTTTCATCTCTGAACCTCCTTTCATCGTCCGAATGGAAATCAGATCCCCCTGTAACTATGAGATTATTATTCCTGGCAAAATCCCTGAGCCACTTGGACTCAAGATAACTGGCTGAAGGATGCCAGCATTCAATTCCATCAATGCCCTGGTCCATAAGAGTCCGGATGACCTTTTCTATATAGACCATGAACTCCTTCCTGTTCTGTCCTTCCTCTCTGAGCTCCATAGGATGAGCCATTACCGCCAGACCTCCGGCCCTGTGAATAAGAGAAATTGCTTTTTCACAGCTCATGTGCACCGTCTTTATCCGGCTCAGCTCCGGTCTTGCGAATATTCTGTCGAAAGCCTCGCTTACCGACCTTACATAACCTTTTCCCAGAAGGACTTTGGCAAACGTAGGTTTCCCAATATAATTTCCTTCGTTTACCCGGATAAGATCATCTATGGAAATCTGATACCCCATATCCACAAGAGCCCTGAGGAGCCTGTCGTTTCTCTTTGCCCTTTCAACCTTAATATTCAGAAGCTCCTCTTTAAGCTCACTGTTCTCCAGGTCGAAGCTGTATCCCAGCATGTGGACATTGTTGCCTTCTTGATCTTCTGTAGACAGCTCTATTCCCGGAAGTACGGTAATGGGCTTATTCCGAGCATAAGAAATCGCGACAGCAGACCCATCCACGCCGTCGTGGTCTGTTATCGCGATAATTGAGTACTTATTCGAAATATATCTGTCCACCAGCTGCTCAGGAGTCATGTCTCCGTCGGAATAAGTTGTATGAATATGCAGGTCGCTGTCAAAAAACATATTTCCTCCCCGTAGCAATTCCTCCGGCAGTTGTGAAAGTCAGCTTTTTTCCGGCTTTCGCCTGAGATTATCCTACTCCTCGCTCTGCAGATAGCTTACGTAAGGCAGGCCTCTGTACTTCTGATCGTAGTCCAGTCCATAACCAACTACAAACAGATCTTCTACCTCAAAGCCAACATAGTCTGCCTTGAATCCTGTGGTCCTTCTTGATGGCTTGTCCAGCATAGTACATACCTTAAGCCACTTAGGATTTCTTTCTTTCAGCTTGCCCATAAGGAAGCTCAGTGTATTTCCTGTATCGACGATATCCTCAATTACCAGGACGTTCTTCTTGTAAAGGTTGGATTCAACGTCCAGCTTGATTGTAACAACACCTGATGAAGTTGTACCTGAGCCGTAGCTTCCGGCAATGACAAACTCCAGCTTTGTATCCATGCCGATTTCTTTAACCAGGTCGGTCATCCACATAACAGCACCCTTCAGTGTGCAGATGACAATAAGCTCATCCTCTCCCTTCAGGTCCTCTGTAATCTGCCTTCCCAGTTCTCTGGCTCTTTCTCTTATCTGTTTCTCCGTGAAAAGGATTTTCCCTACTGGTTCCTTCTCCATAAACTCCTTCTGGTTATTCTTTGCAGGTGTCTTTGCTTCCTCTGCCATTTAAAATCTCCTTGTTATCTGAGAGCAATATTCTTATCTGATACATATATTCAATACAGATTATACAATATCAATTATTGTTATATTATACGCAATGAGGATTGTTATTGCAAAAAAAGCCCATCACCATAGAACCCCGGCGGGGATTTCATGGTGATGGGAAATTTCATTTCATTTGTCTCTGCAGAATTACCTGCATGAACAATAATTGTTTCCTGAAGAGTTTGACAAGTTAAAGGGACTCTCTGAATATTTCCTCAATTTCGGCTCCATCAAGCTTGCGATAGCCTCCATCCAGAACAATGGTTCCCTTTACCATATCTGGAATCATTTCCTCAGTGGCTCCCAGATCTGTCAGGTTCATAACCAATCCCAGTTCTTTCATCCAGGACTCCATGGCACTCAGTCCGGCCTCCGCCATCTCCTTCTCAGTCTTCCCTTCCGAAGGAATGTCCCAGACGTTTGCAGCGAACCTCGCGAATTTTGGCAGTCCGTCATTCATGATATGTCTGTAGTAAGGCAGTGATACGGCGGCCAGTGTCATTCCGTGAGTGGCATTTGTACATGCGCCTGCAGACTGTCCCAGCATGTGCACCATCCAGTCTGTGCTCTTGCCCTTTGCGATCAGTGTGTTCAGGGCCCAGGTCGCGGTCCACATTATGTTGCTCCTGGCCTCGTAGTCCTGAGGGTCTTTTACTGCTATACGGCTTGAGTGGACGACGCTTCTCATCAAACCCTCGCTTATGTAATCGCTGGTGTTGTCGTCCTCCCCGGAAAAATACTGCTCACAGATGTGGTTGAATATGTCGTATATGCCGGATACCATCTGGTAGCGCGGAAGGGTCAGTGTATAGCCAGGATCAAGGATGGCAAATCTCGGCATTATCTTCTCGTCCTGGAACACGTGTCCGATCTTCAGCTTCTGTTCCGGATTCGTGATGACTGATCCGGAGTTCATCTCGGAACCCGTACCAACCATGGTGAGGACTGCTCCAACAGGAAGTGTCTCACATGTGGGCTCTTCAAAGCGGATGAAATATTTGTCCCACGGGTCCTCATGGCAGTTTACAGATACCGACAGAGCCTTGGAATAGTCGATGACAGAACCGCCTCCCACAGCGAGGATCAGATCAGTTTTATTGTCTCTGGCTATGGCGATTCCCTCTCTCAGTTTATCTATCGTTGGATTTGGCATTACTCCGGGTATCTCTGTCACTTTTTTACCCGCTTCTCTGAGCACTGCAACGACCTCGTCGTATATTCCGTTTTTCCTGATGGAACCGCCGCCATATACCAGCAGAACGTTATCCCCGTATTTCTGAAGCTCTTCCTTCAGAGATTCCACGGCCCCTCTGCCAAAGTACAGCTTTGTAGGGTTACAATACGTAAAATTTCCTAACATCGTTTTCTCCTTTCGTCGTCCTTATTTCGTTGTTCTTATTCTCATCCCCGATACCCGTTCTATAGGATGTCTCCATTTACACTGCCGTTAAGAAGCTTGCCTCCACGGATGTCCAGACCAGGGTATTTCCTCTGAAGATCCTTTATGGCAGCACCGATCCCGGATCCGCCGGACGTGGCGAATATCCCGATCTTCTTCCCCGCAAGATCGTTGTTTTCGATGAACGTGTTGATCACTCTCGGAGCAACGCCCCACCATATAGGAAATCCAATGTATACGGTATCGTATTGCGAAAGGTCCGTGGTCTTCTCCGCCAGCTCAGGCCTCGATGACGGATCCTTCATCTCCATAGTGCTGCGGCTCTTCCTGTTCGTCCAGTCCAGATCTGCCGAAGTGTATTTCTCTGCGGGTGCGATTTCGTGCACATCAGCACCGATCTCTGACGCCAGCTCCCTCGCCTTTTCTGCAGTGACTCCGCTTGCCGAATAATATGCGATCATTTTATTCATTGTTCTTACCTTCCTTCTTCTTTTCCTCCAGTGCCCCTGAGCAACTGCAGGACACATTTGTAAACCAGTTCCTTCACGGTCGTTCTTCTTACCTTCAGGCCCACCGAATCCATAGCTTTCATCTGTTTCTCAGTGGGGAATGCATACGGATATATCCCGTACATGAAAGGAAAAAACTCGTATGTGAAATCCATCCTGTCCTCGTCGGTCATTCGCGGAAAAAACTTCTTCAGGACTCCATCTACGCTGTCGATCACCGCAAGGAAGGCTTTCTTAAAATCGTTGAGTTTATCCTGTCTCGAGTTTTCCTCGATCTCATAAAGATCCGTAGCCTGGATCTCCAGAAGTAGTTTCCTGTCCTCCAGGCTCTCCCCCAGGGCCCTGGCAAGCTCATCTTCGGTCATTTCCTGATGGTTCCGTATTATCTGTCTGAGGTCGTCATCCCATCTCCGGTACTCGCGCTCCAGAACACCCAGGAGTATCTCCTCCTTCGTCTGAAAATAATTGTAGATCGAAGGCCTGGAAATACTGGTCTCACCGCTGATCTCCTTCAGATTTATGTCGCGGAAGCTCATGGTCTCGTGGAGCCTCACACAAGCATCCATTATCTCTTCGGGCCTTTTCTCTGTCACTTCTCTTGATACCTTTGCCATTGGACCTCCTCCCGAATCTATTTGACATCGTGTCAGTAACCGCAGTATAAGAGTTATCTGACGTCATGTCAATATAATTTCATATATTTTTTCCTATGGTATTCCCGACCGGGGTGCCAGCTCCACCGACTGTCCCAGTCTCACAAATCAAAAAAAGCCGCAGGGACTAACCCTGCGACTGTTCTGTCAAAGCCCTGCCTACCGGCGCGATCCCCGATGTCGAATGGGCACTCTTTATGCACGAAAGTATCTTGCTGTCGTTGGTCCTCGGGATGAGAAGAAGGTCTATTTCCATCCAGAGATATTTCTGATCCCCGGACATATCTGGTCGAAGGATCCTGAAATAATCTCTCAATATTCCGCCAGGTGAATCGTGAAGGCGCTCCTTCATGGTGTCAGCATCTGCATACAATGCGTACCGCTTCCTGTCATCAGGATGAACCATGGTGTTGCAGAATATTTCAAGACCTTTCCTCAGGTCGTCGTTTTTCTTCATTCCGCCGTCGATGCCGAAGTTATTCAGCACATTGTCAGCTGAATTATTATCGGGATCAAGAACGTGAATGTCTTCAAACAGAAGAGCAATATCCTCTGTTGATCTGTCTATAATCTCTCCTGTTTTTCGTGTTCTGTCCTCAGTTATATTTACAAGTGAAGAAGTAAGGATTACACGGTTTTCCTGCTTCACCACCATGCGGAATGAAAGACGTACATAAAATGAATTATCGGGAAAATACATTACAGCAGTTTCGCCTTTCGAAACCGCATTTTCGGTAAGGGCCCGGAACTTCTCGTGCATTGGAAAATGAGAACTGTTCAGAATAAATTCCGATTCATCCCGGCTTCTCCGGCCGATGCTCCTGAGCTGCTCCATCTGTTTTTTATTGACAAAGAGATAATGATAGGTGTCACTGTCACCATCATACTCCAAGACTCCTAGTGGAACATCGCTGTTTATCACATGGGCATCGGCTGCATCGTAAAACCTCTTCCATTGTACAGGTTCTTTTGCCACATGATTCTGTTCGATGAAACCTTTCATTTCTTTTTCAGGTAACGGAACAGAAAAGTAATAACCCTGCATCATGTCGCATCCGATCTCCTGGAGAAACTTAACGTGTTCTTCTTTTTCTACTCCCTCTGCCAGAGTTTTTATCCCCAGGTTTTTAGCCATGTTCACAGTACTTCTCATTATCTCCTTTGAAACAGGTGAAAAAGATCTGAGAAATCCTATGTCAAGTTTGATTACATCCAATGTGTAGTCATTGAGGAAAATCAGTGAGGAATATCCGCTGCCGAAATCATCCATGCAGACACTGAATCCCGATTTCCGCAGATTTTTTACAACGGAGATCATTCTGTCCTTGTCTTTTACCAAGGTGCTTTCTGTTATCTCCAGCCAGATAAGGTCTCTTTCAACCTGGTATTTCTCAACCTGCTCCTGTATAAAAGAAGCAATGTCCATTACGTCAAAATCACTGCGGGAGAAATTCACGGAAATCGTCCCTACCTGCAGGCCATCATCCATTCTCTGTTTCTGAATCCTCAAAGCTTCAGTAAGCATGAAGCAGTCTAACTTATATACCAGGTCATTTTCTTCCAGTACAGGCATGAAATCCGCAGGCATTAGCATTCCGTATTCCGGATCCTGCCACCGGGCCAGAGCCTCGGCAACTGCAAAGCTTCCTGTAATCGTCCGTATGATAGGCTGAAAATAAGGTCTGATCCAGCCTTTCTCCAGTGCTTCATCAAAATGTGATATTATGTAATCATTACGTATTTCTCTGTCCATCTATCCCTTAATCTCTCTCCCTAAATCCCTCAACTGTAATAGTATGATAATACCATCTGAGAAAATAAACAACACACGGTCATTTATCATTTGCATATTATTAACTGAAAAAGCGAGGCTTCACACCCCGCTTTTTTGTATCCTATTTTTCCTCAGTCCCTGCTGATTCAACAATCTCTTCCATCACGTCAAGCAGCTTTTCATGCCCCTTGCGGTTCAGGGCAGACACTGGAATCAGAATATCGTCCTTATCCATTTCCAGGGTCTTCCTTATGAGCGCAAGGTTTCTCTGCCTCTCGTTTCCCGAGATTTTGTCGGATTTAGTTGCAACCACGATTCCGTCCAGGCCGTAGTATTTCAGATAGTCGTACATCTGAACATCCTGGGCGCTGGGCTTATGGCGTATATCTACCAAAAGCACTACCTTCCGCAGGTTTTCCCTGTTTTCCAGGTAGTTCTCCATCATAGCTCCCCAGCTCTCCTGCTGACTCTTGGAAAGCCTGGCATATCCGTAACCAGGCAGGTCCACTATCCTGAACTGGTCGTTGCACAGATAGAAATTGATAGTCCTGGTCTTACCGGGACTGCCGCTTACCCTGGCCAGTTTTCTCCTGCCGGTGAGCAGGTTGAGAAGAGAAGACTTTCCCACGTTGGAACGTCCTGCGAAAGCTATCTCAACCTTGTCCGGTGCAGGAAACTGCTCTGTCTTTGTGCCTATGGCCTCCAGTTCAGATTTTTTAATGATCATTAGTTCTCTCCATCCTGAGAAGTTTCACTGTCTTCCTTGTCTTCCTTTTCAGGCAGGGGTTCTCCCAGCACTATTTCGAAGGCCTGCCTTGCCTCTGTCAGGAAGTGGAAACTTATTTTCTTTCTTACAGATGACGGAATATCCTCCAGGTCTGCCTTGTTCTCAGCAGGAATAAGGATTTCCCTTATTCCCTGTCTGTATGCAGCCAGAACCTTCTCTCTGATTCCACCTACTGGCAGGATTCGTCCTCTCAGAGTAATCTCACCTGTCATTGCCACATCTCTCCTGGCCGGACGGTTTGTCAGCGTTGAGAAAAGTGCTGTGCACATTGTCACACCTGCCGAAGGTCCGTCTTTAGGTGTTGCTCCTTCCGGAATGTGGATCTGAATGTCATGATCTTTGAACTTGCTTTCTGGAATTCCGTACTCATCGCTGAGGGATTTAATATATCCCATAGCTGCTGTGGCAGATTCCTTCATGACATCGCCCATCTGGCCAGTAAGAATCATCTTGCCCCCACCAGGCATGATCACAGTCTCTATAGAAAGTGTTACACCGCCTACTGCTGTCCATGCAAGACCTGTGGTTACACCTACAGCAGGCTCTTTCTCCGTTACATCATCCAGGAATATCCTTCTGCCAAGGAACTTCTCAATATTCCTGGAAGTAATAGTGTAATTTTTCTTGTCCTCTGTAACGATGAATCTGGCAACCTTCCTGCAGGCAGCAGCAATCTGACGCTCCAGATTACGAACTCCTGCCTCTCTGGTGTATCCATTTATAATCTGTCGGATAGCCGATTCAGAGAAGCTGAGCTGAGACTTTTTAATTGCATATTCCTTCATCTTCTTAGGAATAAGATATCTTTCAGCTATCTTAACCTTCTCTTCCTCAATGTAGCTGGAGACCTCAATAACCTCCATCCTGTCCAGAAGCGGTCTTGGAATGGTGCTTGTGGTGTTTGCCGTAGTAATGAACATCACCTTTGAGAGATCAAAAGGAATCTCCAGATAGTGATCTGTAAACTCCTTATTCTGCTCTGGATCCAGAACCTCCAGGAGAGCTGAAGCCGGATCGCCTCTGAAATCGCTTCCGATTTTGTCCACTTCATCGAAGAGGAAGAGAGGGTTGTTCGTTCCTGCTTCAATAATGCTGTTAATCACGCGGCCAGGAATGGCACCTACATAAGTTCTTCTGTGACCTCTGATCTCAGCCTCATCCCTTACTCCACCCAGAGACATTCTTACAAATTCTCTGTTGGTAGCCCTTGCAATGGATCTGGCAATTGAAGTCTTTCCTACTCCCGGCGGGCCTACAAGGCAGAGAATCGGGCCTTTTATCTCTTTAGTCAGATGCATTACCGCCAGGTTCTCAAGGATTCTTTCCTTCACCTTTTCAAGGCCGTAGTGATCCTCATTCAGAATTTTTTCAGCCCTCTTGATGTTAATGTTCGTCTTTGACGAATTGTGCCATGGTAACTCAAGAATTGTCTCGATGTAGGTTCTGCTTACGTTGGCATCAGGGCTCATAGGGTTTGTCTTGGAAAATTTTGTTATTTCCTTGCGTATTTTTGCGTCTGTCTTCTCAGGAAGCTTCAGTGCATCAAGTTTCTCGATCCACTTGTTGATCTCTTCCTGATCATCATCACCTTCACCAAGCTCTTCCTTGATAACCTCCATCTGTTCTCTCAGATAGAACTCCTTCTGGCCTCTGTTGAGGTTGTGAATTACCTTATTGTTAATTCTCTTGGTAAGAGCCAGAATCTGATTCTCACGGTTGATGATATCTATCAAATGCTCAATTCTTGCTGTCAGAGAATTTGTTTCCAGAAGGTTCTGCTTCTCCTCGAAGCCGATTTCAATTTCTCCTGCAATAATATTGCAGAGAGCAGCAGGATCATCAACACCTTCAATGAGAGCACGGGCAGCCGCCTCACCGGCATTGCTCATATCAATGTACTTGAAATAATACTGCTTCAGTACCCTGATGAGCGCCTCGATGTTCAGGCTGTCTCCCGCATAGTAGTCCTCCAGCTTATTGAAGGTGCAGGTAAGCATCCCATCTTCTCTGAAAATATCCTTTACCCAGATTCTCTGTTCACAGCTGGCCAGAACCCTTACGTAATCCTCATGACGCTTTACTATCTGTTTCAGGCGGATGAGAACACCTGTCTGATATACATCATCTTTAGACGGGTCGTTTACAGCTGTGTCTTTCTGAGTTGTAACAGCAACGTATTTATCTCCGCTCATGGCCTCTTCCACGGCCTTGAGAGACATATCTCTTCCTATGTCAAAGCCTACGATGGTGTCAGGAAAGAAACACTGTCCCCTTAAAGGGATGTAGGGAGTGTGAGGAGTCTCTGAAGCCTCTGTTTCCTCTGGGGCCTCAGCTTCCTGATTCTCTCTGTCCTCAGCAATTTCTTCCAGTTCATCGAGGCTCAATATTCTTTTATCTTCCATATGGGCCTCCTTTGTTCAGGCTGTTATGTTAACTTAAAAAGTAGTGTTAAATGTGAAGACTATGCGATGGATTTTCCATCTTTGCCAATAAGCTCCGGTTCGGCACCATTCTCCACCACATCTCTGTTGATTATGCATTTCTCCGCACCTTCTGCAGATGGAATCTTATACATAATAGCAGTCATCATTTTCTCAAAGATTCCCCTGAGACCTCTTGCTCCTGTCTTCAGCTGAATGGCCTTGTTCGCAATGGCTGTAACCGCATCATCACTTACTACCAGCTCAACATCGTCCATGGCAAAGAGGGCCTGATACTGGCGGATCAGGGAATTTTTAGGTTCTTTCATGATTCTGGTCAGAGCAGACTCTGTCAGCTCTGAAAGGGAAACTATAACCGGAAGTCTGCCGATGAGTTCCGGAATCAGGCCGAACTTAAGCAGGTCTTCAGGTTCCACTTTCAAAAGAATGTCGTGATCATCCTTAACTGCCTCATCTGATTCGGAATTGAATCCGATGATCTTATCTCCCAGTCTTCTCTTTATTATCTGGGACAGGCCTGTAAAGGCTCCACCGCAGATAAAGAGAACATCTTTTGTATCAAACTGAATAAACTCCTGAAGAGGATGTTTTCTTCCGCCCTGAGGTGGAACATTGGCTACTGTGCCCTCGATTATTTTCAAAAGAGCCTGCTGAACCCCTTCGCCGCTTACATCTCTTGTAATAGATGTGTTCTCGGACTTTCTCGCGATCTTATCGATTTCGTCTATGTAGATGATTCCCTTCTGAGCCCGCTCCAGATCTCCATCTGCTGCCTGGTATAGTCTGAGAAGGATGTTCTCCACATCTTCTCCAACATAACCGGCCTCGGTGAGGGATGTGGCATCGACGATTGCAAAAGGCACATTCAATGTTCTTGCAAGGGTCTGGGCCAGCAGAGTTTTACCGCTTCCTGTAGGTCCCAGCATGAGAATGTTGCTCTTCTGTATTTCAACAGATTTATCCCTGTCATCCTGGTGCTCTTCAAGATATTTTATTCTCTTGTAGTGATTATAAACTGCCACAGCCAGAGAAACCTTAGCATCTTCCTGCTCGATAACATAGGAATCCAGTTCCTTTTTAATCTCTTCCGGCTTCGGCAGCTTAGTGTCCATCTGCGGGATTCCCGGGTTGTCCTCTGAAATCAGAGATTCGCAGAGTTCTACACACTCGTTGCAGATATTAACATCAGGTCCCACAATGATTCTCTTGACCTGACTGCTGGATTTTCCGCAGAAGGAGCAGATAAGTTCTGTTCTTCTGTTGTTTGAGTCTCTATTATCCATATACTGCCTTTCTAAATCTTGTCTGCTTTTCTTGAGTTACCTGTGTTCTACGACCTTATCTATAAGTCCGTATTCTACAGCCTCCTCAGCTGACATGAAGTTATCTCTTTCCGTATCTTTTTCTATTGTCTCCAGGTCTCTGCCAGTATTCTCTGCCAGTATCCTGTTTAATTTCTCTCTTGTCTTAAGCAGCCATTCTGTGTGAATTTTTACATCTGTAGCCTGACCGCTGGCTCCGCCAAGTGGCTGATGTATCATAATCTCTGCGTTAGGCAGGGCAAATCTCTTTCCCTTGGTTCCTGATGACAGAAGGAAGGATCCCATACTTGCCCCAAGGCCCATACAGATGGTACAAATATCTGGTTTTACATATCTCATTGTATCGTAAATAGCCATGCCGGCAGTTACAGAACCTCCCGGGGAATTTATGTATACATTAATGTCCTTCTCCGGGTCCTCAGCTTCAAGATAGAGAAGCTGTGCAACTACAAGGCTTGCTGTATGATCTGTAATCTCTTCATCGATAAAAATGATTCTGTCTTTAAGAAGTCTTGAGTATATATCGTAACTTCTCTCTCCAGCTCCAGACTGGTCTATTACATAGGGAATCATATTCATTGGATGCCCTCACTTTCTTCTAAATATACAAATTTGGACACGGCCCCGCGGTCATTGCCGGAGCCGCGTCCATCTTTTTCAGCAGGCTTGGTTCTATTAATTAAACTCCTGACCTGCAGGATGTTCCTTAGTTATCGGACTCTTCCTTTGCAGGCTCTTCTTTCTCCTCTTCAGAAGGCTCTACCTGTACAGCATTGTCGTAGATGAAATCAATTGCCTTTCTTGTCTGAACATCGTCAGCAAAGTATCTTGTATCTCCGCCAATCATGTTCTTAACCTGCTCAACAGTGTTTCCATACTGCTCAGCGAAGTCAGCGATTTCCTTCTCGATTTCCTCTTCTGTAGCCTCGATCTTCTCCTGGTTGATGATACCTCTCAGAATAACCTTGGAAGCTGCTCTCTTCTCAGCATCTTCCTTAGTCTGAGCTCTCAGATCCTTCATGGATGTACCAGAGAACTGCAGGTACTGGTCAAGGGACAGGCCCTGGTACTGAAGCTGCTGCTGGAGCTCCTGAATCATGCTGTCTGTCTCATTCTCGATCATCTGCTCAGGAAGCTCAAGACCGTTATTCTTGTAAACGCTCTCCAGCAGTCTGTCCTTCATGATCTCAACAGCTCTGTCGTCTGCTTCCTTCTGCATCTGCTTCTTCAGGTCTTCCTTGTACTCCTCAAGAGTGTCGAACTCGCTTACATCGCTGGCGAAATCGTCATCCAGCTCTGGAAGGATCTCTGTCTTGATCTCGTGGATCTTAACCTTGAATACAGCATCTGCTCCTGCCAGTTCCTCAGCCTGATACTTCTCAGGAAATGTTACGTTAACATCAACCTCATCTCCGGCATTCTTGCCAATAAGCTGATCTTCGAATCCTGGAATGAACTGTCCGGAACCAAGTTTCAGTTCAAAGTTCTCGCCTTTGCCGCCCTGGAACTCCTCACCATCCTTGTATCCAGTGAAGTCGATGATTACTGTATCGTCGTTCTGAGAAGGACGATCCTCTACAGTCTCCATTCTTGCGCCTCTCTTGCGCTCTCTTTCCAGTCTGTCGTTCAGCTGCTCATCTGTAACAGTCTTGAACTGCTTCTCAACCTCAACGCCCTTGTAGTCCTTGATCTCTCTCTCCGGGAAGCAGAGAACAGTTGCTCTGATAACAACATCCTCACCCTTCTTGATCTCATCAGCATCCAGCTGAGGCTGAGCGATAACATCAAGGTCAAGGTCGTTCAGTGCCTGTGGATATCCGGACTGAAGAAGATCGTTGATTGCTTCTTCATAGAAAATGTCCTGTCCGTACATGTTCTCGATCAGCTTTCTTGGAGCCTTTCCTTTACGGAATCCGTCAACGCGGAATTTGTCTTTGTTTGCCTTATATGCTCTGCTGCAAGCATTCTCGAACTCCTCTGCGGAGAAGTTCATCTCAAACTTGTTGCTGTCTCCTGTTTTCTCAATGAATGTAGCCTTCATTTATTGTCCTCCTGCATCTCTGCTTTAATTGATTACTACTGTTATTACCTTCTGACCTCTCAGCCCGTATTTCAGGAAAATCTTGCCTTCTGGTTCTGGTCTCCCTGTTGTTCTCCTGAGCTTTGGCCTCTATTCTAATAGCTGTCACGGATGTCCGATGTGAAGCCTCTCTGAAGCTTGGAAGCATTTTCCGGCTTAAGGTCGTACTTCTCTGCTATCTTTGCTGCAACATCACGAAAATCTTCTTCATCGCCGTGATACCACTCAACTTCCATCTCAAGGATCTTGCTGTCTCCGTTCTGTCCGTGAATGACTCCGTCGTCAAAGGACAGTGCACTCATAGACCTGCCTGTATCAACTTTAATAAGCTGTCTTCTGAATTCCATTTCCACCAGCTTGAGAAGCTTCTTCTCACCTGCTGCCTTCAGAAGTACATCGTAGGCATCACTGGACTCAAAGGCACCTATATCCGGATTCTCAGCAAAACGCTCATCATTTATTACCAGGTTGAATTCCTCCCTGGAATGAAGCCCTTCTTCAACGTGGTTGTCCCACTTGATAGTAGCTGTTATCCTGTCATTCTCATATCTGATGCGGTATGCGATACCGGCCTTTCTAAGATCCTGGTCCTCAGTATCGAAATAAACAGCATGCATCATGATATCTTCCAGATTGTCTCTGTTAACGAAGGGATCCAGCATCGGGTCGTTGAGGATCTCCGGAATCTGGTTCCTGTCCTCAAGCCTGTACTTGAATTCTGTCTCCATGAATAAGATTACTCTCCTGTTTATAATGGTAAAGCTCCGTAATCCCGGGAAAACAAGGTGTTTCTTCCTTTCCCGGACACACAAAGCGCCCCGTTTCACGAATATACCGTGTTATTCTACATAAATCAACAGTTATTGTCAATTGAAAGGGTCTTTAACCCCCCTTTAGTTCCGGTATTTTTGAAATACATTTCTCATCCTGTGAAAAATCCGGAATTTTATCTAATATTCAAGCTTTTTCAGCTTTATTCTTGCATCCTTCCTTCCGGTAAGGGCATCGGTCATCCTCATGAAGTTGTCTGAAAGGTCGCTGGCATAGTATCTGTCCGGCATATCGTTCTCCTCTGCCAGAGCATCTCTTTCTTCCAGAATGACCTTAGCTTCTTTTATGACCTCTTCCGACGAACTGTAAAATTCCATTTCCGGATAAAGCTTCTTAATCCGGTGAGCGATCAGCGGATAATGGGTGCATCCCAGAACCAGCTTATCAATATGATTCTCTGATACAAAATCGTCCATATAATATCTGATTGTCAGATCCATTATCTGGTTGTCGATAATTCCTTCTTCCACCAGGGGAACAAAGGCAGGACATGCCAGACTGCATGTTTCCACTCCAGGATCGTACCGGTGAATAGTATCCGGGTATACGTTGCTGTTAATAGTCACCTTTGTGCCTATTATGCCAACCTTCCTGCATCCATCCTCTGCCACCCTCTTTGCTGTAGGCTCCACCACTCCCAGTATAGGAAGTTCCGGGTGAAGTTCCCTGAGCATGGGAAGCGCCATGGCAGTAACTGTATTGCAGGCGATTATCACCATTTTTACATCTTTACTGACAAGATAGTTAACAATCTGCCTTGAAAACTCTCTGATTGTCTCCGGTGATTTTGATCCATAGGGAGTTCTTGCTGTGTCACCGTAAAAAATTACGTGTTCCAGGGGCAGTTCCTTATGAAGAGCCATAACACTGGTTAATCCGCCTATTCCCGAGTCAAAGAACCCAATTGGTCTGTTATCCATGGAAGGTCTCCTCTATCTGAAATCAAAATGCATTTTGCGATAAAAAATTCCCCCTTGCACGAGCAAGGGGGATCTTGGTGCGGATGGTGGGACTCGAACCCACATGATTTGTGGTCACACGGACCTGAACCGTGCGCGTCTGCCAATTCCGCCACATCCGCTCAACGTGGCTTGTCGTATTCGCAACGACAAGTGATACTATACACGAATATTCGACATTTGTAAAGTCATTTTTTTAAGATTTTTTCGATTTTTTAATTTTTGTCTGATTTAGTCTCAGGAGAGAGCTTATCACCCTCTCCTGAAAACCATTATAACCTGCATAATTCAGTTAATCTATTCTATTTATATATGTCGTTCAGAATTCTTGCAAGATAAACACCGCTGGCTGAAGCCTGGGAAAGAGAGTGGGTTATGCCTGCCCCGTCTCCAATGGCGTAAAGGCCTTTTACTGAGGTTTCCAGATTGCTGTCTACTGGAACTCCGGAATTGTAGAACTTTACCTCAACACCATAAAGGAGTGTATCCTCGTTTGCTGTTCCCGGAGCTATCTTGTCCAGTGCATATATCATTTCGATAATATCGTCCAGCTGTCTCTTAGGAATAACCAGGCTGAGATCTCCGGCAGTAGCCTTAAGTGTAGGGACGGTAAATGATTTCTTCATTCTCCTCTCGCTGCTTCGTCTTCCCTTAACCAGGTCTCCAAAGCGCTGAAGCAGAACGCCTCCTCCAAGGAGGTTAGAAAGTTTTGCTATGGATTCACCGTATTCATTGCTGTCCTTGAAGGGCTCGGTGAAGTGGTTGGATACAAGCAGTGCAAAATTGGTGTTATCAGTATGGAGGGCCGGATCAGCGTAACTGTGACCGTTTACTGTAATGATGCCGTTAGTATTCTCTGATACAACCTCACCATAAGGATTCATGCAGAATGTACGAACTCTGTCATTGTACTGCTTTGTCTGGTAGACAATTTTGCTTTCGTATACCTGATCAGTAATGTGCTTGAAAATTGCTGCCGGCAGTTCTACTCTCACACCTATATCCACTCTGTTGCTGACCTGCTCAATACCGAAGGAACGGCAGACGCTGGATATCCACTTAGATCCCGATCTTCCGGTGGCAAGTATCACCTGGGAAGCAGAGTATTTCTCACCCTTCACGTCTGTAACAATGAAGCGTCCGTCCTTTTTTTCAACGGTATCCGCAGCAGTGCGCAGTTTAATATCAATTTTTTTGCTGATGTAATCATAGATCTGGCCCAGGATCTTAACATTCCTGTCTGTTCCCAGATGTCTTACCTTTGCATCCAGGAGGTGGAGGTCGTACTGCAGGCACTGTCTCTTCAGGTCAGAGTTTCCAGTGCTGTAGAGCTTTGCTTCTGACCCTCCGAAGGAGCACAGGACGCTGTCTACATATTCCATGAGTTCCATGGCCTTGTCGTCTCCTACGTATTCGTGAAGATCTCCTCCGAACTGATTGGTAATGTTGTATTTTCCGTCAGAAAGGGTTCCTGCTCCGCCATATCCGTTCATGATGTGGCAGGGATTACACTTGATGCATCTCTCTGTTTTGCCGGCTTTAATCGGACAGATTCTCTGCTCCAGGGGCGCTCCCTTGTCCATCATAAGTACCTTGCAGCCGGAATTCTGCTTAGTGAGCTCGTAAGACAGAAAAACCCCTCCGGCTCCTGCCCCTATTATTATTACGTCGTAATCTTTCATTCTAGTCCTCCGCACACAATAAGACCGTCATACCATTAAGTATGACGGCTCCTACTCTCAAATCTCAATAATGGCAGGGTTCCTGCCAATGAATAATCTGTGACTATTCCTGATCCTCCATGATCTTGTCAAACTCAGCAACTGCTGCGTTGAACTCTTCTTCATCAAGATCAAGAAGTTCAAAGGTCTCATCGTTATTGTCCTGATATCCGTAAATGTATACATCGTCGGTTCCGTCATCAGGTGCCAGGGCGATGTATTCCTTATCTTCGAGATCGAAAATTCCGATGATAAAGCAGTCAACTGCTGTTCCGTCGTTGAACTCCAGTGTTATATACTCTTCATCCTCATCGAGTTCTTCTTCCAGGTCCTTAGTCAGTTCCTCAGACATGTTTGTTTCTCCTTTTGTATAATTAATAGCTTTCTGTCACCAATCAGGCAACAACTCCACGTAAATGTATCATGGATAGGCCATTAATGCAAGCTTTCTAAACAGGCTGATTCAGATTAATGGAGCCGCGGGCCTTTTTCAGGTACTCTGCCTGCAGTCGATTGTCCGGAAAAATATCTGAGAACGCTTTCTGCAGCTTTTGAATTCATTCCATCAACTTCCATCAGCTGATCGTAGGAAGCTTTTTTTATGGCATCAACACTTCTGAAATGACTGAGAAGGGCCTGTCTTCTTTTAGGCCCAACTCCCGGTATCTTCTCCAGGCCCGATTCGATCATCCTCTTGCCCCTCCTGTCCTTCTGGAAGGTTATTGCAAAACGGTGAACTTCCTCCTGTATGGTACCGGCATAGCTGAAGAGCATGCTGTCTCCCTTAAGGTCATATTCACTGCCGTCTTCAAAGACTATGGCCCTTGTTCTGTGAACATCATCTTTTGCTAGGCCAACCACAGGAATTGACATTCTGAAGGCGTCCACAATCTTTTTAACTGCGTGGACCTGCCCCAGACCTCCGTCAATAAAGAAAATGTCAGGGAAGTGGTCGAATCCGGGATCTCCTCCCTTTCCTCTTTTCAGCCTTCTGTATATAACCTCCTGCAAGCTTCCGTAGTCATCGCCGGCATCTGCAGTTTTTATTCTGAATTTTCTGTAATCCTTCCTTATAGGGCGCCTGCCCTCATAGACCACCATTGCTCCTACCATGTCAAGGCCGTTGAGATTTGAAATATCATAGGCCTCAACACGGTACTCTCTGTCATCGTCCTCGTTTATGAGATATGGCTCTGAGCCGCTGATCTCCGCAGCGCGGACAATTATTTTTTCCACCTTATCCTTCAGGGCCTGCTTCCTCTCCGCATCTCTTGCAGCCCTCAGGTCGAGATCTTTCAGGAGCTGGAGAGAATCTGACACAGCCATGTCAAGTATGGCTTTCTTGTCACCTCTTTCAGGGACGAGAATCCTGGTCCTGTGATTTACGTCTCTCTTTTCTTTGTAGTTTTCTTCATTCGTCTTGTCCAGCAGCTGTGAGATCAGCTCCTGGTCATCTATGTGAACAGGCAAAAGGATTTCCTTAGGAAGTCTCATTGATGTGAGATAGTACTGTTTGATGAAAGCGTCCAGAAGAGCTTTTTTGTCGCCGGATTCAGCTCCGCTGTCCATGTAGAAGACTTCTCTTCCTGTGAGCTTTCCATCTCTCACTTTGTACTGAACCACGATTGTGTTCTTTTCTGTTGCAAGAGGAATCAAAACGTCTTTGTCCCTTTCACCGATCATGGTAGCCCGCTGGGTTTCTCCAAGGATCTCCAGGGATTTAATGTAATCCCGGTATTTTGCGGCCTCCTCGAAGTTAAGCTTTTCCGACTCCTTATACATCTGTTCTTTAAGATGCTCTATTAACTCCCTGTCTTTGCCTTCAAGAATCTGGAGAATGTGGTTGATCATTTCCATGTAATCTTCTTTTGACTGGAGGCCGGTACATGGTCCGGTACACTTTCCTATGTGGTAGTTCAGGCATGGCCGGAAATTATCGGGGAAGGAAAGCCTTTCGCATTTCTTAACAGGATAAAGTTCGTCCAGCATTTTAAGAATTCGGCTGACTGCGCCGCTGTCCGAGTAGGGTCCGAAATACCTGCTGCCGTCTCTCTTGAGGAGCCTGGTTTTGATTACCCTGGGAAACTCTTCTTTCAGGGTGACCGCAATGTATGGATAGGTTTTGTCATCCTTCAGCAGAATGTTGTACTTAGGCATGTATTTCTTGATGAGGTTTGATTCAAGAATAAGTGCTTCCATTTCTGTAGCACAATTAATGTAATCAAACTCGGCCACGTTGGCTACCATTGCCCTGACCTTGGGGTCTGCCTGTCCCTGGCTGCGAAAATATGACCGCACTCTGTTCCTCAGATTTACGGCTTTTCCCACATATATAACCTGCCCCAGGCTGTCTTTATGCATGTAGACGCCCGGGGTCTTCGGTAGTTTTTTCAGTTCAGCTTCTATATCAAACATTTGTCACCGTTCCGCACCATCAGAAATACCAGTTTCTCTTCCTGCGGTCTTCTTCTATTTCCAGCTGCCTCCTGGCAATCTCCATGGCTTTGGCCTTTCTGCGAGCCTTTTTCCGCTTGATATTGCGTCTTCTTATCTGGATTATCCTGAGGAAAACAGCAAAAATCGCCAGCAAAATGACGCATATTATGATTGTAGCCCTGTTTGAAATATAGATGGATGACGGGAACCATCCAGTCTTAACATCTTGTTTAACAATCAGGTCTACAGATCCCTGGTACTCGTCAGCAACATATATCTTCAGCTCTCCCGCCTTTGTTCCGGCCTTTACAGGTGCCTTCAGGCTGCTGTAAATATCTGTTTTTACCTGGACCAGAGAATTGCTTCCTTCAGGAGGAATATATACATAACCTTTTGAAGCAGTGTAAACGGGAACTCTTGTTTCCTCACCGTAGCGGACTCTGACCTTTCCCTTCTCCACTCCTTCTTTACTGATTATTTTTTTCGTTACATTTTTGAATCCATAGTTCATCAGGTTGGTGGCATCTTCCACTCTCTTGTTGTCAGGCTCGTTCATAAGAATGGTCATTACAGCCATTCCATCCCGCTCTCCAATAACAGCAAAAACTGTGGAATCCACCGGAGTTCCTCCCTCATCTGTAGATGGGGGAACTGTTTCATGGCTCAGTATTCCGCCTTCAATTCCGCTTAGCTTAAGGCTGCCGTCTTCACCGCCTGTTAGAAGCTCATTTCTGCTGGTAAGAGTCCTTTCCTGAGACATATCAGTGGCCTTCATAGTGTATGAAGTAAGACCCAGAATTTTCCTGATCTTCTGATACTTCATGGCGGCTTTCAGCATCTTGCCTGTATCTACAGCAGTGGAATACTGTCCCTCTTCGTTTGCACCAGAAGGATTGGTAAACTTTGTATTTAATAATCCCATCTGAGATGCTTTCTGATTCATCTGTCCTGTAAATGTTGCAACGGAACCGGAAGAATATACTGCCAGGGCATAGGCTGCTTCATCGGAATCGTTTATCAACAGGGCATAAAGGAGGTCGTTAACAGACACTGTTTCATTTTTCTGAAAAAGGTCTCCCTGATCATCGGAAACAGAGTCTATCTGAATCTTGTTCTTCAGCTCCTTGTAATTATGCATGTTGTCCAGCACCACCATGGCAGTCATCAGCTTAGCTGCACCGGCCATAGGCAGCTTCCGGTCTCCGTGATTGGAATAAATCACTTCTCCCGTAGTTGCGGACATAACAACAGCGGCCTCTGCAGAAGGTGCCGGTGCATCTTCTGCAAACGCCGGAGTAACACTGATGGTGGTCATCAGTGTCAATGCAGTGAGCACTGACAAGATGGCCACCATCATGCTGCGTTTATTAAGCTTCCCCGCCGGGAAAATTTCAAGTCTCTTTGTCTTACAGGTTCTCATCTTCGAACTGCTTCATGTATGCAATCAGAGCGTCAACGCCCTCTTCCGGCATAGCATTGTAGATAGATGCTCTCATTCCGCCAACTGATCTGTGTCCTGCCAGGTTGATCATTCCTCTCTCTCTTGCTCCTGCAACGAACTTCTTGTCCAGCTCAGGATCTCCAGTTACAAATGTAACGTTCATGAGGGACCTGTCTTCCTTTGCAACTGCAGGCTTGAACAGCTTGCTCTGATCAAGATAGTCGTAAAGCTTTCCTGCCTTCTTTACGTCTCTTCTGTGCATCTCTGCAACTCCGCCGATGCTCTTTATATACTTGAACACTTCGCCAGCTACATATATTGAGAAGCATGGAGGTGTGTTGTACATTGAGCCCTTCTTGGCATGAGTAGCATAATCGAGATAGATAGGAGTCTTCTCGTCAGCCTGACCTACCAGGTCCTTTCTTACGATAACGATGGTAACACCTGCAGGAGCGATGTTCTTCTGGGCACCTGCATAAATGAGGCCGTACTTAGTAACGTCAACCTCTTCTGACAGGATGCAGGAAGACATGTCAGCAACCAGAATCTTATCACCTACATCAGGAACTGTGTTGTAATGTGTTCCGTAGATTGTGTTGTTTGTGCAGATGTAAACATAGTCAGCATCTTCTCTGATGTCATCCTTTGTAATCTTAGGAATGTAAGAGAAGTTGGACTCAGCAGAAGAAGCGATGGCCTTGGCGTCTCCGAACTTCTGAGCTTCCTGGAATGCCTTCTTTGCCCAGTTTCCGGTAATAACATAATCTGCCTTACCATTCTTTCTCATAAGGTTCATTGGAACCATGGAGAACTGAAGTGTACCGCCTCCCTGAAGGAAGAGCACATAGTAATCATCAGGAATATTCATCAGATCTCTCAGGTTCTTCTCTGCATCGTCGATGATCTTCTGGAACTCAGCTGATCTGTGGCTCATCTCCATAACGGACTCACCTGTTCCGTCGTAGTTCAAAAGCTCTCTCTGAACCTTCTCCAGAACCTCCAGAGGAAGGACTGAAGGACCTGCTGAAAAGTTATACACGCGGTCATACTTAGACATTAGACTATACCTCCATACTTTTTGTTTAAGTGTCTAAACAGCATAAGGATTGTAGCACTAATAACGTTGAAAGTAAAGGAGCAAGATGTTATACTTACTTGGGTTAATTCAGTGATTTCAAGGGAAAGAGGAATATCAACACGGGCTTGCGAGAGCCCGCCGCCGGCCTTCGCCTGCGGTCTGATTTTTTCCTGAGGATGATCACCGGACCGGATTGTGATGTTCACATCTGGAATACAGATTCTCTCACGAAGAGAACATAGGAGGTAAATAAGAAATGCAGAAGTATTACATCGGAACCCTGAACAACATTTCCAAGGTAGGTCTCAATCGTCTTACAGACAATTATGAGCTTACCGATGACCTGGACAAAGCTGAAGGAATCGTGGTAAGAAGCTACAAGATGCACGACATGGATTTCTCCGACAACCTTCTGGCCATCGGAAGAGCAGGAGCCGGCGTAAATAATATTCCACTTGATAAATGTGCAGATCGTGGAATTGTTGTTTTCAATACTCCGGGTGCCAACTCAAACGCCGTTAAGGAACTGGTAATCGGTGGACTGATTATGGCAGCAAGGAACACTTATGAAGCTATTACCTGGGCAGATTCTCTTGAAGGAGATGTTGCTGCACAGGTTGAGAAAGGCAAGAAACAGTTCAAAGGTACAGAAATTTCAGGAAAGACTCTGGGAATCATCGGACTGGGAGCTATCGGTGCAAAGGTTGCAAACGCTGCACACGCTCTGGGAATGAACGTAGTAGGTAACTCCGTAGTTGTTTCTCCTCTGCTTACAGCACCTTGCAAGATGTATGACAGCATTCCTGAGATGGTTGAAGTTTGCGACTATGTTTCCATTCACGTTCCTTCACTGCCTGCAACAAAGGGCATGATCAACAAGGAACTGATCAGCCACATGAAGGACGGAGCCGTTATCCTGAACTATGCACGTCCTGACCTGATTGTTGAGGAAGACGTTCTTGAAGCTGTTAAGTCCGGCAAGATCAGCAAGTACATGACAGACCTGGCAGACGAGAACCTGATCAACGTTCCTGGTGTAATCGCAACACCTCACCTGGGAGCTTCCACTGCAGAGGCAGAGGACAACTGCGCAGCTATGGCTGTTGACGAACTGATGGATTACTTTGAGAACGGAAACATCAGAAACTCCGTAAACTTCCCGGCTGTAACTGTTGATCCAAAGGAAGGCACTGTTAAGGCTTGCATTCTCTACAAGGGAATCGAAGACATTTCTTCCGCTGTTAAAGAAGCTGTAGGCGCTGACAATGTATGCGGCCTTACAGATGGAAAGAAGAGAACCGAGTATGGATATGCAATCGCACTGATTGGCGAAGGCACTGATACTTCTGCACTTGAGAAGATTGACGGCGTACTGAAGGTCAGAGTTATCGGCTAAGGTATGTCTGCTGCTTTTACGGCAGCAACTCTTTTGTAAAAAAAAATTCTCCTCCCTTTCGGGAGGAGTTTTTTGCGTAATTTTGCGAATTCCGGGTCAGTCCTGATTCGCTCAATTATACTTCTCTTGTGTAATGCTGCAGCCACTGCCGTTCTTCTTCGTTCAGGAACGGTGAAGTGATTTCATAGACCTTCTTATGATAGTCGTTCAGCATTTCTCTTTCTTCTGAAGACATGAAGTCAGGATCTATTCCATCCAGATCAAATGGAATCCATGTAATAGGCTCCATGTGCATGAATTTACCAAATTCGTTAGTAACGTCGCTGCACACCAGGAGTTCGTTTTCCAGGCGGATGCCGTGAGATCCTTCAACATAGAAGCCCGGCTCGTCTGTGATGATCATTCCCTCTTCCAGGATTGCAGTATCTCCTTCTACAAATCTTGATCGGAAGCTGGCAGGGCTTTCGTGAATGTTCAGAAGATATCCCACTCCATGACCTGTTCCATGATTAAAATTGAGACGGCGCTTCCAGAATGGGTTCCTGGCATGGTTATCAAGAGCAACGCCTGTGATTCCATATGTGAAAACTGCATTTCCAAGAGACAGGTTGCTTATGGCAACCAGCGTGAAATCTTCTTTCATCTTCTGGGTTACAGGTCCGAGTACATAGGTTCTTGTTATGTCTGTAGATCCTTCCCAGAAGCCTGCCCCTGTATCAGTAAGAAGCATGCCTTCCGGCTTCAGCTCAATATCCGTCTCCGGTGTCGGAGCATAGTGAACTATTGCTGCATGCTCCCCATAGGACGATATAGGTTCGAAGCTCGGCTTGATGTAATTGCCCATTTCCTTCCGGAATTCATCTAGTTTGTCAGATGCACTGATTTCAGTGATTCTTGTCTTCCCAACATTCTCCTTAAGCCACTTCATGAAGCGGATGTGAGCGACACTGTCTTTAACCTGTGCCTTCTTTATATTCTCTATTTCCACCGGATTCTTTACAGTCTTGAACATCTCCTCAGGGCACATGCAGTTCACCTTAGAAACCTCTGGTGAAATATTGCTGTAGAGTGCATAGTTTGCCTTGTGGGGATCGATCATCACTTTATGATCCTCGGTAATTTTCTTCACATCCTCATATACATCGTTATATGGATGGAGGGTTACACCGAGATCTGCCAGATAATTCTTCAGATCATCATTCAATTTAACTTCATCAACATACAGATGATATTCATCTGGTGTAATAACAGCGTATGAGAGCATCAGAGGGAAATAGTCGATATCGTCGCCTCTCAGGTTAAGGGTCCAGCATATATCATCAGGTGTTGTTTCCACATGAATATCAGCTCCTGCCCCTGCCATTTTCTCACGGATGTCACTGATTTTTTCCTCAGCGGACTTTCCTGCATACTTTACAGGAAGCAGCCATGCAGGCTTTGTGGACATGGCAGGACGGTCTTTCCAGATCTCATCTATGAGATCAATGTCGTACTTAATGTGTCCGTGTTTCTTCTCAGCAACGGCGGCATAAGCATCTCCCTCATCCTTTGAAACCACTCTTCCATCAAAACCAACTGTCTGTCCTTCTTCCAGGTGATCCATAAGGAATTCAGTGAGCGTAGGATATCCCGGCTCAAACATCTTCATCAGCTGAACAGTGGTATCCTTAAGCTGCTTCTCAGCCTGGATGAAATACCTTCCGTCAGTCCAGAGGCGGGCATCATCCATTCCGATCATTGCCGTTCCGGCGGAACCTGTAAATCCGGTAATAAAAACTCTGGCTTTAAAGTGCTCACCTACATACTCATCCTGATGAAAATCTGCTGTAGGAACAATGTAATAATCTATTCCCTTCTCTTCCATCTTGCTGCGAAGAGCCTTAAGTCTTTCAGGAACACTACTCATTTGCTTACACTCCTTTCAAAAGAACCGCCCTGCCTTACGGCAGAGCGGAGTATCTTTTCTCGTATTGATACAATACTATGCCTCAACGGATTCTTCCTTTTTCTCAACCAGTGAGCGGAGAGGCTTATCCATGATGAACAGTACAATTGTGCAGGCGAAGGCAACTGCAGCAACACCTATGCAGGCATGTACAAATGTGAACTTTCCGCCAAATGCAGCTGCGTATACGTTTGCGTAAAGCTTAGCTGCGAAGAAGAGTCCCAGTCCCCATACAGACTGCATAACACCCATGAGACGGCTTGGAGCGTACTCGGCGATGAATGCGTTTCCAAGAGGTGAGAAGAACATTTCTCCGAGGGTGAGGAACAGCAGGAAAATTATGAGCCACAGGCAGCTTGGCTTTCCATTTCCGCGGAATGCATCCATGCCAGCGTAGAACAGGTAGCCGCATCCCAGGAATGCCAGTGCGATTCCCAGCTTCTTGAACAAGCTCATGTCTCCCTGAGGACGTGATTCCAGCTTGTGCCACAGAATAGCTGTGAGAGGTCCTGAAATAATGCAGAACAGAGCATTAACAGCATCGAACCAGGTCTGCGGAATAGTGAAGGATCCAACCTTCCAGGTCATGTTTGTTCCCCAGTGATAATATGCTGGCAGGTATGCAAGATACCAGAACAGCCAGAAAATAATCTGAAAAGCAGAAATGAGGATAATTGCCCAGATACGCTTCTTCTCGTTGCTGTTAAGAGTAAGCTTTACTTCCTTGTTGGCAGCTTTCAGTGCAGCTTCTCTTTCAAGCTCTTCCTGAGTCTTCTCAGCCTTGAAAGGTTTCTTTCCTGCATCGCCACCCTTGAAGTGCATTCCAAGAGTGAACCAAACTGCTCCTGCAACCATTACGATGCTTGCCAGCCTGAAACAAGGACGGAATCCCAGAATATCACCATGTGCGAAAACCTGCTGATAGAGAACGCCTGCCAGGAGAGGTCCGATCAGTCCGCCGATGTTTACCAGTGAGTAACGGATGGAATATGCTGACTTCAGATCCTCTGTTCTAACGATTCTGCCTACCATTGGTCCTGTCTTAAAGAGGCCCAGTCCGAATGCAACGCAGAATATCATTGCGTAAACCATTCCAGCAGAATGAGCAATAGATCCGCAGAAATATCCAGTGGCTACAATGAGCATTCCAATAGGAGTTGTTCTCCTAGGCGGAAGCCACCTGTCAACCAGATATCCTCCAAGGATAGCCAGCAAATAGGAAAATGCTGTCAGATTTGACTGCATTTTTGCTGCGGTAATATCGGAAAGGCCAAGACCTCCTGTAGTTACCGATGCAGCAACAAACACCAGGATCAGGGATCTTCCAAGATAAAAAGCCATTCTCTCGAAGATCTCTGTGCAACCGCATACCCAGAACGCAAACGGGTACTTGGTCTTAGTTGTTTTTGCTTCAGGCATTTCGTACCTCCATAAAGCTAACAAACATTAACGTAATAAATGCGTTTTGAATAAATATCCAAAGATATTCATTCACCATTTCGACAGTAGTTTATCACACAGGCGATATAATTGTAAATCAAAACTTTTGTTTTTGTATGTATATATTTTTCAAAAGTAGATTCATCCAGGTAATTATTGTGGTTTATCCCTTTATTTTCAAGGGTATTACCATTTTATTCGCCTATTGTCAATACGGATTTTTGTGTGTATATAAATACATAAATTGATTACTTTATCCATTTGGTGTATTTTGCATTTAGTATTCAAAGTTCGGCTTCGCTGTAAGGAAATCGCCGGTATGAATATTTTATTTATGTTTATACATATTTTAATTTTGATTTCTTTATGCAAACATACAAAATTGTTAATTGATTGATAATTTTGGGATTTATATGGCTATGGCAGAGGGCCCCGGACCTTTACGGACTGGAATAAAGTTGAATTGGAATCTCGCCTCATCTCCCCTCATCCGCCCCCGCAAGCAGCACAAAAAAGGGAAGGCAAACTGCCTTCCCCGGAATTCCGTCTATTCTCTATTCAATTCTATTTTTTTAATTATTTCTGCTTTTACTAATTTTCTACATCTGTCTCTTTTGATGTTTCTGCGGACATTTTCGCTCTTACTGCATCTGCAGTTTCTCCTCCGGCAAGAAGATCTCTGATCTCTCTCATGAGCAGAACTTCTTCCGGTGTCTCTGATTCTGGTTCTGGCTCTTCAGCCGGCTCATCTTTTCTTCTGAATTTGTTGATGGATTTAATAACCGCAAAAATCACGAAGGCAACTATCAGGAAGTTTACAACCTGCTGAATAAACATGCCGTAGTTAATTGTTGCCGGTGCCACATCTCCAATAGGGTTTCCTACTGTGACTTTCAGGGAGCTGAAATCAGCGCCGCCTGTGAGCAGTCCAATAAGCGGCATGAGAATATCGTTTACCAGCGAAGTTACGATGGCAGTAAATGCACCACCTACAATAACGCCCACAGCCATGTCCAGCACATTTCCTCTTGAAATAAACTCCTTGAATTCAGCTATGAACCCCTTCTTTTTCTCGTCTTTCATAATAAAACTCTCCCCTTCAGATTACATCAGGCAATACCATTCCTGCAAAATGCATTCTTCTTTTATATAATATTAGACTTATCTGTCAGTTATAAGATTTACGGCGCTCCGGATAGTTCTGATTTCAATGTTCGTATCGCCTTTTTCGTACTCACCGTCAAGAGTCCACGGAGTTCCCGGTTCTATCCTCACGTCGATATTTCTTGCGCTGAAAAAAGTAATCTCGCTGGCCTTCAGCTGCCCGTCGAGGAGAGAGATTGCGATGTTGTTCAGCTCAATCAGATTGTTCGGCTTCTGAATAAGTAGAAGCTCCATCATTCCGTCATTCATATCAACATCGAAATTATCCAGTTTCAGCAGTCCGCCTACAGAAGTGGAATTGCAAACAGCACCGAAGATATATTCTCCCTGGAAGATCCGTTCATTTGGAGTTCCCTCGTCCACTATAAACTTTGCCATTACAGGTTTGATGTTGATTACATCCCTGATTCCCTGAAGCATGTAGGCAGTATGGCCCATTATGTTTTTCAGGTTCTGGGGAACCGAATAAGATGTGCTTGTAAAGGCACCGAAGGAAGCCACGTAGGAGAAGTAGCGGCCGTTGAATGAACCTACGTCCAGCTTCATTGGTTTCCCGTTAGCAGCAACATAAGCCGCATCAGTAATTCCCCTTGGAAGCCCCACACTTGCACCAAAGTCATTTGTACTTCCTGCCGGAATATATCCGATTTCCACTGTGGATTTTACAGAAAGCACCCCTTCAATTACTTCGTTTAGAGTTCCGTCACCGCCTGAGCAGACAATCCTGTCCATGTCCCAGGCATAGGCCGCAGCAAAATCTCTTGCATCTCCTGATTTTGCAGTCATCAAAACAGATGTGAGATAACCTGCGTCACTGAAAATCTGCAAAATATCTGCCAGATATCTTACAGCCTGCATGGTGCCTGCTTTCGGATTCAGAATAAAAAGAAGTTTTTTTCTGTCTGTTGTCAATTCAATATTTTTTTCTGTCATAATCAGTTCATCCTGCCATCTTCCTCATCATCACTGGCCGAAATAACCGGTTCAATGATTTTATCCTTGGTGGCGTTTTTCTTCGCTTCCTCAATGGCATTGCGCACATACTCCTCTGCCTGGCGCTGCCGCTCTCTTTTTCTCCGCTGGATCTCCAGATCTCTTTCCTCGCTGTATCCCCGCACAAACTGCCTGCTCATTTTTACAGCAATAGTTTCAGGATTTCCATCTTCATCGTCTTCATCTGTGATTATAAGCTTCCTGTAGTCGCTTTTGTCATCGCCCATCTGCTTTTCAATATAATGAATAATCTTGTCCCTGGTGAGAAGATTTCTTCCCATTACATCATCCCAGGCCTTGTTGAACATCATTCCGATGCAAAGAACCCAGGAAATCAGATAAAACCAGAGCATGAGAGCAACTATGTTGGCAAAAGCTCCGTAGAGGATGTTGTAATTTGCAATATAGGAAATATAGATTGCGTAAAAAAACGTAATCAGCATGATTCCCAGCATAGCCAGAACCGTTCCCGGAATAATGCATTTCAGCGGCACTTTTACCCTCGGCAGAATATAATAGTTCATCATCAGCATCAGGAAAAAAAGTCCTGCGGCTATAGGCAGTCTCATGGCTACCAGAAGTCTTGCCACATGGTTGTTTGATACGATTTTGAGGAATAGTTCCTCGCCGTATACGTATATAGACAGGGTAAAAGCAATGGCCATTATGGTCATAATAGCTGTCGGAATTGCCTTCAGCCTTTCACTCCAGAAACTGAACCTGTAAGTTCCTTCAGTAAGGGAATAGGTGGTCAGCCTTGCAAGGGAAAACTCCAATCCAGATGCGGCCCATAAAGCCAGCACAGTCAGCACTATGTTGGTCAGCTTCACCGACGATGCGGTAAAAAGACCCATTACAAAGCTGCTGACCTCAGTTGCCACATGTGAATCCAGCCAGTCTCTGATAACATCCAGGGATACATCGAAGAGTCCCAGGAACTGAGACAGAACCACCATAGTAGGCATGCTGGACATAAAGAAAAAGTAGGCTATCTGAGCAGCAAATCCGGTGTAGTAAGGATCGTCAAACTGCCTCCAGATGTGAAACCCCATTCTTATGAACTTATCCTTATTAAGTTTCTCCCTTCCGGACCTGTTATGACAGCTCATCTTGTGAAAACGAGCCTTTTCTTTCAGCTCCTTCAGTTTATTCACCTAACATCTCCTCAAGCCTTGCCAGAGACCTTCCTCTGTGGCTCACAGAATTTTTTTCATCGGCAGTCATTTCTCCGAAAGTCTTGCTGAATCCTTCAGGGATAAACAGTGGATCGTAACCAAATCCACCCTCACCTCTCATCTCTTCTGCGATTCTTCCTTTACACTCCCCTCTTGCAACCAGCTTTCTCCCATCAGGGAACAGCATGGTTATAACAGAAACAAATCTGGCAGTTCTTTCCTCTTCCGGAATATGCTTCATAAGTCCCAGGAGTTTAACATTATTGTCATAAGGAGTGCAGCCTGGTCCGGCAAACCTGGCGGAATACACTCCCGGCCTGCCCCCTATGCAGTCAACCTCAAGGCCGCTGTCATCTGCGATGGTAGGAACTCCTGCAATATCCAGTATTGCCTTTGCTTTTATATAGGAATTCTCCTCAAAGGTCTCTCCTGTTTCCTCCACCTCAAACTTGTCGATTCCATAATCATCTCTGGAGACGGCAACCATGCCAAACTTGCTGAGAATTTCTCCGATTTCCCGTATCTTACCCTCGTTACGTGAGGCCAGAATAACTTTGTTCATTTCTACTGTCCGGTCCTTCTATTTAAAATTAAATCTGCTCCTTAAAGCAAATGTATCCTCAAATATTCAGAAATAATCTTATTGATTATATCATGAGCGGTTGCAAAGATAAACGTTTAAGGAGTATTATAAAAACAGTTTTTGTGAAATTTCATAAATATCATTATCAATAAAGGGTGGTTTATCACATGTTAGTAATTATCAGCAAGGTTCTAGTGGTTTTCATTTATATAGGAGTGGGTTTTTTCGCCTGCAAAGGCGGCCTCATCCGTCAGGATTCGGTGCCTGCTCTTAATATGCTGGTGCTCAACATAGCATCTCCATGCCTGCTGATATCATCTATTACCAGCCGCCGGCTGAACGACAGCCTTTTTCGCAATACCCTTATCACATTTTTCCTGTCCATCGCCCTGTTTATCCTTATGTCTGCACTGACCCTCTGGATTTCACGTCGCACAGGAATGGAAGACAAGGCTAAGGCCAATGTTCTCGCTGTTGGAATGACGGCCTGCAACTCAGGATTCATGGGCTTTCCAATAGCTCAGTCTGTTTTTGGCGACACAGTTTTTTACTACGTGGTTATTCAGAACATCGCCTTCAATCTCTATCTCTACATCATGGCCATCATGCAGTTTAACTTCGGCCTGAAGAAATTTAACGGAAAAGTCACATTCAGAAAGGCCATTCTTCCCTTCATCAACGTTCTGACAATCTCCGCAGTAGTTTCCATCATCATGCTCTTTGCCCGCATCAAGCTGCCTGAGTACGCCCTCAACATCGTAACCACCCTGGCAAACGTATGCATACCGGTTTCCATGATAATCGTGGGAATAAAGCTGACTGAAGGCCGTTTCACCGACCACTTCACAAACCCGAAGATTCTTTTTACATCCCTGATGAAGCTGGTCATCGTGCCTGTAATCACCCTGCTCATCATGCTTCCTCTTCCAGTAGCGCCTGTAGTAAAACTGGCCAGCGTCCTCTGCATGACCTTCCCTACAGCTGTAATAAGCGTTGCACTGGCCGCAAGAGAAAACAGGGACTCCGGCCTGATGGCAGAATGCGTGGCAACATCCACCCTCATTTCCATAGTGACCCTTCCAGTGTGGATGATCGTTCTCACAAAGCTTTTCCTCTAATGCAAGGGAGAGGGATATCCGAAAAATGTGCTTTTTTTTCATTTACACCGAAGTTTTTTTGTGATATATGTGGGATCAGGAAGAGAGTCCACAGCACTGGCAACCGCCAACGGCACCGGCTGGCACAAACAGATTCAGGCGCCGCCGCGAGCCCGTGGACCTCTCAGAGTGGACCTCTCAGAAACGGAGGTGTCTAATGAAACGCTTTTCCAAACACATCAGACCGAGTCAGGTGATCGGAATAATCGTGCTGACCTGTCTTTTCAGACTCGCGATCCCAGCCCTTATAGAGGCCCTTGGAGTCGATACCCGCACCGGGGAAACCGCAGCCAACTACTCGCTTTCCGGTTCGTGGCTGCACATCATCGGCCTGCTGCTCTACATCTACGCCATCGTGATCTTCGCCGTGGAAAGGCACCTGGACCTCCCGTTCTGGTACGGCAGATCCCAGAGCGCCGGCTCAAATGCGAACGGCGCCATCATCGTGTCCATCGCCATAGCCCTGCTCATGCTGTCGCCAATTATGACCGCAGTGCTCGTCCTGATCACCATCGCAATCCAGATACTGATCAGCACAGCCGCAGACAACAGGCGGGAGGCCCTGGAATCAAAATTCGCAGGTCGCACGGGAACGGCCGTCGGCGAGATAAACGGCAAGGGACTTGCTGATTTTGATGGGGAAAAAGTAAAGGTCATCTCAAAAAAAGTCATTCCGGCAGGTGCCCGGGTGAAGGCGACCGCCGTCAGCGGCTCAAGGATCGTCGTTCTGCCGGAGGAAGCAGACCAGGCTGACTGGGATTAACAAAACACGTTTTTTGTCCTATAAGCCTGAAGAACCACAAAAACAGCATTCCCGTACCCCATTATCTGGGGCGGGAATGCTGTTTTGTTATGCGTCCTTTTCCGACTCCAGTTTCATGTCTTCCTCTGCCACCTTCATCATGATAGCGCATTCAATACGCTTTCTGTGAAGCTCACAGCCGAAGTCATAAACCTGATTGATATCACCGTTTGAATGATAGTTGTTAGCGCAGCAGCCTCCTGAACAATAAAGTCTGGCAAAGCAGTTCTTGCACTTATCCCTTGTATAGAGATTATTCCTGTTTCTGAACTGGTCTATGATCTCTGTTTCCGTAATGCCATTCCAGATATCACCTACCTTGAACTCGTCGTCTCCCACAAACTGATGACAAGGATAAAGATCTCCTGTTGGAGTGACCGCCAGATACTCAGTTCCAACTCCACATCCGGCTACCCTCTTGTAGATACATGGTCCCCCTGTAAGATCAACAGTGTAATGATAGAAGTTAAAAGGATTTCCTTCCTTTTCCCTCTTCAGCATCTCCACTGCCAGTTTCTCATACTCCTTGCACAGCTGTGGAATATCTTCCTTGTGAAGAGCGTAAGGCACATCAGGGTCTGAAACTACAGGTTCAATGCTGGTTTCCTTAAATCCCAGATCCGCCATCTGAATGACATCTGCTGCGAAATCCTTATTATATGCTGTGTAGGTTCCTCTTACGTAGTACTGCTTCTGTCCTCTTGCCGCCGCCAGCTTCTGGAAATTTCCTATTATTCTGTCGTAGGTTCCGCTTCCATCTTTGGCGTGACGCATTCTGTCGTGGGTTTTTTCTCTTCCGTCAAGGCTGAGAACCACATTGCCCATTTCCTTGTTTGAAAAATCAATTACATCATCGTCAATGAGAACGCCGTTGGTAGTAAGGGTGAAGTTGAAGATTTTATTGTGTGTCTTCTCCAGCTCTCTTCCGTATTTAACCAGCTCTTTGCACACATCCCAGTTAAGAAGAGGCTCTCCTCCGAAAAAGTCCACTTCCAGGTGCTTTCTGTTCCCGCTGTTCTCCACCAGGAAATCCAGTGCCCTCTTGCCTACTTCAAGGGACATGATTCCCTTCTTGTTATTGTAATCGCCTTTTCCAGCAAAGCAGTATTCACAGTCCATGTTGCATCCGTGAGCTACGTGGAGGCAGATTGCCTTCAGCACTGACTGTTTCATTTTCAGCTCACCGGCAACTCCTTCGAAGGGATCTTCTGAAAAAAGGAGCTGGTCCTTTGTAAGCTGGCGAATGTCCTCCAGAGTCTCTTCCACGTCGCCAGTGGTTACTTCTGGATATTTCCCGGTGATGGCCTTTGTAATATCGTCATCTGTCCAGCCCCGGTCCTTCATTTCGATGATATCATATGCCACATCATCAACAGAGTGGACAGAGCCGCTGGCCACGTCCATTACAATGTTATAACCGTTAAGTTTATACTGATGAATCATGTATTATTGTTCCTGTGCTTTCTAAAATTTTTTCTTCTCCTGCGTAATGAGAATTCCAAGAAAAAAGCGCTGCCGAAGCAGCGCACGATCATCGGATCAACTACTTCTCCTTGATCTGCTCGCAATGCTGGTTGGCAACACTGCATGAAGTCTTGCTTGCAGACTGGCAAGAAGTCTGGCACTCGCCGCATCCGCCTGTAACAACGCTCTTAGCAAGGTTTCTAGTAGAAATTGTCTTGATTCTGTTCATAGTCGTTTCCTCCTGAATTACATTTTACATTAACAAAATATTACTCAATTGTCAATTCTTCTTTCTCTGCTTCCAGCTCTGCAGCTTTGGCATCGTATTTGGCAAAAGCATCCTGGAGTTTCCTGTACATTTCCTCCATGTCCTCTTCCTGACCTTCTTCTTGATTATTCTCTCCGCCTTCATTTTCATTCAGGCTGTCAGGCTGGAATATAAGCTCCGATGTATCTTCCTTCTGTCCACCGGTCTCGCCACCTGCTTCAGGCAGATCATCAGATTCCGAATTAAGGTTGAAGTCAAAGGCGTTTCCAAGAGTTGCCTTCATATTGTCATTGAGATAGTCTTCAAAGTTAAAAGACAGGCCCTGAGTGTCAAACTGGTGGTCATCATCCTTTTTGTCCTCTTCCAGAGGAATCTCCTGAAATTCATCTATTTCATCAGCCTCAGGTTTTACTTCCGGTTCCGGTGTTGGTGTTCCACCTTCAGTGAAGGCTTTTAAGGCCTCCTCTGCCTCTGCCTGTTTCCGGGCTTCCTCTGCGGCTTCAGCTTCAAGCTGTCTGCGGGCTTTTTCCAGCGCCTCGGCTTCCGCCTGTCTCCTGGCCTTTTCCGCTGCCTCAGCTTCTGCCTGCCTCCTGGCCTTTTCCGCTGCTTCGGCTTCCGCCTTTCTTCTTGCCTCTTCTGCTGCCTGGGCCTCAGCCTGCTTCCTTGCTTCTTCTGCTGCTTCAGCCTCTGCCTGCTTACTTTCTTCCTCTGCTGTTTCGGCTTCTGCCTGCTTACTTTCTTCCTCTGCGGCCCTGGACTCCTCTATCTCCCGGGCTCTTGCTTCAGCTTCTGCCTGGGCAACAGTCATTATCCTGAACCGGAACACGGATTCACTTCTCATTGACCGGTTGATGATCCTTATTCTGTCTGCCTTTCCTGTACTTTCGTCCATGTTGACAGGAATGTAGATCATCTCACCCTCGTTGATCTGTATGAGCTGGTGCTCTCCTTTTTCCGGCGGAAGATCCCAGGACAGGGTCTCCGGATCATATGCTTTTCTCACATAGCGAACGCTGCCCTTAAGGGTTTCGATTCTGTAGACACTTTTTCCTTTCACGCTTGGAAGGAGACACTCGGTCTGCTTGAAATTCAGCTGTCCTTTCAGAGTAATGGTGCCTGAAGCCTTCCTGATAACCATTCCATGATAAACGGAAGGTCCTGACTTAACGTTCTCAGGAACCAGCATGACAGGGCAGTCGCTGTTTCTTATTACAAAAGATGCAGTGCTTCCTATAGCTCTGTTCACTTCATTAGTAGACGAAGTGGACTTTGTCATAATTATCATGTCCGCATCAATTTCCCGTGCACAGGCCAGAATCTTCTCTCCTGCTTTACCAATTGATGCTCTTTTTTCTATCTTGTAGCCATCAAGTTTCTTCTGGATTTTTCCCAGTCTGTCCGCCAGCTTATAATAGATCTCTTCTGACTGCTCTTCAGTCAGGGGCTGTTCTGCGTTTTCCTGGACCATGAGAAGTACGACCTCAAAGGCTGACGGGGCGAAAGATGCCCTGACCTGGTCAACTGCTTTAAGACTCCTTCCTGAACCATCTACTGGTACGAGGATTTTTCTCATATGGTACTACCTCCATTACTTGATGAACTTGTTCAGAGTCATTATAAACTCTGAGAAAATAATATACATAGTCAGATAATCATCGTTAAAAGAACAGATAACGTTGTTCTGAACGGTTCGGCCGTCGGAAAACTCTATCTGACCGTTTGCTCCGTAAATAGCTACAGTTTCGCCGTTTCTCGTAATTCTGTAGTTACAGGAAAGGTTTCCTTTTCTCACTGCTCTGAAAGCTCTGGCGCTGAACTCACCAAGGCTGCACTTCAGGATATATCCGTCTGCTCCCCCCTTAAGGCGGGCGAAGCTTCCCTCGTCCTGTCCTTCAATTGTTACAGGCCAGTGTCTGGCCAGTTTAGGAGATCTGGCATCAGGATCTCCATCAACAGTTCCAAGACTGTTTCCGTCCATATCTGTTATTGTGACCTTGAGAGGTTCATAAACAGCCTTGCAGATGGCATATTCATTGTCCTGCTCATCTCTCACTATACCGTCAGAAGTATCATAGTGGAAAAGCCTGTAAATATCCATAGACTCCGGTACCGGGTAATCTCCGTTTTTGTCCACCTTCTCCACAAGGTCCATAAGGTCTTCCAGCATTACAGCGGCAATCATCTTGTAAGAAGCAAATCCGCAGTACCTTTTTGCTGTTACCTCCATGTTGGAAATATCTGCCACATTGTCGAACCGGTACATGTCGTGCTCATAGGGCTTCAGGTGGGCAAGAACTGTACTGTCTGTAAAATACAGGGATTTCCCCTTCTTGCTTATTACCACATAATCCTTGAACATCCCCGGTCCGAAAACGATGACCTTGCCTTCCCACTGCTCATGGTGGGCTATCCATGGTTTTCCGAAAGGAGTCTCCATGTCCTTTATTTTATCATAGAGGCCCTCAATGGTCATTTTCCCTGAAACATCAATCTTTTTCAGATAAAGATTTCTGTCATTGAAGCTCTTTCCTCCAACAACAGACCAGATAGAACCGGCAATGATTGCGCATATTCCGGCAATTAGCCACTGACCGGAAAAGAATGCAAGCAAAGCGATAAACACCAGCATCAAAGGTATGATTTTTTTGAACTTGTCCATAGACAACCTGCTCCTTAATAGAATTATTAAAGCGCCATCTGACAGTTAGAATTCAGACAAAGACGGGCTTATCCAAATAACACCGTATCCGGAGAAATACAATATGGCTTCTCCGGATACAAATGATACTATTTTCGATTTTCACATGCTTCAGAAGAAATTATCGATCTGCTCTCATCCGCCCTGTAATAACAAGGGGAGCAAATCTTATTTTTACAGATCAGCTGCCTCTCTCAAGGAAGCCTTCTGTGATCTGATTTCAGCGTATCTTCTCAGAGCTACCATTGCATTTACTGCCTGTTCAGCAGTTGCATAAGCAGGGATGCCCTTGTCTCTCAGTTTCTGAATGGCCTCTCTGCACTCGAATCCGCCCTGGCACTCCATGATGAAAGGCTTTCTTCTTCCCTTGTAGTTCTCGTAAACTGCGATAACTGTCTGAGTAATGGCAGGAACGTCTGTAACGGCTGTAGGGCAGACGGAAACCACAACTCCGTCTACGTTCTCATCTTCCAGAGCAATTTTGAGAGCTCCGCCGTACATGTCGGATGTTGCAGTTCCGCTGATATCTACAGGATTGAGAGGTGAACCGAATGCAGGCATGTACTTTCTGATGTCCTCTCTCAGTGAAGGAGAGATGTACTTCAACTCGTGGAGAGGCATTCCCAGTCTTTCGAACTGGTCACAAGCCAGAAGGCCTGCACCGCCGCCGTTTGTGATCATAACAACATTATCTCCCTCCAGTGGAGGCATGCTGCCCAGTGCCAGGGATGTATCAAGGAATTCCATCCATGTTCTCTCTCTGATAACACCAGATTCTTCAAACAGCTTGTCATATGAATCATTGTCGTGGCCTCTGTTCTCAGATGCAGTGTGGGCAAAAGCAGCCTTTACTCCGATGTGGGAAGCTCCGACTTTGATGACTGTAATCGGCTTGTCTACCTCCAGACATGCCTTCTTAAATGCTTCATAGCTGTCCAGAGCCTCAATATATACAGCAATGGCCTTTGTGTGAGGCTCCTTGTCAGCGTATTTGATTACTTCGCAGAAATCTACGTCGGCCTTGTTTCCAAGTCCTACGAACATGCTGATTCCGAAGTGGTCAATCTGGGATGAACCCAGAGCAGCCAACAGGTTTGAACCGGACTGGGAGATCAGAGCAACAGGTCCCTTGTTCGGAAGGTAAGGAACGAATCCGCAGTTAAAGTCGAAATAAGGTGTTCCGATTCCTACCAGGTTTGGTCCGATCAATGGCAGCTCATTCTCTCTGCAGTACTCAGTAATCTCGTTCTGCAGATCTCCATTTCCAACTTCCTTGAATCCTGAAGATGAAACTACAGCGATCTTAACACCCTTTGCAACACACTCCTTCAGAGCGTCAAACACTCCAACTGCTGGCAGTGCAACAAAAGCCAGATCAACATCTCCAGGGATATCCTTTACAGATCTGTATGCCTTAAGTCCGCCTACTTCTGTGGCATTCAGATTAACAGGATAGATTATTCCTTTGTAACCGCTGTTTCTGAGACTCTGAATAACCTTGAATCCTACCTTTTTCTCATTTCTGCTGGCACCGATTACAGCAATTGTCCTCGGCTTGAACGCGTAATCCAGCTTCTCTACCACGTATTCTCTTGCTTCCTTTACTTCCATCTCTCTACTTCCTTCTCCTGCTCATACTTCAAGTGAAATAGTGTAAAAGTTTTAAATATGTTACAGCATGTAAAATGAAAAACCCAATTCATCCGGTCACAGCATTCCTCATTCATCTGCTGCTGTTTATACCGGTCTCTGACTGCAGACTACAGGGAAGCCATGTGCCGCATTGTACGAACCAGCTGATTTACATAGCTCATCTCGTTGTCGTACCAGGCAACTACTCTTACCTCATAAATATGAGTTCCGCACTTCTGTGCCAGAGTCTGAGTTGCATCGAAAAGTGAACCATAGCTCATTCCGATTACATCTGTAGAAACAATCTGCTCATCTGTGTATCCGAAGGACTGATCTGAAGCTGCCTTCATTGCTTCGTTAATGCCTTCTACAGTTACAGTGTCTGTCATATCCTTCAAAGTAGCATCGAGGATTGTAATGGAACCTGTAGCTACAGGAACTCTCTGAGCAGATCCGATGAGCTTTCCTGCCAGCTCAGGAATAACATTTCCAATGGCCTGGGCAGCTCCTGTAGTTGTTGGAACGATGTTGATTGCTGCAGCTCTTGATCTTCTGAACTTGTTTCCCTTATCTGGAGCATCCAGAATCTTCTGGTTTCCTGTATATGCGTGGATTGTGGTCATGAATCCTGTTCTCAGCTCTCTGTATCCTGCAAGAGCCTTTGCCATTGGTGCCAGGCAGTTTGTGGTGCAGGACGCACCTGAAACGATTCTGTCCTCAGAAGTGAGGGTTTCATGGTTTACACCGTAAACGATAGTCTTCATATCGTTTCCTGCCGGTGCAGAAATCAGCACTCTTCCTGCTCCTGCATCAAGATGTGCCTGAGCCTTTGCCTTTGATGTATAGAAGCCTGTGCACTCAAGAACCAGGTCTATTCCCAGCTCTCCCCATGGCAGCTTTGAAGCATCAGGCTCACTGTAGATGCGGATCTTCTTTCCATCTACAACGATTGAATCCTCTGTGCTGGACACCTCATGTCCGTGAAATGTACCCTGAACGCTGTCAAATCTCAGGAGATATGCCAGCATCTCCGGTGCAGTCAGGTCGTTTATGGCAACAACCTCAATGTCATCCATTCCTACGATCTTTCTGAATGCAAGACGTCCGATTCTACCAAATCCGTTAATTGCAACCTTTGTCATAGGTCCCCCCTTTCCGCAGGCCCTTCAGCCTGCCGAAAAAACAATTTTATTGTAGATACCAGCCAGGAAACACGAAAGCCTCCCGGCTGTCCATAAACAAGCTATTTCTCAAATGGGAATGTTACCGGGATATTCAGGCTGTCTCTTACCTGGATGAACTCCTTCTGAACAGCTTCTGCCATCGGCACTCCCTTGTCCTTCCTGTACTCATAAGCATCCCACTCTTTGTCACCGGCAACATAAATTCTGTCATGACCAGGAGCCTTCTGAGAGTTTCTCAGTCCTCTTACGATCTCTCCGGCAATATGTCTGCATTCCTTCTCGCCGATCATCATTTCCGGATTAATTACGATGAAGAAGTGTCCCAGGTGGTAAGGTCTCAGGCTGCCATCCTCATTGTAGCAGGTAAGATCCTTCATGAAACGGCCACCGGCCAGGGCTGCTGAAAGGATTTCAATAATAGCCGCATATCCGTATCCCTTGTATCCGCCCATCTCCTCACCGATTCCGCCAAGAGGTGCAAGGGCAGCTTCCTTATTTGTAAGAGCCTCCAGTATGTAATGTGTGTCGGTGAGAGCTGTTCCGTCTCTTCCGATAACCATGCCTGCAGGTGTTTCCTTGCCGATTCTGTCATAGAACTCCAGCTTTCCTCTCTGGATAATGGAAGTAGCGCAGTCCAGAAGGAATGGATACTTTTCATCTGTAGGAATTCCCACTGTCAGAGGGTTTGTTCCCATCATATTCTCTACTCCGAAAGTAGGAGCTATGGACGGTCTTGCGTTTGTTCCAGTTATTCCGATCATTCCGGCCTTTGTTGCCATGCTGACCCAGTATCCTGCAATTCCGTAGTGGGAAGAATTGCGGACTGCTACGCAGGCTGTGCCGTATTTTCCTGCCTTTTCAATGGCCATCTCCATGGCCTTGTGGCTTGCAACCATTCCCATTCCGTCATTAGCATCAAGAACGGCAGTAGTTGGAAACTCCCTGATTACATCGATCTTTGTCTTAGGGTTCAGGATTCCCTTGTTGATTCTGTCAACGTAGATAGGTTTGAACCTGTTTACACCGTGACTTTCAATTCCCCTCTTGTCGCTTTCAATAAGAACGTCAGCGCAGATTGCTGCGTCCTCTTCTGGAACTCCCAGCTTTACGAAGGCCTGCTTCATAAAGTCAACGATAAGGTCAAAGCTCACAAAAGGTCTGGTATCTTTTTCCATTTCCATTGGTCTACCTCTTTCCGTTTCTCTTCTAAATCTTTATATAATATTATAAAAAAATATTATCGTTCATCACAGGCTCCGGCAGCCCCTCTGCTCCAGCCCTTGTAATCTCCCCGGGCTGAGACGGTCTTGTAGCCGATGCGTTCCATTCTCATTTCCATGCAGTGGTGACACTCTGCCGCTTCCTCACCCGTACAGATCTTTCCATCGTACAGCAGGTATTTGCCTCTCACGCCTTTAGGGGAAAGGCTTGGCATAACCACATTGGCACCTGCCTGCACCCCCTTCTCTCTTCCAAGAGGATCGATGGTGCCAAGGGCTGTTGTAGCCGGCAGAAGCACCTTTGGGAACATGAGCCTCAGCATTCCCAGGCAGAAAAGTGTCATCTCCAGGGTTCCGTCAGCCATGTCTCTGAAAGGTGTGTCACTGTGGTGGATGAATGGGCCTATTCCTATCATGTGGGGCTGAAGCTCCTTCAGGTAAAGGAAGTCATCAGCCAGGTTCTCATAGGTCTGATATGGTGAACCCACCATAAAACCAGCCCCTATCTGATAGCCGATATCCTTCAGATCACGAAGGCACTTTTTTCTATGTTCTATGGAAAGAGCCTCCGGATGGAGTTTTCTGTAATGGCAGGGATCTGCAGTCTCGTGTCTGAGGAGGTACCTGTCGGCACCGGCATCAAAAAACTTCTGATATGAAGTTCTCTCCTTCTCTCCAATTGAAAGTGTTATGGCGCAGTCAGGATACTTGTCCCGGATTCTGGCTACCATATGGCAGATTCTGTCGTCGGTGTACCAGGGATCTTCTCCTCCCTGAAGGACGAAGGTCCGGAAACCGAAACCATACCCGGCATCACAGCAGTCCATTACCTGGTCCTCTGTAAGCCTGTACCTTTCGGCTTTGTTGTTGCCTGCCCGGATGCCACAGTAATAGCAGTCATTTTTGCAATAATTTGTGAATTCGATAAGTCCCCTGAGATAGATCTGATGGCCGTAGTTTTCAATAGCCCTTTCCCTGGCCAGCTGGAACAAGTACTCCCTGTCTTCCGGATTGTCGTTTCTGTGGGACAGCATGTAAACCAGTTCTTCTCTGTCCAGTTCCTTCTGAGAATCCAGTTTGCGGATTAATTCTCTCATCAGTCTCTCCTATTCCAGGCCAGACGCTAAGTCAACCACCAGCTGTCTTCCCTGTCATTAGTGTCTCAAGATACCCGTATCTGTTGTATTTTACCATGGTACGGGATTTTAGGCTATACCGAAGTCTATTATGATAGTGAACTACTCCGACTTATAGAAGTCGGAGCTTCCTGCTTCAACCACTACTGCGCCAGCCACGATGATACGCAACTTAACGTCTTACACAATGTCCACAGGCGTATAAGTTTGGGCTATTCCATCCCTACTATATATTTAGTTTTATGCTCCTTCAATAAGGAGCCGTAACCCTTCGTTCAGAATATTGATAGCAGCATTCTGGTCGCGGCTGATTGCAAGGCCACAATCACATTTCATCTTGCGGATTTGCAAGTTCTTCATCTCGGGATGGAGCGTTCCGCAACGATGACATATCTGTGATGATGGAAACCACTTGTCCACCTTGACGAGATATTTATTCCTGTCAGATAACTTGTATTCAAGCATAGATAAGAACATCCCGTATCCGTTATCAAGAGTAGCTTTGCCGTTTCCAAAGCCATGATTGGCCATAGATTGCATATTCAAAGTCTCTACACAAACAACATCGTACCGATTGGCTATTTCGGTAGATATTTTATGCAGATTGTCCAAACGTTGATTTGCGATATGTCTATGGATTTTATTGACTTTAAGAAGCTGCTTCATGTAATTATTGGACTTTTTTTCATGCTTCTTAGATCCTCGCATACGCGACAACCTACGCTGTGCTTTAGCAAGCTTTTTGTGGCTCTCGCGATAGTATTTGTGGTTTGCTCCAACATGGCCATTACTGTCTACGTATAAGCCATCAGAAGCGTAGTCCAGGCCAATAGCGTTCGATTTGTCGGCCGCATAAAAGTTTACAGCCTTTTCAAATTCAAAGAGTACAGAGATATAGTATTTACCATCTGATTCCTGAGATACGGTAGCAGACTTAATAACCCAACCATCAGGAGCGGTACGGTGAATAACAGCTTTTACCTTTCCGATCTTTGGAAGTTTGATATATCTGTTGTCTATGATGGCAACAGTGCCTTTCTGGTTGTTCGTGGTATATGTTTTGCGACTATGCCTTTTGGATTTGAATTTTGGAAACCCGTTATTCTTTTTACGGGACTTACTGAAAGCATTGCGGAAAGCCGCCTGCAAGTCCATTTGCTTATTAGCAAGAGCAAGACTATCCACCTCTTTGAGATAAGGATAATCTTTCTTGTATTTAGCAGGTGTTACAGTGGGAAATTTGCCAGTTTGTTTATACCCTTCAATCTTATCGGAGAGCATAAGATTATAGACCTTGCGGCAGCAGCCAAAGGTTTTAGCAAACATAACAGACTGTTCAGTTGTAGGATATATCCTGTACTTAATTGCTTTGTTTGGCATCTTTCTTACCCTGAGATCGAATGTATTGTTTAATAATATCTGCTGTAACACCGCCTGTGGTCAACAAGCAAAAGCTCTGCGACCAGAACATTTCTTTCCATAATGATTTACGGATCTGAGGATACTCTTTCTTGATCAGCCTGCTGCTTGCGGATTTATAAGCATTGATGAATTTGCTTAGTTCTGTATTAGGCTGTCCTCGAAACAGTATATGCACATGATCTGTGTCGTGATTCCACTCCTCTAACGTGATGTTATAGGAAGGAGCTATTTTCTCAAAGATTTCCTTGAGGCGGTTTGAGATTTTATCATCTATCACTTTATTACGATATTTAATGCACATGATAAGATGATAATGCAGCACGAATACTGAATGATTATTATTGTCTAATTTCATAGTAGTTACAATCTTTATAATATTTACGACTGAATATGTTTTAATTATAACAACATGAGGTACAAAAGTCAAAAAAACGCCGTGTTTATCGCAATTCATCCCACCACCTATAGAGGTGGGGGATTTCTTGCTCACGGCTAGTTAAAAAGCTCCGGCATGAGACAAAACTCTGCCGAAGCTTCATATTTTCTGTTAACTTCTTGAGGAATTGACGCTTCCCACTGCCCAGCAGATGGCGAACATCACGATTTGAGTGCACACAATAGTGGCACCTACAGGTGAACCGGCAACAATGGAAAGAAGCATCCCGATCAGCGAAGAGACCACCGCCAGAACTCCTGAACAGATGGTTACGGATCTGAAACTTCTGAATATTCTCATGGCTGAAAGGGCCGGGAAAATAATCAGGGCAGAGATCAGCAGGGATCCCACCAGATCCATGGCAATAACTATTACAACGGCCACAACAGTTGCGATCAGCATGTTATAGGCTTCGGTATGAACGCCGCTGGCTCTGGCGAAGTCTTCGTCAAAGGTTACTGCAAACAGCTTGTTGTAGAAGAGAATGAAAATCCCCACAACGACTATGGCCAGAATTACGGTGGACCTCACCTCTGTTGCCGACAATGTGAGGATCGATGTGGATCCGAAAAGGGTTGTGCACACGTCTCCGGAAAGGTTGGAGGATGCTCCGAAAACATTCATTATCATGTATCCGACGGCCAGGGATGCAACAGAAAGCATTGCAATAACCGCATCTCCGTTGATTTTCGAGTTTCTGCCCGTCCGCAGGATCAGAATAGCGCAGAGAATTGTGGCCGGCAGTGTAAACTGCACATAGCTGGTAAAATGCATTACTGTGGCTATGGAGATGGCTCCGAAAGCTACGTGGGAAAGGCCGTCTCCTATAAAGGAAAACCTCTTCAGCACAAGTGTTACTCCCAGCAGGGATGCGGCTAAGGATACAAGTACTCCCACAATCACTGCATAGCGGACGAATGGATAGATTCTAAGATATTCCATTGCCATTGAAATTCCGTTCATTAATTGGCGCTCCCTTCTGTGCTGGTCTCTGTTCCTGCAGTTGAGGCAAAGCCTTTTCCTGCTTCTGTTTCCAGGTAGTCCTGGACGGTACCGAAAAACACCTGATCCCCCAGGTGAAGGATGTGGTCGGCGTTGTTCAGTGCTCCTTCCATGTCGTGGGTCACCATTATGATTGTGACTTTGTGGACTTTGTTGATGTGCTTGATCAGGTTGTACATTTCTCCTGTTACTACCGGGTCCAGGCCGGTGACAGGTTCGTCCAGGACCAGCAGGTCGCCAGATGCTGCCAGAGCCCGGGCAAAGAGAACTCTCTGCTGCTGTCCCCCGGACAGGTTCCGGTAACAGGATTTTCTCAGACCGCCGATGGACAGCCATTCCATGCAGATGCGGGCTTTGGCCTTCTGGGCTTTGCTGTAGAAAGGTCTGAATCCCGATCCTCCCTGGCATCCGGAAAGGACTATTTCCTCCACTGAAGCTGGAAAATCCTTCTGAATGTCAGTTTGCTGAGGCAAGTAGCCGATTGTCCCCTTGTTCAGCTCATCGCTTCTTATTATCTGGCCTGACATAGGTTTGTGCAGGCCAAGAAGAGCCTTCATGAGGGTGGATTTTCCCGCGCCGTTCTCGCCGACTATGCAGAGGTAATCACCTTTTTCTACTGAAAAAGAAAGATCTCTGACTACCGGTATGTTTTCGTAACCAAGTGTTAAGTTTTTGCATTCTATCTGTGGCATATACTACCTCTTATCCAAGAGCCTTTCTTATTACTCTCAGGTTATTTCTCATTATAGAAATATATGTTACACCCTGGTCCATTTCCTGGTGTCTCACTGACTGCATGGAATCCAGAACTCCGATTCCCACGTTTTTCCGGCCCGAAGCTTTGATTATTGTTTCAGGCAGGTTGTCCAGGCCTGTCTCGGTTCTGAGGACCATTGGCACTTTAAGCTCTTCCGTTTTATTTGCCAGGAAAATAACTGTGTCGAAGCTTGCTTCGCTTTCTGCCGAGCAGCCGGCAAAGGCGGCATAGTACTTTATTCCGAACTCGTCAGTCAAATATCTGAAGGGGAACCTGTCTCCTACTATTATTGTCTTATGAGGGGATTGATTAACTGCATTTCTGAAGTCGTTCTGCAGATCTTCCAGTTTCTTGTCGTAGGAAGCGGCGTTTTTTCTGTAGGCTGCAGAATTAGATGGATCCATTTCTTCCAAGCGGTCTGCAATGGTATTTGTAAAAAGAATGGCGTTTTCCGGGGACAGCCACACGTGCTCATCGTATTCCAGGTCTGAATGGTCGTGACCGTCAGAATGGTGATGGCCTTCTGAGCCTTCATGGTCCTCTCCCTCTTCTTCCATGCCTTTGACTCTCTCCTCAAGTTTTACTCCAGAACCCAGGACCTTCAGCATGTTCACTGTAACAGGAGGATTGGAGCTGCTTTTCAGGACTTTGCTGACCCAGTTATCGGAAGGGCCTCCTACATAAATAAAAAGGTCTGCATCCAGGATCTTGCTGATGTCTGCAGCATCTGGCTGATAGCTGTGCATGTCAACTCCGTTGTCCAGAAGATATGTGACTTCTGCGTCATCAGCTCTGTCTCCAAGAACTTGCCTGGTCCAGTCCCAGGCTGCAAAGGATGTTGTGACTATCTTAAGCTTTCTGCCTGAACTGCTCTCACTGGTGCCAGAGGCTTCATTCTGAACAGCCGCAGTTCCCCCGGAACCGGAGTTGTTTTCCTTTTCCTGGCCGGCATTGGTGCATCCAGTGAGAACCACCATGGAAAGCATAAGAATAAAGGCAAGAACCCCGGGAAGGATTCTGTGTCCCCGGCTGGTCCTGCCTTTATCATCTGTATTATTTTTTTTGTTTTTTCTGTATGTCAAGAATTACCTCTCAAGCTTCTTACTTAACTGCATCAGTATTAGTAAGATACACTTAACTCATGGAAAAATCAAGTTGTTATTGTCATGCCTTTGTGATGTCACTTTTGTCGTCTTCTTCTGTTTTCTGTTTGCGCCTGTTCTGTATCCGCCTTATTGCCACAGGTGTGGAAGACTTACGCACTGAAGGTCCTAGTTTTTCCCATTTATAGTGCATGGGGCTGAACTTTTGCTGCAGAAACCTTGCGAAAAGCCAGGCAGCAAACACAGCAAAGAAATACACTGCGATTACTCCAATGGTAGTCAGGAACTGCAGATAGTGAGGAAGAGGCACGTTAAGATAACCTGTTGGAAGCTGTGGCGTCATGAGGAACATGTAATTCCAATCGAATAACATGTCTATTGTCAGTACAACAATTATCATTATGCTGTTTATAATCTGTGCTCCCCTTAAAGAACGTCTGTCTATTTCCTCGTCGTGATTGAGAATGCGCAGCAGTGCTGAATAAGCCAGCCCTATGTGTGTCATGAAAAATGCAATTCTCGTTACATGGGGGAAAGCAAAGGGCTTTGGAGATGAGTAGAATATAGAGCTTATGCCTCCATAGAGGGCCGTATATATTGAGAACTGCTCCAGGGGCATCCACCGCACAAAATATGTAAAGAGCAGCAGGATGCTGGCTATACGGCAGGCATAAAGAGGCCACTTGTCTCCGCCGGTTCCTGTAATGTAGAACCATACAAAATAGGTTCCCTGTCCTGATGCCATCACAAACAGGGAGATTTTCTCCAGTCTTCTCAGGAGTTTCTCTTTGCCAGGTTTCCTGGAAATTCTGAGCATCTGAACAAAGCCCAGAACAAATCCTAGAAAAATGGCTGCGTGTTCCGGTGACAGGGAATTGTATATCTGGTCGTATCCAGTTCTGTTTACATATTTGAATAAGTCGTACATGGCTTCACAATGTAATCATTACTTTAACTGTATTATTCGTATTTATTATTTATATCCGAGAATCAGAGCCGAATCCTCTGTGCCCCGGTGAGCTGACACACTGCTGAAACCGGCATCTTTCAGCATCTTCGTAAGCTCCTCAACAGTCCATATGTTTATTTCTCCGTAACTCCTGTCCCAGTCCTGGTGAAGGCCAGGTGTAACTGCTTCCAGGATAATTGCAAAAACGCCCTTGTCTTTCAGGACTCTGTGAATCTCCTTCATTCCTGCCGGCACGTCAGGCCAGAAATAAGTGGTTTCCATGGCTGTTACAATGTTGAATTTATCTGAGTCAAACGGCAGGGATGCCACATCAGCCTGTTCAATAAAAACACGGCTGTTCAGCTGGTCCTTATTATTCTCCCTTGAATATTCCACAGCCGTCTCTGAGTAATCTATTCCGTAGACTATGCTGTCTCTGCTCATCCCAAGCATCTGCCTTACTGTCTCTCCTCCGCCGCAGCCAACGTCCAGCATGGTCATCTCATCTTTCCATGGAATCATGGGAAAAAACTGGTCTCTCAGATACTGATGACTGTTGTTCATTCTCTCAAGCATGGTGCGGCCGTTGCCCTGATCAGGATTAGCCGGATTATAGTCTTTCTTCTGTGTCATAAGTTCCTCCCTGTATTTTCGATTTAGATCATCATCGTGATCATCTGTAACTTCTATATATATTGGTCTATTCTATGGCAAAAGACAGTTTACGGCAAGATGGATGGGGTGGTGGAAATGCCTTACAGCGGGATTTTGAAATTTTCATGGGGATTGCCTTACAGCGGGATTTTGGGTTCTTGGGAATTTCCGATGTAATTTGATCCGGTTTTACAGCGGAAACTGTGGTTCGGGACGAATCCCGCTGTAAGGCTTCCTCTCATCAAATAAAAAGAAAATTCCGCTGCACAAATCGCAAGGTGGACCTTGTACTGTGCGGCGGAATTTTCGACTTCAAACTGTTGTCACGTTACATTCCATGTCATGATAGCAGATAAAATTACCTATCTTTCTGTTTTTCTCTTTCTGGATGCTGCCAGTGCCGCTGCTGCTCCGGCAAGACCAAGAGCGGCAAGATCGAGATCTGTGCTGTCTCCCGTCTTAGGAGCCCTGCTGTTGTTCACAGCTGCTACCTTAGCCATAGCTGCCTTCCTTGCTTCTTCGGCTTTTCTCTCGGCATCTACGAAGCTGTCGTAATCAGCTTTTGCAATTGTATAATCTGCCAGAGCTTCTGCATAATCTGCCTTGGCGTTAGCGAAGGCAACGTCCTTCTCCTGGAGATCCTTCTGAGCCTCGTCCAGTGCAGTTTTAGCATCTGCCTCTGCTTTTCTGGCATCTGTAACATTCTGTTCCAGAGTAACCAGTTCAGGGAACTCTTCCTTGTATGTGGAAGGGTCCTCTCTTCTTACCTTCTGAGCGGAGAGAAGCTTTCTCTCTGCTGTCTTTCTATTTGCTACAGCATCGTTATAAGCCTTTTCCTTTTCTGCTACATTGCTGTCAGCATCAGCCTTTGCCTTTTCAGCCTTTTCAAGACCCACCTTAGCGTTATCAGCGGCTGTCCTTGCGTCCAGAAGAGGCTTCATCGCTTCAAGATCATCTGCCTGAGTTTTCTCAGTTGCCTTGAGGGCTGCATCCTTGTCGGAAGCTGTCTTCTCAGCTGACCTCTCTGCGGAATCTGCTGTCTTAACATCATTTACAGCGTTCTCATATGTTTCTGCAGCTGCCTTTGCGTCTGCAACAGGCTTCTCAGCTGCTTTATTTGCGGCATCGAGAGCTGCCTTAGCGTCATTCAGCTTGTTTGTCTTGTCAGCAACACTATCTCTTGCGTTCTGGATATTCTTGTCGAACACCTTCATGGCGTCATTGGCGTTATCCAGTTCGGTCTGTGCTTCCTTGACGAATCCTTCTGTATCCTTGATGTCATTCTCTGCAGAGGCTATCTCTTTATCCTTTGCGTCCAGTGCATCCTTTGCGGACTTTACTTTAGCGGCAAGGTTAGGGTTAGCCTTCTCGTAATCTGTCACTGCCTTTTGAGCTGCCGTTTCCTCATTCTGAGCTGCTGTCAGAGCGTCCTGAGCTGTTTTGAGAGCTGCTTCCTTGCTGGCTACATCAGTCTGATCTGCTGTGATCTCGGCTGTCTTATCTGAAACGTTCTTTGCGGCGTTATCAAGACCGGTCTTAGCGGTGTCTGCTACCTTCTTAGCTGCGGACTGATTGTCGTTAGCTGTCTTCAGGTAGTCAGGAGTGTAGTTGTTTGCCATAACCTTGTTGTAATCAGCCTGAGCCTTGTCGAGAGCTGCCTTCAAAGCAGAGACGTGGTTCGCAAGAGCTGCCTTGAACTCTTCCGGAGTGTAGCTCTTTGCATTTGGAAGAGCGTACTCTGAGTAGCCGAACTCCTGGGCAGTGACGTTTCCGAAATGTCCGCCATATCCAAAGGAGAGACCCGTAAGGTTATAAGTTCCCGTCACAGCCTGATAGTGTCCGTCGTAACTTGTACCTTTCTCCTGATCGATCCACCCGGCATACGGATCATCCCATCCGAATGCGAGGCATTCAGAGCTTGATTCGTACATATTATTGAATGATTTGTCCATATATCTAAACAGGATATGGTCACTGTCGTCTTTGGAACCGACCATTGCGGCCATTGCAGCCTGGATCATCATGTCAGGAGAGATCTTAAGAGGCGCGTGAGATGCTTCTCCCTTGTCATTCACATCAGCTGCCCTTCTCTGGTTACAGAGAGTGATAAGGTCAGCTGCATGGTTCAGCCCTTCTACAGAGAGTGCTCCATCATATGTGCCCCACTTATCCGACCATCCATAGAGGAATTCCTCGTCGATACCCTCGTTCAGGTTATTGATCTGATGATCCGTAGCTGTAATTTTTATGTTACTGTTTTTGATCGCATTCAGCCAGTCTTCAACTGTTGCTCTGGTCTGCACAGAGTCAAGGAAGGAAACTCCTGCCTTATTGTAGGCTTCCTTGGCATTGTTCAGGGTGTCAAGAGCGTTCTGCCTCTCCTGCGAGAGCTGTGTCTTCGCTTCATTTACTTTATTTGTTGCGTCCTCATAAGCCTTCTGAGCATTATTCAGTTCAGTCTGCGCATTTGCCTGTGCAGTCTTCAGTTCTTCGAGGGAAGCCTGATCATCGGCGAGCTTCTTATCTGCGGCATCCTTAGCGGACTGAGCCTTCTCTGCCTCTCCCTGTTTAGCAGCTGCAGCACCCTGCTTTTCTGTCAGAGTGTTCACCAGAGAAGTATACTGAGCAGATTCTGCTACTGCCTGGTCATACTGGGACTGGAGAGCTGCTCTCTCGTTTACGAGCCCGTCTCTTGCACTTACCGCCTGGTTATATGCATCCTTTGCGCTGGCGAGGCCGTTCTCTGCTCTTGTTACTCTCTGCTGTGCTGCTGCATACTCCTCGTTTCCTTCTGTCAGGGACGCAAGAGTTGCCTTGGCGCTGTCCAGCTCTGTCTGAGCAGCTGCTACATTATTATTAGCGGAGGTAATGGCATTCTGGGCATTATTCAGATTAGTCTGAGCTGTATCCAGCTTTGTTTTGAGAGCTGCTGCTGTATTCTGCTTTTCTGCGAGAGCTGCCTTAGCGGAAGCCAGATCCTGGTCAGCCTTTGCCTTTTCAGACTTAGCGTTATCTACTGCGGTCTGATCGCTCTTAATGGTCTGATCGGCGTTAGGATACTTTGCTTCTGCGTCAGCAAGAGCCTTGTCAGCGGCTTCCTTATTGGCAGTAGCCTTATCGAGAGCTGTCTTTGCCTCAGTCTGTTTCTGAACTGCGGAATCATAATTATCCTTAGCTTCCTTCTCTGCCTTCTGAGCCTCTGTCAGCTTTGCATTCTGGTTATTTACCAGGTTATTGAAAGCGTCATCCGCTGTTTTCTCAGCTGTTTCTCTGTTCTGTACAGCAGTGTTATAGCTATCATTAGCCTTGTTTCGGTTAGTCAAAGAGTCATTATAAGCCTGCTCGGCAGTATCCTTATCTGCTTTCTTCTGATTCAGCTTTTCATTGCTCTTATCAAGAGCTGTCTTAGCCTCTGCCTTAGTAGATGGCTTTACATGTTTTACATTTTCAACAGTCTGCTCTGCCTGAGTCCCGGCATTTTGAGTAATATCTGCAGGGACAACATCAGCGTAAACGCCACCTGCCATACCTGTGACCATAGATGCAGTGAGGGCTCCGGCCACACCAATTTTTTTCATTGTAGAATTTGAGCTGGTCATCATCTAACACTCCTATAAACGTAAAAAGCTACAAAAGAAATTATATAATTGTTTTTGCCTTAATATATACAAAAATAGTGTACCCCCCCCCCCGTATATTATTTTCAATACCATTTGGGTGAGAAGTACACGTTTTAACGAAATGTATTCAATTTTTCACAAAAGTGTCACTTATTGTTTCATCGTAGCCGGCTGTTCCTGTATCCGGAACCATATCTTCCTTAAAACCTGCCTCCGTGAACTACTCCGACTTATAGAAGTCGGAGCTTCCTGCTTCAACCACTACTGCGCCAGCCACGATGATACGCAACTTAACGTCTTACACAATGTCCACAGGCGTATAAGTTTGGGCTATTCCATCCCTACTATATATTTAGTTTTATGCTCCTTCAGTAAGGAGCCGTAATCCTTCGTTCAGAATATTGATAGCAGCATTCTGGTCGCGGCTGATCGCAAGGCCACAATCACATTTCATCTTGCGGATTTGCAAGTTCTTCATCTCGGGATGGAGCGTTCCGCAACGATGACATATCTGTGATGATGGAAACCACTTGTCCACCTTGACGAGATATTTATTCCTGTCAGATAACTTGTATTCAAGCATAGATAAGAACATCCCGTATCCGTTATCAAGAGTAGCTTTGCCGTTTCCAAAGCCATGATTGGCCATAGATTGCATATTCAAAGTCTCTACACAAACAACATCGTACCGATTGGCTATTTCGGTAGATATTTTATGCAGATTGTCCAAACGTTGATTTGCGATATGTCTATGGATTTTATTGACTTTAAGAAGCTGCTTCATGTAATTATTGGACTTTTTTTCATGCTTCTTAGATCCTCGCATACGCGACAACCTACGCTGTGCTTTAGCAAGCTTTTTGTGGCTCTCGCGATAGTATTTGTGGTTTGCTCCAACATGGCCATTACTGTCTACGTATAAGCCATCAGAAGCGTAGTCCAGGCCAATAGCGTTCGATTTGTCGGCCGCATAAAATTTTACAGCCTTTTCAAATTCAAAGAGTACAGAGATATAGTATTTACCATCTGATTCCTGAGATACGGTAGCAGACTTAATAACCCAACCATCAGGAGCGGTACGGTGAATAACAGCTTTTACCTTTCCGATCTTTGGAAGTTTGATATATCTGTTGTCTATGATGGCAACAGTGCCTTTCTGGTTGTTCGTGGTATATGTTTTGCGACTATGCCTTTTGGATTTGAATTTTGGAAACCCGTTATTCTTTTTACGGGACTTACTGAAAGCATTGCGGAAAGCCGCCTGCAAGTCCATTTGCTTATTAGCAAGAGCAAGACTATCCACCTCTTTGAGATAAGGATAATCTTTCTTGTATTTAGCAGGTGTTACAGTGGGAAATTTGCCAGTTTGTTTATACCCTTCAATCTTATCGGAGAGCATAAGATTATAGACCTTGCGGCAGCAGCCAAAGGTTTTAGCAAACATAACAGACTGTTCAGTTGTAGGATATATCCTGTACTTAATTGTTTTGTTTGGCATCTTTCTTACCCTGAGATCGAATGTATTGTTTAATAATATCTGCTGTAACATCGCCTGTGGTCAACAAGCAAAAGCTCTGCGACCAGAACATTTCTTTCCATAATGATTTACGGATCTGAGGATACTCTTTCTTGATCAGCCTGCTGCTTGCGGATTTATAAGCATTGATGAATTTGCTTAGTTCTGTATTAGGCTGTCCTCGAAACAGTATATGCACATGATCTGTGTCGTGATTCCACTCCTCTAACGTGATGTTATAGGAAGGAGCTATTTTCTCAAAGATTTCCTTGAGGCGATTTGAGATTTTATCATCTATCACTTTATTACGATATTTAATGCACATGATAAGATGATAATGCAGCACGAATACTGAATGATTATTATTGTCTAATTTCATAGTAGTTACAATCTTTATAATATTTACGACTGAATATGTTTTAATTATAACAACATGAGGTACAAAAGTCAAAAAAACGCCGTGTTTATCGCAATTCATCCCACCACCTATAGAGGTGGGGGATTTCTTGCTCACGGCTAGTTAAATTCTAGAGAAGCTCCACCTCTATCTGAAAGACCAGCTTCACTGTCTCGGCGCAGATTCTTTCATTCATCCTTTCAAACAGCCTCTTTCCATTCCTGGCATATTCCGTAACCGGGTCTTTCTGTCCAAGAGCCATAAGGCCTATACCTTTTCTCATTACCTCCATCTGTTCCAGATGGTCTGTCCAGCACCGGTCAATTACCGTGATCAATATCTTTTTCTCAACCATGCTGAACACCTGAGATCCGGTATTTCTCCTGGCTCTGTAATTGTTGATCAGGAACCTGCTCAACTTGTCAGTCACAGATTCCTCCGTAAATTTCATTTTGTCTTCTTCAGTCTCAGGAACTACGATTCTGATGTTTTTAAAGGCGTGGCCCAAATCTTCTGCAAGACCTTGAAAGTCCCATTCCTCGGGGAATCTCGACACTGAGGTCATTTTTTTTACAAGGGCCTCAACAGTCTCTCCGATCATTTCCTCAACCTGATTCTGAATGTCTTCATCTTCCAGAACTCTCTGGCGCTGGCCGTAGAGGATCTTCCTCTGTTGGTTCAGCACATCATCGTAATTTAGAACATTCTTTCTTATTGCGTAGTTGTTGCCTTCTACCTTTTTCTGGGTGTTTTCGATGAGGGCGGTGATTAATCGTGATGAAACTGGTCCTTTCTCCTCTGAACTGTGCTTGGCAGATATCTTTCCGGCCTCGTCCCTGCTGAATCTCTGGAGTAGCTGATCCTCCATGGACACATAGAAAACGCTTTTTCCCGGATCTCCCTGGCGGCCTGCCCTGCCCCGCAGCTGGTCATCAATTCTTCTGGACTCGTGCCTCTCCGTGCCTATAACCAGCAGGCCTCCCAGCTCCATCACCCGCTGGCGCTGTTTCTTGCAATATTGGACAAGCTTTCTCTTATCTGCAGACGTAAGGCTCTTCCGGGAGGAAACTGATTTTATGAGAAAATCAGGGTTCCCTCCCAGAAGGATATCGGTTCCCCGGCCGGCCATGTTTGTTGCTACAGTTACTGCTCCGAACCTTCCTGCCTGAGCGATTATTTCAGCTTCTTTCCTGTCGTTCCTGGCGTTAAGGACGGTGTGGACGATGTGCTTTTTTCTCAATAGAAGTGACAGATATTCCGAGTTCTCCACTGAGGTTGTGCCTGCCAGAACAGGCTGGCCCCGGCGGCTGGTCTTCTCAATAAGATCTACAACGGCCTCCCACTTTGCCTTTTCCGAAATAAACACCTGATCAGGGCAGTCGATTCTCTTTACAGGTCTGTTTGTGGGAACAGTGAGAACGTTCATATTGTAGATTTCTCTGAATTCGTCGGCCTCTGTTCTGGCTGTTCCCGTCATTCCCGAAAGCTTTCTGTACATCCTGAAGTAGTTCTGCAGGGTGATCATAGCCAGGGTTCTGTTCTCCGGCATTATGGTGACTCTCTCTTTTGCCTCTATTGCCTGGTGAAGACCGTCTGAAAACCGTCTTCCTTCCATCACCCTCCCCGTAAACTCATCGACTATGAAAACTTCTTTTTCCTTTACAATATAATCAATATTCCGGGCCATTATTAGATTGGCTCTGAGGGCCTGAAGAACGTAGTGACATATCTCCATGTTTTCCGGATCTGAAAGATTGCCGAGGGAATAATAGTTCTCAGCCTTTGAAACTCCTTGTTCAGTCAGGCTGACCTGCCTTTCCTTCCATTGGATTTCATAATCATCAGCACTAAGGCCCTTGACGAATTCATCAGCTTTAAGATATTCATCCTCTGATCTTGAAGGATCTGGCCCTGAAATGATCAGCGGCGTCCTTGCCTCGTCGATCAAGACAGAATCCACTTCGTCAATAATGGCGTAATGAAGATCCCGCTGTACCTGCTCCTTCCTGTCATCCGCCATGTTATCCCGGAGATAATCAAATCCGAACTCGTTAGCTGTGCCATATGTAACATCCCCGGCATATGCAGCTCTTCTGGCACCAGGTTCCATTCCGCTGAGAATACATCCTGTGGTCATTCCAAGATATGAAAACAAAGGTGCCATGGTCTCTGAATCTCTCCGGGCAAGATAGTCGTTTACAGTAACGACGTGAACCCCTTTCCCGTCCAGGGCGTTGAGATATGCTGCCGTTGTGGCCGACAGAGTTTTCCCCTCCCCGGTCATCATCTCCGCAATATCTCCTCTGTCCAGTGTGATTCCTCCAATGAGCTGGACGTCGAAGTGGCGCATTCCAAGAACTCTCCTGGATGCTTCACGGCAGACAGCAAAGGCCTCCGGCAGAATATCCCTGTGAGTTTCCCCCCTGCTGAGCCGGAGCTTGAAATTTCTGGTGGCATTTTGAAAATCCTCTGGCTCAAAGTTTCTGATTCTTTCTTCCAGGCTGTTGATTATCCGGACCTGCTCCATAGCTGATTTCAGGTCTTTTTTCTGATTAAAATTCATTGCAAAAATTCTTTCTGGTTTTCGGCAGGAAACGAATACCCTTATTGTATCCGCATTTGATGCTTAATAACATCAGCGGGTAGTATTATACATCAACATTAACTAACGTGAACCACCTGTCAGTGAACTCGTAAAACCCCTGCACACAGGAACAGCCGGACCCGTCATATTAAACGAGTCCGGCTGTTGAATTTTTCCCGGTTAACTAAAGTGATGGAAGTCCAGGCTTCAGCACTGGATTACACCAGTTTACAGAACCAGTGTCGGTGCTGCATATGTTCTTGTGAGCAGCTCCTGGTTAAGTGCATAAAGGCCCTTAGGATCACTGCCGAAAAGCTGGAACTTCTTGATCATGTCGTCAGCAGTCTTCTCTTCTTCTCCCTGCTCCTTAACAAACCAGTCGAAGCACTGCATTGTGCGGAAATCATCTACATCCTTTGCGGCCTTGTAGATTTTGTTGATGAGGGATGTAACGTACTGCTCGTGCTCCAGTCCGAACTTAAGGGGATCTCCCAGGCTCTTGTACTCCTTGTCAGGCTTTGCGATCTCGTTGAACACTACCTTCTCACCGTTGTTCTGAAGATAGGTTCTCATAAGCATTGCGTGATCTCTTTCTTCCTGAGCCTGAATATCATACCAGTGGCCGAATCCATCCAGACCCTCATCATAGTAATAATTTGAGAAGTCAAGATAGAGATAGGCTGAATAAAATTCAGCATTGATCTGGTCATTGATCAGTTTGTATACATTTCTGTCGAGCATATTATTTCTCCTTTCGGTATAGTCAGTATTTTACATTATCATATAACAAATCCGCTGCCGCTCAAAGTCTAATGTCTGTTCTTTTCCAGGAAGTCCGGAATGGCCTGGGCAGCAACCAGTCCCTTTCTGTATAAACCTTTCAGCTGGTCAATGTTTCTGGTTAAAGTCTGAAGTCCGCTGATATCGTCAGGAGCAACTATCAGCACCTTTCCCTCTTCCTCAAGCTGCATGATCTCAGCCAGCTGGTTGTTGTATGTATCAGCTCTGTTAGAAAGGCACTCTGCAGAAGCTGGATAGGTGAGGCTAAGAATCTTGGCAAATGCCTCGTCCTTCGCCGGCTTTCTCCATTCATCCACCGGCCTGGTCAAAACAACTACCAGGTGATCACAGCCGTCTTCAAAGGCTTTCTTGTACGGAATAGGATCACTGAGTCCTCCATCCAGGTATTTGACTCCGCCGATTTCATATGGCTTGTTGATAACCGGCACGGTGGAAGAAGCCATGATCACACTGTAATCATCCTGCTTCATATCATCCTTTGTAAAATACTCCGGCTCTCCTGTCTCAGCGTTAGTTGCAACCACTACAAATGGCGCAGGGCAGTCCATCATCTTCTTGAAATCCAGCGGATACTCCCCGTCGTGACTGGACAGTTCACCGTAAGTGTATTCAAGATCTACATAGGAACCGGTCTTGGCAAAATTGTGCCAGCTCATGGTCTCGCTTCTGAAGCAGTATTCTGTATAGAAATCGTAATTTCTGAACATTTGCCCCGCCTGATAGCTGGCCATATTGGCGCTTCCAGCAGAAACTCCCACGCAGTAGTCGAACATGATTCCTCTGTCCATCAGGAAGTCAGTGACCCCGGCTCCGAAAATTCCCCTGAGTCCCCCGCCTACATCAATAATTCCAATCATTCTACACCCCTTCTATTTGTTGAAAGATACTCCCCTTGGAATAAGACCTGAGGGAACAGTCAGCTTCTCATCTCTGATCAGGAACTCTCCGTCCACCACGTCGATGAAGGTAATATCACAATTTCCCACATTCTCATCCCAGAAGTATTCAATATCCTTATCCCGTATTGCCGCCAGCACTGCATGGATGGCAGTTCCGTGAGATGCCAGAAGCACATTCTTCCCAGGTTCAGTATCTTTCAGCTCGTTCATCAATCCCATGATGCGCTCTGTAAGTTCCTGGTAAGTCTCGCCATTTCCAAGAGGCTTGTACTTTCCCGGGTCTGTGAAAAAATACTTCTGGTCGTCTGTAAGATCCGAATACCGCTGCCCCTCTATAGGTCCGAAGGACATTTCAGCAAGCCTGTCGTCAATAGTGAAATCTGACCTGTCCACGCCGGTAACCAGCTCACAGGTTCTCACAGCCCTCTCCAGAGGACTGGAGTAAATTTTGTCAAAAACGATTCCCTTTTCTCTGACAATGTCCCTCATCTCCAGAGCCTGCTGCTCGCCAGTTTCGTTAAGGGGAATATTCATTCTCCCCTGAAGCCTTCTCTCCTTGTTGAGATCCGTCCTTCCGTGGCGCAGCAGGTAGATGCGCATAGATCTTTTTTTGCGTTTGTGCTCCATGCGGAAAGCGTTTCCTGAAATATGGCAGTATCCACCGGGATTTCTGTCAAGGTACTTCTGGTGATACTCTTCTGCCCTCCAGAAGTCCTTCAGTGGCTGGAATTCCACTACTATTGGCTGGTTATATTCTTTGCTGGCCTTCTTGAGCGCTGCTCTTATGACAGGTCTCTGGTCTTCATCCACATAGTAAATACCAGTCCTGTACTGAGTGCCAGTATCTGCACCCTGCCTGTTCAAGGAAGTGGGGTCAATGACAGAGAAATAAAAGTCCAGCAGCTCTGTAAGAGTTATTCTGCTCTCGTCATAATCCACTTTCACAGTTTCGGCATGGCCGGTTCTGTAAAGCTGCTCATAGCGGGGATTGTCTGTATCTCCGTTGGCATATCCCGCCTCTGTGCTCACAACACCGTCGAATTGATCAAAAAACTTCTGGACGCCCCAGAAGCATCCTCCTGCTAAATAAATAGTTTTCAATATTATCTCCTGTTATTAAAGAGCTTCTATATAGCTTCTCATTTCCTTCTTGTAAGCTTCCACACCAGGCTGGTTAAATGGGTCCACTCCTGAAAGAAGTGCAGAAACTGCGCACTGAGTCTCGAAGAAGTAGAGCATCTGACCGAGAACATTGGCGTTCATCTCAGGCACAGATATTCTTACAACTGGAATACCGGCCTTGGTGTGAGCATCTGCAACTCCGTTAACAGCACACTTGTTGATCTTCTCAATAGTTTTACCTGCAAAAGGCTTCATAGCGCTATCCGGAATCTGGACGTCCTCTCCCGGCTCGTCCACTGTAATAAATGTTTCGAAGAAGCACTGGGTGCCCTGCTGCAGGAACTGTCCCATGGAGTGAAGATCCCTGCTGAACATCAGTGATGCAGGGAAAAGTCCCTTGCCGTCCTTGCCTTCACTTTCTCCAAAAAGCTGCTTCAGCCATTCTCCAAAATATGCGCAATATGGATCGAAGAATTCAAAGACCTCAATCTTCTTGCCCTTCTCATAGAAAAGGTTCCGTACAATACTGTAATCCAGTGCCTCTCCCTTGAATGCCTCTTCAGAAGCCAGGCTCCTGGCGCCTTCCATAATTTTTCTTATATCAATTCCTGCAACGGCTACAGGAAGAAGTCCCACTGGAGTGAGAACAGAATATCTTCCGCCTATATCAAGGGCAAGGTCGAAAATCCTTGCTCCCTCGGCAGAAGCCTGGTCAAAGAGGAAGCTGGATTTATGCTCAGTTACCACATATGTTCTGCGGGCCGTTTCCTCAGGTCCGTATTTCCTGATCATCAGCTCCTTGAAAATTCCATAGGCGCTTAGAGTTTCCGTTGTGCTTCCTGACTTGGAGATAACACAGATAGAGAAATCTGAGTCGCCTATTGTATTCATTATCTGGTGAAGATATCTGCCGCTGAAATTATATCCGGCAAAAATAACCTTCGTATTGTTGTCACCTTCCGGCTCCAGCAGGTCGATTACCGCCTTCGCCCCCATGAAGGATCCACCTACTCCCAGTACCAGAAAATACTTGCTGTCTTTCCTGATTTTCTCTGCTGTTTCCTGCAGCTCATCTATCATTTCATCTGTAAATTCATATGGATCTTTCACCCATCCGGTGAAATGGAGTTCCCCTGTCCACAGCTTCTTCAGCTCAGCCTGTGCTCTCTCTCTGCATCCCGCGATTTCGCTGTTATCTATTCCGGAATTTGAAATATCAACTCTAATATCCACTGAATAACACCTCTGCTTTCTTACAACTTGATTTCAAGGCTTTGCCGGCATTAACGCCGTCGAATTATTATAATATCTGAGCCGCTGAATGTCTAACCTGTGGTATCATATTTTGCGAACATATAACACCCGGAGGTACGACCATGAGCTTTCCCCCTGAACTAAAAAAAGAAATTTCAAAGGCCCGTAAGGATGGGGACTCCCCTGGCTGGATGAAACGGCAGGCCGGCGTTCTGATGCCGGTTTTTTCACTGCCCTCCCCCCATGGAATCGGATGTTTTGACAAGGAAGCCCGCCATTTCATAGACATGCTTGCCCTGTCAGGCCAGAGCTGCTGGCAGATTCTTCCCCTGAATCCTGCAGGAGATTACGACTCTCCATACCAGCCCAGGACATGCTTCGGAGGAGATCCAATTTACATTGATCCTGAGCAGCTTCTTGAAGGGGGCCTGGTCACTGAGGAAGAAATGGAAAAAATGGATCAGATCATTGCTTCATCTGGTGGGGCTCAATCTGCTGAGGATAATGTAAACTACAAGGCTGTCAGAAAGGGCCGGGATTATGTTTTCCGGAAGGCTTTCAGCCGCTTCATTCCTGACGGACAGTTTGATGCCTTTCTCAAGGCCAGCAAATTCTGGCTGGACGACTATGCACTTTTCCAGACCATTGCAGATTTCACAGGATCCTATGCCTGGAACCAATGGCCTTCCGGCCTGCGATTCAGGAGAGCAAAGGCCCTGAAAGATTTCGAGACTTCTCACAAGCAGGAGCTGGAATACGTGAAATGGCTGCAGTTCCTGTTTTTCACCCAGTGGAAAAAGATAATGGAATACAGCCACAGCCGCGGAATTTCAATAGTAGGAGACATTCCCATCTATGCGTCCTTCGAAAGTGCCGACTGCTGGGCTTCTCCTGAGCTTTTCCAGCTAGATGAAAACAGGATACCGGAGAATGTTGCCGGTGCTCCTCCTGACGGCTTCTCCCCAGATGGACAGGTGTGGGGCAATCCCCTTTACCAATGGGAGGTTCATAAGGCCCAGGGCTACAGCTGGTGGATCTCCCGCATCCGTCACAACCTGCAGCAGTTCGACATACTGAGGCTGGACCACACAAGAGGATTCAGCTCATATTTTTCCATTCCTGCAGATAAGGGCATAGCCTCTGAAGGACAATGGGAGAAGGGCCCTGGTACAGACTTCTTCCGCCACCTGCACCAGGCTCTTGGAGACACGGCGCTGATTGCCGAAGACCTGGGATTTATTACTGAAGACGTAAAAGAAATGGTGGAAGATGCAGGTCTTCCAGGCATGAAAGTCCTTCAGTTCGCATTTGACGGAGATCCTCATAATCCCTACCTTCCGGAAAATATTCCTGTTAACAGCGTTGTCTATACAGGAACTCACGACAATGATACTACCGCCGGATGGTATGACCAGCTGGACCACAACGGAAAGAAATTCGTAACCCGGTGGCTCAGGCAGGGCCAGGGTATTCACGAGTCCCAGAACTGCAGAGCCCCTTTTTTCAGCCCCCGCTCCGTTGCAGCTGCAATGGTTCAGAGAGCACTGATGTCGAAGGCCTTCCTGTGCATTATTCCAATAGGCGATTACCTGCTCCTGGGCACAGAAGGGAGAATAAACACCCCGGGAACAGTGGGAATCAACTGGAGCTGGCGGATGAACCGCAGCCTCTTTACTGAAGATCTGGCCCGGTCCATAGCCAGGCTGGCAAAGCAGTCCGGCCGATCCAGGAAATAAATGACTATAAACGAAGCACTATAAAAGGAGCCGCCCCATTTAATAATTGCGACGGCTCCTGATTCATTTTATCTTTTGTCCTGCCTGTTTAATCTGTCATATCCCCTCTCTTTCAGGCACATCTTACTTCTGGCCGGTTCCCAGCTTCTCCATTCCTGCTGCTTTTACCAGATCATACAGCTCCTGTGCTTCCTTCTCTGACTGTCCTCTGGTCATTACATAAAGCTTAATCTTCGGTTCTGTGCCAGAAGGACGGATTATCAGGGAGCAGCCACCTTCAAGGTCATAGAAGAGGACGTTGCTTTCAGGAAGCCCTGTTTCTCCAGTACTTCCGTCTTTCACGTTCAGGATTTTTCCTGTACTGTAGTCCCTTATCCTCTCTACTTTCAGTCCCAGCTTTTCAGGAGGGTCATTTCTCAGACCTTCCATGATGGAATTCATCTTTGCCTTGGCCTCCAGGCCGGAGAATGACGCTGAAGTAACCCCCTCTTTAAAGAATCCGTATTTCTCATAGAGAGCCTGTATGCCCTGATATAAGCTGATACCCTTCGTCCTGTACATGCATCCCATCTCGGCAATGAGCATGGACGCTACAACTGCATCCTTATCCCTGGCATAGGTTCCTGCCAGATATCCGTTGCTCTCCTCAAATCCGAATAGGAAGGTGTACTGGCCGGTTTCAAGGAATTCCTTAATCTTCTCTCCGATGTACTTGAATCCAGTAAGGGTTTCAAAAAGCTTAATTCCATTTGCCTCGCAAATTGCATTGGCCATTGTGGTGGAAACGATGCTCTTTACTGCAGCACTGTTCGGTGCCAGAGTTCCCTGCTCCCTTCTGGCTGTAATCAGATAGTCCAGCAGAAGAACACCGATCTGGTTTCCAGTGAGGGTTTCATAGTCATCACCATTTCTGACTACCACGCCGCAGCGGTCTCCATCTGGATCAGTTCCGATAATCAGGTCTACGTCGTTCTCCCTGGCCATCTCAATGGCTTTAGCGAAACCTTCTATGTATTCTGGATTAGGAGACTTAACAGTTGGGAAATCTCCATCGATCACCATCTGTTCCGGAACCGTGAGAACGTGTTTCATTCCCAGGCGCTTCAGAACCTCCGGTACCAGCTTGTATCCTGTTCCGTGGAAAGGTGTGTATATAATCGTAAAATCTCCGGCAGCCTGCTCCACATATCGGGAACCTACGGACTGCTCCATAACCTTTTCCAGATATTTCTCGTCTATTTCGCTGCCTATGAGAGTTATCAGACCCTTCTCCACACCTTCTTCGAAATCCATGGTCTTTACATCATCAAAAATATCATTTCTCTCCATGGATGCAGAAACCTGGGCTGCATGCTCTGGAGGCAGCTGTGCCCCATCTGACCAGTAGACTTTGTACCCGTTATATTCCTTAGTGTTGTGGCTGGCAGTAATGTTTATTCCTGCAATAGATCCTGTGTATCTCAGGGCGAAGCTCAGCTCCGGCGTAGGTCTCAGTTCGTCAAAAATATTTACATGTATGCCGTTGGCGGCAAGAACGGCAGCCGACTGACGTGCGTATTCACAGCTGTTGTGCCTGGAATCGTAGGAGATAGTCACTCCACTTCCCACATCCTCTCCGCAGGAATTTATCAGGTCTGCCAGGCCTTGAGTTGCATATCTTACCGTATAGATATTCATGCCGTTGAGACCTGCTCTCATAACCTCTCTCAATCCTGCGGTTCCGAAGCTCATCATTCCCGAGAATCTCAGTTTCAGCTGATTTTCATCATTCTCAATTGCCTTCAGCTCAGCCTTAGTATCTTCGTCCACCACCGGACTGTTCATCCATTTCAAATACTCATCTTTGTAGTTCATCTTTCTCTCCTGAATATTAAATATGGCAGTAATTACTTGTCTTCCTGGGGCCTGTCCTTTTTATATCTGTGCCCAATGTCTCCGGCTGTTCCTCCAGGATCAGAATCTCCCCTGGCAAAACATCGGTTCTCCCTGTAAGGATCTTGCCGGTAATCAGATCTTTCCATCTTCCTGTGAGGGACATGCTCTCCACTGACTGGCCGCAATTAGCCGCAGTAATAACGGATCTTCTGTTTCCTGCTTCTGAAGTTTTTCCCAGTGCTTCCCTGATTCCGGATTGCTGATTATTCTCCGGTTCATCATTATCTGGAAAAAATCTGCGAAAAGCGTACAGGCCTGCGGATTCCGCTACTGTCTCGCACTTCCCGCTCACATATACCTGGTGATTTTTCCTGATGGAAATGATTTTCTTGTACCATTCTAACAGATTCTGGTCTGCATTGTCCCAGTTTACAGTTGCCCGGTTAAAGGGATCAGAATATCCTTCCATGCCCCTTTCGTCACCGTAATAGATACAGGGAACGCCTGGCAGGGTCATCTGAATAGCTGAGGCAATCTTAAGGAGATTCCTTCCCCGTTCCATTTCTTCTGGGCTGAGATGAGCCGATGCCATCCAGTCCCTGTCCCCTTCGTTTGGAGGGATCTCTCCTGCAAGGGCAGTGAGAATCCGGGTCGTATCGTGGGAATCAAGGATGTTCATGGTGCAGTTCATGACCTCAGGGGGATAGTTCTGGCAAAGTGTGCTCACCTTTTCACTTAGCTCCCCAGGGTCACCATTTCTCACCAGCTGGATTATGCCGTTTTTAAATGGATAATTCGTAACAGAATCCAGCTTGTCGCCTTCGAAATAGTTTTTCCGCTGGCCGTAGGCTTCCTTGGAAGATGCGTCTTCCCAAACCTCCCCCAGCACCAGACCATCAGGTTTTTCTTCTTTTACGGCCTCTGTAAGGAGCCTCAGGAAATCAGAAGGAAGTTCATCTGCCACATCCAGCCTCCATCCAGAAGCTCCGGCTCTAAGCCACCTTCTGGCCACTCCATCTGGACCGCAGATAAAGTTTCTGAAAGCTCTGTTGTTTTTGTTCAGTTTCGGCAGAGTTGATATTCCCCACCAGGTCTCGTATCCCGGTCCTCCATGGCCTGTGCCTGTAAAAATATACCAGTCCCGGTACTTGCTGTCTTCATGATGAAGGGCGCCGTCTCCATATCTCTCTTCCTTGTCGAAATATACGGAGTCAGAGCCGGTGTGAGCAAACACCCCGTCCAGTATTATGCGTATACCCTTCTCTTCAGCTTTTTCACAGAGCTCACGGAAGTCCTCTCCCGTTCCGAAAAGAGGGTCGATCTCCATGTAGTCCGCCGTATCGTATTTGTGATTGGAATAAGCTCTGAAAATGGGGCTCAGGTAGAGGCAGGTTACTCCCAGGTCCTGAAGATAATCCAGCTTTGACTCTATTCCTTTAAGGTCTCCGCCGAAAAAATCATTGTTCATTATCTGGCCGTTCTGGGGCTTGTAGTCAGGCATGTCACTCCAGTTCCAGTGCAGTTTTCTGGCGGGAGATCCTGCAGTGGGCTTTATATAAAGTCTATTTTCCAGCTCCTGGCATTCACTGGAACGGCAGAACCGGTCGACAAAAATCTGATATATCACACCGCCCTGCAGCCACTGAGGCACATCGTATTTTCTTTTATATACAGTCTGCTGCCAGCTCCCCTGATTCCAGCTGTCTCTCTGGTTTCCCATGCCTTCAGGGCCGAAGCTGATCTCCCCTGCTGGTGTGTCAACAATGAAGTAGTACCAGTAGAGGCCCGTATCAAAGACGGGAAAAGCTCCTTCCCAGGCCACATACTGTCCTCCTGATGTCCTCTCCGTTCCTTCCATTTCGTACACGGCAGGCTGGGTATGACGGTCGTATCTGAAAACCACCTTTACTGACCTGGGTTCCAGATCTATTCCCACATATAATCTGAGCTTCAATATCTCTCCAGATTTTATTGCCCCTGGAGGTTTTCTGAATCTCTCATTTCCCGGATTGAAAATAATCTTCTGTATGTCCATTTGCCCTCTGATGCTGCAGTATATCTCATTACGCAAGAAGCCGGCAAAAGTGCCGGCCACAGGTCCCTCAGCCCTGCAACCCCGGGGACTGAAAGACATATTATTTTTCCAGATAATTATACAACTCCATCGTGTTCAACGTAGAATGGATGGGTGATGTATCCTGAAAGGGTCCTTCCTCCCAGGATGGCAGCTTTCTTGTCGACCACTGCGTAGTTCAGGTGGCAGTTTTCACCAACGTTGCTCTCGTGCATAACCACGCTGTTCTCTACAACCGCACCCTTGCCGATTACAGCCCCGCGGAAAATAATAGAATTTTTTACTGTTCCTTCAACTATCACACCATCGGCAATAATGGAGTTTTCCACAACTGCGCCATCACCATACCTGGTTGGCGGGCTGTCCTTTACCTTTGTCATCACAGGTCTGTCATCGTGAGCAAAGATGGAATCTCTTACATCCTTGTCCAGAAGGGCCATGCTGCTCTTCAGATAACATGAAATGTCGTCCAGGAAAAGTATTTCTTCCTTGGCTTCGTATCCCAGAACCTTGTAGTGGCTTATGGCCGGCATTAGTATGTTGCGGCGGAAGCTTTTCTGACCTTCTCTGATAGTCTTTTCCACACAATCTACCAGGTCAGCTGTTTTCATGATATAGGCATTCAGACCGATGTCCATGCCCTGAATAAGGTCGGTGGCAATCCTGCAGTCTTTAATAACTCCCCCTTCTTCAACGTCAAACTCGGTCATCTTCAGGCCGTCTTTTTTGTTCATGAAATGCCTGGTATAAAGGGCCGTTATCATGGCGCCTGACTTTTCGTGAGCTTCCAGCATCTTGCTGAAATCCAGATTTCCCACATAATTGCATCCTGTAATAAGGATGTATTCCTCTTCAACATCACTGAGCCAGGAAATATTGGCCTGCAAAGCCTCCAGCCTGTTTTCGTATACTGTCTTGATGCTTTCGGAATTGAAAGGTGGAAGGAAGGTCAGTCCGGAATTCTTCCTGTCCAGATCCCATGGAGCCCCTGCACTTACATGCTTCATCAGGCTCAGGTATTTCTGAGTTGTTATCACTCCGATATTCTTTATTCCTGCATTCACCATGTTGGAAAGCAGAAAATCTATTACTCTGTATCTTGCACCGAAAGGCACCCCTGCCAGCGTGCGCATCTCCAGCATTTCCTTCAGATCCACATCATAGGAATCTCCAAAAATAATGCCGGCAAGTTTATTCTTTACCATGGGGTCCTCCTCTCACAGCCTGTCTTCTGTAACTATCTCTCCGGGTTCGACCACTGCCCCCGGTCCGATCACCACATCTCTAGCAATCACAGTGAGCTTGTCCTGATCTCTGCTGCCTCCGATGCGTGCCCCTTTACTGATCACAGCCCCTCTGTCAACAATAGCGTATTCAACACTGCTGTCCTCTTCTATCTTGACAGAGCTCATAATAATGCTGTCCTTGATCTCAGCGCCCTTTTGAATAGTTATCTTGTTGAAGATAACCGAGTGGTCCACTGAACCGTACACATCATTGCCATCACCGCATACGGAATTTCTTATAGAAGCCCCTTCACCAACATACTGTGGCCTGTTAAATGAATGGCGGAAGAAGATCTTCCAGCCCGGATCGTTTAGAACCAGTTCAGGATTATCTCCAATGGCATCCATATTGGATTCCCAGAAAGATTTCAAAGTTCCCACATCTCTCCAGTATCCCTTATAGAGATACGCGAAGAGACGCTGCCCGTCTCTCAGCATGGCCGGAATAACGTTCTTGCCAAAGTCGTTGGAAGATTCAGGATCTGCCTCATCCTCTTCCAGATACTTAATGAGCTTGCTGGTGCTGAAAATGTAAACGCCCATGGAAGCCTGAGTGCTCTTCGGATGTGCCGGCTTCTCCTCAAACTCCAGAATCCTTCCTTTGTCGTCAGTATTCATGATACCGAACCTGGAGGCCTCTTCCAGAGGAACATCGATTACAGCAATGGTACAATCTGCATTATTTTCAATATGTTCCTTCAGCATGATGGAGTAGTCCATCTTGTAAATGTGATCTCCCGAAAGAACCAGAACATAATCAGGGTCATATCTCTTAATAAAGCCCAGGTTCTGGTATATGGCGTTTGCCGTTCCCTTGAACCAGTCCCCTCCTTTTACGGCCTGATAAGGCGGCAGTACGTGAAGGCCTCCGAACCTGAGTCCCAGGTCCCACGGACGGCCGGTACCCAGATAATCGTTGAGTTCCTGGGGCTGATACTGGGTCAGAACGCCTACTGTGTCGATGCCTGAATTAACGCAGTTAGACAGGGAAAAATCTATTATCCTGTATCTTGCGCCGAAGTTTACGGCAGGCTTGGCGATGTTTGATGTAAGAGGCGCCAGTCTGCTTCCCTGGCCTCCAGCCAGCAACATAGCCACACATTGCTTCTTTCTGTTCATGCTCTTTTCCTTTCTAATAGATCCGTTCAAGGATAACAGCGGATAATGAAGGCAGCTTAACGGTTATGTGATTCTCATATCCGTTGACAGCACCTTTCTTTACAGGATATATCTTATTATTCAGTTTATGTTTGTTATGTTTGCGGCCCTTTTTTGATTCATCTGAATATGTATCTTCGGTCCCATTTGTATCGATCATGACCATATAGCCTGACCCCTGAGGAACACCTATATCGTATTCTTCAAAATCCCGGCCGGAAAGGTTAAGGGCCGTAAGAACCACTTGCTGACGCATTTCTTCTTTTTTTCCGGATTTCTTTCCGTGTTTGCTCCCGGCTTCATTACCGGCTTCCGGTTTCTCATCTGCAGAACGGAAATATGTGTATACATTGTCTGATGCATTGTCAGCGTCAATCCAGTTAAATCCATCAAAAGTATCATCGGTCTGCCAGAGTGCAGGAGTTTCCTTGTAATACTTGTTCAGCGTCTTGACGAACCTGTGTACATCCCTGTGGGCATCGTAGTCAAGGAGCATCCAGTCCAGTTCTCTCTTCTCATCCCACTCAATGAACTGAGCCAGCTCTGTGCCCATAAAGGTCAGCTTCTTCCCCGGGTGGGTGTACATGTATACCAGAAAACTCTTCAGGCCCTTGAATTTGTCTTCGTATTCCCCGGGCATTTTGTCCAGCAGTGATTTCTTTCCGTGAACCACTTCATCATGGGAAATAGGAAGAATGTAGTTTTCGCTGTACGCATATGTAATGGCAAAAGTCAGCTTATTGTGTATGCCTTTTCTGAACAGGGGATCGGTGCTGAAGTATTCCAGTACATCGTTCATCCATCCCATGTTCCACTTGAAATTAAAGCCAAGGCCTCCTACTGAAGGTGGTTTTGTAACATCTGGCCAGGCAGTGGATTCTTCTGCGATCACAAGAACGCCCTTGTGATCTGTCTGTACATCCTTGTTCAGCTTCTGAAGGAAGGAAATAGTCTCCTTGTTCTCAACTCCCCCGTCTTCATTAGGAGTCCACTCTCCGTCAGGCCTGTCGTAATTCAGATACAGCATAGCCGCAACTGCATCCACTCTCAGACCGTCTACATGGAAAAGGTCACAGTAATAATAGGCATTGGATACCAGGAAGCTGACTACTTCAGGTCTTCCGAAATCGAAGGCTCTGGTTCCCCATCCCTTGTGTTCCATTTTCAGAGGGTCCGTATACTCATAGAGGGGATGGCCGTCAAATTCCACAAGGCCGAATTCATCTTTTGGAAAATGGGCTGGCACCCAGTCAAGGATTACGCCAATACCCACCAGATGAGCGCTGTCCACCAGTTCCATCAATCCCTCTGGATCTCCGTATCTTGAAGTAGGGCTGTAATATCCGGTGACCTGATATCCCCAGGAACCATCATAAGGATGTTCCATTACAGGGAGCAGTTCCATGTGAGTGTATCCCATTTCCTTAACATAAGGAACCAGTTCTGCCGCCAGCTCTCTATAGGTAAGGCAGCTGCCATCTTCATGATGACGCCATGACCCCAGATGAACCTCGTAAATGTTCATGGCGGATTCATACGGGTTCCGGGATTCCCTGTCACGTATCCATTCCCGGTCATGCCACCGGTAAGGAACAGAAATGTCTCTTACAACAGAGGCTCTCATGTTCATCTGACCTTCCACATCAGGTTCAGATGCAAATCCATATGGATCTGCCTTATAGAGAACTCTTCCGTCATCTGTTGTTATGGCAAATTTGTACAGATCTCCTCCTGAAACCTTGTGGGTTAAAATCTGGAATATCTCTTTGTCGTCTTCAACAGTAGTCATTACATCTGCTGAAAGATCCCAGTTGTTGAAAGTGCCTACAAGGGATACAGAAAGGGCTCTTGGCGCCCACACCCGGAAAACGTAACATTCTTTTTCCTGGTAAAAAACCTTATGTGCGCCAAAATAATCATAGGCTCTGTGGTCACAGCCCTTGTGAAATAAATATCTGTGCTCGGCATTTCCGCCGGTAACTTCGGAAGCAACTTCAGACATACTACACCGCCTCCCGTTATTTGGGCAGAATTACAGTAACTTCTTGAACTAATAATATTCCATTACAAATATTAATGCAATTAATGTCACAGTAAAGGATTTCGTAAATTCTGCAATGTATTGATATTAAAATACCAGGGCCCTTTTATGTGTAGTATAATTACGAATAACATTCTGATCATTAAACTCAGCTGCATATTGCACAATTTTCATTGGAAAGAGGGCAAAGGCTCCCATAATATTCTTTATGAGAGAGGAGAATGATAATGGCTGAAAAAGCAAAAGGAAAGAAAGAAATAAGCAAAAAAACAGAAGAAACTAAAGAGACAGAAACTAAAGTTTCCGGGAAGAAGACTGCAGGAACTAAGGCTTCCAGCAAGAAAAAGGCCGCTGCAGGCAAAACCGGAACTTCCACAAAGAGAAAAACTGCTTCCCGAAGCAAATCAACGGCTTCAGGAAAAACTACGAAAAGGTCACCGGCCAGAAAAGCTGCTCCAAAAGAGGCCAAGCTGAAGGTTCTCTTCGCAACCTCTGAATGTGTGCCTTTCGCAAGTACAGGGGGCCTGGGAGAAGTTGCCGGATCTCTTCCTGCTGCTCTTGTAAACAGTGGTGTGGACTGCCGTGTAATCATGCCTCTATATGAGAAGGTTCCTCAGTCTGTACGGGACAAGATGGTGTTCATGGGAACGGGAACAGTTCCTGTGGCCTGGCGCCGCCAGTATCTCGGTCTTTTTGAGATGAAGCAGAACAATGTCACATATTATTTTGTAGACAACGAGTATTATTTCAAACGGGCAGGATTGTACGGCTACTACGACGACGGAGAAAGATTCAGTTATTTCTCAAGGGCCGTATTTGAAGCAATGGAGATAGCCGGTTTTTACCCTGATATCATTCACTGCAACGACTGGCAGACTGCTCTGGTTCCTGTATTCCAGAACTCCCTTGTAAGAAGAGAATATCTGAAAACCGTCTTCACAATTCATAATATTGAGTACCAGGGACAGTATTCTACTGATGCACTGGATTCCATAATCGGACTGCCTAACTCAGAAAACCACGTTCTTGAGTATGGTGACTGCATCAACCTGATGAAGGGCGGACTTGAATGTGCCAACGCAATTACCACAGTAAGCCCTACCTACGCCCGGGAGATTTTTGATCCTGCTAATTCCTTTGGTCTGGAGCCTATCATCAGCAAGAACGGCGGAAAGATAAGCGGTATTGTTAACGGCATCAACACCCAGCTCTATGATCCGGCTAAGGATCCTTATACAGCTGCTCACTACAGCTCTTCAGATCTTTCCGGAAAATATGAATGCCGCAGAGCCCTTCAGTCCGCAGTTGGCCTTCCTGAAAAAGACGTACCTGTTATTACCATGATTTCAAGACTTGTTCCTCCTAAGGGCATAGATCTGGTGATGGAGATTATGGACAGCCTTCTGGCCTCAAGGGACATTCAGTTCATTATCCTTGGCACAGGTGAAAGTCATTACGAAGACTTTTTCAGAGGTCTTCAGGAGCGCCATCAGGATAAGGTAAGAGCTCTTATACAGTTCAACGCTCCATTGTCCCACATGGTATACGCCGGCGGTTCCATCCTTCTGGTTCCTTCAAGGTCTGAACCTTGCGGCCTTACACAGATGATAGGATGCCGCTACGGAAATATTCCTGTAGTCCGTCAGACTGGCGGCCTGGCTGATACTATTACAGACTGCACCCTGGGAGATGGCAGCGGTTTTGTCTTCAGCCAGTTCACAGGTGAAGATCTGTACAATGGTATTACAAATGCTCTGGACCGCTGGTACCAGAGGGATGACTGGGAAGCTCTCATGAAGCATGATATGGACCTGGACTTCAGCTGGAATGCATCGGCTGCTGAGTATCTGAAGCTTTATAAACAGGTCATTACAGAATAAGGCACAAAAATAAATGGTACTGTGCTGGTACCGGAGGAATTAATCATAATGAAGAAAAAAACACATAAGACAAGCTCGGATCTGAAAGCAGTTGAGGCTGTAAAACCTGAGTCCCCGGGTACTGGAAGTCCTGCCCTTCAGCAATCCCATGAAGGAGACAAGATAAAGGCCAGATATTCCAATCCCGCATATTTCAGGGAAAATGTAGAACAATATCTGACAAACATACTGCACACAGATCTGAAAACAGCAGATACCTCCCAGTTATACAAAGCCATTTCTCAGGTAATTAATAAAGAACTGGGGGAAATGCGCCTCGAATACAACAAAGAACGGAAATCCGTCCAGCTTTCAACAGATAAAACAAAAAAAATCTATTACATCTGCATGGAATTCCTCATGGGCCAGTCCCTGAAGAACAACCTGTACAACCTGGGACAGACTGAAACTGTAAAGGGCCTTCTCAAAGAGCTGAACATAGAGCCAGAGGCTCTATACGACGAGGAACCAGATGCCGGTCTTGGAAACGGAGGACTGGGAAGACTGGCCGCCTGCTTCATGGATGCCCTGACCACACAGGGATATGACGCAACCGGCTACTCCCTGTGCTACGAGTACGGTCTGTTCCGCCAGAAGATTGTAGACGGCTGGCAGGTGGAATTTCCAGACAACTGGCTGCCTGGAGGCAGAGTGTGGCTAAATCCGAGAGAAGACGATACTTTTACAGTTTCATTCTACGGTGAATACCACGAGTACTGGGAAGATGGAAAACTGAAATACAGCCTCCAGCATCCTCAGACTGTGGAAGCCGTTCCATATGATATTTTCATTACCGGATCAGAAACTACTGCTGTAAACAAGCTTCGACTGTGGTCTGCCAGAAACTCGGCTTCCTTCGACATGAACGCCTTCAACAATGGAGACTTCACTAATGCGGCAAGAAACACCAACAGCGCAGAGATGATCACAAAGGTTCTCTACCCTGCTGACAACATTCCTGAAGGAAAGGAACTGAGACTGAAACAGCAGTATTTCATGGTATCTGCATCATGCCAGAACATCGTGAGAGATCAGCTCCACCTCTATGGAACCCTGGACAACTTCCACAAGAAAACAGCAATACACATTAACGACACCCACCCTGCCCTGGTGATACCAGAGCTGATGCGGATCTTCATGGACGATTACGATATGGGATGGGATAAAGCATGGCACATCGTTTCAAACACGGTTTCCTACACCAATCACACAGTGCTGGCAGAGGCCCTGGAGAAATGGAATACTGCCCTGGTTCAGTCGATGATGCCTAGAATATACAGCATCATACAGGAAATCGACCGCCGCTTCAGGATTGAAGCTTTCCGCAAATTCCCGGGAGATACAGGAAAAACAGATTACATGTCCATACTGGGTGACCAGCAGGTGCGCATGGCAAATCTCTCGGTTATCGGATCCCACAAGGTCAACGGTGTATCACAGCTCCACTCCCAGATTCTGAAGGACGATGTTTTCCACGATTATTATCTGGCTGACCCGGACAAATTCACCAATGTAACAAACGGCATTGCCTTCAGGCGCTGGCTCTGCCAGTCCAACCCTGCCCTGGCCTCCCTTATAGATGAGTGCATTGGTAGCGAGTACAGGCTTGACTCCAGCCAGCTGGAGAAATTTGCAGCCTTCAGGTCAGACAAATATGTCCTTGACAAGGTGGACAAGATAAAGAGAGACAACAAGGTACGTCTCTCCAACTACATCAACAGGACAATGGGCTTCGCTCCGGATCCTGATTCTGTTTTCATCGTCCAGGCAAAGAGAATGCACGAGTACAAGAGACAGCTTCTCAATGCTCTGAGAATAATCTCCAGGTATCAGATGATTCTGGAAAATCCTGGTGTGGATATGCGTCCGGAAACATATATCTTTGGAGCAAAGGCAGCTCCAACTTACTATCATGCCAAGTTCATAATTCTCCTTCTGAACAAGCTGGCCCAGGAGATAAACAACAATCCGGCAGTGTCAGACAAGCTGAAAGTTGTTTTCCTGGAAAATTACAGTGTGTCCACGGCGGAGAAACTCATGCCTGCAGCAGATGTTTCTGAACAGATTTCTCTGGCCGGAAAAGAAGCCAGCGGCACTGGTAACATGAAGATGATGATCAACGGTGCAATAACCATTGGTACCCTGGATGGAGCCAATGTGGAGATCAGACAGGCCGTTGGTCCGGAAAATATTTTCATCTTCGGTCAGACTGCGGAGGAAGTATACAGGAACCTGCGCAGCGGCTATAATTCAAGAGCCGTATACGAAAGAGATCCTGTGCTGAAACAGGCTGTTGACAGGCTGGAGATAGGATTCAGCGGCACTGAGTTCAGCAATATAAAGGATTATCTGCTGAATCCTACATACAGCATTGCAGATCCGTACATGTGTCTCATGGATTTCAAGGATTACTGCAGGGCACACGATGATCTTTCTGCCGCCTATGAAGACAGAGACCGGTGGAACTTCATGTCGGTAGTAAATACAGCCTATGCTGAGAGATTTTCTGCTGACAGGAGTATCAAAGACTATGCAGAAAAGATCTGGCACTCCCAGCCAGTACTGAAATAAGGGAATTTCTGCGAAATATGCAAAAACAAAAGAGGCTGAAAGACTCCCCCACAAGTCCTTCAGTCTCTTTTAGTTTCTGAAGGTGATTTCATATCACCTTCAGAAACAGGAAACTCATCTTCATTCCGTGAACCGCTCGTCCCCCAAACTGACCGGTTCAGCAAATGATTATTTCCTATTCCTCATCATCTTCAAATGACGCTTTGGTCATTGCCGCTGACAACTTGTCAGCAGCCTCATCCTCTGCAAGGATGTTTCTGATGGCTCTCCTGAGATCATCTCTTGATGCAGCTGATTCAACTGCAGAAGGTTCACCATTTACAGATGTGTCAAAAGGAAGCTTCTGGATATCCACACACTTCTTCATGAACATCTGCACCAAAGTTTTTCTGTCTGCTCCCATGTTTCCGGCAAACTCATCAAACTGGCTGACAAGTTCTTTAGGAAGGCGCATGGTAACAGCCGTAGTTTCCTTAGCTCTTGCGCTCATGTCTCAATACCCTCCAGATCTTAAATAAATGATATTCTTTCCTCAAATTCTACACGGTAATCGGAGTCTGTCATGTACTTTTATATGTGTTTTCAGTAAATTTATAATGTTGACTCCATTGGATAAAAAACATCTAGAATAACCGTTTAAATTATACCATAACGGAAACAATCATACATAAGTTTTATAATTATGCATGGATTTTGTCTAAGTATACCTGTTTAGAGACTTTAGCAGCCTATTTGTTGTCGCAATATTTTCGCTTCATGGTAATTATACGATATCAAATGTTCGTTTTTTGACAATACTGTCTTATTTGGCCTGATAACCGGAATCTTTTTCCTGTATGTATATTATGAATAAAAATCGTAGACAATTATACCGGTATTCCAGCCAATGCTTCTGGCTTACGAGGCTTCTTCCACAGAGTCGAACTGTGAATTGTAAAGGTCTGCGTAGAAACCGCCTTTTTCCAAAAGCTCATCATGGGTGCCCTGTTCAATAATATCTCCGTGATTCATCACAAGAATAGTATCTGCATTCTTGATGGTTGAAAGCCTGTGAGCAATTACGAAGCTGGTTCTTCCGTGCATAAGCCTGTCCATTGCATCCTGGATTCTTTCCTCTGTCATAGTATCGACTGAGGAGGTTGCTTCGTCCAGTATCAATACTCTTCTATCGGCAAGCATGGCTCTTGCAATGGTAATGAGCTGACGCTGTCCTTCAGAAATGTTTGAAGCATCCTCTGTAAGCTCCATGTTGTATCCACCAGGAAGAGTCTTGATGAATCTGTGTGCTCTGGCAGCTTTCGCAGCCTGGATAACCTCTTCATCCGTAGCCTCCGGCCTGCCGTATCTGATATTTTCCATAATAGTTCCCTGGAAAAGCCATGTATCCTGGAGAACCATGGCAAAATTGGATCTCAGGTCATGCCTTGTATAATCCCTTATATCGTGGCCGTCCAAGGTGATGGAGCCGCTGTTAACATCGTAAAATCTCATTAAAAGCTTGACCATGGTGGTTTTTCCTGCGCCTGTAGGTCCCACTATGGCAATCTTCTGGCCTGGTTCAGCCACTGCACTGAAGTCTTTGATAACCGGCTCATTCTCTTTGTATCCGAAAGCCACGTGGTTGAAGGTTACTCTGCCTTCAATATTTGAAACCTTAACAGGTTCAGAAGCTTCTGCTACCTCCTCTTCCTCCCTGAGGAAGGCGAAAACTCTTTCTGCGGCAGCTGCCATGGACTGAACCTGGTTCATTACCATGGCAATGGTCTGAAGAGGCTCCGTCAGGTTCTTTACGTACTGGATGAATGCCTGAATATCTCCAATGCCTATTATCTTTTTGATAGCCAGAATTCCTCCGGAAATTGCCACTCCGGCATATCCCAGATTTCCCACAAAGATAGTCATTGGCTGCATCATTCCTGTGAGGAACTGGGACTTCCATGCAGACTCAAAGAGCACATCGTTGGCCTTGTTGAACTCTTTAAGAGTCTCTTCTTCTCTGTTGTATGCTTTAATTACCTGCTGGCCGGCAAAGCTTTCTTCAACCTGGCCGTTTATTACACCAAGGTAGTCCTGCTGTTCCTTGAAATATTTCTGGGAAAATTTGACTATCAGTGCGATCAGTCCCCCGGATACAGGAATGGTTATGAGAGCGATCAGCGTCATCAGTGGTGAAATGGTCAGCATCATTACGATGGTACCCACCAGTGTGGCGATAGATGTGATTACTGATGTGATGCTCTGATTCAGTCCCATTCCCAGGGTGTCAACATCGTTGGTTATCCTTGAGAGAACCTCTCCGTAAGGCTGCTTCTCAAAGTATTTAACAGGCATCCTGTCAATCTTCTGGGAAATTTCTTTTCTCAGGTTATAGACCACCTTCTGGGAAACTCCCGTCATTATCCAGCCCTGAATAAAATTGCAGGCTGCACTTATGAGATACAGTCCCAGAGTGAATAAGAGAATCTGGCCTATCCTTCCGAAGTCAATGGATCCTGTGCCCTGAATTTTTCTCATGAGGCCTTCTGCCAGCTCAGTAGTTGCATGGCCCATTACCTTAGGACCAACAACCTGAAATATCGTTGATGCAGCGGCGAAGATCATGACTATGAAAACTGCAATCTTGTATTTGCCCATGTAATTCAGAATGTCCCCAATGGACTTTCTGAAATTCTTTGGTTTTTCTGCACCTACAAAACCGCCGCCGTGAGGACCGCCTCGTCTCTTCCTTGGTGCCTGATACTTGTTATTATTATCTGCCATTATGCCCTCCCTTCCAGCTCAAGGCTTGAAAGCTGGGATTCTGCAATTTGTTTGTACTCATCACAGCTCTTCATCAGCTGTTCATGAGTTCCCCTGCCGACAATTCTTCCCTCATCGAGAACAAGGATCTGCTCTGCGTGAAGGATTGTACCTACTCTCTGGGCAACGATGATTTTCGTTGTGTTCTTTACTTTCTTGTCCAGAGCCTTTCTAAGCTTGGCATCTGTCTTCATGTCCAGAGCTGAAAAGCTGTCGTCGAATACCATAATAGCCGGGTCTTTAACAATTGCCCTGGCTATGGACAGCCTCTGCTTCTGTCCTCCGGATACATTGGATCCCCCCTGGGAAATGAAGCTGTCAAAGCCTTCTTCTTTTTCTTCTATGAAATCACTGGCCTGGGCAGTATCAGCTGCAGATTTTACCACCTCATCAGAGGCCTGGTCGTTGCCGAATTTCAAATTTGATGAAATCGTTCCGGAGAAAAGTACACCCTTCTGCTGTACGAATCCGATTGCGTCTCTCAGAGACTTGATTGTCACATCTCTGATGTCCTGACCGTCAATCTTAATGGATCCTCCTGTTACATCGTAGAACCTTGGAATAAGGCTGACCAGTGTACTCTTTCCGCATCCCGTGCTTCCGATAATAGCCGTAGTCTCTCCCGGTTTTGCAGTAAAGCTTATATCTGTGATGATATTTTCCTCGGCATCAGGATACTTGAAATCAACATGGGAGAATTCCACAATTCCGTCTGTGACCTTCAGTTCCTTGGCTTCTTCCTTTTCATTTATTGAAGGTTCTGTATCGATTACTTCTCTGATTCTGTCGGCAGCAACGCCCGCTCTTGGAAGGAGAATGGACATTACTGTAATTATCATAAATGAGATGACAATGATCATTGAGTATGTAATGAATGCTGTCATTGCTCCAACCTGAAGGTCTCCGCTGTCAATTCTGTGAGCAGCTACCCAGGTGATAATTACTGTAAGAGTGTACATGATGAGCATCATTATCGGGCGCATGAAGGTCATCACACGGTTTGTGAAAAGCTGTGTCTTCTTCAGTTCCAGATTTGCCTGATCAAACCTGGCTTCCTCCACATCTTCCCGGCCGAAAGCTCTTATTACCTGAAGTCCGGTAAGGATTTCCCTTGAAACCCCGTTAAGCTTGTCCACCAGTTTCTGCATAACCTTGAACTTAGGCATTGCAATAACCATGAGGATCATGACCATGAATACGATTACCATTACGCCGCCAACAATGACGTAATTCATATGTGCCTTTGTCTCTGCAACTTTAACGATGCCCCAGACAGCCAGAATCGGAGAATAAAGGACCATTCTGAGGAGCATAGTTGAAACCATCTGCACCTGCTGGATGTCGTTGGTGGCTCTGGTAATCAGAGAGGATGTGTGGAATTTTGACATTTCCGCACTGGAGAATTTCATTACTCTGGAAAAAACCTGGCCTCTCAGATCCCGTCCGATATTGGCACCTACTCTTGATGCAAAGAATGAAACCAATACAGACATTACCATCATCAGACCTGCCATCATGAACATAATCAGTCCGCAGTGCCAGAGATAGTCCATCTGTATCTTGTTCATATCCATTCCCGCCTTCTTGCTGCAATCTGCGGCATAGGCTATTCCCATGGATTTAAGGGTCTGGTCTCCGGTCTTATTTACTATCTTGTTGTTCTGTTCTTTCATCTTGTGGATAGCATTCTGATCCATGGCGCCAGACTGAATCATTGCCTGGACAGAAGGTCTGGCATCAACATAAGTCTTCGTCTTTCCATTCTGGTCTTCTGCCTTGAAAGTTCTGATGTTGACTCCCGGCATTTTGCTTATCTGCTCTATGGACATGGAACTGATCTGTCCTGCCATGGCAGCCGATCCTGGATTCTTCTCCATAGACTGAACAAGTACTTCTTTATACTGCTTTACCTGCATGTGTCCCAGCTGATATGTGAGAACCACCGGTGTAAGCAGTTCCTTGTCCAGCTTATCCAGTTTTTCTTTAGAAAGATTCTTTCTCTTGTAGATGACCTTTCCATCTTTCTCAGCGTCAGTTTTCTTGTAGGCCTTCTGCCAGGAGGTCTTCTGGCCATTGTCCATGAATATCTGAGCCATCTGATACTCGTCATCCTGGATTTTTTCAGGAAGGATGTGTTCTACACCCTTGTTCTGAATGCCCGTATCAATAATATCTGACGTATACTGTGGCAGTGACATGTCTGCCCATGCCTGTACCATGAGAAGGACCAGCATTATACATATCAGGCCCTTGTATGGTTTCATATTTCTGATAAGATTCCTCAAGCTCTGTTCCTCCTGTTCTCCAGCTGAATTGCTGCCTGATCCTTCATTTTTGTCAGCAGTCTGATCAGCTCTTCCTGCTCTTCTTCAGTGAATGCGGAAAAAATATCGTCCATGTACTCATCCATCTTTTCCGCGGCCTTGACGATAAACTGACGGCCTTGAGGGGTCAGCTCCACAATGGTCTGCCTTCTGTCGCTGCTGTCCGTATGCCTGGATATCATGCCCTTCTTTTCCAGAGAGCTGAGGGCCCTGGAAATAGCAGGCATCTGCATTCTGGCAACAATAGCCAGCTCCGAAACCCTTACGGGTCTGGTTCCCTGCCCCGGTTCGCCGGAAACTTTCAAGAACTCCTCCCGGCATTTTTCAATATTCTGTTCCGACTTTCCTGTCTTGAACATACTCTTGTTAACGTCCTGCCATTCCGGCATATTCGTGCGGCTGCATCCGTCAATAGCCCTCATCACATAGCTTTCCTGGCGGTTGAGTTCAGATTCCAGTTTCCAGATGTCAAGTTTACGGATCTCATAAACAATATCCATAAGTCTTCTGTGGTACTGATTCAAAATTTCCTCCATGTATGACCGGAACTATTGCCGGTCGTAAAATATTATCACAGTAAATAGTTTCATTTGTTAAGTATTTACAGCAGCAACTATCTTACTCTTTCTATTTATCAATGTCAATTTGTTTTTCCGTACAAATTGCTGCATAAAATGGTCAATAATTAACACATGAATTTCATAATCTTCCTTGTTTGTTTTTGTTCACTGATAAACAAGTGTGCTATAATTCATGAAGTGTGAATGAACAGTGTTTTGAAAAGCACGATCCATTCACCAGGATAAATACATTTGTTTCTAATGCTGATAGCAGAGGTGCAATTATGAAAAAAGAAGTAGTTGAACTTCGAAAGAAAATGGCAGAGAACGGTATCGACGTATACTATGTTCCCTCCGGAGATTTCCACAGTTCAGAATACGTAAATGATTATTTCAAGGCCCGTGAGTTCATGAGCGGTCTTACCGGTGAGTCCGGTGAGCTGATCGTTGACGATGAAGGCGCTTATCTGTGGACAGATGGAAGATACTTCCTTCAGGCTGAAACACAGCTGGCAGGATCAGACATCCAGCTCATGAGAATGGCTGAACCTGGTGTTCCAACTGTAGATGAGTTCCTCATCGACCTGGCAAAGAAGAAGCCGGGATTCGTACTGGGATTTGATGGAAGAGTTCTTCCTTCTGCTTCCGGTAAGGCAATCGAAGATGAACTGACAGAGATGGACGTAACCATCAAGTCTGACAAAGACCTTGTTGGTGAGATCTGGACAAACAGACCTGCCATCCAGCCTAGCAAGATCTGGGTATTCCCTGATGAAAACGCAGGACGTACAGCAGACCAGAAGCTAGCTGATATCAGGAAAGAAATGGCAGAGAAAGACGCAGATTACCTGCTGCTCACCGACCTTATGGAGACAGCATGGACTCTCAACCTGAGAGGCGGAGATATTGACTATACTCCTGTGTTCTTCTCCTTCCTTCTCATCGGCAAGGAAAAGGATGACGTAAGGCTGTTCGTAATGGACGGAGCTATGGACGATCTCCCAGGAAAGAAGCTGCCTGAAAACCTGAGCTATGTAAAGGTTGAGCCTTATGAAAAAATTTATGAGGCTGTTGGCCAGCTGCCTGAGGACAGCAAGCTCTGGCTGGATCCATGGTCAGCCAACTTCACCCTTGTAAACAGCGTGTCCGGAAACGTAGACATCATCGAAGATGCAACACCTGTTGCCATGATGAAGGCTGTCAAGAACGAGACCGAGATCCGCAGCACCATTGGAGCACACATCAAAGATGCCTGCGCTATGGTGAAGTTCATCAAGTGGGTAAAGGACGCCGTAAAAAAACAGCCTCTCACAGAGATTAAGGCTGCTGACTATCTTGAAGCTTGCAGAAGAGAGCAGGGCGCCTTCGATCTGTCTTTCGAAACTATCTCCGGATACAACGAGAACGGTGCCATCATCCACTATGCTCCTACACCTGAAACTGACAAGGCTCTGGCTCCTGAAGGATTCCTTCTTGTAGACTCCGGCGGTCAGTACATGGATGGTACAACAGACATCACCAGAACTATTGCCCTTGGCGAGATTACACAAGAGATGAAGGACACTTACACATACGTTCTGAAGTCTCACATCGCAATGGCAACAGCCAAGCTCACACCTGACATGAACGGAATCAACCTTGACTCCATTACCCGTCAGCCTCTGAGACATGTGGGCATGGACTTCAAGCACGGTCTGAGCCACGGCATCGGACACGTTCTGGGTGTTCATGAGGGACCAAACATTTTGAGACGTGTTCCTACACCTATTGAGATCAAGGCCGGCATGGTAATGTCCGATGAGCCTGGTCTCTACCTGGATCACAAGTTCGGTGTAAGAATTGAAAACGAAGTTCTGTTCGAAGAGGATGAGAACGGATACCTGGTAAACGAGCCTATCACCTTCGTTCCTTACGAGAGAAAGGCTATCAACCCTGATCTTCTCACAGCTGAAGAAGTTGCATGGCTGAACGCTTATAACCAGCTGGTTAGAGATACAATTCTGGACAAGCTGGACGAAGAGCTTGCTGATTTCGTAAAGATCGAGACAGAACCTATCCAGAAGTAAGCATCTTACTCTGCAGCTGAACACAGACCTGTGTTCGCCCCTGGGGTCTGCGGAATAATACGCATTGATAAAAACCGCTCTGATCATTGTTAAACCAATGGTCAGAGCGGTTTTTTCATCTAATAGGATCCTGCCTGTTCGATATATGCAAAGATAATTTTTCCTGATTAAAACCCAAGAGCCAGCAGCCCAAACCTGACGATTACTGCGCATACCCAGGCAATCAGGCACTGCCAGACTACCAGACCGGCAGCAATCTTTCCACCCAGCTCGCTTCTGATGGCAGAAATTGCTGCAATACATGGCGTATACAGAAGGCAGAAGACCAGCAAGGCCATGGCAGAAGACACCGTCAATGATCCAGACAGGCCAGCCGATGAACCATAAAGAATCGTAAGAGTGGAAACAACGCTTTCCTTTGCCATAAATCCTGTTATCAGAGCGGTGGTCACCTTCCAGTTTCCAAATCCAGGCAGAATGAACAGTGGAGCCAGCAGACCTGCAATGGCAGCAAGCATGCTGTTCTCCGGATTAGCCGTCATGTGGAGAGATAATGTGAAGTTCTGGAGGAACCAGATGATAATGTTTGCTACAAAAATCACTGTAAATGCTCTTTCCAGAAAGTCCTTTGCCTTGTCCCACAAAAGCCTCAGCACTCCCTTCCAGCCCGGCAGCCGGTAATTTGGAAGCTCCATAACGAATGGAACGGCTTCTCCCTTAAAGGTGGTGTTCTTCATGATCAGCGCTGCCACTATTCCCACAAAAATGCCTATGAGATAGAGAGCAATCATCACCAGAGCTCCTTTTCCCGGGAAAAATGCGGCCGTAAAGAACCCATAAATCGGCAGCTTCGCTGAGCAGCTCATAAATGGTGTGAGAATGATGGTCATTTTCCTGTCCCTGTCAGATGGCAGAGTTCTGCTGGACATTACTGCCGGAACAGTACAACCGAACCCCACCAGCATTGGCACAATACTTCTTCCCGACAGGCCCAGTTTTCTCAGCTGTTTATCCATGACAAAGGCAACTCTGGCCATATATCCGGAGTCTTCCAGAATTGACAGGAAGAAAAACAGTGTGACGATAATAGGCACAAAGCTGATTACAGTTCCCACCCCTGTCATCACTCCATCGACAATCAGGGATCTCACAGGGCTGGCAACACCAGCATTCTGAAGAGCCTTCCCCGTTACCGAAATAAGGCCGTCTACTCCCATCTGAAGCCAGTTCTGAAGCGCCGCCCCAATAACGTTGAAGGTCAGCCAGAAAACGATTCCCATGATTCCGATGAAGGCCGGAATAGCCGTGTATTTTCCTGTAAGGATTCTGTCAATTGCCTCAGATCTTTTTGATTCTTTACTCTGGTGAGGCTTTATTACTGTGGCATCCACAAGTTTTCTAATGAATGAAAATCTCATGTCTGCTATTGCGGCAGCTCTGTCAAGGCCCCGCTCATCTTCCATCTGCTTGATAATATGCTCTATAGTTTCCTTTTCATTCTGATCAAGGCCAAGAGCTTCTGAAACAAGCTCATCACCCTCAATCAGCTTTGTGGCAGCAAATCTCACCGGAATTCCTGCAGCTGCCGCATGATCCTGAATGAAGTGCATTATTGCATGAAGACACCTGTGGACCGCTCCCCCGAAATCATCTTCACCGCAGAAATCTATTCTGCCTGGTTTTTCCTGATAGTGGGCCACGTGTATTCCGTGTTCTATGAGCTCATCAACGCCCTGGTTTCTGGCAGCGGAAATAGGAACTACAGGAATTCCCAGCATTCCTTCCATTTCGTTAATGTCCACAGACCCGCCATTTCCCTGGAGCTCGTCCATCATGTTAAGGGCCAGCACCATTGGCACATCCAGTTCCATAAGCTGCATGGTGAGATACAGATTTCTCTCTATATTTGTTACATCTACAATGTTGATGATTCCCGTTGGCTTCTGGTTGATGATGTAATCCCGGGTAACAATTTCTTCTCTGCTGTATGGAGACATGGAATAGATTCCCGGAAGGTCCGTTACATCTGTTTTGTCATGGTTCCTGATAGGGCCGCTTTTCCTGCTCACTGTTACTCCTGGGAAATTGCCTACGTGCTGGTTTGAACCTGTGAGCTGGTTGAAGAGAGTGGTCTTTCCGCAGTTCTGGTTTCCAGCCAGGGCAAATGTAAGAGTCATATCATCAGGCAGAGGATTCTCCCCTTCCTTCACGTGATACTTACCTCCCTCTCCCAGTCCAGGATGGTCAGTATCGTCTATATCTCTTCTTCTTCCTTTTCCTGTTTCCTGGGAAAGAATTTCTTCATCACCCAGAGGTTCAATACCTATCCTTCCTGCATCATCCAGTCTCAGGGTAAGACTGTATCCATGAATGTTTACCTGAACAGGGTCTCCCATAGGTGCAAATTTTTCCACCTGCACAGATGCCCCCGGTATCAGGCCCATATCCAGGAAGTGCTGGCGGAGAGCTCCCTCTCCCCCTACCTTAGTTATCCTTCCTTTTTCTCCAATCTTCAGGTCCCTCAATGTGATCATTATTATCTCTCCTGAATTCTGCAACCGCCATATTGAGATTGCAGTTATTCCTTTCTACTTAAAGAACGTCATATTTCTTATTAATCTTTAGTTAGTGACTTCTAATTATAATCCAATAACATTTTTACATCAATTTTTACCGGGAATAATTAACCAAATCAGTCCTGATTTTCCTCTTCTTATTTGATTTCCCGTTTTGCGTCTTTTGTTCCATCCCTTGAAATAACGCCCTCACAGTGTCATAATTTTTTCATAAGGAAAAATTGTTTTTATTGAGATACTTGTGACTGACATGGAGTGACTGATATGAGTAAAAACACAGACAGCAACACCACTTACCACTCTCCGGAAGAAAAGCCTTACGTTCCTGACGCAAAAGAAACGAGAAGCCAGGTAGTAAAGTTTGCCCTTTTTTCCGCTTCTGCCGGAATAATAGAGACAGTTTCATTTACACTGATGAAGCTTCTCACCCCGTTCAAATACTGGCCCTGCTATCTGGTGGCACTGGTTCTTTCAGTACTCTGGAACTTTACTTTGAACAGGGAATTCACATTTAAGTCCTCAAATAACGTTCCAAAGGCCATGTTCCTTGTATTTCTTTTCTACTGTGTGTTCACTCCACTGTCCACAATTGGGGGAAATTATCTTTCAGAATCAGCCCACTGGAACGACTATGCAGTACTCTTCGTTACCATGGGGTGCAACCTGGTTTCTGAGTACCTGTACGACCGTTTTGTTGTATACAGAAACAGCATGAACACCAACGCCAGAGGCCAGCGAGCCCTGAAGAAAAAATCTGCAGAAGAAAAGTCCCGGGAAAAGTAGAATAAAGCAAATTAATAAAGTATATCCGTCAGAAACAACTGTGATCAGCTGAACTGGCGGATACACTTTTTGTTTATCTATAAGGATTCTGCATTTCTACTTGCGGCCCAGTTTCTTGAAGGCTTCTATCAGAATACCTGCATCGCTGATGGCCGGAACTCTCAGCCTTACACAGTTCTTTTCCAGAGGTTCGAATTCCGCCCCGCTGCAGGTGATGATTCCACGGTCCAGCAGAAGCTGCTGGAGATCCACGTTTTCATCTGCATGCCTCAGCAGGCAGATCGGCACTCTGTCGTCAGTTTCCGCCATTATTATTCTCTGCCCGCAGGCATCTCTCAGAGCCCCTTTTATTATGGAAAAATCCATTCCGTGTTCTTCAGGCTGTGTCTTGTATTTGAGGACTGCTGCGGTAAGGGCCCGGGAGATCTCGTTCATCATGTAAGGATTGCTGACCCTTGCTATATAACTTACAAGTTCCTTGTTAGTTATAATATATCCTGCCCTGGCACCGGCCAGTCCAAATCCTTTCGAAAAAGTTCTTACACTTATCATGCAGTGGTAATCCGGCCCCAGAGTTACCGCCGATTCTTCTCTGGGGAGAAAGTCGGCGTAGGCCTCGTCGATGAGGCAGTATACCCCAAGCTTTTCGCACTTCTCAAGAACCTTCCTCATCTCCTGGAGAGACAGGCTCTGGCCTGTTGGGTTGTTTGGATTATCAATATAGACGAGAGAAGTGTTTTCTGTTATTGCATCCATTAGCCGATCCACATTTTCCCGGTAATTCTCTTCTTCGAGAGAATTCACACCGTGAACCTTCATGCCCATGGTTCTGGCGTACTCCACCATGTCAGTGAAGGTAGGCATAAAGCACACCATCTCGGCCTCTGGTCTGGAAAGGACGTTTACCAGGAGAAAAAGGGCAGTGACACTGCCATCGGTCAGGACCACATTCTCCGGCTCGATGAAAGCATAATCCTCCCAGTATTTCACAACTGCCTCTCTTGCCTCGGTACTGTGGGGATATTGATATAACCTTTTTACATCAAAATTTCTGATTACATCTTCCACAACATCAGGAAAGCCGTAGGGATTAATACCAAGGCTGCAGTCCAGGGTGTCTTCTGTAGCTGCAGGCGTATTCTCAGCGTAGCTTTTGTGTTCTCCCAGGAGCTCATCTCTTACTCTGTTTTTCATTATTTTCGCCCCACTTTCTCAGCTTCTTCCACAGCCGTAACCCTAAGGACTCCGTTTTCTACTGCAAAACGAATATTATTTTCCCCGAAGACCATTCCATGTACTCCTGTGTCATTTCTCTTGTATCCCGGCCTTGGATCCTGGGACAAAACTCCCCGCAATGCCTTCCTCTTGTCCGGTGGAATCTTCATTTCCAGCTCCCGGGGAATAACCACCTCAAGAACCGGCCACTGATCTTCAGTAAATCCACCTCTGGCATCAGGTTTTGAATCTGAATATGGCACATATGGTTTAATATCGTAAATAGGCGTTCCATCCATGAGATCTCCTCCGCCCACAATAAGGGTCGTGCCATTTTCAGTGTCTTTCCTTATGTCAATGAGCCTTACGCAGGACAGTCCCAGGTAGTTAGGCCTGACCGGCGACCGTGATGCAAAAACTCCAACCCGCTTGTTTCCTCCAAGTCTTGGAGGTCTCACTGTCGGAGACCAGCCCCTGTCCCTGTTTCCTGAAAAACCCCAGATCAGCCACAAGTAGTCAAATCCTTCCATGTCTCTGAGGCAGTTCTCATCCCTGAACTCCGGCGTGAAAACGATTTCTCCCCGAAGGTCCGGAACCACCCCGGCCTGCCTGGGAATCCCGTACTTTTCTCCAAAGTCCGTATGTATCCGCGCCACCGGTGAGATTTCAATTCTGTCATCTTCAGAACATTCACCTTTTCCGCCGGCAATAATATCCTTTTCCGAAGCGTCTTTCATGGAAAAAATCAGTTCCTTTCCCCCAGTTTCCCGAATACCGGTTGTGTGTTACTTCTCTTCAGCTTTTTCTTTCAGCCGTCTATCTCATGAAAATCTTCAGCAGAATTTCCGCACCTTTGCTGTAAGGCTGATATCTAATGGGCATATCCATCCAGGTCTTCTTGTCTACTATCCCCTTGAAGTGTGAAAAGGCCTTGAACCCGTTATAACCGTGGTAGGATCCCATGCCGCTTTCCCCTACTCCTCCGAAAGGAAGACTGGTGCTGGCCAGATGGATTATAGTATCGTTTACGCAGCCTCCTCCGAACTGGCATTCGTTAAGAAATCTCCTTGCCGTCTTTTTTCTCTCTGTGAAAACATATAGAGCCAGTGGGTGTGGGTGACTATTAATGGTTTCAATGGCCTCATCCACATCTGTAAACGTAAGTACAGGAATAAGGGGTCCGAATATTTCCTCCTGCATTACCGGATCATCCCATGTAACCTTAGTCATAACAGTAGGATTGATCTTCAGCTTGTCTTTATCTCCTTCGCCGCCAAAAATTGTCTTCTCTTCGGAGATCAGTCCCATAATCCTGTTGTAATGTTTCTCGTTAATAATCTTTCCGTAATCAGGATTGGAAATGGCATCGGAGGTATACTGCCTGATTATCTCATCAACAATGGCATCAGCCAGCTGATCCCTTACGCTTTCATGGCAGTAGATGTAGTCAGGGGCAACACAGGTCTGGCCGCAGTTCAGAAGCTTTCCGAATACAATTCTTCTGGCCGCCAGCTTGATGTTTGCTGTCTTGTCTACGATGCAAGGGCTCTTTCCTCCCAGTTCAAGAATGAAAGGCGTAAGATGTTCAGCAGCCTTTGTCATCACTAGTTTTCCTACGGTCTTGCTTCCTGTGAAAAAGATGTGATCAAACTGCTGGTCAAGAAGATACTGATTCTCTGCTCTTCCTCCTGTTACCACAGCAACATACCTTTCAGGAAAACATTCTTCGAGAATTTCCTTAATAATACCGCTGGTAGCCGGCGAATATGCACTTGGTTTGACCATTGCTGTGTTGCCGGCGGCAATTGCATCCACCAGCGGTCCCATTGTCAGCAGGAACGGATAATTCCACGGGCTCATTATCAGAACAGTTCCCAGTGGAGATGCTTTAATGTAGCTGGATGCCGCAAACTGAACTAAAGGTGTATGAACTGGTTTTGGCGCAGCAAAGGCAGGTGTCTTCCTGATCATGTAATTTATCTCGTGGAGAACCATTCCAATCTCGCACATATAGCTCTCGGTGCTGCTCTTTCCCAGATCCTCATGAAGAGCCCGGCATATTTCGTCGTTATGCCTTTCGATAGACAGCTTAAGTGTCCGGAGTGCCGATATTCTGTATCTCACTTTAAGAGTTCTCTTTGTATTGAAAAACTCTTTCTGAGTGTTTCTTATTCTGATAATTTCCGATTTTTCCATTGTTACGCCTCCCGGCATTATGAAACCTTCTGTAAGTCTCATGCAAACTGTAAAATATGGTTTCAGTATATCACAGAAAGATTCAATTTGTGATAGAATGGGACACTCAGAGAGGATGTGAAAACAATGGATAATTTAAATGATATACAGAAAAATGGAAAGCGGGCCCTTGTTGCCATGAGCGGAGGTGTAGACAGCTCAGTTGCAGCATATCTGACTGTTAAGGCCGGATACGACACAAGAGGCGTGACCATGAATTTATACGACAATGAAATGATTGCATGTAACAGCCACACCTGCTGCAGTCTGGAAGATGTAGAAGACGCAAGAAGCGTGGCCTTTAAGCTTGGCATTCAGTATCATGTCTTCAACTTCAAAGACGAATTTGAGAAAACTGTTATTGACCCTTTCGTACACGCCTATGAAACAGGGTCAACTCCTAACCCCTGCATAGACTGCAACAGATACATGAAATTCCGGGCCCTCTGGGTCAGAGCCCAGATGCTGTACGAAGACTATATCGTAACCGGTCACTACGGGAAGATCGAATACGACCAGGGTTCCGGAAGATATCTGCTTAAGAAGGCCAGGGATCTTACAAAAGACCAGAGTTATGTGCTCTATTCTCTTACCCAGGAAGAACTTTCCCGCACCTTGTTTCCCCTTGGAGATATGACAAAGGAGCATACCAGAGAAATTGCCATGGAGCAGGGCTTCATAAACGCAAAAAAACACGACAGTCAGGATATCTGTTTTGTTCCTAATGGAGACTATGCCGGTTTCATCTGCAGACATACTGGAAAGAGCTATCCTTCCGGAGATTTCGTAGATCAGGAGGGAAATGTTCTTGGTACCCATAAGGGGATTATCCACTACACTATAGGCCAGCGTAAAGGCCTGGGACTGGCTCTCAAACAGCCGATGTACGTAACTGGCATTGATGTTGAAAACAATAAGGTGATACTTGGTTATAACAAAGACTTGATGTCCACTGATTTCGAAGTAAAGGATTTCAACTGGATTGCCTGTGAAGCTCCCGGTTCTTCCATGAAAGCCGACGTGAGAATCAGATACAAGCATCATGAATCTCCTGCAACTATCACTCCAATGGAAAACAACTGTGTACATATTCACTTTGATGAACCCCAGAGAGCCATCACTCCAGGTCAGTCCGCAGTTGCCTATGATGGTGATGTGGTAATCGGCGGGGGGATAATCAAGTAGAGAAGATAAATTCAGGATTCAGAATCCAGAATACAAAACTGTATTGCTTAAAGAAATCTGCCCAATAGAAAACCATGCAGCCTTGATATGTTCACGGCTGCATGGTTTCTTGTTTCTAAGATATGGGGAAACCTCAAAGCACAAGTCTACAAAGCCTTGTTTCTTTTGTTTTTCCTCTTTGGCCACAGAATCTGAAGCAGTTTCTGTCTGGAATCATCTTCACCTATGAAATACAAAGTATCTCCAATGGTTATTACCGCATCCGGTCCAGGTGCTACGTTGTATTCGCTTCCGTGCTTAATGGCTATTACAGTGGCGCCACTTCTGTTCCAAAGCTGAAGGTTGCCCAAGGTTACACCTATACAATCACAGTCATCATCAATGGTAGCTTCCTGAGGAGAAAACGGAAAGGCATAGTATGTTCTCCTGCTCTGAATATCCAGGTCGTTTACCAGCTTTGTAAGATTATTGAGCTCCTCTTCCTGTCTTTTCACACACTCCAGCAGTGCTGCAATAGTAGTTCTGGAATCGTGTACGTCATGGTGATTCTGTATAAAATCCTTTGCCTTCTCTGTGGAAAGAACGTAAACACCACTTCCATGAATTATCTCTACAACCCCTACGTCTTCAAGAATATTTACTGCTCTTCTGACTGTCTCCGGTGAGGTATTGAAACTGCTGGCCAAATCGGTTCTGGCGCTCAATTTCTTCCCTACTCCGTATTTGCCCATTGCAATTCTGTCGGCAATATCAACGGCAATTTGTTGATATCTCGGCATCGATGTCTTCTGCATATTCGCCCCTCTTCTCTATATGCGGATCCTGCCCTTCAGGAAACACTAAGACTTATTGTAAAACTTTTATGCTATCAAGTAAACAGGAGCTTTTCAGTCAGACGATAAACGGCTGTATATAATCAAAACATCATTTCGTTAATCGACAGATCGTCATCATCATCCATGCTTTCCTTAACAGCATCCATTACCGCATTGGCATGGTGGGCAAAGCTGGCACCATACTTATGCTTCATTCCCACGTAGAATATGATTCCAAGTACGAACCATCCTCCGGCCATACCCCACTCCTGGATTGAAAGTGTGGCTCCTGAATTTGGTATGATGTACATCGCAATCATGGCACCAGACAGGATAACCGCCATCACTCCCACCAGCTTTCCATGTCTGATCTTGTAAGGTCTTGGCATATCAGGCTCTTTCTTACGGAGAATAAGGAATGATATTGCCACCATACAGTAGGCAAGGCAGCAGCCCATGTTACCGGCATTCATTATCCAGACCAGCATCCTCCGTCCTGCCAGAGGAGCAATAGCTGAAACTGTACCGATAAGAAGAAGTGCATTTACAGGTGTCTTGTACTTCGGATGAAGCTTTGCAAAAGTCTTTGGTATCATGCATGCATCTGCCATGGACCACATAGCTCTGCTTCCGCCTATAAGGAAGGAATTCCAGCTGGTGATTATTCCGCAGGCACCTGCGAGAATCATCACAGATGAAAGGGCCTTGATGTTAAAGGCCTTTGCCATCGCATCTGCTGTAACAAGTCCTGTTCCACTCATTGAAGCTTTGATCTCTGTGTTGCTCATGAGCATTCCTACTCCGAAGCAGATAAGAGCATAGAAAATTACAGCACAGATAATTGACAAAAGAAGCATTCTTCCGATCTTTCTCGGCTCCAGATCTATCTCTTCAGCAGCCTGAGGTATTACGTCGAATCCGATGAAGAAGAAAGGTGTGATGACAGCCATGCTTAAGATGCTCTTCAGTGCAGAGCCTGAACCCATTCCGACGAACTGATGAGTCTGAACATTTGCGTAATCGCCTTTAATGGCTGCAACAGCTATAAGAATAATTCCCGCGGTGGCAATTATTGCAGTAAGGACTGTCTGCAGCCTGGCTGCCGTCTTGGCACCAAGAATATTAATCCAGGTCATGAATATGGCCACTGCCATGGCCAGTCCTACCCATGTAGCATAAACTTTAAATCCTGCAACTGTGTACATATATCCCTTCAGGAACCCAGGGAAAATATATGAGATTATTGTTGGAAGTGCGCATGCTTCATAGCATACAACGCTTACATACCCAAGGATGATGGCCCAGGTGCAGACAAAAGACCCGTTTGGACCCATGGCCCGGAAACTGAATACATGCTCGCCTCCGCATTTCGGCATGGCAGGAGTAAGCTCTGCATATGTGAGTCCTACGAAGAATATTACGATTCCTCCTGCTACCCATCCGAGAGAAGCTCCAAGAACACCACCTCTCTCAATCCAGTCGCCTACAGATACTACCCATCCCCATCCGATCATTGCTCCGAAAGCAATAACGAGAATGTCCGAAGAACCAAGGACCTTATTAAAATTCGAATTACCATTTCCGTCGTTCATCTCCATACCTCTCTTTACTAATGCATCTGTCTTACAAGAAACATCACCAGTTGTTACACTTCAGCAGCTGTTGATATTTCACAGATGTGACTCATCAGCGGCAGGTTGATTATAAACATGATGCATTTCAACGTCCCAGATTCAGGAATCATAACCTGACTGTCTATTTCGGTGATTCACTTTAAACGTTTCAATTAAGACCACACATTAAACCTATTATGTTGTCTCTTAGTGACAACATAAATATAATATGATGTAGTCTCTTTGTCAATATCTATGGCAGGCAATTAACAAAAATACATTTTCGTGCAAACAAAAAATCCACTTTGCCCCAGGGCTCTGTGGATTTGTGTCTTTCAGGTATCTGATATTTTTAACTTGTAATGCCTTATAAATACTCTCTTATGCTTACTGTACCTCCGTAAGTTACCGGTTCTGGGCGCAGAGGTCATCCAGACTCTCACCTATGACGGATTCTATTCCTCTTATGAAAGCTGCTGTGTGTTCCTTGCTTTTGAGGATCCTCTTCTCCATCTCAGGTGTACATCCCGGCTTATGAATAAGATAGTCCATTCTTGCATCAAGGCCTACGTACTGGTGTTCTTTTACAAGTCTGTCGGCAAGGCAGAGCACATCCTGCTCGTTAATATTGCTGATACTGCTGAATGGATAATACTTCATGTGATGGCGGACAAGTTCAGCTTCAGGATGATATCCAATCTTATCCAGTATCTCTCCGCCTTTAATGTCATGATCTTTCTGTACTCTTACAAGGTCATGAACCATTGCGGCTCCCCGTATCCTTTGGATGTCAAGATGATAACCTTTTTCATTAAGAGCCTCTCCAATAAGTCCCGCCACCCTGGCCACCTCGTTGCAGTGAAGCTGAACGTGCTCAGGAGTTTCATACATTGAAAAAAGTTTCTCTTGTTCTGCCTTATCGATTATTTTCATTATTACTCCATGCTGTTGAAAACTTTAATGTGTCTGAGTGCGTTAAGATACATTCCATTTGTCATGGCTGTGCTCATCTGGAAAAATGTATGTTTTCCCGGCTCCTGAAGGTATTCACCTGCGGACTGAGTGACCTTGTTGAAGCTGGCTGTACCAATATTTATTTTGCTGATTCCAAGAGAAACAGCCTTCTGGAAGTCCTCATCTGTAAGGCCGCTGCCTCCGTGGAGGACCAGGGGTTTTCCGGCTTTCATGTTGATCTGCTCCAGAACATCAAAGGCCAGCTCCGGCGCTGTTGGATAGTCTCCGTGGGCGTTGCCGATAGCCACCGCAAGACATGAAATACCAGTTTTTTCACAAAAATCTCTGGAGAGATCAGGATTAGTACATTTGATTCCATGATCGCTTAATCCGTCCTCAGAACCGCCAACCAGCCCCAGCTCTCCTTCTGTAGATGCGCCATAGGAAGATGCCAGTTTAACAGCTTCAATAGTTCCTCTGATGTTATCCTCATAAGGATCTGTGGAGCCGTCGTACATAACACCTGTAAATCCATAGTCAAGGGCTCTTTTCATTACGGCAAGATCCCTGCAGTGATCCATGTTTACAGCAATATCTACCCTGGATTCTCTTGCAGCCTGAACCATCATGGGACCCATCAGCTCAAGAGGTGAATATTTCAGAAGTCTTTCAGCAATCTGGATGATAATCGGTACATTAAGTTCCTCTGCTGCTTTCACTGCACCTCTTACCATTTCCATGCTACCCACATTAAATGCAGGAACACATTTTCCATTAATATGGGCCTCTTCGACCAGCTTTCCTGTAGTAACCAGTGACATTGTTATTTACCTTTCTGTTAAAAAGAGGCCGCCGCCAAAGGCAGCAGCCTCAAATAAGCGCTTTTGTATTATAGCACAATGCTGAGAATTATTACCTCTATTACTCCTACTGCCCATGCGATAGTAGATGTAACAGACCAGATTTCCAGCTGCTCCTTAGCCTCAGATACTCCCAGTGTACGGTTTACTACCCAGAAGTAAGAGTCGTTGAAGTATCCGAAGAACAGTGAACCTACGCAGCAGGCGATTGCACCCAGGAAAAGGTTTGCATTAGCTGCGGCCAGAATAGGTGCGGAAATAGATGCAGCGGTGGTCATAGCAACTGTTCCGGATCCCTGGATAAATCTCATTGCTGTAGAGATTACCAGCGGAAGAATGATGATTGGAATAGCAGCCTTAGCCATACCGTCTGCCATATAGTTTCCGAGGCCGGAATCCTTGATGATCTGTCCCAGAGCACCGCCGCCACCGGTTACCAGCATGATGATGCCTGCGGATGCCATACCCTTTTCCATCTCCTGAAGAAGAGTGTTTCTATCGAACTTCCTTCCAAGAGTGAAGATTGCTGCCAGAAGGCCGATGCCTACTGCCACAATAGGCTGTCCCAGGAATACCAGTCCCTGCATGACACCAGTTGTGTGTCCAAGGGCAGTTGCAACTGTGTTGATAAGAATCAGAATGATAGGCAGAATCAGAGGCAGGAATGACTCGAATGCTCCCGGGACTCCTTCCATATCCATGTTGAATGCTGATTCATAATCCGGCTCCTGATAAGGCATCTCTACGATTTCACCTTCCCCGTCAGGTATTCTGTAGAACTTCTTTGCCAGGTGCTTTCTTGAATAGAAGATGCAGGCGATTGCCATAGGTATTGCCAGAACCAGTGTCATCAGAATGAATTTACCTACATCGATTCCGAAAATACCGCATACTCCCAGAGGGCCAGGTGTTGGCGGAACCAGTGAGTGGGTAATAACCAGTCCGGAAGCAAGAGCTACGCCAAGTCCGATTACTGATTTCTTTGTTGTCTCAGAAAGAGCCTTTGCAACTGGTGAAAGAACGATGAATCCTGAATCGCAGAAAATAGGAATTGATACCAGGAATCCGGTGAAGGCCAGAGCTTCTTCCTCACGACCTTTGCCAAACAAGTGAAGGAACGTATATGCCATTCGCTTGGCGGCTCCGGAGCACTCGAATATCTGACCCATCATTACACCAAATCCGATGATAATACCGATGCTTCCCAGGGTTCCTCCGAAACCGGTAGTAATGGAATTTACAATTCCGAAAGGTTTTTCAATGCCGTCCACTGTAATTGTAACAGTATTAAGAGGCATGCCTCCGATAATACCAACAATAACAGTTGTAACGATAAGTGCCAGGAATGCCTGAATCTTGGTTTTCAAAACCATGAAGATCAGACATGCGATACCGATCAGCAATGCGATCAGCATCCTTTGTCCATCAAGACCATAAACCATTTTTTCCTCCCATAATAACAGTTCATAACCTATATCTTATAAATCTCTACCTGACGAAATACGGTGCATATTTCGCAGCGAGCCTTACGGCCTCTTTCATGCTGACGGCTCCGGCTATGCCCTTTCCTGCAATGTCGAAGGCCGTTCCATGATCAACGGAAGTCCTGAGAATAGGCATTCCGTTAGTAATTGATATCGTTCTGTCAAAATCCAGAGTCTTTGTTGCAATGTGACCCTGATCATGATAAAGAGACAAAACGCTGTTGTATTTTCCCATGGCAGCCTGGTGGAAAACAGAATCTGCCGGCACAGGTCCGGCTACATCGTAGCCCTGTTTCTTCAGCTCTTCTACGGCAGGAGCTATCTCATTGACCTCTTCCCATCCGAAAAGTCCATGTTCTCCTGAATGTGGATTAAGCCCTGCTACAGCCATGGTTCCTTCATTTACACCCAGCTTTCTCAGTGCTTCGGTGCATCTCTGAACATAGTCGATTATCCTGTCCTTTTTTATGTCATCCAGCATATCTCTCAGAGATTTATGTCTTGTAAGGAAGAACACCCTGAGGCCGTTTGTCTCAAACATTGTCAGAGGATCCTCTGTCCCTGTGAGAGCTCCGAAAATTTCTGTATGACCGATAAATGGCACCTCCGCAGCGTGCAGGGATTCTTTGTTTATCGGTGTGGTAGCTACAGCATCTGCCTGACCGGACATGGTTATCTCAATACTTTTTGCAATGTAATCATAGGCAGCCTGACCGCACATTGCGCTGACCTTGCCGTATTCAAACTGATCCATGTTGATATTATCAAGGTCGATCAGGTTAAGTACCCCTTCGCTGTAATCACCTTCAGCCGGGTTATCTGTAACATGGATCTTCAGGTCAGCCCCTACAATCTGGATGGCCTTCTCCATGATTTTCCTGTCTCCGATTACGATGCATCTGGCGATATTGAATATCTCCTTGTCATCTATAGTTCTTGCAACAATTTCAGGACCGATTCCTGCAGGGTCACCCATTGTGACCGCAATTAGTGGCTTTGCCATTTTTCCTCCAATCCGCAATTCTCTGTCAACTGAAAAAACTTATAACTAAATATAAAGCTTCTCCTTCAAATAAGTAATGCACTGGTTTATTGCATCAGGTCCACCCTGACTGCCTCCCTTGGTGATAATATGAACTCCGTCAAATTCTCCTCCAAGGAATTTACCATAAGCTGCAAGAGGAAGTACTTCATCTCTCAGTCTGAGGCCACTGGTATTAAACCTTCTGCAAACTGAAATGGTAACATCTCCGCCGCTGGTATACATGGCCCGGAAGGATCTGTCCTTATCAAAGACTCTGTATGCAATTTCAGCCAATGCACTGTTAATCACTTCAGTTGCCTCATCCAAAGTGCAGTTGTGCTTCTTCATATATCCGCTGAAATCTATCCGGTTCTCAGGATAAATCCCGTTTCCGCAAACAGTGGAAACCTGATAGCTATCTGCAGCTGCAAGGATCTCTTCAGTTACTCTTCCGATTTCCTTCTCTCTATCTTCCTTGCTTTTCATGAGAAGTCCCGTATCTACCATAACCGAGTTTGTCTTCTGGGAAAGCCAGAGCTGCTCCATCTGAGTCTTGGCATTAGGATTAACAGAGCCTACTACGGCCAGAATTCTGCTGGCCACTGTGTCTTCCTTAGGTTTTATCAGTTTCCTGGCCATGGTTGCAGTAAACACTCCAGGATCCACTGCGATTATCTTGAGTCCGCTCTCTATAACTGCATCTCCAATGAGGTCCAGGTCTTCCTGTGTAATACAGTCGAAAGTTACAGTTCTTGCTCCTTTTTCCTTCATGTCAGTCAGTCTGCCTGCAATGTAGGAGCTTCCCTGCATCAAATCAGAGATATCCATGGATTCCACAGGATATTGGCTTTGATTTCGGAAGATCTTCGCTACATCAGAGGTGGTAACCGGGCATTTAGGATCGATAGCAATATTTGTCTTGTGAAGAGGAATGCCGTTAACAAGCATGTATCCTCCACAGATTATCCTGTTTGTTGCAGGAAAGCAGGGAGCTACAATAGCCATGTAATCATCTCCCAGGCAGTCCAGCATGGCATCAGTCTCCATGCCCAGGTTTCCTCTGAGGGTGCTGTCTATTCTGTGCGAATAAAGGAGCACCTCCTCTGCTTTAAGACTGTTACAGGCACTGTACACTGTGTCATAGGCATTCTGCGGGGACATTCCTCTGCTGTTTGCCGGATATATGAGACAGTCTCCCCTCTCCCTTGTGTCAGGATCTATTGCATCTATGTTAAGCACTGTGTGAGCAACATATTTCATTTTCTTCAGCAGAACACCGGTGGCATTTCCTCCAGTGAGATCATCTGCTATTACTATACATTCAGACATTATTATTCTCCAAAATCAGATTCAGCTACTTCATAAGCACCTGAACTGCATCTCTCAGTGTCTCCACATCACCAACGTTTCCAGGGAAGATAACATAAGGAGTCAGAGGGAATCTGCTCTCACTTCCTGTCTGCCACACTGGAATTCCCGGCATGATCTGTCCAAGTACTCTGGCCTTTTTTACCTTCAGGGCCTTAGTGCCAACGTCACTTGATGTGATTCCACCTTTTGCCACAACAAAACTTGGTGTTACTGAAAGCCTTCCAACCAGTGATTGAACTGCCTCGGAAATCCGGACTGAAAGTCTCAGCTCGTCCTCCTTATCTCCAGTATCAGCTGTTATAAGCTTCCTTGTAGTGTAGCAGCATACAGTCTTTCCTTCTCTGATTGCCTTTTCTTCAACAGACAGGCAGCGGTCCACCTCTTCAGCGAAAGCCTCAGGATCTGTTACAAGTCCGGCATTCAGCTCAACGAAGAGAATATTGTCCATGGACTTCAGGCACTCCAGCTGTTTAGTGGTCTTTTCCGTATGGGATCCAACTACGATGATGCCTCCGTTATCTGTCTCCTTAACCACCATCTTTTCCCTGGTGAGAAGAGGCTGATCGGATACACCGCCCATTACTTTTACGATTGCTGCTGCAGTCCTGAACATAAAGGACTTCCCGGCTCTCATGGCCCTGAACAGTGCTACACAGAACACTTTAATGTCGGCATAATCCACAGCATTTACTATTATCTTGTTGAAATCCTTAACAGCCATGAGCTGTTCCTGGATCTTGTCATAATCGCAGTTATGGATGTCTTCCAGAGAAATGCAGGTTACATCCTCTGCCTTATAGCGTCCCCCTGTTTTCTCCTCAACATATTCAGGCATTGTGAGAGCAGAATAGCCGAAGGTCTTGTCTTTGGCAAACTCTGTCTCGCAGGCAGGCACCAGCTCATCTCCATACTTTACATAGTGTATGTTGTCGATAGTGAACCTGCCGCCTTCCTTGAAGAACGGGCAGAGTATCTCTCCGTCTATCTTTCTTCCTGTATTGGCTTCATAAGCATCCTTGAGAATCATGGTTTCAAGGGGGTAGTGACCTCTCAGCGTACTGTCGCTTCTGCTTATAAAAATATAGTCTCTACCTGTTTCTTCAGCGGCTTTGTGGACAACTTCTCCTATTTCCTTGTGAGCTTTGGTAGTCTCCTCTGCCGTGAATCCTCTTGAGTTTGTAAGAACATAGAAGAGATTGTTCTCCTCCATGAACCCTGCCTTCATGCTATCCAGATCCCAGTCTGTATAGACTGAAATGTCGTGAACTGTCTGTACTCCAGTAGGGTCATCATCAAGAACTACGATTTTCTTGTCATTAAGTCTGATTTCTTCACTCAGCAGTTTGTCAACTTCAGTTTCAGGAATCTTTTTATAACTGTTCAAAATGCTGGTACTGATGCTCATCTTACTTCTCCTTTTCGACAGACACGTCGGCCAGGGTCTCGAAATACTGTACTATGCCGGCGTGATCGTCACCAAGATGTCCGTGAACCTTAAGGGACTGCATTATTTCGTAGAGCTGTGCTGTATATGGCACAGGAACATCAATGGAATGAGCCGTCTTAATTACATTTGTAATGTCCTTGTGATTTACCTTGATGGTGCCGCCCGGAACGAAATTGTGATCGATCATCATAGGTGCTTTGGCATCAAGTACTGAAGAACCTGCAAGTCCGCTTCTGATTGCCTGGTAAACTTTCTCTGGATCAGCTCCTGCCTTCTTTGCGAATACAAGGGCTTCAGAGACAATAGCAATATTGTTGTTTACGATAATCTGGTTGGCCAGTTTTGCAATACTGCCTCCTCCTGACTCACCTATTCTCAGAACAGAACTTGCATAGGCCTGAAGATAAGGTTCTGCCTTTGCAAATACCTCTTCATCTCCACCGACCATTATTGCCAGTGAACCGGCAACTGCTCCAGGCTCGCCACCTGATACAGGGGCATCCAGGAATCCGATTCCCTTTTCTTTCAGAGCATCATAGCATTCTTTTGACTCAACAGGTGTAACGGAGCTGTGATCGATAATGATGCCCCCCTCCTTCATGGATGATGCCACTCCGTCTTCACCGAAAATTACAGACTTCACTATGGACGCATTTGGCAGAATCATCATGACGATGTCGCACTGACTGCCCATTTCGCTGTAGCTGCCTGAAGATGCACCCATCTGAACCAGTTCATCAACCAGGTTCTGATTCAGATCGGTTACCATTACATCATATCCTGCCTGAACCAGATGTTTCGCCATAGGGCGTCCCATAATTCCCAGACCCACAAAGCCTAATTTCATATCTATGTACATCCTTTCCAGAAATGCATGCAGGTTCGAACATACATGCATATACACTTTACACGTTCTCTTTATATATTTTACAGAACCATCAAACTTCGAACAAGGCAATTAAATGTTTATTGTTATGTACATCAAACACAGCCCTGTTCATTTTGTGTATTACAACAAAAAACCTGCCGCAATTGGCAGGTTTCAGATAACATCGTTAAACTTACGTTAATCCATGATGGATTATCCACGATTTTTCATAAAAATACTCAGCAGTCACCAGATTCTATCTGTGTCTCTTTCTGAAATAGTCTTTCAGATCGCCGTATAGAATATCGAACTGCTCCTGACGGCCGTCTCCTGTGTATGTCTCTGCAATCTGATATCTTTTTCCCTCTTTATCTGTAAGGAAGAGAGCCTTTCTTATTTTCTCTTCAATTCCAACCTCGAACTTCTTCATGGTCTTCAGTTTGTATATATGAAGCTCTCTTCCTTCAACAACTGCGTAGTTGGGAGTTAGTACTACCCCGAAAGCATCATATACCTTTCCATTATCAACTTCTTTTTTGAACTGTTCCAGATTGTCTCTTACCTTATTGATTTCACGGGAATAAGATTTGTACTGAGACCATACTGTAATCAGGAGAATAACACCCAGAATGGCCGAAATATATCCTGATACCTGTTTTCCAATAGATACCACTACTCCGATCAGAATCAGAACAACTGCAATTATCCCATGGTTTCTGATGCTCTTCTTCTGTACTCCTGTAATCCTGTCAAAATTGCTCATTTGTTTATATCCTTCAGATGTACTAGTTTATTATTGTTCTGCCTTTGCTCCTGACTCTTTCTCTGCCTCTTCTGCTTCTTTGTCGTTAGTCAGACCCAGCTTGTCCAGAACGTAGAAGATCAGGCCCAGGCCCATTCCTACAACTGTTGCCAGAGACATTCCAGTGAGCTTCACAGATCCCATCTGGATAAATGCTCCGGAAAGTCCTGTAATAAATACTACAGAAGTGAGAGCCAGGTTTCTCGGTTTGCTGTAATCAATTTTTGAATCTACCATAAGCCTGATTCCAGAGGCTCCTATCATACCATACAGCAGGAAGCTTACTCCTCCCATTACAGGAGCCGGTATGGTCTGAATCAACCCGGAAGCTTTTCCAATGAATGAAAGCATGATGGAGAATACTGCTGCTCCCCCAATTACCCATACACTGTATACCTTCGTAATTGCCATTACTCCGATGTTCTCTCCGTAGGTAGTTGTAGGAACTGATCCGCACAATCCGGAAAGAGTGGTTGAAATTCCGTCGGCAAACAGAGATCTCTGAAGGCCTGGATCCTCCAGAAGATTGTATCCCACGATTTCAGATGTAACTACCTGGTGGCCGATGTGCTCTGATATTACCGTAAGAGATGCAGGAATAATGATCAGCACTGCCTGAAGATTGAACTTAGGCAAAAGGAAGTTCGGCATCGCAAACCAGGTTTCGCTGTTAAGTGAAGTGAAGTCAACGATTCCCATAGCCAGTGCAGCCACATATCCCACAATGATGGAAATGAGAATGGCGATGGCTGAGGCAAAGCCTCTGAGGAGAACCTGTCCGAAAACTGCCATCAGCAGAGTGATAAGGAAGACTATTACGAACTTCGGATTTATGTGGGTATATGTATCAGTAAGAACTATTCCTCCGTTCTGGGCAGCGTTTCCTGCCAGTTCAAGACCGATAAGAGCAACTACCGGACCCATTGCAGCCGGCGGCAGAACCACGTCAATCCATTTTACCCCTACAAATTTTACAAGAACAGCAACGGACATGAAAATGATACCTGTAATAACGAATCCTCCCAGAGCATACTGATATCCCAGGTGAGGGTCGTTAATTACCAGAAGGGCCGGTGAGATAAATGCAAAACTGGAACCCAGATATGCAGGAGCCTTGCCCTTTGTAATCAGAATAAACAGAAGCGTTCCTATGCCGTTCATAAGCAAGGCTATGGCCGGGCTGATACCCAGAATAAAGGGCACAAGTACTGACGCACTGAACATAGCAAATGTGTGCTGAATACTTAGTGGAATTCCCTTCCCGATGGGTACTCTCTCAGTTACACCTATTACTCTTCTCGTTCCCATAAATCCTTCCTTCCGGTTAACAAAGTAAAAAAATCCTAAAATATTATACAAGCGGAAAATTCTTATGCAAGAAAAAATACTGTTTTCAGGCCGCAAAAAGTGGCGGCCTGAAATAATTGTTCGGCCGCCACAGTTAAGACATGCAGCCGGTTTCCCCTTTACCGTACTGCATTAAAGTTTGCTGTCAAACCAGTCTCCCATTTCCCTGAACACCACGTCTTTGTCATTTTCGTTCAGGATCTCGTGTCTGTCACCTGGGAAAATCTTCACCTCAACATCTTCCATTCCCATCTTCTTGTATTTCTTTTCCAGTGCCATGCAGGCCTTCACGCCTCCAACCGGATCCACCTCTCCTGAAGTAATAAGAACTGGAAGGCTTCTGGATATTCTTTCACTGTCCCTGCTTTCAGCCAGATCCTTGATAATGTGAAAGAAATCGTTATAAGCAGAAACTGTAAAATTGAATCCGCACAGCTCATCAGCCATGTACTGATCCACATTTTCCTCATTAACAGAAAGCCAGTCTACCGGCGTTCTGTTAGGTTTGAACTTTTTGTTATATCCTCCCATAGCCATGTTGCTCACTGTCTTGCTCACATACATGTGGCCGTGTTTCCGGATGTGGTGATTTGTAATCATTATCCCCATATCAGCAGCGGCAGCCGGCTGAAAACCTGTTCCCATTACAACAGCACCGGCGATCTCATCGGAGTATTTTGTTATGTATTTCCTAACCATGAAGGAACCCATGCTGTGTCCAAGAATGAACACCGGCTTGTCCGGCCACCTTCTCTGAGCCAGCCTCGTAACACCGTACATGTCCATTATCACTATGCGGTCCCCATTCTCCTTTGCAAAAAAGCCAAGCTCAGATGGGTCGTTTACGGTCTTTCCGTGACCCAGATGATCATGACCGATTACCGCATATCCCCGGTCTGTAAGATACCTGGCAAACTCATGGTACCTGTCCATATATTCGGCCATGCCATGAACCAGCTGAACCACAGCCTTTGGATCATCTTCCGGCTCCCAGATTATTACGTGGAGCTGATTCTTTTCGTTTGTGGACTGGATTGTCGTATCAGTTCTTTTCATGGCTGTCTCTCCTGTAAAAGTCAAACTTCCTATCCCCACCGTAGCGGTTCACTGTTTTTTATTATATACTTTGTCCATTGATATTAAAACAGTAATGAATTTATTTGCTCTTATTTGAGAAAAGGGAAATAATTTCTGAAACTATTCGGAGGAGGACCGCCAATGCTTTCATTTGAATGTGATTATACTGAAGGATGCCATGAAAAAATTCTCGAGGCCTTTGCCCGTGTTAACAGAGAACAGTACCCGGGATACGGAAATGACCCTTTTACTGCTTCAGCAAAAGAAAAGATTAAGGAAGCCTGCCAGTGCCCGGAAGGAGACGTATATTTCCTCAGCGGAGGCACACAGACTAACGCCATCGCCATTGATTCCATGCTAAGGCCCTACGAAGGAGTTATTGCAGGGACCACAGGACACATAAACGTCCACGAGTCCGGCGCTATCGAATTTCTCGGTCACAAGGTTCTTACAGTACCTTCATACGATGGAAAAATCAAGGCATCTGACGTCCGCACCCTCATTGAACAGTTCTGGGCTGACGGAACGTATCCGAACATGGTCTTCCCGGGAATGGTGTACATTTCTCATCCAACAGAACTTGGCACACTGTACACTGCCTCAGAACTCACCCAGCTTTCCAGCCTCTGTCATGAATACAACATTCCTCTCTATATTGACGGCGCAAGGCTGGCCTACGGCCTGATGGCAGAAACAGACGTGGATCTTCCACTGATCTCAAAGCTGGCCGATCTTTTTTACATCGGAGGAACGAAGGTGGGAACTCTGAACGGAGAAGCTCTGGTGTTTACAAAGAAAAACGCCCCTGCCAATTTCTACACCATAATAAAGCAGCATGGAGCCATGCTGGCCAAGGGACGTCTTACAGGCATCCAGTTCGATACCCTCTTTACGGACGGTCTTTATTACCAGCTGGGAAGAAACGGCATTGAGCGGGCCATGGAACTGCGAAAACTCTTTACAGACCGGGGCATAAAGCTTCACATCGATTCTCCAACGAACCAGCAGTTTTTCCTCATGGAAAATAAGCTTATCCACAAGTTGTCAGAAAACGTCCGTTTCGAAATGTGGGGGCCTGAGCTGGAAGAAGCCACACCTGTCCGCTTCGTAACCAGCTGGGCAACCACCGAAGCTCAAATACTTGAACTTGAAAAATACCTGGATGAAGCTCTTAAGTCCACAAGGCAGAATGAAAAGTAAATACATCCGCCACTAGGCGCTGACAACAGAACTGAGAAACTCTCTGAGCCGCACGCTGTCCGGAGAGCCGAATATTTTTTCCGGGGTACCCTCTTCTTCTATCTTCCCCTTGTTCATGAACACTACTCTGTCCGAGACCTCTCTGGCAAAGCCCATCTCATGGGTGACCACAACCATTGTGGTGTGAGCATCTGACAGCTCTTTCATAACCTGAAGGACCTCTCCTGTAATCTCCGGGTCGAGGGCAGAAGTAGGTTCATCGAACAGCATTATCTCAGGATCCATGGCCAGGCCTCTGGCAATAGCGATTCGCTGTTTCTGCCCTCCAGAAAGGTGGGAAGGATACTGGTCCCGCTTGTCCGCCAGTCCGACTTTTTCCAGAAGCTCCATTCCCCTGGCTTCAGCCTTGGCTCTATCCATCTTTTTCACCTTTACAGGGGCATATGTAATATTCTCCAGACACGTCATGTGAGGAAAGAGGTTAAAGTGCTGAAACACCATTCCCATCTCCGAGGAAATCCTTTTCAGTTCCTTCTCCGGCAGGTACACCGCTTTTCCAGCCTGGTTTTTTACAAAAGTCTCACCCTTCAGGGTTATCTCCCCGCTGTCTATCTTCTCCAGACAGTTCATGCACCTCAGCAAAGTAGATTTTCCCGATCCAGAGGGCCCTATTACTGCCAGCGTTTCTCCCTGCTCTACCGACAGGCTTACTCCGTTTACAGCAGATACCCCGCCGAAATCCTTAATTATATTCTTCATCTCAAGAATTGCCATGTTTTGTCTCCCGATCAGCTTATATTGAAAAAAATCTTCTGTCCATGCGGAGTTATTCGAATTTCGAAAACCTCTTCTCCAGCCTTGTAAGTATTACTGTCATGAAGAAGGTGAATACAAGGTACATTCCTGCAGCGATTACATAAGCTGCCAGACTTCCGTCCCTGTTGACGATCATCTCTGAAACTCTCATTATGTCAACCAGAGCTATGGCCGATGCCAGTGCAGTATCCTTAATGAGAACAATAACCTCGTTGGAAATGGGAGGAAGTACAACTCTGAAGGTCTGGGGAAGAATGATACCGAACAGTGTCTGAGTCCTGGAAAGTCCCAGAGAATTGGCCGCCTCGTACTGGCCTTTGTCAATGCTGTTAATTCCGCCTCTGTAAATTTCTGCAAAATACGCTGCATAATTAAGAACGAATGTAAGAGAGGCTGTTGTAAAAGCATTCATCCTTACTCCCATGTTTATAGGGAAGAAGAAGTAGAAGAAAAACAGCTGAAGCATCAGGGGAGTTCCTCTGAAAACAAAAACATATGCTTTGAAAATCCAGCTTATTATTTTTATTCTGCTGTTCTCTCCCAGACATACCAGAAGGCCCAGGGGCAGTGACAGAACAAGTGTCACACAGAACAGCTCCAGGGAAACCACAGCTCCCTTCATCAGTGCAGGTATTATCAGTCCAATATAATCGGCCATTGTGTCGTCCTCTTCCAATATCAGATATACGGGGCTGAAGCAACGCTCCAGCCCCGTTTTTCACTTGACTATTTGCTATATCCCTCGAAAACTACCATATTTGTTCCGAACCACTTCTGGCTGATCTCCTCAGCCTGTCCATTGTCGATAACCTTCTTCAGTGCCTCGTTGAACTTCTTTGTAGTCTCCTTGTCTTCTTTTCTGAAGCCTACTGCATAGTAATCTGCGCCGAAGTTAAAGTCGGACTGATAAAGTCTGTCCTTGTTTGCATTATTGTAGATAGCGTATACCTGGTCAATTGCAACTGCATCTATTCTTCCTGCCTTCATGTCCAGAATAGCCTGGTCGTATGTGTCGTACTCTGAAATATTATCCTTAAACTCATCGTACTTTGAGTTCTTCTGAATAGCCTCCAGAGCGGCAGATCCGGCCTGTGTGCCGATTTTGTAATTCTTAAGCTCGTCAGCGCTCTTAATATTCAGTGAAGGGTTCAGGGACATTACCAGAATCTTGTTCTCAAGGTATTTCTTGGAAAGGGACATGCTCTTCTGTCTGTCCGGTGTTGCTGACATACCATTCCAGATGCAGTCGATGTTCTTGGACTTCAGCTCAGCTTCCTTTGCCTTCCATTCAATTGGCTTGAACTTAACCTTTACACCCAGTTCCTTGCCGACTGCTCTTGCCAGATCTATATCGAATCCTACCAGCTTGTTATCCTTGTCTCTGAATCCCATTGGTGCAAAAGTGTCGTCCAGTCCGATTACCAGAGTTCCCTTGTCCTTAATATACTCCCAGTCTGTTTTGCTTTGCCCTGCTCCGCATCCTGTGAGAAGACCCATTGTTCCTGCCATTACGCATACTAGTACTAGTGCCAGAATCTTTCTCTTCATTCCATTCTCCCTTGCTCTATGATATTAGTGTGTTACCGTAGTAAAGTAAATGTTTCAAAATATTACCGCTTTAACTAAGTAAAGCGGTAAAGTGTATGTTTATGTTACGACAGATAAGCAATTATGTCAAGGCTTTATTTTGCCATGAATATTTTGTAAATTAATACAATTTGCTTACATTAAGGCAGTTGCAGTTAATTAGCCGAATATTTAGCCGAAAAATCTCTTTATCTCTGCCTCGGCTGTCTCCGGGGAGTCGGAACCGTGAATAAGGTTCTCAGTTGTGGTGTTGGCAAAGTCTCCTCTAATTGTACCTGCAGCCGCATCTTCAAATTTTGTGGCGCCCATGAGGTTTCTCATACCAAGAATAGCATTTTCCCCTTCTACGATCATGGCCAGAACCGGACCTGACATCATGAATGCCTCCAGGTCAGGGTAAAATGGCTTGTCCACCAGGTGAGCATAATGCTCTCTCAGCTTCTCGCTGGTCAGGTGCATCATCTTAGCGTCAACGATCTTGTAGCCCTTGTCCTCAATCCTTGAGATCACTCTGCCCATGAGGCCCCTTCTCACGCAGTCAGGCTTCAGCATGATATAAGTTCTTTCTACAGCCATTTTGTTCTCCCTTCTTCCCGAATAAAACGGAACTCAATAATCTCTTTCGCAAATAACTGTACCGGTATACTATAACCTATTTCTCAGTAAATAATCACGCATTTTCTTCAGTAATCTTCTGAAGTTCCATGAACCTGCGAACTTTTCCTGTGCTGGTCTTGATCATCGGTTCATCTGTTACCATAATCTTTCGAATTCTCTTGTACGGAGGAGTGGTGTCGTTTATTTTTTCCACATCATTCTTCACCAGATCGTATATTTCTTCACTGGTCTTGCCTGGAAAAGAATCGGGATTGTAAACAAGCTTCAGGGTAACCACAGGATCTCTCTCGTCGCCACCGTCCGGAACGCCCAGAACTATATTTTCCAGGACATAAGGCAGCTGAGACACTTCCTGCTCCAGCTCCTCCGGAAATACGTTCTTGCCGTTTCTCAGAACGATTACGTTTTTCTTCCGGCCTGTAATGTAGAAATATCCGTCCTTGTCCCGGCGGCCCAGGTCCCCCGTATGGAACCAGCCATCTTCCAGAACCTGGTCAGTTGCTTCCTTGTTACCGTAATAGCCGGCCATTATGTTGTTTCCTTTTGCCAGAATCTCTCCTACACCGTTGTCATCAGGCATGTCAATTTTCATCTCAATTCCCGGAAGAGGAAGTCCTACAGATCCGGATCTCAAGTGATCAGGCCTCTCGGCCGAAAGAATCGGCGATGTTTCTGTGAGGCCGTATCCCTGGATGCAGGTAATGCCAAAATCGTTAAGGGCTTTGATGCATTCAGGATCCGCCGCAGCAGCGCCCAGAACGACCATTCTCATGTGACCGCCAAGGGCATCCTGAATTCCTGAGAAAACCTTCCTTCTAACATCAATTCCGGCTTTGTCCAGGCCTCTTGTCATCAGCCTGAGAGCCATTACCCTGCCGGACATCTTCTTGCTCTCTACTGTTTTCTTAATTCTCTTGTAAAGAGTCTCGACAATCAGGGGAACGCCGACGAAAACAGACACTCCATATTCCCGGAAATTGGACTGTATGTGCTTCAGGCCATCGCAGTAAACAGTTCTTGCTCCTGCTGCCAGCATTACCCACTGGCCTGTGCCTCCAAAAGTGTGATGGTAAGGCAGAAGAGCAATGTTAGTGTCGTCCTCGCGGATGATATTCAGCAGCATTACACTGTCTACGTTGGAAACAATGTTTTTCTGAGACAGCATAACTATCTTTGACTGGGATGTGGTTCCTGAGGTAAAAAGCAGAACAGAGGTCCTGTTTCCGTCAATCTCCACATCATCAATGCCAGTTTCTCCGTTTCCAAGGAGTGCGCTTCCGTAACCTGTTAAATCGAAAATAGTTTCTTCTTTCTTGTCTCCTGTTATTCCGAAAAGCGGAAATGCTTCTTCTACCTTTGTCAGTCCTGAAGCAACAGCCTTTTCCACGTTTTCTTTTTCTTTCTTGTCGTAGAAGACAGCCTTTACCTCTGATCTTATCAGGCATTCCAGGAATTCATCATATTTGAGTTCCTTGTCCAGAGGCACGGATATGCCTCCTGCAACCTGCACTGCAGCGTTAACCAGAACCCACTGATAGCTGTTCTTTCCGATAATGGCAACTGGCTGATTCTGGTATCCCCTGGACAGAAGAGCCTGTCCCAGGCATCTTACGTCCTCGCCGAACCTGTTATAGGAAATATCCCTGTATCTTCCCTTGCCTTCCTTAAGCGTAAATGCAGTTCTGTTTCCATATCGTTCCACCGAAGCTGCAATGAGCTGTCTGAAATTTTCCAATATCAACCTCCATATTCCCCGGCCGTCCCCTCAATCAGGCCGGAAACTCCGTACATATTACTATTTTCCCCGGTGATTGGCAATTAAAGTTCAAACTTTTGTCCAATAGTGCTATAATTCACAAGCACGTTTCCCGGAGTCACTGCCCGGGACTTTAAATGCCGGAGTTACACCGGGATTATGGAGGGATCGATTTGATCAAAAAAAATACCATTAAAGAATACTTTCTTATAACTATAGCTTCATTCCTTGTGGCCACCTGCGTCTTCTTCTTTCTAATGCCAAGCCATACGGCCCTGGGAAGCGTTACAGGACTTGCCATTGTGCTGACTAACTTCACTCCCCTGTCAGTGGCCACTCTGACGCTGATAATGAATCTGATCCTCCTGGTTGTAGGATTTATCTTTGTAGGAAAGGAATTCGGAGCTAAGACTGTCTATACTTCTATTGCTATTCCGCTGTTCCAGAGGATGTATGAAATTCTCCTGCCGGATAACAAGTCTCTTACTGGCAGCCAGGCCCTGGATGCACTGACATACATAGTCTCCGTAAGCTTCGCCATGGCCATGCTGTTTTCCCTGAACGCATCCTCTGGAGGTCTGGATATTATCACAAAGATAATGAACAAGTACTTTCACATGGAAATTGGTAAATCCTTTTCCATACTGGGAACTCTCATCGCCCTCACTGCTGCCCTGGCCTACGACAGCAAGACAGTTGTGATCTCAGTGCTGGGAACCTACTTCCAGGGAATTGTGCTGGACCACTTTATCTTCGGAAGAAACATCAAACGGAGAGTGTGCATTCTTTCTGATCACCAGGATGAAATTATTGATTACGTTCTTCACACACTCCATAGCGGCGCAAGTATTTACGAGGTAAAAGGAGCCTATGACCAGGTGATTCGCCAGGAGGTGCTGGTGATTGTAGATAAGAACGAGTATCAGAAGCTCATGACCTTCCTGTCGAAAACAGATCCGAAGGCCTTTGTCACCGTCTACAATGTAGGCGAAGTAAGATATAATCCTAAGCCTGTAGAATAAATAAATTGAAAAGAGTGAAATGTCCTGAGATGACCTGCTACATTATGCCTGCCCCTTCAATGCACAATTTGTGTTTTTTAAGTTGAAGTGTTGATTTTGTTATTTTTTCAACTTAATATTAATTTGTAATTATTTTTTCTTATTGACCGAAGGGATGTCTCTATGGAAGAAGGCAAACTGGTTTATCTGGCGTACACTCTGCTGGCTCTTGTGACTATCGGAATCGTCACATTGAGAGTATATTTGCCGAAAAAAGGCAGGCTGTAGCGCCTGTCTTTTTTAATGTCCGAAAACAGATTAAGTATGCTATAATTTTAGTATATGCGGCAATCAACACTTGCCTGCACTAGATGGTTTGAAAAAACTCAGAGCTGTACCAGATGACCGCCTCACAGGCGGAAGAAAGGAGAGTTATTCTAAATGGCACTTGTTACCACAACAGAAATGTTCAAGAAAGCCTATGATGGTGGATACGCCATTGGCGCTTTCAATGTAAATAATATGGAGATCGTTCAGGGTATTACCGATGCAGCATGGGAGCTTAAGGCTCCTGTAATCCTTCAGGCATCTGCTGGAGCCCGGAAATATGCAAATTCAGTATATCTTGTTAAGCTGGTTGAAGCGGCTCTCGAAATGTATCCTGAGCTTCCGGTTGCACTTCACCTGGATCACGGCAGCAGCTTTGAGCTCTGCAAGGACTGTATAGACAATGGATTTACTTCTGTAATGATCGACGCTTCCGGCAAGCCTTTCGACGAAAACATTGCTATTACAAAGCAGGTTGTTGACTATGCTCATGAACGTGGCGTAGTAGTAGAGGCAGAGCTGGGAACTCTGGCAGGAATCGAAGATGATGTGAAAGTCAGTGCTGAAGATTCCTCATATACTAACCCTGATGATGTACAGGAATTTGTAGAAAGAACTGGAGTTGACTCTCTGGCCATTGCCATCGGCACCAGCCACGGAGCATATAAGTTCAAGCCGGGAACGGATCCTCACCTGAGATTTGACATTCTCCACGAAGTAGAAAACAGACTTCCTGGATTCCCTATCGTTCTCCACGGAGCTTCCTCAGTTCCACAGGAATATGTAAAGATTATTAACGAACACGGCGGTGCCCTTAAAGACGCCCTGGGAGTTCCTGAAGATCAGCTGAGAGAAGCAGCAAGATCAGCAGTATGCAAGATCAACATCGACTCCGATCTTCGCCTGGGAATGACTGCAGGAGTAAGACAGGCTCTGGCAGAAGACCCTTCTGTGTTCGATCCGAGAACTTACCTGAAAGTTGGAAGAGCAAATGTAAAAGCTATCGTAGCCCACAAGATCAAAGACGTTCTGGGCTGTGAAGGAAAGGCTTTTTAGGCAGCATTAAAGCGAAAGAATTAAAACGAAATTTAACAAGCTCCGGTATCTGAATCGATCAGATACCGGAGCTTGTTCTATTTTTTGGTTCCTTATTAACTGTGGTGCTATATCAATCTAATACCGTCACTTTACCGTACATATCACTTAATATCCAGTTCTGGCGGTTCGTCCAGATGCTCAGAAACGTATTTCCCGTTTTTCTTCCGCTGCCTTACACACTCAGTAAGAAGATATTCTATCTGTCCGTTAACAGATCTGAAGTCGTCCTCTGCCCAGGCTGCAATAGCATCATACAGTTTCTCACTTATTCTCAATGGAATTTGCTTTTTAGAACTCATCTGCACCTTCCCGTCCTAGAATTAATATTATTTTAATATAATGATCCGGAATTTACCACCGGCTGGGCATCATGATTTCCGCAGAGGACTACCAGCAGATTAGATACCATCGCTGCCTTCCGTTCCTCGTCAAGGTCTACAATCCCATTTTCGTTGAGTCTCTCAAGAGCCATTTCAACCATGCCCACTGCACCATCAACGATCATCTTCCTGGCATCAACAATAGCAGAAGCCTGCTGCCTCTGAAGCATTACTGCCGCAATTTCAGGGGCATATGCCAGATATGTTATTCTGGCCTCAATTACCTCCAGTCCTGCAAATTCCACTCTTGACTGGATCTCATTGCGTATGCGGAGTGCAACCTCCTCGCTGGATCCTCTCAGGCTTCCCTCATCTGCCATACCATCTCCTGTTGTGTCAACTCCCGGTGCAATATCATATGGATAAATCCTTACAATATTTCTAAGTGCTGCGTCACACTGAAGGGAAAGATATTCTTTGTAATTATCTACATTAAACACGGCTTTAGCGGTGTCATTTACCTTCCACATTACGGCAATGCCGATTTCCACCGGATTTCCCAGACAGTCATTTATTTTCTGCCTGTTGTTGCTCAGGGTCATTATCTTAAGAGAAATCTTCTTGCTTCCGCCGGCCTGCGCCCCTTCGTCATTGATTCCTTTTGCTTTGAAAATGCTTTTCTTTCCCCCATCTACATCCCCGCTCTGGTTCAGCTTTGTATCTGCTGCAGGGTTGAAGGTTGTGCAGAAAGGATTCACAAAATAGAACCCAGGTTCTTTTAAAGTCCCCACATATTTACCAAAGAGCGTGAGAACAGCTGCCTCCTGAGGTCTGATTACCCTGAGACCCATAAATAGCATCCAGCCTAAGCACATCCACAGTATACTCAGAATGAACAGTGGGGAATGATCATTGCCACCTGAAATGGCAACAGATACCACATAAAAGATTGCTGCTCCATAAAGAACCAGAACAAGGATCAGCACTGGCATGCCAAGACGGCGGCTCTTATAGATCTTCTCTTCCATTTTTTTCTCCTCCATGACCTTACTCCTCAAATTAATTCTTTATAATAATAGCCCCTGTGTTTATATCTGAATGATATCAATCAGATATCATATTGTCAATCATTTATTCTCATTTTCTTCAGATATCCATTCTGCAGCCGGTTCACTCCTATTTGCTCCACTAAAACCATGATTCCATGAGAAATGCCAAACAACAAAAAAACTGGCCAGGTTGTTATGAAACAACGAACCTGCCCGGTCTCTTATTAAATCTTATTAAATCATTACTGTTTATTTACTTCCTGTCTGCATCCAAATGCCAGCAACCCTGGATCATATATTCCCTGCCTTGTTCCAGAAGTCCACAGGCTCATAATCCTGGAGCTTTGCCAGAAACCCTTCTTCCTGAAGTTTCTCCTGAATTAAGTCCAGAATCTCCTCACTGTCTGCGGTAACCGTATGATAATGATATCCGTTTGTGGCCCTGGACAGAAGCCTGGACTGGCCATTTTCAATATCCTGCAGATACTCGGCAATATCACGTCTTGAATGGATGTTCAGCTGTCCCCGGATTACCCCGTATACCCTGTGATATACGAAGACATCCTCCACTGCACCGCCGTTGTCTACTACTGTTGTAAGCTCTTTTTCCACCTGCTCATCAGTATGCCTTACCTTGAACACCCTGGTTGCCAGATTCTTCTCCTCCAGAACATATCCTCTGCTGGTGGAATAAATATTACATCCTCCAGCTCTCAGCAGCGCTATGTCCTGGACGATCACCTGGCGGCTGACTCCAAGGGCTTCCGAAAAGCGTCCGCCCGAAATGGGATCCCGGCTTTCCCGAAGAGCCTTTAATATTTTTTCTCTTCTCTCTTCTCCCTTCATCCTAACCTCCAGAATGCAACCTGTAACCTGATCTTATTTTAATACCCGGAAACCCATCTTTCAATTATTCTGCTGGTTTCAGATGTTTCAGAGAAAGATCAAGTATTGGCGAGCTGTGAGTCAGCGCGCCGCTTGAAACGAAGTCCACCTTCAGATCCCTTATTGACCCAGCCTTCTCGGCAGTGACATTTCCGGAAATTTCTATTTCAGCCCGTCCTCCGATGATTTCTACAGCCTCAGCCATAGTCTGGTGATCCATGTTATCCAGCATGATAATATCAGCCCCTGCCTGAACAGCCTCTCTTACCATGTCCAGATTCTCCACTTCCACCTCGATCTTCCGCACAAATGGGGCATAATCTCTCGCCATTTTCACGGCCTGAGCAACTCCCCCTGCAGCTCCGATATGATTGTCCTTCAGCATCACTCCGTCTGACAGGTTGTAGCGGTGGTTATTGCCGCAGCCGGTTCTGACTGCGTATTTTTCAAAAATCCTGTTGTTTGGCGTGGTCTTGCGGGTATCCAGCAGCTTTATCCCTGTTCCCTCAAGGAGTTCAGCCATGCGCCGTGTGCTGGTGGCAATACCGCTCATCCGCTGCAGAAAATTGAGTGCCGTCCTCTCCCCAGAAAGCAACACCCGTATATCCCCCTTAATGGTGCCGATCTTCTGTCCTTTTTCAACTAGATCCCCGTCACTAACGGAAAATACCGCCTCTGTTTTCTCATCCAGAAGTGTGAACACCCTCTCAAAAACCTGAAGGCCGCAGATCACTCCGTCCTCCTTGCATATCAGATCTACAGTTCCCTCCTTGTATCCGGGCATCACGCAGTTGGTGGAAACATCTTCACTGGTAATGTCCTCTCTGAGGGCAGATATTATAAGGGGTTCAACGTTTAATTTCATAGTTACAGGATCGTACATTTCCTTTTGTCCTCTCGCCGTTCTTCTTTTGTTATTTATGAAAAAATCAATTTCCTTTTCCGGGATATAGGGAATTCCCCGGTGTTACGCTGTTCTGTATTCAGCTCCTGATGGCTTTCCGTTATTTGCTGCGTCAATTGCATCCTGAACCAGTTTTGTATATGTCTCCTCCAGTGCATCTACGTCCTGGTATTCTCCCAGATCTGTTTTTTCCACAGCTTCATGGTCAAGCTTGTTCTTATTCCAGTTGTTTTCAATATCAAGGGCTGCCCTTTTAGCAAACACCAGGCTCTCCAGCAGTGAATTGCTGGCAAGTCTGTTCTTGCCGTGAACGCCGTTGCACGCCGTTTCTCCTACTGCATACAGCTGGTTCATTGTAGTCTTGCTCTGATGGTCTACCTTTATGCCGCCCATAAAATAATGCTGGGCAGGCACCACTGGAATCGGCTGTGTAAACGGGTCGTAGCCGTTTTCCTTGCAGTGCTCCACAATATTAGGGAAGTGGTTTTCCAGCACATCCCGTGGAATTGGCCGCAGATCCTCCCACACGAACTTCGTTCCGTCTTTCCTGGTCTGCTTCCGTATCTCCTGGGTCAGCAAATCCCTTGGCAAAAGCTCATTGGTAAAACGGTTTCCGTTCTTGTCCAGAAGTTTTGCTCCTTCACCTCTTACTGACTCAGAGATGAGGAAGCTTCTGTCCTCCGGCTTCTCCGAGTAGAAGGTTGTAGGATGAATTTGAATATAGTTTATGTTTTTCAGACCTATACCGTGCTTAATGGCTATGGCAAGGCTATCACCTGTAAGGTGTCTGAAATTTGTGGAGTGGGCAAAAAGTCCTCCTACTCCTCCTGTAGCCATTATGGTAACACCGGCCTCAATCTTGAACAGAGAGCCGTCTTTCTTACGGACAACGGCACCGTAGCAGGTGTTGTTTTTCTCAATGATATCTATCATTGTGGTATATTCCAGCAGCTGAACATTTGGAAGCTTACGGACCTGTTCCAGGAGATGGCTGGTTATTTCCTTTCCTGTAATGTCCTCATGGTACAAAATTCTCTTATGTGAATGGGCTCCTTCTCTGGTGTAATCAAGAGTTCCGTCTTCATTGCGCTGAAATCTCACTCCATAATTGATCAGGTCTTTAATTACGTCCTGGGAAGACCGGATCATAATATCCACAGATTCCCGGTCATTCTCGTAGTGCCCGGCTTTCATGGTGTCTTCAAAATAACTGTCGTAGTCTTCGTCATTCTTCAGCATGCATATGCCGCCCTGAGCCAGATAGGAATCGCTGCTTTCCAGATCTTCTTTGGTTATTACGGTAATTTTCCTGTGACCAGGCAGCTGCAGTGCAGCATAGAGGCCGGAACATCCGCTGCCGATAATGAGGACTTCAGTTTTCATTTTCTGTATCTCCTTTAAAAACATTATCCATTTCTCTAAGGTCTGCGGGTATCCGGTACAAACTTTCCCGCTGAACTGTCACGTATTATATTGCTGCAAAAGTTTACTGTCAAGACAGGTGTAAAGAAAATATATACACATGTCTTGACAGTATCCATCTGTAAAACTATACTGACAAATGTCGCATAACAAATGCATATCAAAAGAACTACGATCTGCCGTAAAATAACAAACTGTGAAAGGATTTTTCCAAATGAACACTAGAGAATTGCAGGACCGGATTATAGAGATGAAAAAGAAAAACGACGTGTGTATCCTGGCCCACGCTTATCAGAGCCAGGATATATGGGAAGTTGCCGATTTCATCGGCGATTCTTTTGCTCTCAGCAAGAAAGCTGCCGCCACTCCTCAGAAAACCATCGTCATGTCAGGTGTAAGATTCATGGCTGAAACCTGCAAGACTCTTTCTCCAGATAAAAAGGTTATCCTGGCTAATCCTGTGGCAGGCTGCCCTATGGCTATGGAAATGAACAGAGAAGACGTCCTTAAAATGCAGGAAGAGAATCCGGGATACGCTACAGTGGCCTATATCAATACTACAGCTGAGCTTAAGACTGCCGTCAATGTGGTGGTTACATCTTCTTCAGCAGTTAAGATTATCAGGGCCCTTCCTGACAAAAACATTCTGTTCATACCTGATCCTAACCTGGGAGACTGGGTACAGAAGCAGTGCCCTGAAAAGAATTTTAAGTTTTATAACGGCGGATGCCCTACCCACATGAGAACAGGCTCCTCCGATGTAAAAAGGATGAGAGCTGCCCATCCTGATGCTCTCCTTCTCGTTCACCCGGAATGCAGGCCTTCTGTTGTAGAAATGGCCGATTACGTGGGAAGCACCACGGGAATCATGAAATACGCCGGAGAAAGTGATGCCAGCCAGTTCATCATCGGAACGGAAGCCAGCATTGTCCAGCACCTTCAGTTCCAGTATCCGGATAAACAGTTCTATCTCTTATCCGAGAACTGCGTCTGCTACAACATGAAGATGACCACTTTGATGGATGTTTACAATGCCGTTGCCGGAAAGGGCGGAGAAGAAATCGTGCTTCCAGAAGAAGTTATCACCCTCTCCAGGAAACCGATTGACCGCATGATCCAGCTCGGGGGCTAATAAGCCGTAAGCTAATCTTCTGCCAGGGGCAGCATTACCTCAGCCTTGAAAAGATCTCCGTCTACTGTAATTTTCAGCTGCCCTTTCATAAGTACTGTCAGGTCCTTTGCTATGGCCAGGCCCAGCCCGCTGCCTTCTGTAGTTCTGGATTCGTCACCCCTTGCAAAACGCTGAACCAGCTCTTCAGCCGGTACATTAAGCTGAGTAGATGACATGTTTTTTACAGAAATTTTTCCCATTCCTCCTTCCGATGAAAGGTCGATATATACTCTCGTTCCCTCCATGGCGTATTTCCTTATATTATTGAGAAGATTCTCCATAACTCTCCACAGATATCTTCCGTCTGCCATTACATTTACGCTGTCCTCTCCACCCATGATAACCTGAAGGTTTCTGGACTGGAAATCATCGGAAAATTCTCCTACGCTCTGACTGGCAAGGGATGCCAGGTCCACTCTGCCTATTTCCACAGGCAGATCCCCGCTTGATGCCTTTGCTGCATCAAAAAGGTCCAGTGTCAGTCTTCTGAGCCTTTCGGTTTTCTGGCTTATGATATCCAGATATTCCTCTGCATTTTCACTTTGGAGCCCTTCATTTTTGAGGAGATCCACATAGGTTACCATTGATGTGAGGGGAGTTTTCAAATCGTGAGAAACGTTGGTAATTAAATCTGTTTTCATCTTCTGGTTCTTCAGCTCTTTGTCCACTGCGATTTTGGTAGCATCTGATATTGAATTTATGCTTGCCGACAGCCTGTCCAGCTCATCTCCGTTATACAGCCGGGGCATTTCAACTGTCAGATCTCCTGATGCAGTCTGTTCTGCTGCCTTCTCAATGTCGCTGAATCTTTTCAGATACTTAGGCAGCTGCCACATTACAAGCACAATTGCAATTATTGTTCCTACGGGGAAAACAGCGGAAAGAATTATCATTGCCAGGGCCAGCCCCATTATTTTAAGCTGAGTCTTCGTGCTCCTCTGGAAAAGATTTCTACCTGCAAACAGCAGCTTTCCTATTATTGTATTCTTCCAGAAGCTGCGGTTTTTCAGCTTTCTTGTGATGCTCTGTATCACCCAGAGTTCAAATACCGTAATGGCAATTACCATAAGTATTCCCATTGTCAGGGCAAACCATGGAGATACAATCTTTGTTATTCCTCCAGTCCTGTCAACAATCTGATTCCAGGTTATCCCCCCGTCCAGGGAAGCTGTATTGTCAATGAGACTTCTGGTTATCCTTCCAGGCAGGAATTTTTGAGCCCCGGTAATTCCGGCAATCATCAGCAGAACCGCCGGATAGTAAGCACAGCCTGCCAGTATTCCTCCAAAAACCTGTATCTCTCCAAAACACCGGTCTCCAGGAGCCAGTCTGACTTTCCCCTCAGATTTTTTTCCTGAAGTGATTATTGAAACCACAATTGCTGCCAATGTGACTATTCCCATCACTACAGCAATTTGTATCATCTGCTTTACACTATTTCCCCTGCTGAAGGATTTCAGTGTATTTTTAACCACATCAGCCGTCCCTTGTTCATAATGATCGTATGACAGTGAAAAAAGCCAGTCTGTTACAGCCGCCTCCATGGCAAACCAGATTGTAGTAAAAAACGCTGCCACTGCTGCAATGCTGGACACCGCCCAAACCACCGTCCTCCGCGAAAAAGAAGTTTTTTCATTCATGTTTTCATTCATGTTTTCATTCATGTTTTCATTCATAATTTCATTCGTATTCTCATTGGCATTCTCATTCATATTTTCATCCATATCATCATGCCTCCCAAAGCAGCCTTAATCTAGTTTTTCGATCTTGTAACCCACACCCCAGGCCACCTTCAGATAGCGGGGATTCTTCGGGTCAATCTCGATTTTTTCGCGAATGTGGCGAATATGAACTGCAACAGTATTTTCAAAATTGTATGCCGGTTCTTTCCAGACAGCCTCGTAAATCTGCTCCATCGAAAAAATTCTTCCCGGCTGTTCCATCAGGTATTCCAGAACACCGAATTCTTTTGGCGTAAGCACCACAGGCTCTCCATCAACCCGAACCTCTCTGGTCTCCGTATCCAGCTCCAGTCCTCCTGTCTTCAGAACTGACGGCCGTATTTCCTTACTTCCCAGAGAAGTATATCTTCTCAGGCACGCCTTCACCCTGGCCACCATTTCCACCGGATCAAAAGGCTTTGTAATATAGTCATCCGCACCGCTGTCCAGCCCGCTGACCTTGTCATAACTCTCACCCTTTGCAGAAACCATTATTATAGGAATATTCCTGATCTTCCTGATGGCCTCTGTTGCCTGAATTCCGTTTATTCCAGGCATCATAATGTCCATCATTATAAGCTGCACATCCGGATCCCCTGCCGCGTCCACCGCTGACTTTCCATCGTGGACCTCAACAGTTTCATACCCGGCATTTCTCAGATAAATTCCTATTGCTCTGGCAATTTCCTTGTCATCGTCACAAATCAGTATCTTCATTTCTGCCTCCATTCGATGTATACAGGATAACCGGCAGCCATTAAGGAAACCGGGTTGAATTTCTTATTAAATTATTAAGTTTAAAGCTTACAGTAAAATACACCGGCTTCTGTAATTTTCCAAAAGCCCGCCTCCGCTATTGTACTAAATACACGGTATTCTTGTAAAAAAATATCTTCACCCGTCTAAAGATGGCGGCATTGAGATCTGGACGCCAGGTAAGAATTATCGGTGGGCGTACAGTCAACATGTGGCGTCCATTTCATTCGCTTCTAAAATTCTGGACGCCTCGTCGGTCAACATGTGGCGTCCGTTCTGCACGCCTATCATGTTTTGGACGCCATACGCACAATCACACGGCGTCCGTTCTGCTCAGCTTCCCCGATTTGGACGCCTCACACACTCACCGCTGGCGTCCATTCTACGCTCTTATCGCCATTTGGACGCCTCACACATAGTCACATGGCGTCCATTCCGCACAGCTTCTCCAATCTGGACGCCACTCAACTCGGACGCCGGCGTCTGTTCCTGCTGCTCTCCATAATTTGGACGCCACTTGCCAGATTACATGGCGTCCAGTCTTTCCGTTCTCTCTAATCTGGACGCTTCGTCAGTCAAAATGTGGCGTCCATTTCCATCGCCTCTAAAATTCTGGACGCCACCCACTCAATCACATGGCGTCCATTCCGCACATCTTCTCCAATCTGGACGCCTCGTCAGTCAACATGTGGCGTCCAATCTACGCTTTCATCGCCATTTGGACGCCATGCAACATTTGGACGCCATGCAACATTTGGACGCCATGCAACATTTGGACGCCATGCTACATCAGAATTCACCCACCAATATCCCCGGAATTCCGCAAAATAAAACAGGCAACTGCCTGGCTTTCCATAATTCTGGAAAGCGGGCAGTTGCCTTCATCTCTTTAATGTGGAAGGTTTATTCTCCCAAGGGAATAAACCTTCTACGAATCTTGTTTGGATATTGTCTGTCCTGGAACCTGCTGTTGGAGTTATTATTTGCCGGTTTTTCTCTGTATCAGTTTAACTATTTCTACTACTGGGACTACCAGGATTGACAGTCCGAAGGAGATTGCATAGTGAACCGGGTCAAGGCCGCCTGATCTGAACTGGAACATTGCGGCCAGGGCCGGTACTTCAACGATCAGTGTTGTGAGTGCCAGAGAAGCCAGCATTGCCAGGAGAAGGGGAACGTTAAGTTTTCCCAGTCTGAAGATGCTTTCTCTTCTTGATCTCATGTTGAAGGAATGGAAGATCTCGCACATTGACATTACGAAGAATGCCATTGTGACCCCAAGGCTGCTGTAGCCGCTGGCGGTGATGGAAGCATCACCGGATTTTCCAATGAAGTAAGCGATCAAGGTAAGAACGGTGACGGTTACGCCCTGGTATATTGTGTCAAAGGCCATTCCGCCGGCAAAAATTCCATCGTTCTTTTTCCGGGGTTCACGATCCATGATGTTTTTCTCTGGTTCTTCAACTCCCAGAGCCAGTGCCGGGAAGCAGTCTGTAATCAGGTTGATGAACAGAAGATGGGTAGGCAGAAGCACTGTGAATCCCATTACTGAAGCGAAGAACACTGACAGAACTTCTGCCATGTTGGAGCTGAGCAGGAACTGGATTGCTTTTCTGATGTTGTCGTATACTCTTCTGCCCTCGGCAACTGCTGCAACAATAGTTGCAAAATTGTCGTCGGCCAGGATCATGTCGGCAACGTTCTTTGTAACGTCTGTTCCGGTGATTCCCATTCCAACACCGATATCAGCTGTTTTTATGGAAGGAGCATCATTTACTCCGTCACCTGTCATCGCTGTAACGTAGCCCAGCTCCTGCCAGGTCTTGACTATTCTGGTCTTGTGTTCAGGCTGAACTCTGGCATATACACGGATGTTTTTGATGCGTTTTTTGAACTCTTCATCATCCATTTTGCTCAGTTCAGCGCCAGTGACGGCCTGGCTGCTGTCGGTAATAATCTCAAGTTCTTTTGCAATTGCTACTGCAGTGTCCTTGTGGTCTCCTGTTATCATTACAGGGGTAATACCTGCATTTCTGCACTCCTGAATGGCAGCCTGAACTTCCGGACGAACCGGATCGATCATTCCGCACATTCCGATGAAAGTCATGTTATTTTCCAGGGCATCGCTTGTCCATGTCTCAGGCTTTTCATCGTAAGACCTGAAGGCACAGGACAGAACTCTCAGGGCCTGGTCTGCCATTTTCTTGTTTTCTCTTACAATTTGATCTCTTATTTCGTCAGTGAGCGGAACCACCTTTCCATCAACAAGAGCTGTGGTACATCTGCTCATGATTTCATCAAGACCGCCTTTAGTGTACTGAATGAAGCATCCATCTTTACGATGAACTGTAGTCATCATCTTCCTTCCGGAATCAAAGGGAATCTCTCCAACTCTCGGCTGGGTCTTTTCAAGTTCATTCTTAGGACATCCCTGTTTAATTCCGAAGACCACAAGGGCAGCTTCTGTTGGTTCTCCTATTACACTTTCTCCATCTGCCTGGATTTCACCGTCATTGCACAGTCCCATAGCAGCGGCAAGAAGGTCATCATCAGAAGAATAAGTTTTTGTGACGGTCATCTGGTTTTTTGTAAGTGTACCTGTCTTGTCTGTACAGATAATCTGAGTGCATCCCAGGGTTTCAACAGCAGACATCTTCCTGATGATAGCGCTCTTTTCAGACATCTTGGTTACACCAATGGAAAGAACGATTGTGACAACTGCCACAAGTCCCTCAGGAATTGCAGCAACCGCAAGGGAAACAGCAATCATGAAGAAGCTGAGAATGTTCTGGATGCCCAGACTCTGACCTGTCACCAGGGATCTGATTACGTCAAAGGCAAAAATAAATACGCAGATTCCCACAACGGCCTTTGTCAGGATTCCGCTGAGCTGGGCCAATTTTATCTGAAGAGGAGTAAGGCCTTCTTTTGCCTGGGAAATAGCATCTGCTATCTTTCCCATTTCGGTATCCATACCTGTGGAAGTAACAACTGCTCTGGCACGGCCGTATACAACAGTGCTTCCCATGAAAACCATGTTCCTTCTGTCTCCCAGAGCCACATCCTCTCCCTTGTCAGAAAGAACATCAGATATTTTTTCAACAGGAACAGATTCACCTGTCAATGCCGCTTCCTCCACCTTCAGGCTTGCTGATTCCAGGATTCTCCCATCAGCTGGTACAGCGTCTCCTGCCTCCAGGAGAATCACATCTCCTGCCACCAGGTCAGTGCTCTGAATGATTACTGTCTCTCCATTCCGGACAGTTCTGGTAGTGGCCCCGGCCATTTTTTTCAGCGCCTCAATGGCAGCCTCCGCCTTGCTTTCCTGAACCACTCCCAGGATGGCATTAACGATGACTACGAAGAGAATTATGAACGTATCGTAGGGAACTGTTCCCTGATAAACATCCAGGACTGCTGAAATAAATGCTGCAACCAGGAGGATGATGATCATTGGATCCTTCATCTGTGCCAGAAAACGCTTCCAGGCAGGCTCCTTCTTTTCTTCTTTAAGCTTGTTCGGTCCGAACCTGGTGAGCCGTTCTTCCGCTTCATTGGCGGTCAGTCCTTCAGGTGAGGACTTAAGGTCAGACAGCACCTGTTCAGAGCTTTCGAGATAAAATTTCTTATCTTCCATGCTTAACCCAATCTTCCTTTCTAGTAAACCTTCAAAATTCCAGTAATTTTCCTTCTTCCCATGACGAAAACATATGGTTAACATCATTGAGAACATACAAAAACGAGACTTCACCACAGACATGTCTGCAATAAAGTCTCGTTGCTATCCATCTGAATGCCTGGAACACTGCTGCACCCGGCCGTAAAACGGCGTCCTGACGAATGCAGCCACCGGAAAGCAATCCTGTCTCCGGCCAACTACTCCCTTTTATCTGATGACATTTTAGAAAAATATCGTTTTGTACGGGTGATATTGTACCATGACATCAGACCAAGAAGTATGAAAATTATCAGAAATATGTGATTTTTTTGTATACTCAGTTTTTCGGGATGTGTACTCATGAATTAAACTACAGCGGAGAGCCACTGAACCCGCCCCAGGCAACCGGCCACAGGCCGGCTATTTTACTGGCAGCGTAATAATAAATTCCGTGTTCATAGGCTTTCTCGGGTGTTTTGTTAAAACTATGGTGCCCCCGCAGCCTTCGATGACCTCCTTCACAATTGACAGTCCCAGGCCAGAGCCTCTTGACGCCCTGGCAGAATCGCCTTTTACAAAAGGATCAAAGATTGTGGATATGACGTTTTCGCTGACTCCCGGTCCGTTATCTCCCATGATGACCAGCACCTTGTCATCCCGCTGTTTAATAGAACAGAAAAGCGTAGACCCTTCGCCGCAATACCTGAGGTAATTATTAACCAGATTGTCGAAAACCCTCGTAAAGTGGGACTGATCTATGGAAACCATGATTTCCTCATCAGGAATATCCAGTTCCAGCTCTCTTCCTTCAATATCCAGTTCCTGATACCTTCCTGCCAGGTATTCCCTTGTAAACTCGCAGATATTGACCTTCTCCAGGTCGAATTTCATCTCCGGCCTGTTCATCATTGCATACTGGTGAAATTCGTTGATCAGCTCCGTCAGCTGGGTGCTTTTCTCCTCGATGGTCTGCAGGTATTTTTTCTGATCTTCAGGTGCCACAATTCCGTCGTTGATGGCCTTGGCATATCCCTGTATAACCGTTATAGGTGTTTTAAGATCGTGAGCTACACCGGAAATCATCCTCTGCTGGGCTTCCCGCATTTCCTGATTTTCATTTTCTGACACCTGCAGCTTCTTTGACATGGTGTTAAAACTGTGGCACATATCCATGAACTCAGTAGGTCCTTCATAGACGATAATACCGCCGGTTTTTCCCCTGCTCACATCACTCATAGCCTGCTCCAGGGCATGTATAGGTGTTTTTACCTTTCTTGAGATTATCAGGGAAAAAATCATCAGAAGTGCGAAGTATGCGGCCACTGTTCCAAGAATGATGAAGATGCTGTTTCTCTCCCGCCTGTTCATGGCAGACACAGAATCCGGCTGGCTGAATGCAACCAGTGTGTATTTCTCACTTTTTCCTGTGCTCTCTGATGTTTTCTTGAATCCCGTCTTTCTTACGCTGATATCCTTTCCCAGTTTTCCAGTAAGCAGCTTGTATTCATCTGGAGAATATCGGGTTTTATCAGAAAACTTAGTGGAATATATTACATTGTGATCTGAATCCAGCACATCAACATCACCAAAATCCACATAATCCGTGTACAGATCAGTTGTCCATATCCGGCGCACGAAGATAACCTGCTGTCCGTCGTCGTTTTCAGCTTTTTTTACACTTATATCTACGATCTGGTCTCTGGCTGGAATCAGCTTCAGTCCATCAGGAGTAAACTCTTTGATCGGGCATCTTCCAGTATGAAAAACAGTCTTTCCATTTTTGTCCAGGATCACCGCTCCGCTGTTGCCATTCAGATATCTGTGTATATTCACATTTTTAAACTCTGCAGATTCAGAATAATCTGAGGCCAGATTCTTGACATTCTTGTTAATGCTGGAATCAAAGGTATTTATGGTTACAAGAACCACTACCACATAAATCAGGACCACCAGGAACACCGAAAAAAGTATATGATTCCTTATTATTGTTGCAACGAAGCTTCCTCTTTTTATAGGCAGTTCCGGTTTTTTGCTTACATCCATGAATGCTATTCCTTTTCGATTTTATATCCAAGGCCTCTTATGTTCTTAATGTATTTTGGATGGCGGAAATCATCTCCCAGTTTGTCTCTCAAATTGGAAATATGAACCATAATGCTGTTGTCGTCTGACTGAAAATAGTCACCCATTACGTTTTCACAAATCTGCTGTTTTGTGTAAACCCTTCCCGGGTCTTTCATAAACAGCGCCAGGATCTTGAATTCGGTGGAAGTCAGCTCCACAAGGCGGCCATCCTGGGTAACCGTCTTTCCCTCATTGTCCAGCACCAAATCCTATACCTGGTAAACATCTCCGTCCTTGGATTTTTCCTGTTTTTCCTGTTCGGAACCATCGTTGAACTGATAATACCTTCTCAGATTAGACTTTACCCGTGCAACTACTTCAAGTGGATTGAAGGGTTTGGTCATGTAATCGTCTGCTCCCAGGTCAAGGCCCAGGATCTTATCTGTATCCAGATTTTTAGCTGAAAGGAAGATTATTGGAAAAGTATATTTCTGCCTCAGCTTCATGGTCAGCTCGTAGCCGTCCATCTTGTCCATCATGATATCAAAAACTCCGATGTCAGGGGGACACTCAAGTGCCATGTCATATGCCTCTTCCCCATTGGAAGCTATTTTCACATCATATCCGCTGCTGTTAAGATACAGCTTTAAAAGATTGGCTATATCTTTATCGTCTTCTGCAACCAGAACCTTGTAATTCATATTCCTTCCTCCATCAGGCAGGATTTTGCCTTCAGTTGCCATAAACTACCACCGCTTTCTATATTATATTACAACAACTACTTCCGTAACCTCCGCCAGGTAAAAACTATTTTTTCATAGTTTCAAATGTGTATCCCATGGACTTCCACACTGGCAGCACCATTTTCAGGGCCTCGATGGTTCTTGCGGGAGCGTCATTTTTCCCCCGTCCATCATGTATGCAGATAACGTCTCCAGGATGGACTCTTGCAAAAAGCTTTTCTGCTGTCACCTGACAGCTCTGGCCCCCTCTCCAGTCTTCTGCCATTACTGTCCAGTACACTCTCTTGAGGTTCATTCTATCAGTCTGCCTTACAGTTTCCCGGTTGATCTCACCCCAGGGTGCTCTGTAAAGCGTTGGATGTACATCCATTTTGTTCATGATCTCCAGGGACCGCCGGAATGTCTTTCTTGTAAAAACAGGACTGGCAAAAAGCCCGCTCTTGTGGAGATAGGAATGGAGCCCTATTTCGTGGCCCTCTTCTTTCATGCGTTCTATGGTTTCTGGATACTTTTCAGCAAAGGACGTAACTATGAAAAAAGTTGCCTTCACATCATACTGTTCAAGGAGATCCAGCAGTTCCATTGTATGGGGTCCGGGGCCGTCGTCAAAGGTCAGGAAAACAGGTTTCTTTCCTGCTTCCATTTCACCTGTTTTCTCCATTCTCCAGGCAATTTTGTTTCTCAGCATATACGGATACTTCTCTCTCACAGTAGGCAAAACGCTGTAATATCCCAGCCCTGCTGCCGCAGCCATACCTGCAACCAGAATTTTATTTTTTTTACTAACACTCATAGCTGAAAATTCCCACACTGTTTCTATCGTCTATATTGTCTGTATTTCTGCCGTCCATTACGGACTGATGATGCTTCTTCTTTATGTCCAGGTACATGATGTCCCCAATTCTGCTGCCGTAGCAGTCTTTTTTCAAGGTTGCCATAGACTCTTTCATATGGCGGATTTCATCTTTATCTGATATGAATTCCATCAGCTCCTTTGTATCTGCATCCTCTGCAGACCAGATGACCTTTGCCACGTGGTTTTTCTCCGCAAACTTTGCGTTGTAAACTTCCTGATTCAAGCGGGGCTCCAGAAAAAACAGAGGAGTCTCTGAAGAAATTCCTTCGAACAATGTTATGCCCCCAGGCTTCGTTATTAAAACATCAGCGTCTTTCATGAGCCGGTCCACATGGTTTACAAACCCCATTACCTTAAATTCCGGATGAGCAGCCTCCAGTTCTTTTTTTCTCTTCTCGTTACTACCGCACACCACTGTAACCCTGGCACCGTAATCCTTTGCAGCCGATTCCAGAAGTTCGTTCAGCTTATGGCTGCTGGAAGCCAGGCCCAGGCCTCCGCCCATTACCAGAATTTCTGGTGCATTTTCAACGTTCCTGCGGTCATACGGATTTTCCTGATTTCCATGGCAAAACGCTTTTTTCACCGGTATGCCGGTAACAAAAATCCTGGAGCGAGGAACCCCTTTATTCACCAGCTGCTGCACAGTCTCCTGGCTTCCCGCAAAATATCCGTCCGTGTCCTCTGCAACCCATTCACTATGGGGATGAATGTCTGTAATGCAAGTGTACAGAGGGATCTTTGATCCGGTGAACTCCTTATATACAGAAATATACCTGGAACAGCATGGAAAAATTGCTATCACCCCGCTGGCATTACTGCTTTCAATCAACCGGCCGATTTTCCAGGAAATATATGCCTTCATTGGCAGAAGGCTCACATTATCCGTAAAAGAAATGGCCTTGTTATAAAGGCCGGTCTGATTCATTACCAGCCTGTTAAAACTCCTGTATATCCATGCGCTTAAATGCGGAAACAAATACTCAACAAAATCTATTACCTTAACCTCATCATATCTGCTGTCCTCATCCAGCTGTTCCTTAACTGCCTCTGCGGCCTTGATATGACCCATCCCAAACCTGGCAGTAAGTATCAATATATTCATGGCCTATGCCTCCCCGTCATCTTTATCCTGTACAAGTATACGGTTCCATTCTTAAGAGGGACTGGCAAGATTCTTAAGATTATTTAAAAACCAGTTTCTGGTGGTTTAAGTATTGACATTTGGGGGACTGGCGGGTCTGGTATTCAAATTTGAGGGGCTGGCGGTTTAAGTGATGACACTTGAGGGACTGGCGGTTTAAGTGATGACACTTGAGGGACTGGCGGGTACGGGATTGGTTGGAGGACGCCACTTACGGGTTGGGGCGGCGTCCAGATTGGAGGTGTAGGGCGGATTGGACGCCAGTGGGCGGTTGGCGTGGCGTCCAGATTGGAGATGTATGGCGGATTGGACGCCAGTGGGTGGTTGGGGCGGCGTCCAGATTTGAGTTGTATGGCGGATTGGACGCCAGTCGGTGGTTGGCGTGGCGTCCAGATTCTTGGTGGTTGCTGATTTGGACGCCTGTTGGGTGTTGGCGCGGCGTCCAGATTCTTGGTGGTTGCTGATTTGGACGCCAGTGGGTGGTTGGGGCGGCGTCCAGATTCTTGGTGGTTGCTGATTTGGACGCCTGTTGGGTGTTGGCGCGGCGTCCAGATTTGGGTTGTATAGCGGAATGGACGCCAGTGGGTGGTTGGCGTGGCGTCCAGATTTGGGTTGTATGGCGGATTGGACGCCAGTGGGCGGTTGGCGTGGCGTCCAGATTGGGAATCCAGGGCGGATTGGACGCCACTTACGGGCTGGCGCGGCGTCCAGATTCTTGGTGGTTGCTGATTTGGACGCCTGTTGGGTGTCGGCGTGGCGTCCAGATTCTTGGTGATTGCTGATTTGGACGCCTGTTGTGTGTTGACGCGGCGTCCAGATTGCGTTTATAGAGTGATTTGGACGCCTGTTGGGGATTATGATGGCGTCCAGATTTGGGATCTATGGCGGAATGGACGCCTGTTGGGTGTCGGCGCGGCGTCCAGATTTGGGATTTATGGTGGATTGGACGCCTGTTGGGTGTCGGCGTGGCGTCCAGGTTGGAGATGTAGGGCGGAATGGACGCCAGTGGGTGGTTGGGGCGGCGTCCAGGTTGGAGATGTAGGGCGGATTGGACGCCACTTACGGGCTGGCGCGGCGTCCAGATTCTTGGTGGTTGCTGATTTGGACGCCTGTTGGGTGTCGGCGTGGCGTCCAGATTGTGGGTGTAGGGCGGATTGGACGCCACTTACGGGCTGGGGCGGCGTCCAGATTGGAGATGTATGGCGGATTGGACGCCAGTCGATGGTTTGCGCGGCGTCCAGATTGGGGTTGTATGGCGGATTGGACGCCAGTCGGTGGTTGGCGTGGCGTCCAGATTCTTGGTGGTTGCTGATTTGGACGCCTGTTTGGTGTTGGCGTGGCGTCCAGATTTGAGTTCTAGGGCGAAATGGACGCCACTTACAGGCTGGGGCGGCGTCCAGATTCTTGGTGGTTGCTGATTTGGACGCCTGTTTGGTGTTGGCGTGGCGTCCAGATTTGAGGTGTAGGGCGGATTGGACGCCACTTACGGGCTGGGGCGGCGTCCAGATTCTTGGTGGTTGCTGATTTGGACGCCTGTTGGGTGTCGACGTGGCGTCCAGATTCTTGGTGGTTGCTGATTTGGACGCCTGTTGGGTGTTGGCGTGGCGTCCAGATTTGGGTTGTATGGCGGATTGGACGCCACTTACGGGCTGAGGCGGAATGGACGCCACTGCAATATTTGACTGGCGTCCACTCCAAACTTATTAGCTCATCTGGACGCCTGCAGTCTTACAAAGAGGCGTCCACAACATTTCCACTCATAGGATGTGAGGGCCTGAGTCCGTTATTTTACGCACACAAAAGGGGCTTCTGTCCGGAATCCCCTTTTGCTACATTCCAAAGTTAATCTTAATTCAGTAATACCAATTGATCCGTGAACTTCTGCTATATCGTAATACCGGTCATTCCGCAGAATCCGGTTGTACCGATTATTCCGATTGTACCAGTTACTCCGGTTGTTCCGGTCATCCCCTTAGTAACCGGCTGCCCTGGACAATACAGCTACAACACCTGGATTTTGCAAGAGTCTGCTGCTTCTCCGCTTACTGGCAGCTCACCGCCCACAGATCCCAGATCCAGTTCAACTGAATATTTTTTGTGAATCAGGCAGTTTACCGGATCCTCTGTGCCAATTACCAGTTCCAGCCTGTGACCCTTCTGGACTGTATATCTTGTGGCGTTCAGGTAGCAGTGATAATCGTGGAAATCTCCCGGAACCAGCTGAATGCTCTCTGCTGCAGTTTCCGGCTCATAGGCTGAGGACGGATTGCAGAGGTCCATATATGCTCTAGTAATGATTCTGTAATTTGCAGATTTTTCGTCGAATTCAACTCTGTCGAATTTTTCCAGGCCTGGACCGTTGTCAATGGCGTCTTTCTCAACAACATTTACAGGAATCACATTTCTCTCCGGGTCTGTAGTTCTGACGCTGTTAAACGGCTCATCGCTGACATCGCAGAGGAGAAGAGTCAGCTTTATGTCGTCCATTTTTCCAGAAGCAGTTCCAAGGTTGAAGGTCAGAGCATCTGCATCGTTGACGTTCTCACCCTCAAAGGATTTTTCAGCGTCCCCTGTCTTCAGGGCGCCACGGAAGTCAATTCTTGGTGTTCCCTGGATCGTAAGTGGTGACTCAAGGGTTTTTGTGGCAAGGCGCAGGTTCATGTTAGTGGAAAAAAGTGACATTCTCTGGTCGAAGTTCTCCGGGGTAAGAGAGGCTTTTTCCCAGTCTGTGTCTATTACGCCCATGCCTTCCGAGTCTGATATCAGCTTTGTGTGGAGACCTGTATGCCACTGGTCTTCCTTTATCCAGTGATGCTGGTCATTGTTGTCCTGCACCAGGACTGCAGGCATTTTGCATGCACCGTTTTTCTGGTCGAAAAGATAATGAGACAGCCACTTGTTAACTATGTCGTCGTAGTTCTGACCGTCTACGGAAATTCCGTAGCCCTTGTTTGCCATGGTCGGAGTGAAGTGAGGTCCCTGATGGAGGATGACCTTTACATTCTGTCCGGCCTTCTGGAAGGAATCCATCATCATCTCGAACTGTTTTGTTGAAACGTTTTCGTCGTTCAGGCCGTGGATGATCAGAGCACTGCACTTCAGGTTTTTCCAGTTCAGTGTGTAATTCCCCTCTCCCCAGAATTTCTCGTCGTAGTCGAATCCGCACTTCAGCTGATCCATGGTGAACTGATTATGGAATTGGAGGATGCTGTTTTTCCCTTCCTCAGTAAGCTCCGGATCGTTGTACCGGCTTGAACAGAAATACGAAAGAAAACTCATCAGCATTTCCTTTGGCCAGTATCTCTGGGCACCCTGCTGATTCAGGAAACTGTACCAGTCAGATATTCCTGCAATTGGAACGATGGTTTCCAGGCCTTCAACTCCTGTAGTTGCAACAGCAAATGGCATTGTTCCCGCATAGGATCTTCCGGTCATGCCAACTTTTCCACTGCACCAGTCTGCCTTTGTCTCAAGCTTTCCTTCTCTGTCTGCAAAACCGATTCTGTCACCGTGGAGCCATTCCACCACAGCTTTGAAACTATCTCTCTCATAGGTGGAGCCTGTGTATTCAAACCCTTCTGAACCCAGGGTTCCAATACCTGAGCTTTCAACAACAGCATATCCTCTTACCAGATAGTAATCATAGGCATCAATATTGTCATAACCGTGCCTGGTTCCATCTCCTCCCTTATCCGGATAATACCACTGGGAAGGATCAGCAGAAGCAGCAGCTTCAAAGGCGGAAACAACTTTTTCAGCCTTCCTTCCAGCACAGGCCTTCTTCAGGTTTTCCATCTGAAATGGTTTGAAATTGCCATGATCCACTTCTTTCATGTGATCATATCCATCATCGTTTGTTCCTGTAGTGTAAGGCCTGGCCTCAAACAGTGCCGGTGCCTTGTATGTTCCGGCGGCAGCTGCTGCAGGTACCTGCACAAACGCCTTTACCAGGTCTTTCTTGCCGTCTCCGTCCATATCGAAATCTGTTTCCACATAAACACAATATCTGACAACAGCTGATTTTTCTGGAGCATAGTCCTCTCCGGTTTTACCGTCAGTAAAAGGAAACACAGGCTGTGCCAGCCCCTTTTCAAATACAGGTTTCAGCTGCAGATATGAATTGTCCATTTTATAAACCTCCATAAAAACAAGTAGTGGCCCACGGCTTCAATTATATCTGAAATTCCCTTAAAGGCAGCAAATTTTTACTAATAATTAACCTTACTTGTTTTCCATATTTAACAAAAGCAATATACTATTATTATCATGTGTTAACGAAAGGAGACACTACCATGAAGCAGGCTCTTATAGATATCGGATCAAACTCAATGCGGCTCACAGTATACGAGCTTGGCAATGATGATTTCAAAGTACTTTTCAAGCAGAAATACATGGCTGGTCTTGCGGGATACGTGGAGGACGGCCGCCTTACAGGTCCGGGAATCCTTAAAGCATGCAGCGGTCTTTCAGAATTCAGGAACACCCTGAACAGTCTGGGAATTCAGAACACGAAGGTCTTTGCCACCGCTTCTCTCAGGAACATCAGCAATACAGAAGAAACAGTTCACTTTATTGAAGGAGCCACCGGCTACCCTATTGAGGTTATTAGCGGCCGGGAAGAAGCTGCTCTGGGATATTACGGCGCAATGCTGGACCATGACATTTCAGACGGTGCTTACATTGACATCGGAGGAGCAAGTACTGAAGTGGTCACCTACAGCAATGGTAACCTTGAACATTCCGCAAGCTTCCCTGTAGGATCTCTTTATCTGTTTAAGAATTGTGTAAAAAAAATACTTCCCGGGCTGGGGTCTTTCGACAGGATGGAGAAAGAACTTCATCTGCGCATAGATGAAGAAGGTAATTTCCCATTTACACATAAAGAAAAGATTCTCTGTACTGGAGGAACTTCAAGGGCCCTGATGAAAACAGCAAGGAACTACTTCAACCTCTCTTCTGACTGCAACTCTATGTCCAGGGAACAGCTGGAAGAAATCTGTGCTTTTTTCGTGAAAGGCCGTACCCCTGTAAGAGACCTGATTCTGAAAACAGAACCAGAAAGAATACACACCTTAATTCCAGGGACAATGATTCTTCAGCACGTTGTGGAAAGACTAGATGCTGATGAGATTGTAATTGGAAAATACGGTGTGAGAGAGGGATATTTATGTCAGAGATTAATGCACCAGAAATAGATTGTACTCCTTCTGAAGAAAAAGTCCCGGGATCTAAAATACCAGAAGCCAAAGGGCATAAGTGCAAGTATACTCAAAACCGTGAGATCAGCTGGCTCCGCTTCAACATGCGGGTTCTGGATGAAGCCTGCGATCCAGCCGTTCCATTGATGGAACGAATAAAATTTTTTTCCATCTTCTCCAGCAACCTGGATGAATTCTTCATGGTCAGAGTTGGCAGCCTGGTAGACATGGCACAGCTGTCACCCCATGAAAGAGATAACAAGACAGGCATGAATGCAGGCGAACAGCTGGATCTCATTTATGAGACGGTTCACAGGATGATGCCGGCCAAGTACTCAAGGTACGAGAGACTGTGCAGAGAGCTTGATGACTGGGGGATTTCCAGGATTTCATTTGCCGGCCTGACAAATACCGACATGATTTTTGTCAGGAACTATTTTCTACAGCACATTCTTCCGGCAGCTTCCTCAGGTATTCTGGAGGATGGGTCTGATACCCTTGAGTTTAAAAGCAAGGATTTATATGTAGCATCCCGTCTGGAGAAAAACGGGCACCACTCCACTGGTGTTATAAAACTTCCGGACAATATCGAAAGATTTGTAAGACTTCCTGGAGAAGGAATACGGTACATTCTGACAGAGGATATTCTCTGCGGCATGGCTCAGGTGATTTTTAAGAAATATAAAGTGCTGGAATCCTGTATTTTATCCGTTACCAGAAATGCGGATCTCAGTTTTGATGACGAGAAATTCGATGACAGCGACGATGATTTTCTTGAAAAATTTTCCCGCCTTCTCCACAAGCGAAACATGCTGTCAGTAGTAAGGCTTGAAGTGTCCTGGCCTGTTTCCAGCCAGATGATTGCTCAGCTTAAAAAAACTTTTGATATTATAGACACACAGATTTTCATTGAAAAATGTCCTATTAAGCCCGATTACGCATCTGCTCTTATCCGCCTCCTGCCGGCCCAGGACAGAAACACCTTGCTGTACAGGCCATACGATCCTGTGTGGCCTTCTGATATTAGTACATCAAAGTCCATGGTAGAGCAGATCATGGAAAAAGACAGACTTCTCTTTTTCCCATTCGATTCCGTAGATCCATTTTTGAATCTCCTGGTGGAAGCCTGTAACCGGACTGATGTTTTTTCCATAAAGATCACCATATACAGGCTGGCCAATCCATCCCGCATCGCATCAATTCTGTGCAGAGCAGCAGAAAATGGTAAGGATGTTACCGTACTCATGGAACTGAGAGCAAGGTTTGATGAGGCAAACAACATTTTCTGGGCAAAAAAAATGGAACAGTCGGGATGCAAGGTATTCTATGGGCTGGAAAAATACAAATGCCACAGCAAGCTTTGCCTGATTTCCATGAACACAGAGGGCGAGATTCATTATATTACCCAGATAGGAACCGGTAACTATAACGAAGTCACCAACAGGCTTTATACTGACCTGTCCCTCATGACCGCCTCCCGTGAAATTGGCAAGGACGCAGATGATTTTTTCCGGAATATTATGGAGTCCCGGATAAATGGAACATATTCAAGGCTTCTGGTATCTCCTCTGGGCATAAAATCTTCATTGATAAGCATGATCAATGAGCAGGCTCGCCTTGGAAAGGAGGGCTACATCTGCATCAAGGCTAACTCAGTAACTGAAAGGGGAATAATTGACGCCCTGGCACAGGCGTCCATGGCCGGTGTTGAGATAAGGCTTATCATCCGTGGAATATGCTGCCTGCTTCCTGAAGTTCCCGGATATACAGATAACATTCATGTTACAAGTATAGTGGGAAGATACCTGGAGCACGGCAGGATCTACTGTTTTGGCAGAGGAGAAAATGCAAAATTGTTTATTTCCTCGGCGGACCTGATGACCCGTAACCTGAACAGGCGGGTGGAAGTAGCCTGTCCCGTTGCTGATCCGTATATCAGGAAAGAGCTTCTGACCATCCTTGACACCCAGCTCAGGGACAATGTAAAAGCCCGCACAATGAGAAAAGACGGTACATATGAAAAAAAAGCTCTCCTCCCTTCTACCACCCTTCAAGGTGCATCAATAAATGCAGCAAGGAGTTCCGGCACTTCCAACTCAGGAAGTATATGCAGCAGCCAGGATGAATTCATGGTAAAATCCATTCATAATGAATCAGATTCTCCTGAAACTGATAACTATTTCTCAAAACTTTGGTCCTAGGTCTTATTGCTCCTGAGGCCGGCCAGATTAACAGAGGTTGTGCGATGAAAGAAGTAACTGAAATACCAGAAAAAACTGATAGCAAGGAAGAAGAAATATTTAATAATTTTGGAAAAGGAATTTGCTGCGCTGCCCAGGTTTTCGGGGCTCTGGCCCCATACTGCGGTATTGATCCTGACCAGGCCAGGAAAATCGCCTCCTGTTTCGGATCCGGCATGACCTGCGGCGGCACATGCGGCTGTGTTACGGGAGCCCTCATGGCCATAGGATGCAAATACGGCAACTTCAAACCTGACCAGATGGATCAGCGTGCAGTTCTTTTTGATAAGAGGAAGGAATTTCTTCAAAAGTTTGTCAGCAGATTCGGAAGTTGTAACTGCCCTGAGCTTCTGATGGACTATGATCCCGGTAACCCTCAGGATCTGGAAGTTATAAAATCAAGAAAGCTGATGCTGAAGGTCTGCGCACCTATGGTCATAGCAGCCATAGAAACAGGCCGTTCAATATTGGAAGAGTAATTCGTTAATCAAAAACGCAAAACTCCGGAGTACCTCATCTGAACCGACCCGGGAATGTGTCAATCATTCTGGATTTTCTTGGGTTCAGGGGGTCTCCGGAGTTTTCTTCTGCCTGAAAGCTATGTAAGAATCACACTAATTTTCCTAAGCAAAAATGCTGTTTATCCATGCCAGGAATCTGTTCCACAGGTTTCCGGCATTTTCTTTATTGACGCCCAGGTCTCCCAGCTTGTCCAGGAGCTGAGAAGCCTGGCTCTTGAGAGCGCTCAGGTTCAGATCCAGTCCGGACAGCTTCTCCAGCAGCGCCTGAATCTCCTGCTTCTGCTGGTCTGTAAGGCTGACACCGTACTTATTTGCTGCATCTGTAATGGCCTGAGGTATATCTTCCTTATTTACATCGCCGGAAGCTACCTGCTGCTTAAGGTCTGCCATCATTCCCTCAACTGCTGATGGATCAGCATCCGTGTTGTTCTCCAGGTCCCCTGTTGTGGTAAGCTCATCTACTGCACCATCTATGGTCTTGTCGTTAACCGGCTTTCCTGTCATTTCTGAATAAGCCTTAATAGCTCCAACCAGTGCAGCTGTTCCGGAAATCTGGGTTGGTCCTGCCACAGTAACCTTTATGTCCTTTGCTCCTGCTGTTGCCAGAGCATTCTGGTACATTCCCTCAGTACAGTAGGTGATGTTCTTGGTTTCCACCTGGATGCCGCTTCCCTTCTCTCCCTTTTCAATAAGAACAGATGACAGAGCCCTTGTTCCTATTGCTGAAGAAGAAACGTAGCTGTCCAGATACTTGTGTTCTTCCTGGTTTGTAACAGTCGAAATACCGTATTTGTCAAGATCGTCGCTGTCCACTCCCAGAAGCTGGTAAACAGTCTGTTTCTCTGAACTGGTCAGGTCTGCACCTAGGGACAGATATGGTTTATCTCCTGAGATCAGTCCAGCATAGGCCGGAAGTCCTGCAGATCCGGCTACAGCAAAGATCAGAAGTGTGCTGCAAATAATAGCTGCAGTTTTTTTCAATGGCATGTCCTTTCCTCCTGTATTGTATTCAAAAGACATATTGATTTCGCAATAATAGTCAAGATGGTTCCCTCAACAATGAACCACCATTGGTGTATATTAACAGATTTATCTGCCAATGTAAAAACCCGGCAACTTTAGAAAAAAGCCGCCGGGTTTTGCAACCAGATCTATATTAAGCCTCGAACAGTGGTGTTGACAGGTATCTGTCTCCAGAATCTGGAAGCAGAGCAACGATTGTCTTGCCCTTGTTCTCTTCTCTTCTGGCGATCTCGATAGCTGCCTGAAGAGCTGCACCTGAGGAAATACCAACCAGGACGCCGGCCTTCTTTGCAATCAGTCTGCCACCTTCAAAAGCCTCTTCGTTTGAAACTGTGATTACTTCATCGTATACGGAAGTATCCAGTGTGTCAGGAATGAATCCTGCGCCAATTCCCTGAATCTTGTGCGGCCCTGCCTTTCCTTCTGAAAGTGTAGGAGAATCCTTTGGCTCAACAGCTACTACCTTTACATCAGGATTCTGAGATTTCAGATACTCTCCTGTTCCTGTTACTGTTCCGCCAGTACCTACTCCTGCTACGAAGTAATCTACCTGGCCATCTGTATCTTCCCAGATTTCAGGACCAGTTGTAGCCTTGTGATACTCAGGGTTTGCCGGATTTACGAACTGACCTGGGATGAATGAATCCTCAATCTGCTCTGCCAGCTCATTTGCCTTTGCAATAGCTCCCTTCATTCCCTTTGAACCTTCTGTGAGAACCAGCTCAGCACCATAAGCCTTCATCAGCTGTCTTCTCTCAACACTCATTGTTTCAGGCATTACGATAATAATTTTGTAGCCTCTGGCAGCTGCAACTGATGCCAGTCCAATTCCAGTGTTTCCACTTGTTGGCTCGATAATTGTGGAGCCTGGCTTAAGCTTGCCCTTTGCCTCAGCATCGTCCAGCATTCCCTTTGCAATACGGTCCTTTACAGAACCTGTAGGATTGAGGTACTCCAGCTTTACCAGAATCTTAGCCTGCAGTCCCAGCTCCTTTTCAATATTTGTCAGCTCCAGAAGTGGTGTTTTTCCAATAAGCTGATCTGCTGATGTATATACCTTTGCCATTTTGATTACTTCCTTTCTTTTGTATGCACTCATGTATTTGCGCATCCCCTGCTTAATTATCTAAAAATATGAATTCTGTTATACAAACCCATCATATAACAATTTTTTATTAACTCTAGTCCAAATACCCCTGTTTATAAAAATCCCTGATTCTCTTATTTCTTATCTATTTCTTCTATTTCTGAAGTGCTCTTACAGCATCGAAGCCCTTCTTCAGATCTCCGATGATGTCATCAATGTGCTCTGTTCCAATGGACAGACGAATAGTTGTTTCCTTGATATCCTGCTCAGCCAGCTCCTCAGGAGTAAGCTCTGCGTGAGTTGTTGTATAAGGATGAATTACAAGGCTCTTAACATCAGCTACATTTGCCAGCAGTGAGAAAAGCTCCAGGTTGTCGATAAACTCAAATGCCTCTTTCTGTCCGCCCTTAATGTCGAATGTAAAGATAGATGCTCCTCCATTAGGGAAATACTTCTCATAAAGTTCGTGATCCGGATGATCAGGGAGAGACGGATGATTTACCTTCTCTACCAGAGGCTCGTTTACCAAGTACTCGATTACCTTCTTTGTATTCTCTGCATGTCTGTCCAGTCTCAAAGACAGTGTCTCTGTTCCCTGAAGCAGCAGGAATGCATTGAATGGAGAAAGTGTAGCACCCTCATCTCTCAGAATGATTGCCCTGATATATGTTGCCAGAGCTGCAGGTCCTGCAGCACCTACGAAGGATACGCCGTGATAGCTTTCGTTTGGAGCTGTCAGCTGAGGATACTTGCCGCTGGCCTCCCAGTCGAAGTTTCCTCCGTCTACTACGATTCCGCCCAGTGTTGTTCCGTGGCCTCCGATGAACTTTGTAGCAGAGTGAACAACTACGTTAGCTCCGTGCTCAAGAGGTCTGAACAGATATGGTGTTCCGAAAGTGTTATCAACAACTACCGGCAGGCCGTGAGCATGTGCGATTTCTGAAATCTTGTCAACATCCGGAATATCACTGTTTGGATTTCCCAGAGTTTCGATGTAAACCAGCTTTGTGTTATCCTGAATGGCATCTTCAACTTCCTGAAGATTGTGGGCGTCTACGAAAGTTGTCTGAATTCCGAAGTCTGCCAGTGTGTGCTTCAGCAGGTTGTAAGATCCGCCGTAAATTGTTTTCTGTGCAACTACGTGATCCCCAGCCTTAGCCAGAGCTGTTATAGTATATGTAATGGCTGCTGCACCAGATGCAACTGCCAGGCCGGCAACACCGCCTTCAAGTGCTGCGATTCTCTTCTCAAATACATCAACTGTGGAGTTTGTCAATCTTCCGTAAATATTACCTGCATCTCTCAGACCGAATCTGTCTGCAGCATGCTGTGCATTATGGAAAACATAGGATGTTGTCTGGTAAATAGGAACTGCTCTTGAATCTGTAGCTGGATCAGGCTGCTCCTGTCCTACGTGAAGCTGAAGTGTCTCGAATCTATAGTTATTGTTGCTCATTGTTGTCTCCTCATTATTTGATCTTGATCATTCTATCTGTTGATCATAGAATTGTTAATATATGCAAATTTTGTATCCTGTTTTCTTTTGTAAAAAACATCGTCCGTAGCCTGCTGCTTTTGCGGAGACGTTCCGTCAGTTATTTCTCCCGGACAGACTAAGGGCGATCTTGATCCTGACAACAGGAAGGACAGGATTCCATTGAGCTTCTCGCCATCTCATCTGAACGAGAGCTTAACATTCGTCCAAATCTGTAATTTGATCTAAGCAGTTTTGTAAATATAACTTGCATGATCCTTTCTCCTTCCCAGTCAGCAATTAATTGAATAAACATCTACATACCTTTATGTTTTGTAAACAAATTATGAATATTTACCTGTAGGGTCTTTACAATTACCCACCCGCTTGGTATGTTATTGGTATAATAAACGTAATAACCTACTGTGTCAATAGGTAATTTCGTTTTTTCATAAAAAAATTATTTAGTTTTAGTAAAAGAATATAAGCAAGAGGTGTTCTATGAAAATTTCAACTAGAGGCAGGTACGCCATAAGAGAAATGGTAGACCTTGCACAACATGGAGATAACAATTATACTCCTCTGAAAGAGATTGCTGAGCGTCAGGATATTTCTGAAAAATACCTGGAGTCCATCACCAAGGTTCTTGTCAGGGAAGGTCTTTTAATAGGAAAAAGAGGAAAGAACGGCGGATACAAGCTTTCCCGCGATCCCTATGCCTACACGGTCTGGGATGTTCTTTCCATTCTGGAAGCAGACGATCTTGCCCCTGTAGCATGTCTGGAGCCTGATTCTGAAAAATGTCCTCGGGCAGATAAATGTCCTACTGTCTCTATGTGGAAGGAATGGGGTCATCTTACAGAAGAGTATTTTTCATCTATTACTATAGGACAGCTGGCAGATCTTCCTCAGCCGTTTTTTGAAGGTGCCTATATTTAAACATCTATCCGGAGGTTGCGATGATTATTTTCGGTATGGAAACCTATGAAATGCTTGAGTTTTTTATGATCTATTCCTTCCTGGGATGGTGTCTGGAAGTGGTATACCACGCTGTTTCTAAGGGAATGATCGTAAACAGAGGTTTCCTCAACGGACCTGTGTGTCCTATCTATGGATTCGGTGTAGTTTCAATCTTCATAATGGTGCATCTTCTTTCCACCAACAAAGACGGTATGCTTAGCCAGGACATTGGACAGGTCAGCGCCCTTGCTATCTTCCTTGGAGGAGTTGTTCTCTCCACCCTGATTGAACTCATAGGTGGCTTCGCCCTGGACAAAATTTTCCACGCCAGATGGTGGGACTACAGCGACAAGCCCTTTAATCTTAACGGCTACATTTGTCCCGAATTCAGCATTCTGTGGGGCATCGGCATCCTGCTGATTGTCCGCATAGTCCAGCCCGCCATGGCTGACGCCACAAATTCACTTATTCCCCGTAAATACGGCTGGATTGCCATTGCTGTTTTCTACTGCTGCCTGCTGGCAGATATAATAGTATCCGTTCTCATTATGGCAGGCCTGAACAAGAGAATCAGAGAACTGGATTCAGCAAAAAAAGAAATGCGGAAATTCAGCGACGGCCTTACAAATGTCCTTGCCGAAAGCAGCATCAGTACTGCCAGGCACCTGGACGAAGCAAGAGTTCAGGGAGCCCTTGCAGAAGCCCAGCTTCGGGATGATATTTATGAAAAAAGCAGTGAGCTTAGAGCCTCTGCTGACCACCGGCGGCAGGAGCTGGAAGAGGAGTACAAGTTGCGCAGGTCGGAACTTATTGCAAAAGCCAGTGCTCACCGCATCATGGGAACCGGCCGTCTCCTGAGAGCCTTTCCTGACATGACCCACAGAGACCACCCAGAAATTCTCAGCGCCTTACGGGATGAACTAAAAAAACACAGCACCGAAGCAAAAACGCATAAAGAAAATCAAACAGAACAGCGTACCGAGTCAAAAAGAGATTAACAATGAGACTTTTCAAATCGTCAAAGGAAACCACCGGTGAACCAGAACACTCTGCCGAACCGGACAAGGGATTACTGAATCCAGCAGACTCCTTAATGGATTCCATGCTCAGTGATCCGAAAATTTTACAGATGAACAACTACATTCAGCACGGAAAGGTCACTTCATACCAGCACGTAAAAAGAGTGGCTGCCATGAGCCTTGCCATCTCACGTTTTTTTCACCTGAAAACCGACGAAGAGGTTCTGGTGCGGGCAGCCCTTCTCCACGACTATTATCTGTACGACTGGCATGGTCACGGAGACCATCTCCACGGATATCACCACCCCTTCATTGCAGCAGAAAATGCAGCAAGGGACTTTCATGTAAGTGAGAAGGAACAGGAGTGCATCCGCACCCACATGTGGCCCCTGAACATAAAAAGGCCGCCTGCATCAAAGGAGGCGGCCATAATATGTATTGCTGATAAGCTCTGTTCTCTGGACGAGACCCTGCGCATGCGCAAATAGAACCATCATTTTTCTCACCGCATAGTGCAGATTTACTTCAGTCCCCGCCTCATCAGCTCTTTCGCTACTTTTTCATATGCAGGAAGAGAAACTCCATATTTTTTTCCTGTTCTCACTACCTGATAAACCAGGCCGTCCACTTCAGATGGTCTCCCTGCATCAACATCTCTCTGCATTGACGTATTGGCATCTTCAGACAGCCCGTCCATAATCTGCAGATTCAGCTTCACATAATCCTGCTGAAAAGGGAATCCCATTGCCTCTGCCAGCTTCTCTATTTCCCGTATCATTTCAACAAACAGGTCTCTTTTTTCTCCCTCATGCATAAAATCCCGGGCAACTCCATGGTAATACAGGCCGGCAGCTCCCGCAGGTGAAACATAAGAAAATTTTCCAAGAGCATCCCTCTCAATATTCCGGGAATTAATGCCTGTGATTCCGCACTCATTCAGATCCTCAGCAATATCATCAAGGATTTTCCGCTCTTCCTGTCCCTTTCTTGCTCCAAAAAGTATGCGAAGTATGGGCCCGTGCTGCACTATGCGTCCCGGAGCCTCTCTGTCCGCAGACACGTATATGCACCCGTCCGTAACGTAACACCCCGGCAGTTCTTCTTGCATGGCAGCTCCTGTTCCGAAAATATTCAGCACAGGAATCACCACTGTATCAGGACCGGCACACTCCCTGATAAACGGAATCATCCCTTCCAGAGAATAGCCTTTAACACAGACAAAGATCACATCCGGTGCTCCCTGCCCTGCTGCAGCCGGATTTCTTAAAGTTGCCAGGTACTCATCCATAGACATGGCACTTACTTTTACTGTCTCTTCAGACCCATCCCAAAGGCGTCGTAAAGTAAGGCCTTTTTTTCTCATCACCTGAAGATGTTCCCCTCTGGCTATAACAGTACAATCCCTGCCCGCCTTCGACAGAAAAAATCCAATTGTTCCTCCTGTTCCGCCGGCTCCTGCAATCATGTATTTCATCTCTCTCCCGTCCCTTCTTATCAAATTACCTGGTCAGGCAATTCAACTGCATCCTGATTCCATGGAAATTCTCACATTCCGGAATATCTCCAACGTCCCTACAGCATCCCTCCATCTTTCCCATGGAATTCTTCAACAAGCTTATCCCATATTTTGCCAATTATAATACCACACATCATCCCCTCAATTCACATATTCCTTATCAGAGCCCGGCGAAGCTGTTCCAGAATACCCGAACTAATTTTTCTATCAAAAAGATGCAGCGGAATATCCCATCCTGCTGCACCGTTCATCTTCTATTTATTTGAATATATCGTTTATCCGGTTTTATTTGAGTTTATCTGAATTTATTTAAGTCTATCTGAAAACCTTTGTCCTGGCTTCAAGATCCTGCTCAGGCTTCGGATCCGGCTCTGCAGAAATACCGCCAAATGGCATCTCAGCTACAAGCCGGTAGCTGTCAGGAACATCAAACATTTTTTTCACCATCTCATCAATCACCGGATTATAATGCTGAATATTTGCTCCCACACCAACTTCTCTCAAAGCTGTCCATACAGAAATCTGCAGCATTCCATTTGCCTGCTGCGCCCATATAGGGAAATTATCCGCATATGAAGCAAACCGCTCCTGCAAACCCTTTACCACATCCTCATCAACAAAATACAAAACGGTTCCAGCACCGGCCTTAAACCCGTCAATTTTCTCCCTCTTTACCTTGCCGCCAAATGCGTCATAAATTCCATCCCACAGCTGATCCTGCTTATCCCCCAGCGCAACTACAACCTTTGCACTCTGCATATTAAAAGCATCCGGAACAAGAACAACTGCCTCTTTTATAATCTTGATCACCTCATCCTCAGAAACCGGCAGATTCTTATTAATCTGATAAACACTTCTCCTCTTCCCAAGTGAACTCAAAATTCCCATAACAATCCTCCCCTTTAAAAAATCTGAAATACCGCCCGGGCCTCGGTTTGCCGCCCGGGCCTTTGTTTGCCGCCCGGGCCTTCGGCTTGCCGCCCGGGCCTCGGTTTGCCGCCCGGGCCTTCGTTTGCCGCCCGGGCCTTCGTTTGCCGCCCGGGCCTTCGGTTTGCCGCCCGGGCCTAGGCTTGCCGCCCGGGCCTTCGGTTTGCCGCCCGGGCCTTCGTTTGCCGCCCGGGCCTAGGCTTGCCGCCCGGGCCTTCGGTTTGCCGCCCGGGCCTTCGTGTTATAAATATTAATACTAAATTATATTGTCAATGCTGTAATATTAAATATTACAGCATTATATTAATACCATTTTAGTATAATTTCAACATCTATTAATTATGAATATTGTATTTTCGTTCAAACATTAATCTGGACGCCGCTCACTCCAGCACATGGCGTCCAATCAGCCTCACACCCCCGATCTGGACGCCACCTCATCACCACACTGGCGTCCATTCCGCCCCACATCCACAATCTGGACGCCGCACAGACGCCACCCACATCAGCTCATGGCGTCCATTCCTCCCTCCGTCCACAATCTGGACGCCCTCCACTCCAGCACATGGCGTCCATTCTGCCCAACATCCCAAATCTGGACGCCGCCCTCACTAGCACATGGCGTCCATTCCACCCAACATCCCAAATCTGGACGCCGCTCACTCCAGCACATGGCGTCCATTCCACCTCACATCCACAATCTGGACGCCACACCAACTCTCACATGGCGTCCATTCCGCCCCACATCCCCAATCCGGACGCCACACCAACTCTCACATGGCGTCCATTCCTCTCAACATCCCCAATCTGGACGCCACACCAACTCTCACATGGCGTCCATTCCACCTCACATCCACAATCTGGACGCCGACCTCACTAACACATGGCGTCCATTCCGCCTAACATCTCAAATCTGGACGCCGCCCACTCCAGCACATGGCGTCCATTCCTCCCCAAATCTCCAATCTGGACGCCGCCCACTCCAGCACATGGCGTCCATTCCGCCCCACATCCCTGATCTGGACGCCACCATCACTAACACATGGCGTCCATTCCACCTCACATCCCAAATCTGGACGCCGCCCACTCCAGCACATGGCGTCCATTCCGCCACACATCACCAATCTGGACGCCGCCCACTCCAACACATGGCGTCCATTCCTCTCAACATCACCAATCTGGACGCCGCCCTCACTAGCACATGGCGTCCATTCCTCTCAATATCCCAAATCTGGACGCCGCCCACTCCAGCACATGGCGTCCATTCCGCCCCACATCCCAAATCTGGACGCCGCATGGACGCCGCACAGACGCAGCACAGGCGCCGCACAGACGCCGCACAGATGCAGCCCGCCAGGTGGGCGTACATTTTCCAAAAAATCCCTTTATCCGACATTAAAATGCACAATTTTATTCCGCTATTGAAATCAGATGAAAGCTATTGCACAATGGCGTTAACAACGATTTGACTGGAAATTGGAGGACAATTGAGTGGCTATTGCCGGGCTATGCAGGTGGATGTGTTTAAATTTTTAAACGTTGATTTTGAAAGGGATGTGGGTGTTTATGGATATTAGTTTGATTGTTGAATATTTTCAGAATGTTATCAGCGAGCTGGACAGGCTGGTAGAAATGAAGGAAGAAGAAGTTAAGAAGGCTCCTGCTGGTACTGTAAAGGCGAATTCTCATGGAAAAGGCTTCCAGTATTATGCCCGTGTTGATGGGGACGAGAAATTCAGATATATCAAGAAATGTAATGTTGAGTACGCCCGGCAGCTTGCTCAGCGCCGTTATGATGATGAAATTTTGAAGCAGGCGAAGAAAGCGCTGGACAACATCAGAAAAATTGTGAGCCTGATTGATAAAGGAATGTTTGATCCGGACACGGTTTTTTACGGAATCCCTGATGGAATACGAAGTCTGGTGAATCCAGTTGTTACACCTGCAGACCAGGCTTTGGAAGAGTGGAAGAACATTAAGTATTCAGGCTTGCCATTTAAACCTGATGATCCTGAAATATATACAAAAAAAGGTGTTCGTGTGCGTTCTAAGGCGGAGAGAGATACGGGGAATATCTTTGAAGATGCTGGAATCGATTACCACTATGAAATGCCCGTGTTTTTAGAAGGATATGGAAAGGTTTTTCCTGATTTTACAATCTATGATAAAAAGACGCGGCAAGTAACCTACTGGGAACATTTCGGTCTTGTCAACGACGGTGAATATGCAAAAAAAGTATTTGATAAACTGTCATCTTACGAAAAAAACGGCATTATTCTGGGGAAGAATCTGGTCATGACCTTCGAAACAATGCGAAGGCCGCTGGACTCCAGGACAATTTCCATGCGACTAAAAGAATTAAAGGAAAGTCCGATCTCAGCGGCCTATTTCTAACGTTTATTTTTGATTTTATTCAATGTTGTCTAGTGTTAAACGTGCGTAGACAATGCAGCACCAACTTCAAGCACACCAGCTCCAAACATTGGTCAATTGCTTTAGTTACTGCCTGTAAGCTGCAGTTCCTCTGCGTGGGCTTTCATACCATCGATTACAATTGATGCAACTTCCTTGATGTCCATTCCCAGCATCTCACACCCTTGAAGGATCAGGGGACGGTTGCATTTAGCAGCAAATCTTTTGTCCTTCCACTTTTTCATGAAGCTTTTAAGCTCCATGTCAACGATGCCGTTAGGTCTCATGCGGGCCGCAGCCTGAACTATGCCCGTCAGCTCATCTACGGTAAACAGGCTTTTTTCCATGTCTGTAAGAGGCTCAACCTCGTTGCAAATTGAGTATCCATGAGCAAGGATTGCCCTGATATCTTCCTCCGGTACACCTAGCTGGCGAAGGGGCTCTTCTGTGTGAGCCAGGTGCTCTTCAGGATATTTCTCATAATCATAGTCGTGAAGCCAGCCCACGGCCTCCCACTCCTCTGGATCCTGGCCGAAATGACGTGCCATGGCCCCCATGGCAGCAGAAACATTTGCCGCATGCAATATCAGATGGTCCTCTGTGACCATGGTTCCGTTGATTTTCTTAGCTTCCTCAAGTGTCAGCTTGTCCATACATACCCCCTTAAATAAAAAGGCGAAACCAGGATGATGTCTTCCCGTTATCGCCTTAAAGTCCAGTAATAAACTGCGATGACAATCGCAATAAAACTGTTTATGATTATAATAATTGAATTGTTTTTTGTCAATATCGCCAAAAGCCGCTGAGATCTTCAGACTGCAGCTGATTCCATCTGTTCTGTATGAGGCCCTGCAGCTGCAATGTCGCCAGGCATATCAGGGTATTTTTCTCTGAAATTATCCTCGAACATGGAAGCCAGTTCTATGGCCTGTTTGTCATAGGATGTTTTGTCTCTCCAGGTGTTTCTTGGGTTAAGGATATCCTCTGGAACTCCCGGGCAGGTCTTCGGAATGAAAAGGTTGAACAGATCATCGTGGATGTACTCCACATTGTCCAGCTTTCCTGAAAGTGCGGCCCTGATCATGGCTCTTGTATAAGCCAGTTTCATCCTGTGGCCTTCTCCGTATGGGCCGCCGGACCAGCCGGTATTTACCAGATATACCTTGGTGCCGTATTTTTCAAGGCGTTCGCCCAGCATTTCAGCATAAACCTCCGCCTTCAGGGGCATGAAAGGCTCCCCAAAGAGAGTCGAGAAAGTAGGCTGAGGCTCCTTGACTCCCCGTTCTGTACCTGCCAGTTTTGCAGTAAAGCCTGTAACGAACTGGTACATGGCAGCCTTTTTTGAAAGCCTGGAAATGGGCGGCAGCACACCGAATGCATCTGCAGTCAGGAATATTACAGCTTTAGGGATCCCGCCTCTTTCCTTCTTCTCAGAATTTCTTATGAAATCAAGAGGATAGCCAACCCTGGTATTTTCAGTGAGATTTCTGTTGCTGAAATCAGGAACTCCAGTATCTGGATCGACGATTACGTTTTCCGTAACTGCACCGAATTTTACTGCATGGAAAATTTCAGGCTGCTCATCTTCCTTCAGATCAATGCATTTTGCGTAGCATCCCCCTTCAATATTGAAAATGCCCTCTCTTGACCATCCGTGCTCGTCATCTCCAATAAGCTTCCTGGAAGGATCTGCAGACAGTGTGGTTTTTCCCGTACCTGAAAGGCCGAAGAACACCGCAGTTTCCCCTGTGACCGGGTCCATGTTAGAAGAGCAGTGCATTGGAAGGACACCGTCTTCCACTGGAAGCACATAGTTCATTATGGAAAAAACAGTTTTCTTGATCTCGCCGGCATATGCGGTTCCAGCGATAATTGCCTCGTGGGCCTCGTAGTCGATAATCACAGCAACTTCAGAATGGATCCCGAATCTCTCCGGATCACACTTGTAACCTGGAACAGAAAGGATGGTGAAGTCAGGCTCTCCGAACTCTTTTAGTTCTTCCTCATCAGGTCTGATGAGCAGGTTGTGTATGAACAGGTTCTGCCATGCCTTCTCATTGATAATTCTGAACTTTCTCCTGTATCTTGGATCAGCCCCTGCAAAACCATCAAATACGAAAACTTCTTTTTCCCGGAGATAATCAACCATCTCATCTCTGATTTCACGGAAAACCTTCCTGGAAACCGGCCTGTTCACAGAACCCCAGTGGATTTTGTTATGAACTCCTTTTGTGTCCACAATATACTTGTCTTCTGGAGAACGGCCTGTGTATTTTCCCGTTCTGACAGCCAGTGCACCGGTATCCGTAAGATCCCCTTCTTTCCTCATCAGAGCTTTTTCTACCAGAAACGGGGCACTTTCATTATGGTGAACCGCCGATGACTCAAGATTATTGAAAATTGTTGAAAACATTGAAATATCCTCCCCAGGAAAATGGTATGCAGCAACAGCTATTACCTGAAAAGCCCCTTGCCGCAGCCACCGAAAACCATCTTATATAACCGGATATAGTATATTCGCTTGTACTAATATAGGCTAATATATATATTTCTATTGTATATATAGCTTCAAACCTATATAATTTGAAAGTGACAACATATATCAGATAATAAGTTTTCAGATAAGCTGGAGAATGCCTGGAGAATTCCTGGAGGATAATATGTTCAGAGGAATGGAATACGTCTACGAAGTTTACAAGGAAAAAAGTTTTTCCAAAGCAGCGGCAAACTTATATATTTCACAGCCTTCACTGAGCGCCAACGTGCGGCGTGTTGAAGAGAAAACGGGATACCCGATTTTTGACAGGAGCACCAAGCCTCTCAGCCTGACTGCTGTAGGCAGAAGATACATACACGCAGTTGAGCAGATCATGAGTATTGAAAAGGATTTTGAGGCTTTCATCAACGACATGGGAGAGCTGCACACAGGAAGTTTGAGAATCGGAGGAAGCAGTTTTTTCTCATCCTGGGTTCTGCCTCCAATGATCAGCCAGTTTTCCATGAAATATCCTGCCCTGGACATTTCACTATCCGAGGCAAAATCTGCAGTTCTAGTGGACATGCTGAAAGACGGAAAGATTGATTTTCTACTGGACAACAAGGAGCTGGACACAGCAGTTTTTGACAGGTACTGCATAGGAGAAGAACAGCTTCTCCTCACAGTGCCGGAATCATTCAGTGTGAACCAGGACCTGGTCAGATACCAGATACCCATAGATGCCATACGGGACGGCTCATACAGAAAAGCTTCATACCAGCCAGTTCCTCTGGGAAAATTCAAGGACTATCCTTTTATCATCCTGCGAACAGTTAACGACACTGGCTCCAGGGCCATGAGAATTTGCAAGGAACTGAACTTCCACCCTGACATCGCCTTCGTTCTGGACCAGCAGCAAACGGCATATAACATTTCCAGCTCCGGTGCCGGCATTGCCTTTGTGGGACAGCTCCTTTTATCTAGAGCCCCTTCCGAAAACAACCTGTATTTCTACAAGCTGGACAGTGAACACGCAACCAGAAACATATATTTTTACTGGAAAAAAGCCCGGTACATCAGCCGGGCCATGGAAGAATTTGCAAAGAATATTATTTATGAAACGAAGCTGTAGTCACCATTTACCAGAGGCCCATTACATGCTGCATTAACAGGCTTACTCCTGTTATGCCCATCCAGCAGACCGCTCCCAGGATAATAGGCTTTCCCCCGGTTTTAATAAGCTTTATCATGTTGCTGTTAAGGCCGATGGCTGCCATAGCCATGATAATAAAGAACTTTGAAAGGTTTTTTACCGGTTCGAATACGGAAAGGGGAACACCGGCACCTGCTGCCACAGTGGTGATCACCGCTGCAATAATGAAATAAAGGATGAACATAGGGAAGGCTCTTTTCAGGCTGAATCCCCCAGCCTCTTTTGAGTCTTCTTTATTTTTTCCTGCCTGGATGAAGCTGAGCACAAGGGTAATTGGGATTATGGCCAGAGTCCTTGTGAGCTTTACGGTTACAGCCTTGTCCAGGGTCTGTGTACCAAGGTTCCACATGCTGTCCCAGGTAGATGCGGCTGCAGTTACGGAAGATGTGTCGTTTACAGCTGTTCCTGCAAAGATGCCGAAGGCGTTTCCGCTAGTTGTATCAAAACCCACGGCGTGTCCAAACATAGGGAAGAACACTGCGGCCAGCACGTTGAAGAAAAAAATTACGGATATAGCCTGAGCTACTTCATCGTCATCTGCATGAATAACAGGAGCTGTTGCAGCAATTGCAGAACCGCCGCAGATGGAAGATCCAACTCCTACCAGTGTAGAAATATTTCCCGGAATTTTAAGGGCTTTATGGAGAACCCACGCCAGTATTAAAGACGTAGATATGGTGCATATGATTATAGGCAGGGATTCTTTTCCAGTCTGGAGAATAACTCCAAGATTCATTCCGAAGCCCAGAAGAACTACAGCTGCCTGAAGGATGAACTTGGAAGTCCATTTTATTCCCTCGGCCTTTGAACCCTTGTTTTCCCAGAAAAGAGCTATTACCATTCCAATCAGAATTCCGAATACAGGTCCCCCTATTATAGGCACCGCCTTTCCCAGCAGCCACGCAGGCACAGCAATTGCCAGGCACACAATAACCCCCGGTATTTTTTTCCTGATACTAACCATTTTTCACCTCAAAGAATATATTGTTTACTCGTCCAGAAGGGATTATACTGGAGGCCGGCGAAAATGTATAATTATCATTTATTATTTATCGATAAAATTTCATTATGATTAACAGGAGACCTGGCCATGCTGGATTACAGAGTTGAAACTTTTCTGACCGTCTGCAGGGACATGAATTTTACAAAGGCCGCAAAACATCTGGGGATAACTCAGCCTGCCGTTACACAGCACATAAGATTCATGGAAGATCACTACGGTGTTTCCCTTTTCAGCTACCAGAAGAAACAGCTTTCTCTTACCAGGGAAGGCCGGATTCTTTATGAGCGGCTGACCTCTCTCACTAATGACGAGGAAAAAATTCAGGAGGAACTAGCCTCAATCACCGAAGATAAGGAACTTGTTTCAGTAGGTGTCACCATGACCATAGGAGAATACGCCATTGTACCGGCTGTTTCGGCATATCTGGCCAGACACCCTGAAGTAAACCTGGAACTTCACTACGGGAACACAACTCAGCTTCTGGAACAGCTGAAAAACGGCAAGATTTCCATGGCTCTCGTGGAAGGATACTACCCTGCAGATCAGTACGACCACATAAACTTCAGCCACCAGGAATTCATTCCAGTGTGCGCCGCTGGTCACGGCTTTGCCTGCGGTACTCCGGAAACTCTGAAAGATCTGGTTCAGGAAAGACTTCTCATAAGAGAAAAAGGCTCCGGAACCAGAAATATTCTGGAACGGAGCCTGGCTCTTCAGGGAATGTCTGTTGAAGATTTCCACTCATATGCACAGGTTGAAAACATGCATACTATCATTGAACTTCTTCAGAACGACTGCGGAATATCCTTCCTTTACAAAGTAGCCGCCCTTGAAGAGCTGAAGAATGGAGCACTGCAGGAAATTAGTCTTGCAGATTTCCAGATGAGCCATGAATTTGATTTTATCTGGGATAAGAACAGCCTCTACTCTGAAAGCATCAAAGGCCTTGCAGAAGAGCTGCGGCCTGAGAGCCCTACTTTTCCAGCAGAGCCTTTACCAGAGCAGGCACCTTTGAAAAGTCCTCTTCATCTGGATTCCAAAGGGATTTAACATTCTCCTCAACTACCTGGAATCCACCTTCCTTCAGCTTCTCCTGAAGGACCTTGACAGACTCTCCGCTCCAGCCGTAGCAACCGAAGGCTGCAGCCTTCTTGTTCTTGAACTTCAGCTGTTTCATAAACTCCATCCATCCGGCAACGCTGGACAGAATGCTGTTGGAAACTGTAGGTGAACCTACTGCAACTGCTTTTGACTTAAATACCTCTGTCATTACCTCGTTCTTGTCGGACTTTGAAATGTTATAGAGTTTTACAACTGTGTCCGGGCTCTGAATGTGAATTTCGTCAGCAATTTTGTGAGCGATTTTAGCTGTGCCTTCCCACATAGTGTCATAGGCAACAACTACCTGATCTTCCTGGTAGGCCTGGGCCCACTCTGCATACTTGTTTACAATCTGCAGAGGATCCTCTCTCCAGATAGCACCGTGGGAAGGAGCGATCATCTCAATAGGAAGGTTGAAGGAAGCGATTTCCTCCAGCTTCTTCTTCAGAATAGGTGCAAAAGGATTCAGGATGTTGGCGAAATATTTCATTGCCTCCTTGTTCAGCAGGCACTGGTTTGCCTTGTCGTTAAACAGCTCTTCTACTGCGTAGTGCTGTCCGAAAGCATCATTGGAGAACAGAATATTATCTCCTGTCATGAATGTAGCCATGGAATCAGGCCAGTGTAGCATTCTCATTTCTACGAAAATCAGCTTTTTGCCGTTTCCTATCTCCACAGAGTCTCCTGTTTTTACAACATGGAAGTTCCAGCCTCTCTTGCCGTACTGACCTTCTATGCTCTTTACTGCATTGGCCGTACAGTAAATAGGCGTATCAGGGATCTTCTCCATCAAAGCTGTCAGAGAACCGGAATGGTCGCATTCCCCGTGGTTTGCAACGATGAAATCTATTTTTTCCAGATCCACTTCCTTGCTGAGATTATCAACAAAGTCGAAGCGGTGTGGTGTCCATACTGTGTCAACCAGAACGGTCTTTTCTTCCTCGATCAGATATGCGTTCTGACTTGATCCGTTGATAATGGAATAATCGTCGCCGTGGAATCTGTCCAGCTCCCAGTCAAGATATCCTACCCAGCTTACATTTCCCTTAACGTGCTTTCTCATGATTCTTCCTGCTTTCTCCTTGCTTTCTTGTAAAAACAATTTTTCCTTTTGTGTTACTTTATGATATCAGCCTTTAAAATCTGCTGTCTTTCCAGATTCGGAACTAAGCCTCCAGCTCCAGCAGCAGAGCCATTTTAAATCTCTTATCTGCTCTGACATAGTGTCTGCCCATCTTGTCGAACTTAAAATTCTCACCTGCATGGATGGTATGCTCTTCACCTTCGTATCCGATGACTGCCTCACCGTCCAGAGCAAAAATCAGGGCCTCTCCCGGTGCTGCGTGTTCTGACAGGCCTGTTCCCTGGTCAAAGCTCATGAGGACGAACTTCATGTGAGGGTCATTGATCAGATCCATGTTTACGATCTTTCCTTCCTGATATGGAAGCATTTCCTTCAGTGCAAATGTATCTCCTGCTTTTACAATCTTGTTCATCTCTGTATCCTCCTTTAATGCTATTTCTGTGTATACTGTATCTTTATCTGCTCTCACACCAATTGGCGTGTTTACTGGTGTAACGAACATCTGGCCGCGGCTCAGGCCGCCGAAATCTTCCTTCTGTCCAACTGCGTGCATGCTGCCTTTTTCCACAATCCAGAGCTTGTTGTATCCGTAGCTTTCTGGACTTATATCTGTGTCCTCTGCCAGAGAAAATACCTCGATGGAAAATCCTCCCTGGGAGCTTATCTCTTCTGAAATTGTGCAACCAGGTACACACGGGTTATTATCAGCGATTGAAAAAACCTTTCCTGCTTGTCCCTTCATTTCGGTTACTTCCTTTCTTGTTTCTACGGTTGCAGTATAGTATGATCAGGTAAAAGGGTATGTGGTTTTAACCACGGTTTTACAAAGAAAGGGAAAATATGGATATTGTATTCTTTCAGCGCAGTCAGATTTTTGAAGGTATGTCTGCAGAAGAGATAAAATCAGCCCTTGATTATCTCAATGTATTCAAGCGCAGTTACGAGAAACACGACCTGGTATTAAGATCCGGATCACCCACGAAGTTCCTGGGCCTTATTGAAAAAGGAAGTGTAATCGTTGAACGGAACGACTTCTGGGGAAACCGTACGGTTATAACAAGTTTTTCAGAGAACGAGTATTTTGCTGAGGCCTATGCCCTGAACCCCCGGGCAGTTGTTCCTGTGGACATCGTTGCAAACAGCAATTCCTCCATTATTTTCCTGGAGATAGCAAATGTCTACAACATGGCCGATTCATCTGCCAGAAACAAGCTGCTTTCCAATCTTCTTAAAATTTCTGTAGGCAAGAACATGTTCCTGTCAAACAGGACTTTTCTCCTTTCATCAAAGAGTGTCCGTGACAAAATCCTCGCCTACCTTAACAACGTCCGCCTCCAGAAAGGCGCCAATGAATTCGATATTCCCTTTGACCGGCAGCAGCTGGCAGATTTTCTGAACATAGAAAGAACGGCTCTGTCCAAAGAACTGAGCCGCATGAAATCTGAAGGTCTTATTGAATACAGAAAGAACCATTTTGTACTTCTGTCCACTGAGGACATGTAGAGATGAATTTTGAATGTCAGGCTTTTTCTTTGCCTCTGGAAAAAAGGCCGTTTGAAACAGCTGCCGGCAGGAAAATGCTCACCAGAACAAGCAGTCCTCCCACAAGGCTGGCAGGAGTGAACCTTTCTCCAAGGAAAATCACTCCCATCACTGCCGCAGCCAGGGGATTGCAGGCAACATAGAGGCCGCTTCTCTCCGGAGTCGTATACTTCTGGCCTACAGGCTGAAGAGTAAAGCCGATGGCACCGCACACCAGGGCCAGATACAGAATGGCGCCCCACTCTGCTGGAGCCGTTGGCATTTTGAAGCCCTCGAAGACAAAAGAAGCGATCAAACTAAACAGTCCGATAAAGAACATGTGGATGATCCCGATTCTCAGAGGATCATCATTTTTTGTAGCAAAGTCCATGGCTACAACGGTAAAGGCGAAGGAAACACCTCCTGCCAGAACCAGGAGCTCTCCCTTGGTAAAGTTGAAAGAGCTGCCTTTCAGCGTAAGGAAGCCTATGCCGGCCATGGCTATTACTGCTGACAGAATATCCATGGCTTTAGGAAGCCTGCGGTAAACCACTGCAGCAATAAAAGGAATGATCATAACAGAGGAATTCTCCAGGAAAGCCGTGGTAGAGGAGGGTGTGGTTTTCAGTCCGTTCAGTTCAAAGGCCATACACAGGAAATACAGAAAACCCACCAGAGCGCTGTGGCCTATTTCAGCCTTCGTAACGCCTTTAAGGTGCTTGTGGAAAATCAGTGCAACAACTGCAAAGGATATGAGAAAACGGATTCCGCAAAGAGTATACGGTCCCACTGTTCTCATTGCCAGCTTGCTGAAAAGCAGCGATGTTCCCCTTAATGTCAGGGCAAGAGCTATTATAGCCTCGGCTTTCTTCTGTGACATTTATTCTCTGCTCCTTCCCTTTCCGCAAAATTCCTGTATGATTCCCGCAATTTTTCTGCTGTGAACAATATATGACCCGTGAGTTTCTCCAGGAAGTATCTTCAGTTCTGCCCCGGAAATGCCACTGGCAATATCCCTGGTTTCCTCTTCTTTTATCAGATCTCTGGAACCTGCCAGAACAAGGGTCCTGGCCTTGATTTTCTTCAAGTCTTCACTGGTGATATGTGGCTGGTTAACCATGAGAGCCAGTTTCGGATCCCTTTTAAAAAAATATGCTGTGCTCATGGCAAGTCTCGTGAGGAATTTAATACCTTCCGGTCTCAGGTTTGCCCCGCTTACAATCAAATCAGATATCCGGTCTGTCCGCCCTGCAGCCAGGAGCCCGGTGATTCCTCCGTCACTGAAGCCGTAAAAGACTACATCATGGAGATCCAGTTTTTCCAGAAACTCAATAATATCGCCGGCCATTTCTTCGTAATCAAGAGAAGAAACGGGTGAACTTTTCCCATGGCCTCTGGAATCAGGCAGGTAACAGGTAAAGCTTTCCTTCAGAACTTCAGAAGCCTCCAGGAAAATTTCGTGGCTTTCCCCGTTTCCATGAACCATGACCAGCGGTCTGCCCTGTCCTGTTTTCTCATAATACAGATTAATACCCTTTACTTCCAGAAACATACTTTCATGAATCTCCCGGCCACTATTATTTTTAAAATACCTGCTTCCCCCTGTACAGCACCACTCTGCCAGCCGGTCTTACGCAGCTGTTAACTTGTTATCTGCCGCCGGCGGCCGCCAGCTTTATTGTAATACAATTTACTTGAAAAAATAACCTGTCATTGCCATGGAACCCAGATTGCATACTTTGTTGAAAGTTTCTACCTCATCTCCTTCTCCAGCTCCCAGGCAGTACAACAGAGGAAGGAAATGATCTGGCGTAGGAACTGCATATGATGCGTATTCAATGCTGCTGTAATCAACTACTGTCTTGAAATCACCAGCTTCAACTGCTTCAGTAATCCTGTCATTAAAACTTACGGTCATAGGTGTTCCGCCGGGATTGTCCCAGTCAGTCATCCTCAGGTTGTGCACTACGTTTCCGCTTCCCAGAATCAGATATCCCTTATCTCTCAGGGATTTAAGTTTCCTGCCCATCTCGTAGCTCTGTTCAGCGTTCAGCTTGCTGTTAACAGAAAGCTGAACCACGGGAATTCGGGCATCCGGGAACATATGAACCAGCACGGTCCAGGTGCCGTGATCAATTCCCCAGGAATCGTCAATGGAAACATCCTCTCCCAGTATGTTCTCCACCTCAGAAGTAAGCTCCTTGCTTCCTGAAACCGGATATTTTACCTGATACAGCTCTTCCGGAAAACCATACATATCGTAAATCTGCCTTGGTTCTTCCTGGCTCTGAATGAAAGTGCCCCTTGAAAACCAGTGAGCAGATATTGCCAGTATAGCCTTTGGCCTGCCGTACTCCTCCAGGACTTTTCTTCCTACAGAAGCCATTCCTTCTGTAATGTCGTTGTGTTCAATGGCTATCATTGGGCTTCCGTGGCCGGAGAATACCACCGGCATCCTTTTTATCTCAGTATTGTTCATTTTGTATTTCCTTTCTATCTTTTTTCTTTCCTTTTTATCTTTCCAGGTCCTTCAACGTCTTTATATAAATTTCATTGTCTTCATCTTTGAAAACATTGAAAATCACTTTGTCTATTCCATGTGGATGTTTCTCTATCCAGTTCATCACAGTCTCTACAGCTATTTCAGCCGCCCTCTGGTTAGGAAAATGAAAAACTCCTGTGGAAATGCAGCAGAACGCCACGGAACGCAGATTATTTTCAAGGCACAAGTCCAAAACGTTCCTGTAACAGTCCGCCAGCAGATCTTCGTCAGACTTCTGTAGCTTTCCTCCTACTATTGGCCCTACCACATGGATCACATGTTTACACGGAAGGTTATATCCCCCTGTGATGATCGGCTTCCCTGTAGGCTGTACACAATCTCTGCCATAGATTCTCCGGTAGTTTTCCATGATCTCTGCACATTCAAGGCGCAGCTCCGTTCCCGCATATGTATGAATCTGATTATCTATACATGAGTGCATGGGTATGAAGCAGCCAAGCATCTGATTGTTAGCAGCATTTACCACTGCATCGGCAGCGATACGGGTAATGTCGCCCTTCCATACAGATATTTTTTCCCCATAAGGAATCTGTGCTCCAAAATCCTCCTTCACCGAAGGCATCTCCTGGGGCATTACCGGCATTTTTTCCTGAGACCGCTCTCTCAAATACATATTCTGTATCCTTGAAACTTCAGGGCTCAGAGGACCAGGTTTCCTTACGTTCATCAGGGATCTGAGCATGTCCCTTCGGCCATTCAGCGACTCCGGCATGGTCACATTCCTGTACTCAGGAGATTCCTGGATAAAGGCTTTCAGCAGCTCGTTTAACCTTCTTTCATCTGCCATCTCTCTCCTCCTTTAAACTAAGCAGGCATTTTACGGCCTCTCCAATATCCATGTCAGCGCATATGCTCCTGTCCCTGATTTCTTCAGGTGCAAAGGCCTGGCCTTTGTTAACAGTGGCATATACCGCCTCAGGGTCCTTATAAGTCATCTGCCAGAAAGGATACTTTATGATCACCGGTGTGTTGCCCCCTACTCCCAGCTCCATGAAAAGTTTTTTCTTATCCTCGCAGTTTTGGAGAAAAGCCTTGTATCGTTCTGCTGCCAGATGCCACCCCCGGTCTTCCACAAAAGTATCGTCCGCCCTTAAATTCATGGCCACCGGCCCTCCGTCAGCCGGACACCTTGGAATCAGCTGATCTGACAATCTCAATTGAATTTTTCCATTCTCCGGAACCTGAAAAACTCCATTTTCATCCTTCACAAAGCCCTGGGCTTCCATGGCCATCATCACCCAGTTCTCGTTATCAAAGGTCTGCTTAATCACAGGGTAGACACTCTGAAACAATCCGTAATCCCCCTGTGTATAAAAAAGTCTTTCCTTGGGAAATCCTGCTCGCTGAAACTGATGATCCACATTTGTGGTAATCACAAAAAAATCCTTCCCTTCCAGCACTTTCAGCAGTTCCTTGTAAACAGGCACCGGTGCATCCACATATCTGTTGAAATAAATATGCCTGGCCCACCATGCCCACTTTATGTTTTCCTCTGGAAAAGGATAAAATCCCCCTGAGTACATATCCTGAATCCCGAACCTGTCACGGAAGTCGAAAAAATATTTATCAAAACGTTCACCGCTGTACGTCAGGCCGGCAGATGTAGAGAGGCCCGCACCAGCCCCTACCACAACAGCTTCAGCTTTCCCCACAGCCTCTGCCAAGTCCCGGATTTCCGCACCCCGGTCAGAGTCATTCTTCTCAAAAATCAATTCTCTACTATTCATTGGGTCCGCCTTTCATCTCCAAAGTTCCAAAGCCCTGGGTCCTGGCTTTCACCAGCCCTTCTATCTACACCTCACTGCTCTGGTCTTCATGAGCGATTTCATCTCGAATATCTTTAACCACATCTAATACATAAAATTTCTTCAGATCTGATTCAAACATTTTCTGTATTTCCTGAAGCTTGTCATCCAGTGCCCCGTGAATATTCCTTCCCACAGGGCAATCGGGATTAACATCCTCATGAAAGTTAAAAAGACTTTCCTTGTTCGTCTCAACTGCATTGTACACATCCAGAAATGTAATCTGGTCCAGAGGCCTTGTTATGGTTATTCCTCCCGGCCCTCTCTTCACATTTATCAGCCCTGCTTTCTTCAGAGCCCCCATAAGATTCCGTACAATTACAGGATTGCAGCCAATACTAGATGACAGCAGATCACTGGTAACCTTGTCCTTTCCATCCATGTAATCAGTCAAGGCCAGAATATGAATGGCAATAGTAAATTTTGTTGATACTTGCATATTTCACTCCTTATCAGATTGTCAATATCTGCAGCAGTGGCAACACTTGCGGCAGTGGCAACACTTGCAGCGGTGGCAACTCTTGCAGCGGTGGCAACACTTGCAGCGGTGGCAACACTTGCGGCAGTAGCAACACTTGCGGCAGTGGCAACACTTGCAGCGGTGGCAACTCTTGCGACAGTGGCAACACTTGCAGCAGTGGCAACACTTGCAGCAGTGGCAACTCTTGCGGCAGTGGCAACTCTTGCGGCGGTGGCAACACTTGCAGCGGTGGCAACTCTTGCGGCGGTGGCAACACTTGCGGCACGTATCTTTGTGGGCGTTGCCGTCCTCAGTTGTAACCATATTCATTACATTTATTTAGACGAATATATCATCAGAGCACATTGTTGTCAAGATAATCATTACAATATAATTTATTTCGAAGAATTGAAATAAATTATATAGCCCTTTGTGTAAGCATCATGCAGCTAATGAGATATGGCCCATGGTTATGCAAAGAACGGTAAGACTACCAAAGTGCGGCGTCCAGATTTTCAACTATTTCACCATGGACGCCACGGTACCCCCACGGCGTTCTCCTGCTAGCGTCCGTACTTTTGGCTTTCCCTGTTTTGGACGCCTGTCACATCCATGCGTGGCGTCCAACTCCATCCCATCCTCAAATCTGGACGCCATGGCGTTCTCCTGCTGGCGTCAATTCTTCCAACCTTCTCAATTTTGGACGCCTTCCCTTTCCATGCGTGGCGTCCAATTCCATCTCATCCTCTATTCTGGACGCCATGTCCATCACTCTCTGGCGTCCATCCTTCCACCCTTCTCAATTCTGGACGCCTGTCACATCCATGTGTGGCGTCCAATTCCATCTCTTCCTTAATTCTGGACGCCATGTTCATCACTCTCTGGCGTCCATCCTTCCAACCTTCTCAATTTTGGACGCCTGTCACGTCCATACGTGGCGTCCATTTCCATCTCATCCTCTATTCTGGACGCCATGTCCATCACTCTCTGGCGTCCATCCTTCCAACCTTCTCAATTTTGGACGCCTGTCACGTCCATACGTGGCGTCCAACTCCATCCCATCCTCTATTCTGGACGCCACGGCGTTCTCCTGCTGGCGTCCGTTCTTTTGACCTGCCCCGTTTTGGACGCCTGTCACATCCAGGTGTGGCGTCCAATTCCATCCCATCCTCAGTTCCGGACGCCATGTCCATCACTCTCTGGCGTCCATCCTTTCAGCTCTTTCCATATTAAAGCCTTTTAATGCTTCAGAGAATTCCAATAGGAGCTCAACCTCTTGAAACTGCTGGTGTATTAATGAAAACAAAAAAGGAGATGGGCGCGCAGACTGGCTGCGGTCGTCCATCTCCAAAGTCAAGATTTAAAAGCTATATATGTTTTTCTATTTTCCTGCAAGTAATGCGATGGCGCCTCCTACAAGTATGGCCGGAAGGGCCAGGGCTGTCAGGCCCAGAAAGAATACTCCTACCAGGCCCAGGAGCAGGTACAAGATCAACCCCAGAACAAAGCCCAGGGCTGATCCCAGTATACCGAAGAAGAACATGGAAATTTTAAAGATTATATATAGCATTATTATTGTAAAAATGATACTGAACAGCATGTCAGCACCTCCTGATTTCATGTTTAGGGGATTTTAGCACTGTTCGGTAAAAAGCGTATTGTTTTTTCTTGAATGTTTTGTGGAGTTATGTTTTGTGGGATTATGTTTCGCGGTGCTATATTTCTTCAATTCCCAGACTTTTCAGATATTCAAAGGTTCCTTCATAATATTCTGGCAGGCGTGTGGTATCTTCCCAGAATCCTGTGGAGGTTTTGTGTGAGTTTCCTTCTGGCACGCAGATGACCATTCCTGCTCTTGCTCTTGTCAACAGGACCCTGTATGCATTAAGCATGTATTTCATCTGCTCTTGTTTGCTCTCAGTGTCAGGTTTCAGCTCTGCCCATTTCGTCTGCCTGAATTTATAATAGCGCCATTTTCCATTGGAAAACCTCATATCAGCATCCCAAAGCAGGCAGGCATAGTCGAGCTCCAGCCCTTGTACCTGGATTTCTGTGGCTGCATCTTCCAGATAATTAGAGGATCTTACGTCTGTTTTGTCGTCCAGGAACCAGTGAACTGCATTTTCATTATCCGGTTTCAGGACGTGTACCCCCAAAGGCTTGTATCTTGCAGACTCTTTTGTGATCAGCACTCCTGTTCTTTCTGTTCCCCGGACCTTGTCGTGAAGCCATCTCCTGGCTTTTTCCATGTCTCTTGTCAAAACAATAGGATACTTGTCCTTGAATTCTGCATAAATACTTGCTGCATCATCGTCGATTGCCAGCAGAGAATGGACAAAGGCAGATAATTTTTCAGCCCTGTACGAGCGCAGTGAAACACTGAGATGCAGCTTATTTTCATACGTCACATTGGGGTTGTGCTGAAGCAGTTCTTTAACTTTTCCCTCTGCATATTCCTTTTCCGTGAGCTGAGGGGAAATATACACTTTCCAGTGGGTGAATCTCTCGTTCAGGGACTTTATCCACTCAGAAATTCCCGCCTCTCCTGTATTTATTTCCTGACCACCTCCAACAAGGCACAGGATTACAGCCCAGTCCTCCCTCTGGTCCAGGGACCAGATAAGGAAAGACGCCTCTGACATTGGAAAATTCGGAACTTTCAGCTTGTTTCCGTATGTTCCACCCCGCTTAAGATAGTTTGCAAGCTTATTGTGAGTCCAGGAACGCTGTGCTTCATCGAAAATAGCGATGTGCTCCACCTCTCCGAACCCGGCATTTTCCATTTTCACAGCCTTTTCCGGGTCAATCTCCAGGACCCCATTTTCCACGGGGTTCTTAATCTTAGCCAGCATGTTGTCCCTGTAACGATGAATGACCTGAATAAACTTACTGACTTCACGTCTGGAATCTGTCAGTTTTTTCTTCTCTCCATTTGCCCTGCATTTCTCATAATTATCTCTGGCCAGAGCTTCGTTCAGAACTGTTACCAGGGGACCATTTCCAGACAAGTAAACCGCCCCCTCATCAGATTCTGAGCCGCTATTTTCCTGGTATGACTGTTTTACAGCAACTTCCAGTCCCACCAGGGTTTTGCCTGCTCCCGGAACACCTGTTACAAAGCAAATGCTTTTCTCATTATCAGCTTTGCTTTTGCTGATAATATCCAGTATACAAGCAATAGTTTCATCTGTTGAAACCTTATCTGCCTCGTGTCTTGTGATGTTTTCCACCGAGTGATTTTCATATAAAGTTCTTGCAGCCTGGATAATTGTAGGTGTGGGCGCATAAGGGCTTATTACCCAGTTGGGATTAACTTCTGTTTCATTTGGAAAATGATTTATTACGTCTTTCATCAGTATTCCAATTCCCTCAGTTCCGGTTACCAGAGGATTCACCACCTTGTCCTCGTAGACAGACTTCTGTATAAACGAAGAACGGCTTTTGTAATCAGTAGCAACAAGCACAGGAACGATTATCCTGTCTTCACTGAATTTATGGAAGTTTTTCAGATCCAGAGCGTAGTCCAGAACCTGATCAACATCATTTTCCAGAATCCTGTTTTCTCCCACCTTAAACTCCAGGCAAAAGACAATGCCCTTCAACAGCAAAACAGCATCAACTCTTTTTCCAAGTCTTGGAATATCATATTCAAAAATAATGCGCCCGGCTGTGTTTCTGTAATCCCTCAGGACATTTTTGAGGATCTCTATTTCTTTCTCCCAGGCATCTCTGGTGGTGGTAGGTGCATCACCGTGGTAACTTTTGCAAAGCATGCCAAAAATTGCGTCATTATCTTCGCCTATAAACGAACAAATATCATTCTCATATAGACACCGAGGACTTTTTTCCATAACCGTATAAACCTCTATTCCATACCAAGAGCAGTTTTTACTCTCTTCTGCAGTTCCGGCACCACCTCTTCCTCGAACCATGGATTGTTCCTCTGCCACCTGAAGTTCAGAGGGCTTGGATGAACGATTGGGAAAAATTCCGGCAGGTAATTCTCATAATTCTTCACGGTTTCTGTCAGATTTTTCTCCATTCTCCCCTTTAAGTAGTACTTCATGGAGTAGCTGCCAACAAGAATGGTCATCTGGATATCCTCCATCATACCCAGGATTTCGTCGTGGTACTCCTGAGCGATGAATTTTCTTGGCGGCAGATCGCCGGTTTTTCCCTTGCCCGGGTAGTAGAAGTCCATAGGGAGAATAGCTACTTTCTCCGAGTAAAAAATTTCACGGTTTATCCCCATCCACGAAATGAGTTTCTCTCCCGATTTGTCGTTAAATGGAACCAGAGACTCTTCAACCTTTTTCCCAGGAGCCTGACCTATAACCAGAAGCCTGGCTTTTTCGCTCACCTGGAATACCGGGGGAATTCCCCTGTCAGTATATTCCTTGTTTCTTGGATCCTGTTCTATTCTCTTTTTAATATCTTCGATGGTCATCTTCACACCTCTCCTGAAACTATATGATTTCAATGACTCTATTGATCACCCTTGCGGTGAGGCCCCATATTCCATGGCCTTCATATTCAATGTAGCTGGTATGGCCCACTCTCCTGTATCTTTCGTAATTTGACAGGTACTTCCGGAGTTTTTCCGGCAGATCTTTGTCATCAATGGTGGTCAGATCATACTCTTCTGGTTTGTTTTTCGAAAGCCATTTCAGTGGCAGTATAAAAGTATCTGCCACCTCACAGTGGGAAAGCACAATATTTTCCGCCGCTTCTCGTTCCACCCTTGCCAGCACTGGAACTATGGTCTTGCCATCGGCCATCACCTCTCTGTCCAGCTCTTTTACTATCTCCACATCGCCGGCTGAAATCCCCAGCTCCTCACAGGTTTCCCGGAGAGCTGCAGTAACAGGGGTCTCATTCTCTTCTATTTTTCCACCAGGAAAACATATCTCTCCCGGCTGCTTCACGTATTCTGTCCTGACCTCAAGAAGAAGTCCGGTGCCTTGTCCGGTCTCCACCATGGGAACAAGAACTGCATATCTTGCTTCCTTCAAATTGATTTTCTCCTTTGTAAAAATAATCAGTTGCCGGATTTTGTACTACCACGCCCATCCATTCTAACACTGATAAAATATATTCCCAAAGCCCCAAAAATTTCTCAAAAGTACCCCCTGGGTACTATGAATCTGTCTTGTTTTATAATATTATTCAGTCAGGAAAAAGGAAATAAAAGAAAATAAATAAGAATACCCGCCACCTGTCCGGACCCAATATCCGTGCTTCAGTGATGGCAGGTATTCTTTCGTTTTATCTCATTAGTCAGAGAACAGTCAGCCCATCGGACCTTCCTGTATTATTTCTAGAGACAAGCTCTCAGGATCTTCTCGATATCTTCTTTATTCAGAGGCTTATATCCTTCAAGAATTCCTCCCTTGCAGGCCTTCTCTGCCATTACAGGAATATTCTCGTCGCCGATTCCGATTTCCGTGAACGTTGAAGAGATTCCAAGAGTGTTGAAAAGGAAGTCTTCAGTCATCTCGATGCTCTTGAGAGCAGCTTCCATTGTGTCCATTTCAGGGTCTATGCCGAAAACATTGACGCCGTATTCTCTGAATCTCGGTGCAGTAGACTTATCCAGAACGTATCTCATCCATCTTGGCGTTATGATAGCCAGTCCCAGTCCGTGGGTTATGTCATAAATGGCCGACACTTCGTGCTCAATAGGGTGGCAGGTCCAGTCACACTGCTGCTTTGCCCCTGCAAAACCGTTAATGGCCCATGAGCTGGCCCACATCAGATTTTCTCTGGCCTCGTAGTTATCAGGTTCCTTAACTGCTATTGGAGTGTACTTGATGACGGTTCTCATCATTCCCTCCATAAACCTGTCAAGCATGTACATGCTCTGTCCTTCTGGAACAAAATAAATCTCGTATAGATGTGACAGGATGTCGGCGCTTCCACACACAGTCTGCTTTGTTGAAACAGTGTAAGTCACTGTTGGGTCCAGGAAAGAAACCTTCGGAAGCATTCCCGGTGCTCCACCACCCAGCTTGTCCTGTGTCTCAGGATTGCTGATGACTCCCCCTGCATCCATCTCTGAACCTGTTGCAGCTGCAGTGAGGACAGAGAAAACCGGAAGGCATTTTTCAGTTACCACGTGCTTTGACAGAAGATCCCATGGATCTCCATCGTAAAAAGTTGCAGATGCAATAAACTTGGAGCAGTCAATAACCGAACCGCCGCCAACTGCCAGAACCACGTCGATATTTTCCTTACGGCAGATCTCAGCGCCCTTTCTAACTGAATCAATTCTTGGATTGGGCTCGATTCCTGAAAGTTCGAAAATTTCCAGGTCCTTGTCTTTCATGGACTTCACAACCTTGTCGTAAAGGCCGTTTCTCTTTATAGATCCTCCGCCGTAGCAAAGAAGAATCTTTTTTCCGTATTTCTCCAGTTCCTCTCCCAGGTGTCCAATCTGATCTGGTCCAAAGTATACCTTAGTTGGAATATAATAAGTAAATTGTTCGTTCATTTTTCCTCCTTTATTTCATCATGTTACTTCTTAAATATATTTCTGCTGGCTGACGTCAAAAACTCCTCTTGTTGTCAGCCTCAGTTCCGGAATTACCGGCAGGCTCAGAAAGCTCAAGGTCATAAACGGGTCAATTCCCGGATTCACTCCTGCGGCCAGGGCTTTCTCCTTTGCCTTTTCCAGCTTCTCGTTGACTACAGGCAATGGCTCATCTGCCATGAGGCCTGCTATGTTAAGCATTACCTCAGCTTCAATCCTTCCTCCCCTTTCCACAACTATTCCGCCGTGGTTTTCTGTAAGCCGGTTTACAGCCGCAGCAATATCCTGCTCGCTGGTTCCTACTGCAATTATGTTGTGGGAGTCGTGTGCAAAGCTTGTGGCTACTGCTCCAGAACGGAGGCCGTAGCCTTTGAGATAGCCGATTCCTATATGGCCGGTGCCATGGTGCCTCTCGATTACTGCAACCTTGAGAATATCTTTTTCCAAATCAATATGATCGCTGAATCCCTGATTTGTGGTTATTATCTCTCCGTCTACAGTTCCGATTACCGCCCTCTGCCTGTCTTCCTGGAAATCTTCCGGCCTGAAGGCCCCATTTCTGAAGGTGTCATGAGCTTTTTCGTTGAGATTCGCCTCTATGAAAGGTATCTCTATTTGAGATAGCCTTCCCTCATTGTAAACCAGTTCTCCTTCTTTATAGACCTGGCTAACGTTGAAATCAGCAAGATTGTCCACAACCATAAAGTCTGCCAGGTATCCCGGGGCAATGGCTCCTCTGTCGTTGAGGCGGAAGTGTTTTGCCGTGTTCAGGCTGCCTGCTTTAAGAGCTATTATTGGATCAGCTCCTTCTTTAACGGCCCTCTTTATTATGTGGTCGATGTGTCCGTTGTGAAGCAGATCGGAAGGATGCTTGTCGTCACAGCACAGAATACACCTGTCACCGTATTCCTGGGTTTTCAGAAGGGGAATCAGTGCGTCCAGGTTATGGGCAGCCGTTCCCTCTCTTATCATTATCATCTGTCCACGTTCCAGTTTTTCTATGGCCTCTTCAAGAGTGGAACACTCATGATCTGTATATACCCCTGCTGAAATATAAGCGTTAAGTTCCTTATTGGAAAGACCTGGTCCGTGTCCGTCAATCTTTCTGTGATGAGCCTGGGCATCCAGAATTTTCAGAATGCACTGATCTTCTCCATGGATCACCCCGTAAAAATCCATCATCTCTGCCAGACCAAGGACTCTGGGATTCTCATAGTATTCTGTAATATCCTGATAACTGAGGACTGCTCCCGACTCATCCAGTGGCGTAGAAGGAACACAGGACGGAAGCATGAACCGCACGTCTACTGGCAGGCCTTTCGTTGCCTGAAGCATGTAATCGATACCCTCCGTCCCCATTACGTTGGCAATCTCATGGGGATCTGTTATTACAGTTGTGGTTCCGTGAGGGATTACCGCCTTGACAAACTCAACTGGCGCTACAAGAGAGCTTTCCAGATGTATGTGTCCGTCAAGAAGACCGGGACATACTACTTTGCCGGTCATGTCAACCTCTCTCACCCCTTCGTAGTCCCCGAATCCTGCAATTATTCCATCACATACAGCAATATCAGCCTTTTGAAGGCGATTTGAGAAAACATTTACGAAAGTGGCATTTTTCAGAACAAGATCTGCCGGCATTCTGCCTGAAGCCGCCGCTATGATTCTCTGTTTCTTCATTAACTTCCGCTCAAAATCCTGAGAATTATTGTCTGGCACAGATGATTCCTCCTGTATGTCAAATGATTCTAATACACTTCATTTATTTTTTAATACTATACCACAACAGGAAAAAACCATTATGTCAAAAAAATGAATACATCAAGGCACTGGAGAACAAAATCAGATTCTGATGCTCTGCTGACTTCCCTTTTCAAAAATACGAAAACGGCTGTATCGTGGGGGATACAGCCGCAAAATGGGGTATATTATTTTAATTCATTTGTGTCTCTTTTTCTGAAGCCACCTCCTAACATGTTAAAGGATAATTATTAATAATTCCGGCTGCCTGGGGAGGGCAACCACTTATTGAAATTATTATGCACTATCATTTAAACAGTTTCTATCCATCCTGCACGAGATGTGGCTTAACATGCACAAAAGGCAGCAATATTTTCACAATAATTCTGCAGATTATTTTTCGGCAAAATCCTGTTCAGGGTATATGATTTCGCCTCTGTTCCGGCCTTTGTAGACAGGTATGTTCCCTCTGTGTTTGTCAGATTCGGGCAGATGATCCTGACAGCACAATCATCTCTCTTCAATCATGGATTCACAATACTTCTGATGATGACGCCTGATATCTTCCCTGATTTCCTTCATCCTGTACAGCACCACAAGAATGCTGAAAACATACAATACAGTGGCAAGAATGTTCAGATACATATTATGCCTCAGGAGAAACATTGCTATTGCAAATGCAATAGTCAGCAGCGAAACCTTTATATTAAACGGTCTGTCCGGCTCGCAGTGGTGCTTAAACTGCCTGCACAGTATAAACAGGAACACAAAATAGATCACGATTGAAAGAGTCATCATCAAGACCTTTGGCCCCACAGCAATTTTTTCCTCATTCATAAATTCGAATGACACCGTAATGCAATTTAGAGCAAAAATAATAAATATATGAATCAGCATATAGCCCAGTCCGCTTACGTTGCCATGTTCTCCATTCCGGTCTATAAGGTGGTCGTAAATCACCTCGTATCCCAGGAAAAGGCCTACTGCAATGAGAAAGGCCATCATGGAAAAATAGATCATGTTCCAGTGTACGTTTCCGTTTCCCTTAAAATAAGCTGCAACAGCGATGACCATTTCTCCAAAGGTAAACACCACAAAAAGCATGGCCCTTTCTGTTAGATGCATGAAGTCGATAGTTCCTCCGCCCATCCCGGTAATTTTTATGAAAAAAGACATGAACATACCGCCCAGGATTGCGGTAACAGAGAAGATTACCCCTGTCCTGGGATTAGGAACAGCTGCTATAAACACCAGCCCTGCTTCAATAAATAGAATAAGGGCCATCCTCTTGATCAAGTCCCTGTTCCACACATCAATCTGGTGATTTCTCAGCTCAATCCAATACTGTATCCCTATGTTGAGAATTATGAGACCCCAGGCGATGTGATATTGAGTCTGATATGCTATCCAGTCGTTTCTGGTGCTTTCCCCCATAAAATAAATGAGATACATATTAATGATGAGAAAAACGTGATCTCTGATTCCATTCCGCCCATACAAATTCACATAGAATGTAGTGAAGTTCCAGATCTGGATGATTGCCAGGGTGCTCACTACGTAAATCACTGCAGCTCCGGAACTGACAAATCCTCCATGAATGCTGTGGAGGAGAGAGTTCTCCCGGCTGATCATATACACAAAAATCAGATCATAGATCAGCTCCATGTATTCAACTTTTTTCTCTTCTTTATCGTTAAAAAAATTCATCTTGAAGCAGTTTTTTCCTTCCACCTTATTTAAAAGTCAGAGTATTATTTCAGATTAGCCCTGGCCCAGGCCTTAATCATCTCCACTGAATCTACGGCCTCTCCGCCGTGAATAGCAAGGGCCTTCATTACTTTTGCCCCCTTGCATGCCTTTTTCAAAGTCTTCTCCGACTTTCCCGCACCTGAACCTTCGTGAGTAATCACCGGGAAAATCTTCTTTCCCCTGAGGTCCAGTTTTTCCAGCTGTGAGAGCATCACATTAGGGCAGTTTCCCCACCAGCAGGGAAAGGCTGCAACGATGTTTTCATATTCTGATACATCCTTCAGATATTCCCTTAGTTCCGGTCTAGCGTTGGTTTTCATTTCTTCTCTGGCTACCTTGGTGCATTCCATGTAGTCCTCTGGATAATCCGGCACCCGCTCTATCTGAAAAAGATCTGCACCTGCAGCTTCCCCGATGAACTCCGCCACAAGCTGCGTATTTCCTTTTTCAATAAATACTGTTTTGCCATTAACGTAATTCTCACCCGTCCTTGAGAAATATATTACGAGAGTTTTCATTGTTTCCTCCTGATAATTGCTGACAAATTCAGACAAATGCTTTGCCATTGATTATTTTATACATTTATTTAAAACAGTTCTATATTAAATATCCCCAATTGCTCCAGTAATATGTTTTATCAGAACCTCGTACCTATGGCCTTAAGCAGTAAATACTGTATAATAATCAAGAATCAAAAATGAACATAAAACAAAGGAGGTTCTGGTCTAAAATGAGTGAGTTCAATGTAAATGTTGAGGTAAGTGCCCGCCACGTTCACCTTTCCCAGGAAGATATTGAGAAACTGTTCGGAAAGGGATATGAGTTAAAGGTCAAAAAAGATATTGCCGGCGGCTTTGTTGCTGAAGAGCGTGTAACCCTTACTGGGCCTAAGAGAACCCTTGAGAGAGTTGCTATTCTGGGCCCTGCCAGAAAAGAGACTCAGATTGAGCTGGCTTCCACTGACGCCCGCAACCTGGGAGTCAACCCGCCAATTCGTCTTTCTGGTCACCTGGAAGGAACACCTGGCATTAAGATCACCGCAGAGAATGGAAATTCTGTAGAGCCAGATCACGGATGCATTATCGCCCAGAGACATCTTCATCTGTCCCCGGCCACTGCTGAGAAATACGGTGTTACCGGAGATAAGCCTGTAAAGATATCCATCGATACAGGAATGAACAGATCCCTCGTGTTCTGTGATGTGGCTGTAAGAGTAGGAGGAGACAGCGACGTAGTTCATCTGGACACAGATGAAGGAAATGCTGCATGCACTGGAAAATCCTGCACAGGAATTTGCATTGCAGAATAAAATAAATAAGCGCCATTGATAAACCTAAACGCTCATACAAAAGCGGGGCCGGATTCACTATCCTGCCCCGCCTGTTTAATAATAAAGATTTCAATCAAAGCCAGTCACACCAATCGAAGCTATTTTATGCACAGCTTCACAAATTTTTCCGCAGCATCTCTCTCGTTTCCATTCATGGTGTACACCTCCGGATAACAGCTTAGCCGGTGGCCGTTCACTATTCGGATTTCCCTTATTTCTTTTTTGACCTTCTCAATGGCCGGTTCCAGCCCTGCCAGGTCCGAAGCCCTGCAGAACACCAGGAAATCCCCGTCTTTTCTTCTTCCGAAAGATGCATATATAGGAAAATTGCGGCGGATCACTTCTGCAATGGTGATTATGAGCCTGTCACCAGACTCATTGCCGAAATCCCGGCTGAACTGGCGGCAGCTTTCCACCACTATCCGTATCATCATGTAGTTAACAGCATTCTCTCTGCGGGCTTTATCGTATTGATAGAAATTCACAAGAAGCCCGGTAATGTTTGAAAATCCTGTAACCGGATCAATGACTTCCACTTCTCCGGACCGCCTGTTCATTTCAACGAACTCTTCAGAGTCGAAAAAGTATCCGATCAGTCCCTGGATATTTCCGTTATGATACAAAGGCATTTTACTGGTGAATATGTTATGAACTCTTCCCCTGATAATACATTTCTGAGGACAGTTGAATATACCCTTGCCCTTGTTTATCACCTCTTCCTCTATGTCACTATTTATCTGTTCATCCACATGCCACTGCATTTCCTCATCTGTTTTTCCATAAATTTCGTCAGATGAGCTGAGTCCGAAGTACTGGAGGAAAGCGTTGCTGACCCCTGCGAATCTCCCCTCACGGTCCTTCCAGAAAAATTTTACAGGAGCTGTTTCCTCAACGTTCTTCCATAGAATTTCAGGAGAAATATTTGAACTGCCGGCATTCTCTTCCTTGACTCTGTATCCGTATCTGTCTCCATAGTGATTGATGATTTTTCTCATCATTGCAGGGTCGTTCAGAATGCTCTTAGCCGATACAATTACGCATTTGTTGAAGTCTGTACCAGGAATTGCCATTACAATGTGGTTGGAAAGGATGTAGCTTCCATCCTCCTGTTTATCTCTGAAATAGTCGGAAATCCTGCCATTATTCTTCTTAAGCCTGTCCCGCATGGTGTCCGGGTCGGCAAAGGCCTGAAACTCCTCCCAGTCATCTGGATAAATCACTTTCTTCTGGAACCAGTCTCTAAGCTCATAAAGGTTGAGGCCTTTAACACTTTGGTTCAGTTCCGACTTTTCTCCGACAGAATTGTATGCAATAGTTTTCCCTTCGCCATAATCTATTATTGAAACTGAATCGTAAAGATAAAGGAGGTTTCTGATCAGGTCGTCGTGATTTTCTTTGTTCTCCTCGTCCAGGTTTCTTGTAATATTTGCAATGGAAGCCTGAAGCATACAGCGCCCATTACATTTTGCAACCACCCTGGCCTTTACTTCCATATACTGGGTTCCCGAAGGATAGGTAGTTACCCCTTCTTCACCGGTGCGCTCCACCTGATCCACAAACTTTCTCAGATGCCGGTGCATTCCTGTTCCCACATGGTTGATTTTTCTTTCTGCTTCGGCCATGGTCCTGGTGCCGTTGCTCTTCAATGCCAGGCGATATTCTTCATTTGCAAAAATGTTTTTTACCACTTTGCCATCATCTTCGAAGAGAGCCATGGAACGGCTGTCCATGAAGTCCAGTCTTCCGATTTTATCGTAATATTCCTCCTCTGGCCGGGTTTCGATTTTCATTCCTTTCTCAACACAGCAATTGAGAGCTTCTTCCGGTGTATCAGGTCTGCCAAAATAGAAGCCTTGAATTTTCTCACAGCCAATGCCCTTAAGGAACTCATATTCTTCCCTTGTTTCAACGCCTTCTGCCAGAGTCTGGACACCGATGTCCTTGGCCATCCGGACAATAGATCTGATTATTTTCCTGGATTTTTCCGAGAAATTAGCCAGGAATTCCATATCGATCTTCAGCTCGTCAAAGTCATAGTCCTACAGAACATTCAGGGATGAATAGCCGCTGCCAAAATCGTCCATGCAGACCTTGAATCCCAGAGCGTGGAGTTCATCCACCGCCTTTCTGATCACTTTCTCATCGCTGACGAAGGCACTTTCCGTAATCTCGATGTTCAGCATGTCCCTGGGCATCTTGTTTGCCACAATCAGATTTTCAATTTTTTGAACCATGTTGGTTAAACCGAAGTCCAGCCGTGAAATATTTACAGAAACAGGAATCAGTCCGGCGCCAGTTCCAATTCTTTCTTTTTTCCACTTAAAACCTGTGCATATTTTCTCCACAATTAGACAGTCGAGCCTGTAAATCAGTCCATTCTCTTCCAGAACAGGTATAAAATCAGATGGATTAATCATTCCCCTGTCAGGATCTATCCACCTGGCCAGAGCCTCTGCACCACAAACATCCCCTGTAAGGCTCCTGACAATAGGCTGGAAGTATACTTTTATCCAATTTTTCTCAAGTGCCTCGTCAAAATGTTCAAGAATATAATCTTCCATTTAGCTCTCCACTACCAGAAATTCAACACGGCTGCGCAAATCCCTTTAATACAGTCTAATTATACCCCCCCCCCCACGAATTTTCCAACAACTGTGTGACCATTCATGAGATAAAAACAGAAGCTGCCCTTGCAGCTTCCCTCCCATTTTCCTTTGGGCATATTTCCCTTAATCATTTTCTTGTCTGCCGCCTCTTTTATTAGTCCGGCTCGTCTTCATTAATATCCCTGTAAAGCTGGTTTATCTTGCCCTGTGCGTATTCCGACATGTGCTTGTTTCTCAGCCTGTCCCGCAGATCCAGAATAGCAATCATCTCGTCCGCTACATCCTCCAGCCTGTGTAGTTCCGGGGCACCAATGTAGCTTATCATCTTATCTGCCGTAAACTCCGTATTCATTTCGCTGCATATAAGAGCTGTAAACTCTTCCGGGTATCCTTTCCGTATCATCAGCTTATATAATATTGCTGTTTTATTTTCCATTTCCTATCACCACATAGCCTGTTCTGAATAATTAATCTATCTATTTGTATACTGTATTGTTTGAAAAATCAATCATTCTGCCCCTTCTTTCATTGGGAATTCACAACAAACTGTGTTAATATTTCTACAGGAAACCGAAAAGGCGCTGCAGAGTTTCCGCTGCCTCTCCTGGCTGTTTCTCAATGGCTTCAACCATATTCCGGCGGGAATGACTATTTTTTTCAATATGTAATATTATAGAGGAACGATTTATGGAAATCCGAGATATGATCATCCGCGGCGGTCTTGACCTTTTCCGGGGACAGGGCATCCACTTCACAATGGAAGATCTGGCACACCATCTTGGCATTAGCAAGAAAACCATCTACACCGTATTCCGTAGCAAGGAAGAGCTGGCTCTGGCCATGGCAGACACCCTTTTTGACGGAATAAAGGAATCTGAAGCTGCCGTCATGTCCGACCAGTCCTTGTCCACACCTGAAAAGATACGTCAGATTCTGGGCGCAATGCCTGAAAGCTACCAGTCTCTCGACTTCGGCCAGCTGGACATCCTTCAGGAAAAATATCCTGCCGTCTACCGCAAGGTTTCCCAAAGGCTGGAAACAGGCTGGGAAGACACCATAAGGCTGATTGAGAAAGGCATTGAAGAAGGATCTGTCCGGAACGTAAAGATTCCGGTTATCAAAGCGATGTTTGAAGCATCCCTTGAACACTTTTTCCAGCGGAATGTCCTTGCTGATATGGGAATATCATATCAGGAGGCTCTGAATGACGTGGTAGACATTCTTATGGAAGGAATTCTCACCAGATAAGATGCCCCTCCGGGCTTACACCCTGCAAACTCAGGAGTAAAGAAAATGAACAGCAGAATATATTTAAACAATTCCTGGAAGTTTACTCCAGAATGGACTGGAGAAACTGCCGATCCTGCCTTTGACGAAAGTACAATGGAGAATATCAGAATTCCCCACACTGTGAAGGAACTTCCCCTTCATTACTGCGATGAACAATCTTACCAGATGGTAAGCGGATACAGACGGCACCTGTTTGCTCCGGAAGAATGGAAAGGTAAAGCCATTCTCCTCACCTTTGAGGGAGCCGCCCACGATGCCACAGTTTTTCTGAACGGCCGGGAAGCTGCATCCCACCACTGCGGTTACACTGCTTTTACAGCAGACATTTCCAGTCTTCTTAATTACGGAGAAGACAATATCATCACCGTTAGACTGGATTCCCGGGAAACCCTGAATGTACCGCCTTTTGGATTCGTCATCGATTATATGACCTACGGCGGAATATACAGAAACGTTTATCTGGAAATTCGCTCCTTCTCATACATAGAAGATGTGTTCGTTAACACCGATCCGGGAAGCATCTATGAAAAAAATAATTCAAATGGCGAAGGCATGGGCAAAAGCTTCTTCAGCGACGATGCCTTTTTGACAAGTCTTGTCACAATAAACAACTTCCGTCCCGGCATGATGATTCGCCAGTCTTTCCGGAGCAAAACTCAGGAACAGTTCCGCCTTCTCCGCGAAATGGAAGTAATAGAAGACAGTTTTGAGTCAGAAGGTTTTGCAGGATCAGTCAGGCTATGGGATGTTGACGATCCCGCTCTCTACCAACTGAAAACGGAACTGATTGACAGCACCGGAACATCTGTTGATGAAGTTATCACCACCTTCGGATTCCGCATTGCTGAATTCCGGAAGGACGGCTTCTGGCTTAACGGCCGGAAGCTGAGAATCAGAGGGCTTAACAGGCACCAGGCCTATCCATATGTGGGTTACGCCATGCCGGACACTGTTCAGAGGGAGGATGCTGATATTCTGAAACGGGAGCTGGGAGTGAATGCTGTGAGAACCAGCCACTATCCTCAGGCTCAGTCATTTATTGACAGATGCGATGAACTTGGTCTTCTCGTCTTCACTGAATTTCCCGGGTGGCAGCATATTGGTGATGAAAGCTGGAAGAACCAGGCGCTGACCAACCTGACAGAAATGATCTGCCAGTACAGGAATCATCCTTCCATTATTCTCTGGGGAGTGAGGATCAACGAGTCTATAGACGATGAGGAGTTCTACAGCAGAACCAACCAGCTGGCTCACCACCTGGACCCTTCACGGCAAACCGGAGGAGTGCGCTGCTATAAGAAAGGAATTTTCCAGGAAGACGTATTTACCTACAACGACTTCTCCCACAACGGCCTCACTGCCGGCTGCGAGAACAAGTCCAAGGTTACCCCTGATATTGATAAGCCATACTTGATAACTGAGTACAATGGCCACATGTTCCCTACGAAGGCATACGATGACGAGGAGCACCGGCTGGAACATGCCCTCCGACACGCAAGGGTTCTTAACAGCGTTGCAGGAAAGAATGACATTTCAGGAAGTTTCGGCTGGGTAATGAACGATTACAACACTCACAAGGACTTTGGAAGCGGGGACAGAGTCTGCTACCACGGAGTTATGGATATATTCCGGAATCCGAAGATGGCGGCTTATGTATACGCTATTCAGCAGGATGACAGACCAGTTCTTGAAATAAGCTCTTCAATGGATATTGGAGAGCATCCGGGAAGCTGCCGGGGAGATGTGTACGTGTTCACCAACAGTGACAAGGTGCGGATGTACAGGAATGACAAGTTCATCAGGGAGTTTGATCCTTCATCCACTCCATTTGCCAACCTCCACCACGGGCCATTTATTATCGACGACTACATTGGAGACAACTTGCGGGAAAACGAGGATTTCACAGATTCGCAGGCCCACCAGATTACCAGGATTTTGAACCTGGTGGCAAGGAAAGGGCTTTACGGACTTCCTAAGAAAGTATATCTCTCAGTTGGAAAGCTGTTTATTCAATATCGCATGAAGCCTCAGGATCTTGTGGATCTGTACAACCGCTATATTGGAGACTGGGGCAGTGCCTCCGGAAACTACCGCTTTGACGCCATTAAAGACGGAAAAGTGGTCAAATCCGTAACCAAGGCTCCAATGAACCAGGTGAAACTTTCATTGGAGTCATCCCGGACAGCGCTTATAGAAGGAAACTCCTACGATGTAGCTTCCATCAGGATACGGGCAACTGATGAAAGAGGGAATGTTCTGCCTTACTTTAACGATCCCCTGGTGCTCCATGTTGAAGGGGCACTGGAACTGATGGGGCCAGATATTATATCTCTTGCCGGCGGCATGGGAGGAACTTATGTGAAGACCACCGGAAGTGAAGGAACGGGAAAGCTCACTGTTTCCAGCACTAACGGTGCATCTGCAGAGCTGGAATTCACTGTCCGCACAGGCGGTGACCAGTAAAAGGATTTTGCCTGTTTGTCAATTGCGAAATGAAAGGAAGGATCTCATGAGACTGACAAAGGCTGAAAAAGCGTCCTACGGCCTTGGCGCTGTGGGCAAAGACATGGTATACATGCTTTCTGCCAACTACGTACTTTATTATTACCAGGATATCCTGGGGGTTTCTGCCATAGCTATGGGTATCATACTTATGGCAGCAAGGATTTTCGATGCCTTTAACGACCCGGTAATGGGAGTTATTGTTGCCAAAACCAGAACCCGCTGGGGCCGGTTCCGCCCGTGGCTTATGATCGGAACTGTAACTAATGCCTTCGTACTTTTTCTCATGTACTCGGCACCTCCTGAACTGAACGGAAAAGGACTTGTGGCCTACGCCGCAGTTTTCTACATACTCTGGGGTGTAACTTACACCATGATGGATATTCCTTTCTGGTCCATGATTCCTGCATTTACAGAGTCAGGAAAAGAAAGGGAAAACCTGTCTACCCTGGCCCGCTCCTGTGCAGGTCTTGGTGATGCCCTCATAACCATCATCACCATCAAGTGCGTCCTTGCACTGGGCCACGGCAATGAAAGAGCCGGATTCAAAATGTTCGCACTGATCATTGCTGTAATTTTCATTCTGTTTATCACCATCACCTGCCTGAAGATCAAGGAAAAATCAACTGTGGATGTAGAATCTCCTTCCATCGGGCAGATGTTCCGGGCCCTGATACAAAACGACCAGGCCATGACAGTGGTTGTTGCCATCGTCCTGATAAACTGCTCCCTCTATGTCACATCAAATCTGCTTATTTACTTCTTCAAATACGACATGGGAGGAGAGGGCTGGAGCAACAGCTACACCCTGTTCAACACCTTTGGCGGAGGGGTTCAGATCATTTCCATGATGATCTTCTTCCCTCTGTTCAGAAAATTCATGAGCACTATTAAAGTGTTCTACACAAGTATTATCCTGGCAGTTACCGGATACGGAATTTTGCTGGTAATGATGATGGCCGGCGTAACGAGCCTCTATCCTCTTCTGGCACCTGCTTTCCTGATCTTCCTGGCCTTCGGAATGCTCACGGTGCTGACAACCATTTTCCTGGCTAACACAGTAGATTACGGTGAGCTGAAAAACGGCAGAAGAGACGAATCCGTCATCTTCTCCATGCAGACCTTCGTTGTTAAACTTGCTTCCGGCGTTTCCGCAATGCTGGCAGCTATATGTCTTCAGGTGTTCAACATCAGCAAGAACACCGCCGCAGCCTCTTCCTCACTAAGTGCCGGTTCACTGGCCGGACTGAGGCTTACAATGACAGTGCTTCCTATTATCGGACTTTGTGTTGCCTTTGTTGTTTTCAGGAAAAAATTCCTTCTCTCTGACGAGAAGTTAAACGACATCAACAAAGAGCTGGAGAGCCGCCGCTAATTGGTTTGCCCTTAACAAACATGCCCGGCAGACAAAATTCTGCCGGGTTTTAATTTCAAAGGAATGAGAAATGATTAAGATCTTAGATAAGGCCTTCGTCCTGAATACGGAAAATACTACCTATGCCTTTCAGATTCTGTCACCAGGTCACCTGGAACACCTGTACTACGGTGCCGGCATCACAGTAGATGAGCCAGAAGACCTGAGCCCTCTCAGGGAAAGCCATGTTTTTCCACCGGGAAACACAAACACTTACAATGAAGAACACCTGGAGTATTCCATGGAAGATCTGTGCCTGGAGATGAGCTGCGGCGGCAAGGGTGACATAAGAGAGCCATTCATTGAAGTTCGCCACAGTGACGGATCCATCACATCTGATTTTCTGTATGAATCACATCATGTAATAGAAGGGATTCTGCCTGCAGATAATCTTCCCCAGGCCATTCCATCTTCAGGAAATAACGAAACTGATGGAACTGAAGGAAACAGTCAGATTGAAACTCTTGTAATCACCATGAAAGACAAGGAATACCACCTGTCTCTTGATCTGATCTGGACAGTTTTTCCGGAAGAAGATGTGATTACAAGAAGAGCTGTTCTCAGCAACGAAAGCCAGAACCCCGTATCTATAGAGGAGCTGGCATCCATCCAGATAGATTTTCCAGATGACGATTACCAGATAACCACCTTCACCGGCGGCTGGGCCAGTGAAATGGACAGAAATGATTTCAGACCTGTACCTTCGGCAAAGATAGTAAGCAGCTCATTTACCGGAACCAGCTCCAGCAGGGCCAACCCTTTTGTCATGCTTTCATCAGAGAATGCATCAGAGGATTACGGCACAGTGTATGGATTCAATCTGATATACAGCGGAAACCACGCAGAAATCTTTGAAACCAACAGCTTCGGCAGACTGAGATTTCTCAGTGGAATTAATTCCAGAGACTTTCTGTGGCAGCTGGATCCAGGCAGCTCCTTTGAGACTCCTGAGGCTGTAATGACCTGTTCCTCCAGGGGAGCCGGTGGAATGAGCCGTAACATGACCAGGTTTATCCGCTGCCATATCGTAAGAGGATACTGGCAAAACCGGCCGAGGCCTGTGCTTCTCAATACCTGGGAAGCAAGTTATTTCAACATCAGCGAAGCAAAGATAATGAAGCAGGCAAGCTTAGCTTCTAAAGCAGGCATTGAAATGATTGTTGTGGACGATGGCTGGTTTGGAAACAGGAACGACGACAAATCATCTCTTGGAGACTGGTATGTAAACAAGAAGAAATTTCCAGGAGGCCTCTCCCGCCTTTCTGACAAAATCCACAATCTGGGCCTCAGCCTGGGAATCTGGGTGGAGCCGGAAATGGTAAGCAGGGACAGTGATCTTTACAGAGCTCATCCCGACTGGGCAATTCAGCTGCCTGGTCACCCTCATTCAGAAGGGCGGAACCAGAGGATTCTGGATCTGACACGGAAGGAAGTTCAGGATTACATAATAAAAGCCATGACCGGTGTTTTCAGTTCTGCCAGAATAGAATATGTCAAGTGGGACATGAACAGGACATTTACTGATGTTTACTCTTCTGCCCTTCCCCCTGAACAGCAAGGGGAAGTTTTCCACAGGTACGTCCTTGGCCTTTACAGGATAATAAAGGAACTGACTGAAAGGTTTCCTGAAATTCTCTTTGAAGGATGCTCTGCAGGAGGAAACCGTTCAGACCTGGGAATTCTCTGTTACTTCCCTCAAATCTGGGCAAGCGACAATACTGATTCCCTATGCCGCACGGAGATTCAGCAGGGATACAGCTACGGCTATCCCCTGTCCTGTTTCAGCGCCCACGTTTCCGCCTCTCCAAACCACCAGACATTGAGGCAGACTTCTCTCTGGTCCAGGTTCAACGTAGCGGCTTTCGGTCTCCTGGGCTACGAGCTTAACCTGGCAGATTTAAGCAGTGAGGAATTGAAATCCGTAGCCAGCCAGGTTTCATTCTACAAGAAATGGAGAGATGTGTTTTTCGGCGGAACTTTTTACCGCCACCGGGGCGGCCAGTCTCCTGCCGGCTCATATAAGATTACTGGAATTCCATATGCCGGAACAGGGGGAACACTTTCAGCCAGCCCTTCCAATTACACTCAGTGGACTGTTGTTTCAGTAGACAGGAAGAAAGCTGTCCACATGGTGTTCCAGAAGCTGGCTGTTCCGAACAATCAATATCTGAGGGTGTGCCCAAAAGGCCTGGATCCACACAAAACATATACCTTCAGAAACCTTGAGTTAAAGTATGATATCAGGGAGTTCGGAAGCCTGATAAACACCGCCGCTCCTGTCCATCTGCGTCCCGGATCCCTGGGAGAAAGGGCAGCAGCCCGTTTTGTGAAAATCGACAGCGAAAAAGAGCACATCACCTGTAAAGGAGATGTGCTGATGAACGGAGGTGTTAAACTGTCCCCGGCCTTTTCGGGAACAGGAATGTCAGATCAGATAAGAATATTCAAGGATTTCGAATCCAGAATGTATCTGATAGAAGAAAGGGAATAAGGGCTTCAGCCTTTATAATTTAATGATTTAAAGAACTCGTATTCCTCCGTATTTCCTGATTTCCAGGATATGGCAGGTTCCCTCTCCGAAGATCTGGTCCATTTTGTCCCGGTATTTCTCAGACAGCTCCTTCCTGACAAAGGCCTGGATGGTGCCTGCGAATCCTCCGCCGTGGACTCTGGCATATCCACCATCGTCCCCCAGTATCTGGCGGCTGACTGCAATGGCCACTGCCACCGGCTGGTTTACAGGATCGCTGCACACGCTGACGTTCTGAAGCAGTTCCCAGGAAGAGTGGCCTGAACGCCTGAACAGTTCCATGAAACCATCCATATCTCCCTTTTCCAGGGCAGCCGCCTCAGCGGCTGCTCTTTTCGTTTCATTTACGAAATGCACTGCTCTCAGGAAGGCCCTGTCCCCCAGTTTTTCCCTGATTTCTCCGCATTTCTCCAAGAGCATGTCTCCGGTCACGTTCTTCAGGTATTCCTCTCCGAACATCTGGGCTACTCCCTTCATTTCCAGAGGCACTGCAGCGTACTCATCGGTAAGATCTTCATGGGATCCGCCAGTTTCGGTAATGGCAATGTCATATGGGATGGCCCCCAGATCTACATTGACAGGGATAATTTCCGGATGGGATGGATCTGCGAAGTCAAACTGACACAGGCCCCCCTGAGCACAGGCCATCTGATCCATCAGGCCGCAGGGCTTGCCGAAAAACACGTTTTCGCTGAACTGGCCCATCTCTGCCAGTTCAACAGCAGAAACAGCGGAATTATTAAACATTTCAGAAATAATATATCCAATTAATATCTCAAAGGCTGCAGAGGAAGAAAGGCCTGAACCCCCCGGAACCTGGCTGGACATGTATCCCTTAAATCCCCCGATCTTGTATCCCCTGCTTTTCATTGCCCCGAAAACTCCTGCAATAAGAGCTTCTGTTTTTCCATAATTCTCTTCCCTTGGCTCCAGATCTGCCAGAGACAGGGAAAACTCCCCGAAGCCTTCGGAAACTACGGTTACCCTTTCTTCATCACAAGGAGAAGCCGCACAAATAATATCTGCGTTTACTGCAGCTGCCAGCACCCTTCCGTGCTGATGGTCAGTGTGGTTCCCTCCTATCTCAGTTCTTCCCGGAGCGCTGTATATCCGGATATCACCGGTGTCTCCAAAGCGGCGGGCAAAGCCGCTGGTGACATTCCTGTACCGCTCTTTCTGCTTTTCAACAGAAAGGCTGCTGCCGTACAAGTCCCGGATCTTCCCGGTGAAGCTTCCAGTTTCAATTGCCGATATAATACTCTGTGCGTTCATTGATCTCCTCGCTGCAGTTTGATTTGTGGAAAAATATTTGTCGTTATAGCCAGGTTTCCCTGTACAGTTCATCATTCGCCGGACTTCAGGGAATCGTTCATATCCACCTTGCGTATCTGCCCTCTGGTGAGAACCATCACAACAGAGGCAAAGGCCTCAGAAATTCCGAAAGCCAGTAAATATGATGCTGTTTTTACATCTGAAAGTCCCGAAAAGTCCATCATCACGAAAATCTTGTTCAGAAAAGCCATTCCTGCAGGTATTCCGAGAATAATGCCTATGGTGGCCATGATCATGATTTCCCGGTAGATAAATCCGTAAACCTCTTCCATCTGGTAACCCAGAACCTCCAGAGTTGCTATTTCTCTCCGCCGCTCCCCGATATTCATTGCTGTTATATTATACAAAACAAGAATGGACAGGAGCAAAGCGAAAATGATTACGGCCACAGAAATTGCCTTCATCGTTTTCATCTCCGGAAGATTTTCGGCCATTGCAGCATCTCTGAGCCCAAGTCCTGCCACAACCAGCATTGTGGATCCGGTCACAGAAAGAACAATCATCCAGAACCTTCCTTTGAATCTGAAAATATTTCTCCATGCAGATTTATATTTGAATGAAAGGCTTCTCCACAAAAGCCCTGTCCTTTCCAGCAGTATCTTCTTTCCAGGTTTTGCGGATTTTGGCTGAAAAAGCCTTGCGGGCACTTCAGATACCGTTTTGTATAGCACAATAGAAGTCACCACAAAAACCGCAAGAATCATCAATGCCGAGGAGATGATCCCCAGTCCCGGATAAAGTTCTGGAGTCTCGGCCGGAAGGAAAATGAGCATCTTAAAAGCGTTGTAAATTACATCCGGCAGTATGAAAACTCCAGACACCAGGCCCAGGGCTTCTCCTGCCACAGTTCCTCCAAGGGCAAAGGCCAGGTACTCCCCCGTTATCCTCTTCCCCGAGTAACCCAGAGATGTGAGACATCCAATATTTTTCCTCTCCTCCTCTGCCATCCTCGACATGTTGGTAAGGGTAACCAGCCCCACAACCAGGATGAAAAACGCCGGAAATGCCTGTGCAATTACGTCGATCTTATTGCAAATTTCCTTCACCGCCCGGTACCCCGGGTTCTGGTCAAGAGTCAGATATTCGTAGTCTTTTTCTGGAAAAACCTTTTCCAGCTTGTGGGTCAGTTTACGGCCAATGGCTTCTGCCCTGTCTATGTAGCTGTCTGTAAAATACTCATCTGTTGGGCTCAGTTTAACCATCACATCTGTCTTTGGGGCAAAATCACCTTCCGGTGTTGACAGGGGACTGTGTTCATCGGAAAAATAAACAGCCGTATCCAGGTATTTGCCGTTTCGGATATTCACATCTCCTTCCAGAGAAAGAAACAGGGGGCTGGAAACTATGCCAACTACTTTGACTTTTTTGTACTGGGTGTTTTCCCTTCCATCAGGGCCTGCAGGTCCTGGAAGAGGCACCATGATCACATCTCCTGTTTTTCTCTTCTTGATTTTCTTCCCCGGCTGTTCTACAACCACCTCATCTGCCGACTGAGGCAGCCGCCCCTTTACGACTTTTAGTTTATTTATTTTTCCATGAAAAGGATAAATATACACCCTGGTCCTTCCTGAGGGGTCATCTATCTGTGTCATGGCCTCAGCGGAAGAAACATCCTTCCAGTTTCTAATAGTCTTCAGCTCTTCTTCTGAGAACCCTCCCGGATTCTTTGCCTTTATATCAATATCGGCTATGGCGCGACTCTGATAATACCTGCTTACAGAACCGGCCAGCTTTGGTGTGATACCACCCACTCCTGTTACAAAACAGATTCCAACTGCTATTATGCATATCATTGCCAGAAATCTCGATCCGTTCCGGCCAATCATGCGAAACATGTCTTTATTTAACGGAGACATTTGCCGCCTGCCACTCAAAATATGTTTAAATATACTCAAACACATCGAGAATTGAAGTCCTTGCGGATACTTCTTACTGCTTCAATGTGTATGCTTTGGCGATTATAAACAATGCGCTACTCACAAGTTCTTGTACACTCCACAGTCGTAAATTCCTGCTATAGCCCGCAGTACATACTTACGTTTGCTTTCATTGTGCAACTTCGTAAGTCCAAGCATCTCTTAGATTAAGAGCAGCATTAAAATCCCTATCCTCGACATAGCCACAATCACAACGGTATATTCTATCTGAAAGCTTCAAATCTTTCTTGATAGCACCACAGCAATGACATATTTTGGATGATGGATACCATCTGTCTACGACTCTTAATTCAATACCATTTTCATCACACTTCGCTTTAAGTTTAGTTCTAAATTCATAGAACTTTTGTGCTGCAACGGCTTTTGATAGATGTCTGTTCTTCATCATTCCTGATACATTCAAATTCTCAATCGTTATATAAGATGGCTTGGTTTTTACTATCTCAGCGATTGTCTTGTTAATATAGTCAGTACGGATATTGTCTATTTTATGATGGAGTTTCTGTACCTTGAGCTTTTGTTTTTGTATATTCGTTCTTTGAGTGGGTCCTCCTTTCTTTAAATTTTCATACTTGCGTGAGAGACATCTTTGTTCTCTGCGAAGTTTCTTTTCTAATTTTTTAATTCTTGCTGACTTATTGATATTTTTATAAGTTTTACCATTGGAAACAATGGCAAAATCCTTTAATCCAAGATCGATACCAATTCCTTCATTAGAATTATTGAGGATCTTTTTATCAACAATTTCTACAAGTACTGACACATAATATCTATCCGCCTTGATTGAGACATGACCGCTTTTAATTACATACCCGTCTTTGGTGGTTGGGATATATCCTTTTTCTTTAATGCGGACCCAGCCAAGTGATGGAATATTAATTCTGTGTCTTTCGCATCGGCAATCCTTTGGATTATTCTTTACGAAGTACATTTTCACATCAGATTTGCCTTTCTTTTTAAACTTTGGAAAAGCACTCTGATGTTTGAAAAATCTTGTAAATGCAACGCAACCATTTTCAATTGAGTGTTTTACAGATTTTGAACTGACTTCCTTGATCCATAATTTATCTGGATTTTGGGGAAGGTACTCATTGTTCAGCCAAACACTGAAACTTTTACCACTCATAAACTTTTCACCGTTATCGTGTAAAGTTTTGTTGTGACTGAGATAAAAGTTATAGACGTACCTACAAGTACCGATAGTCTTGTTAATTTTGATTTTTTGCTCGACTGTCGGATTTATTTCCGTCTTGAAGCTCTTTAGCAATTTCTGCATCCCCTTCTATTTGTTTTTTATACTTACGAAGACCGTACAATCTACAAGAAAAAACATGCAGTATAGACACAATATCCTGTACAAGTTCTTTCTGCGGTGATAGTTCTTCATTATTCACTATCACTATGGCTGTATTAAACTTCATACAGAATTTTTCAAACCAATCATAACCAAATCTGACAAATCTATCTTTATGTGTAACTATGATAGTTTTGATTTTTTGTTCCATTACTTCATCTAATAATTGATTCCACCTTTTTCGATTGTAGTTAAGTCCGCTTCCATAATCCTCAATACATTGATCTACAATGATACCTTTAGCATTGCAGAACTGACGTAAAAAAGTTACTTGGTTTTGTAAATCATCTTTTTGGTTTCTTGTAGATACTCTGGCATAAATAACAATCTGACGATTATCGTTTTCAGTATTTATGCCCTTGAACTGAAGATATTGATCATAAGTATAATAACGCCTATTAGTCGGAGTTCGACTTGCTTTCAGAATCCCCTCTCTATCCCAACGTTGTAACGTTTTGACTGAGACACCCAATAATTCAGCAAAATCTTTTGGTTTGTAATTAGTGATATTAGATGTGTTCATAATAATATCCTCCATGAGCATATTTTAACACATTTAATCACTATTGACAATGATTTTGGTTACTTAAAGTTTCCTCCTTTCTTACCAGACTATGCTGTCTACAGGCAGAACCTGATTATTGCAGACATCTTCAATGATCTGACCGTTTCTGATTCGAAGAATGTGGTGGGCCATGTGGCGGATTGCTCCGTTGTGGGTCACAATAATTACGGTCTTACCCCGCTTTTCGGCCAGGTCTGCCAGGAGTTTAAGGATAATTTTACCTGTTTCAACGTCAAGAGCTCCTGTAGGCTCATCGCACAAAAGGATCTTGGGATTTTTTGCAACAGCTCTGGCTATGGCTACTCTCTGCTGCTGGCCTCCCGAAAGCTGTCCCGGAAAGTTGTTTTTCTTGTCACTAAGGCCCACCAGCTCCAGTGCTTCGTCACAGTCCATGGCGTCACTGCAGATTTCAGTTGCCAGTTCAATATTCTCCCGGGCGGTCAGGTTTGGCATAAGGTTGTAGAACTGGAAAATAAAGCCTACGTCCGTCCTGCGGTAGGCGGTGAGCTGTCTGGATGAAAGCTTCTCCAGGCTGCATCCGTCGACGGTCAGGGACCCTCCCGTAATCCAGTCCATTCCCCCAAGAAGGTTCAGGAGAGTGGTCTTACCTGCTCCCGAGGGGCCAAGTATTACTGAGAGAGAGCCTTCTTCAATGGAAAAATTCCCGTCTTTCAGGGCTTCACACCGCACTCCACCGGAATCGTAGGTTTTAGATAGATGTTTTGCTTCAATGTATGCCATACCCGCCTCCTGATTTTCTTGTCTTCATTTATGAACATTATATTATAAACGGACATGATTCTGTATTAGTTGATATAAGAAGACAACAAAAAAAGGTTGCCGCATATCTGCGTGCAGCAACCTGCATATATTGTATTAAATTTACTTGTCCATACAGGCAACTTCCGTCAGCCTGTCTTGTGAGAATGAAACTCTCTAAATAATTCCCCCTAGTCCAGGATTTCTGACAACGGAGTGCTCATCTCTTTTTTCAAAACTTCCTGGATACGTCTCAGCTCGTAGTGAATCTTGCACTGGTTGCCGGCTACGTTGTTAGGGCACACATGACCTTCCTTCATGCACAGATTGACATATGGGTCATTCTCCATAATTACGAAAACATCGTAAAGTGTAATCTGGTCCAGGCCTCTTGTAAGCATGTACCCGCCTGCGTTGCCCCGGACGCTCTTAAGAAGGCCTCCCTTCTCCAGCTTTCTTGCTACTTTATATGCAATTGGAGAAGTTATATGTTCAATGTCAACGATAGCGCTTATGCTCTTGGGCTTGTCGGGAGACAGGTTTCTCACCAGACGGAATGCATAATCTGTTTCTCTGTTAATAAGCATTTTATTTGTTTACTCCTTTAATTATCAGATTCATATAACGTTCATATCATACAGTTCCCAATAATCCAAAGAAGAAATTAATGTTTGTCAAGAGCAGGAACCAAACGAACATTTATATCAATTTGCAGTACTACCTCCGCTGGAAGGCTTTATCTGACCCTTCCAGGTTGGTAGTCTCAGCAAAATTGATTTTACCATAAATCGGCCTGGATTTGAGACCAATTTTGTATACATTAATGTATTTCTGTATAAATTATTCTTTTTATTGTCAAAAAAGGTTATTTGACTGCAGACACCAGAGCTCTGGCACCTTTTTCCACATATTCTTCCGGTGCAGCAAGATTCATTCTTACAAAACCGCTGAATGACTCTCCCCCGAACCAGTGGCCGAAATCAACGGCCAGTTTTCCTTTTTCAAGAACAGCATTTTCAACCTCAGAAGGATCCATAACCTTGCTGAGATCTATCCAGGACAAATAAGTTCCCTGGAGATCCGTTACTGTAACCCCTGGCAGTTCCTGTTCAAGGATGTTGTTGAGCAGAGGGAAGTTCACCTCATATATCTGATGGATCAGCTGATTGTACCAGCTCTCTCCTTCGTTATATGCCGCTTCTCCTGCAATATATCCCATAGGATTGCCGCTGGTCATGCTTATGCTGCCTGCAAAGGCATCCCACTTGCTGCGCAGCTCTTCATCAGGAATTATCACCAGTGAATTCTGTCCGGCAGCCAGGTTGAATGTCTTGGAAGGTGCTGTAAGGGCGATTACCATCTGATCATATTCTCCCGGCTTTCCGCACTGCAGGGCAGGAACGAATTTAACCCCAGGGGCTATAAGATCGTGATGGATTTCATCTGAAACTACCATAACTCCGTGTTCTCTGCAGATATCCAGGACTCTCCTCAGCTCTTCAGCAGTCCACACCCGTCCCACTGGATTGTGAGGAGAACAGAGAATGTAAAGTTTTACATTATTCTCTTCAATATCCCGGGAAAACTTCTCAAAATCTATTGAGTATTTTCCATCTGAGTATTTCAGCGGGCTCTTCACCAGTTTTCTGCCATTGCTCTCCACAGCCTTGAAGAAGGGATAATACACCGGTGTGTTAACCATTACGGTGTCTCCCCCTTCAGTAAAAATTTTTACGGCAATGTGAAATGCAGTGACTACCCCCGGGGAAAACCTTATCCACTCCCTTTCAATTCTGTAGTCATGGTTCCTCATCTCCCAGTCCATAGCAGCCCTGTAAAAACTGTCTGGAGATGCCATATATCCGAAGGCTCCCCTTTCTGCATATTCTGAAAGGGCCTTTCTCACTGCAAGTGGTGCTTTGAAATCCATATCAGCAACCCACATAGAGTGAAGATCTGTTCTCCCGAACATCTTCTCCAGGCCGTCCCATTTTGCCGAATTAGTGCCTCTTCTGTCCACAAATTCCAGTTTTTCCATTCTGGCCTCCCTCATTTAATCGTAAATCTTTTTCAAAACCGCATATACTATACTGCGAAATATACTTTGATATATATTCTAATAGTAAAAGCTCCTCTGAATATGTCAATTCTGAAAATTTTTTCAAATTTATAAAAAAAGTTCTTGCATCAGCCCTGGTTCGTATGTATAATAGCTATTGTCTTCTGACGAACAAATAAATAGTGAATGTGCCGCATTGGTCAAGAGGTTAAGACGCAGCCCTCTCACGGCTGAATCATGGGTTCGATTCCCGTATGCGGTACCAGATTGTAAACTGTTGCATTTCAATGTGCAACAGTTTTTTTATTGTTTAAAAGCCTTCCCTTTCATATCCTGTTACCTTATCTAATTTCCTGTTGTTCTCAACAAAGTGCATTTCAATTGTTAAAAATAGGTTGACCTATTTATAACATCTTGCTAGAATACCCACAGTGATTGATAACAATTTGTCAACCATTTAAGTAAAAGAAGCAACTTATATCATTTAGATAGATTTATTCAGGAGGCGCAGTTATGCAGAGATTTACAAACCCTAGAGACATTTATCACGGTAAGGGCGCACTGGAAGCACTGAAGACATTTGAAGGAAAAAGAGCTGTCATCTGCGTTGGCGGCGGTTCAATGAAAAGGTTCGGTTTCCTTGACAGAGCAGAGAAATATCTGGAAGAAGCCGGAATGGAGGTAAAGCTTTTCGAAGGCATCGAGCCGGATCCATCTGTTGAGACTGTAATGAAGGGAGCTGCATTCATGTCAGAGTTCCAGCCTGACTGGATAGTGGCCATCGGCGGAGGATCCCCAATAGATGCTGCAAAGGCAATGTGGATTAAGTACGAATATCCTGAAACAACTTTTGAAGACATGTGCAAGGTATTCGGTCTTCCGAAACTGAGAACCAAGGCAAAGTTCTGCGCAGTATCTTCTACATCGGGAACTGCAACAGAAGTAACCGCTTTTTCCATTATCACCGACTACAATAAAGGCATCAAATACCCTATTGCAGACTTTGAGATCACCCCTGATGTAGCCATCGTAGACCCTGAACTGGCAGAAACAATGCCTCAGAAGCTGGTGGCTCATACAGGAATGGACGCTCTCACTCATTCAATAGAGGCATATGTATCCACAGCACACAGCGATTTTACCGATGCCAATGCAATTCACGCAATTGAGATGATCCAGAGAGATCTTGTTGATTCTTACAATGGAGACATGACCGCAAGAGATAACATGCACACAGCACAGTGCCTTGCAAGAATAGCCTTCTCATCTGGGCTTCTGGGAATCGTCCACTCAATGGCTCATAAGACTGGTGCAGCTTTTGCTGATTACGGCGCACACATAATTCATGGAGCAGCAAACGCTATGTATCTCCCTAAGGTTATAGCTTTTAATGCAAAAGATGAAACCGCAAAGAAGAGATATGGCGTAATTGCAGACTATATGGGTCTGGGCGGAGATTCCGACGATGAAAAAACAGCAAATCTCATTGCATACCTGAGAGGAATGAACGACAAGCTGAACATTCCTCACGGAATAAAATTCTACGGTGCTGACAGCTACCCTGCAGCACAGGGATTTGTACCGGAAGATGTGTTCCTGGAAAGACTGCCTGAAATAGCAGCAAACGCTCTCAAGGATGCATGCACCGGCTCAAACCCAAGACAGCCTTCCCAGGAAGAAATGGAAAAACTGCTGAAGTCCTGCTACTACGATACCGAAGTAGATTTCTAAGGTGCTTTCCAAGCATATTTCATAATTAAAGTATCTCCTTAAGATAAAATACCTTTATCTAATTAATTTTTCATCACGAAAACCCCGGAGCAAACTGGAATTGCTCCGGGGTTTTCACTTGCAGCTAACTGAGTGAAATGTATTATGGGCACCGTTTATTATTGACATATGACAATAACAGCAGTACCATAATATCGACATATGTCAGAAAGGAGTTTTCATGCCACGACCTCACAGATGCAGATTCATAGACTCATACCCGGATCACTGGAGTTTTGCTGCCCTGGACGATCCATCAAGGGATACTGTAATCATGAGCCTTGACGAGTATGAAACTATCCGCCTGCTGGACAAGGAAGGGCTGAAACAGGAGGAATGTGCCGAGAAAATGGGCGTTGCCCGGACCACTATTACGGCTATTTATGAAAGTGCACGAAAGAAATTAGCCCAGTGTCTTGTTGACGGCAAAACCCTTCGTATAGAGGGCGGAAGTTATAAACTATCTAATCACTTTATTGGAGAAATTAAACCAAAAGGAGAAAAAGAAATGAGAGTAGCGGTTACATTTGACAACGGAGAGGTTTTTCAGCACTTCGGACGCACAGAGCAGTTTAAGCTCTTTGACATTGAGGAAGGAAAGATAAATCAGGAACAGGTAATTGACACAAATGGAAACGGCCACGGTGCTCTTGCAGGCTTCCTGAAATCCGCCGGCGTAGAAGCTTTGATTTGCGGAGGCCTTGGGCAGGGTGCAAAAAATGCCCTGGATGAAGCAGGAATAACGGTTTATTCGGGAGTCTCAGGGGATGTGGACGCTGCCGTTCAGAATTTAATAGACGGAAAAATCACCGTTCAGAACGGAGCCACCTGTGATCATCACGGACATGGAGACCATGGCTGCCACGGAGATCACCAGCATGGCTGCCACGGGCATCATGAATAACAGGTAAGTGAAATCATTGATGCCAGACCAAAAGGGCCACATTCCGTAACCTGTACCATGGAAGACCATGTAAGTTTTCGGAATGTGGCCCGATTTATGGGTTATATCAGCGCCTAAAGGACCTGCGCATCTCCGTAAGGATATCCCTGAAGGAAGTTCCTGGCGTTCTCCATTGTTTCAGCAGCAATGGCCTGAAGGGCTTCCCGAGTAAAGAATGCCTGATGAGAGGTAATCATGACCTGAGGGAAGGACATGAGCCTTGCAGTAATATCATTCTGGAGTATATCGTCTGAGTGATCCGTGTATACGTTCTGCTCCTCACCTTCGTACACATCAAGGGCCACTGCATGGAACTTATTTGCACGTAGCGCTTCAATAAGTGCATCAAGATCTATGAACCCGCCCCGTGCAGTATTCACCATCATAACCCCGTCTTTCATCATGCTTATGGCTTCCTTGTCGATCAGGTGATATGTACCGCCTTCACCCATCACAAGAGGGCCATGAATTGAAATCAGATCGGACTTTCTGAACAGCTCTTCCTTACTTACATATGTTAAGAGGCCACTGTCCTCCAGGCTCTTATCAGGATAAGCATCCCATGCGATGACGTTCATACCATAGCCCTTACATATATGGGCCATGCATCTTCCGATTTTTCCCGTTGTTATTATTCCTGCAGTTTTATTGTGAAGGTCTGTTCCAAGGAGCCCGTTCAAGGAAAAGTTATTGTCTTTCACCTTGTTATAGGCCTTATACAGGCGGCGATTGGCTGCCTGCAGAATAGCCATAGCGTGTTCTGCAACCGCAGATGGGGAATATGCAGGAACACGGAGGATCGTCATGCCGCAAGCCTTTGCCGCCTCAAGATCTACATTGTTGAAACCTGCGCAGCGCAGCAATATGAGCCTGACACCATTTTCCTTAAGAGCCTCAACCACTTCTGCCGGTGCTTCATCATTAACAAATATGCACACAGCATCAAATCCCTGTGAAAGATGTGCTGTTTCAGAGGTAAGGCGGCTTGAGAAGTAGGTGATGTCCACATTATATGCACCCTCTCCAATATCCTTTGCCAGCTCATCAAAATATATGCGATCATATTCTTTTGTACCGTAGAAAGCTACTTTCAGAACATCAAGGTTTTTGTCAATCGGGATAATGTCCGAAAAAACCTCTTTAAGGCGCGCAATATCCTGCTCCTCAGTAGGTCCCTCTGCTGAAATTACCAGCTTGTCCCCCAGTCCTGCACGGAGAGCAACCAGTGCAAGAACGTCATTTCCCTGAGCCACTTTACCGTTTGCAGCAATAGTAACGGTGCTCTTCAGCTTAGTGCATTCTGTAGCAAGTATAGCTGATGGTCTGGCGTGCAATCCAAGTGTCGCCTTACATGTGTATTCAAAAGACTCCATAGTATTCTCCCCTTCTTGAACAAATGTCTGTCATCTCAATTCTCTGAGATGAAGGTTTGTCCCACCCTTCGTTCATCTGTGATTTAAGTTGAAAAATTTCTTTCTATCTTACCAAAGTATTCATATGGCGTCAAAAGGCCGAAGGCCCTGTAGGTTCGGGAGTCCTTAAACCAGCAACTCCTTGCAACTACTGAATTAATTTGAATTACGTAAGGGAAAAGCAACTTTGAAAAACTGTTCAATCTGGCGTAAATCAAAATAAAAGACCAGGAGCCCAAAGTCGGAACACATCATACTTTTGTTTCTTTAAATCTTTGCTATTTACATGTTCTCCTAAGGATTTTTTCTTTGTTAGATTCAACCATGCACAAATCTTGAATTGAATGATGTGATCAGCGGTCAAAATACTGATTCTATCCACGGTTCTACGGCCTGTCATCATGAATTTATAGAAGTCTTCGTCCATTAAAATTGCAGAGAGGCTGAAAGTGTCATCATCTATGTGAACAGGGACGATTCCCGTCTTCACTTCAAGATGATAATCCAGATCATCACGCAGAGTACAGTAAAAATAAACCGATTCTGCTTTTCCATCTCTGGCATATTCAATTGGCGTATACGAAAACCGTGTCACCTGCCACATCCTGTATTCTGCTTTTTCTTGTGTAATATTCTTTCAATTTTGTCTCTTTCCCATCAGGAGAAGCCATTTCTTTCTCTTCTTCGCTTTCAATGTCAGGAAATTCTGATTCAGCACCTCCTGTGCGCTCCGCATACTGTGCAGTGTTTCTTCCTGAACATGGGCAAAAGCAGCATGCCAGCAGGAACACTATTATAGATATGATGATCTTGATGATCTTCCGCATGCTGCCTTCCCCCTTAGCACATTATGAGGAGACAGGAGTATTACCTGTCTCCCCTGCAGCCCGCACCTATTTGCACTCCTCAAGAACCTCAAGCAGTTCTTCCCTGGAGAATTTTTTTGCGCATCCGCCTGTAAGTTCGGTAGTGTCCGCAATAGCCTTGAAATCTGCGTCTGTGATCCCCATCTCAGCAAAGCTCGACGGAGGTCCTATCTCCCTGATGAATGCTTCAAGTGCGTCAACAAATGCTGCTGCGAGCTCTTCTTCACTCTTCCCTGCAGGGTCTATGCACCACACTTCAGTCGCCATGCGCGCGAACTGCTTATTTGCCTCAGGCATCATATGGCGGTACAGTACCGGATGCAGTACGGCGAGGCCCTGTCCGTGATTGCAGTCAGTATATGCACCTAGCTGGTGCTCGAGCATATGGCACTGGAAGTCAGTTACTTTGCCGATCTTGAGAATGCCGTTCTCAGCCATGGCAGCAGCCCATACAAGCTCGCTTCTGGCCTGAATATTGTCCGGATCCTTGAGTGTCGCGCGTATATTGCGGATTATGTTCCTCTGAGTCGCTTCATTTATCTCATCTGTCAGGTTGATGTCCCTTGGATATCCCATGTATGTCTCCATGCTGTGAGAGAGTGAGTCGAAGGCTCCGGATATTACCTGCCTGAGAGGCATAGACATCGTGTATGCCGGATCAAGAATTGCAAAATCATAGAACGCTCCCCATACAGGTGACTTCATCATCTTTTCTGTGTTGGTGATGACAGCCCCGTTGTTCATCTCTGCGCCTGTTCCGAAAGCCGTCACAACAGCGCCCATCGGGATGAACTCAGATGGCTTTCCGCCCTTGACGTATTCAAATTTCCAGATATCCTCATCAAGCTTTGTCTGTGCAGATACAACCTTGCAGCAGTCGATTACCGATCCGCCTCCTACAGCAAGAATGAAGTCAACAATGTTCTCCTTCGCGATACGGGAGCCTTCCTGCACCTGTCATAAGTCGGATTTGACATGATTCCCGTAAACTCGACAACATTTTTACCTGCGTCCTTGAGGATGGTCATCAGCTCATCATATATTCCGTTGCGCTTGATGGAACCTCCGCCGTACGCCAGCATAACATTGATACCGACCTTTGCGAGCTCTCCGGCGAGATTGGCATCAGCAGCCCTCTCGCCGAAATACACCTTAACAGGATAACTGTATGTAAATGTATTCATATCTTTGTCCTTTCATTCCTATGCTTTAAGGGAGACAGAGACCCGTCTCCTGTCTCCCCTATGTTTCCTTCTGTTTAGAGATCCGGCTGGAGCTCCATCTTCGCATACTGGGCAATGAGTTCCGGGCTGGCCTCATAGTAGCGTCTACCGTTGTCTACTTCTGCGATCTTCGCCATGTCTTCATCAGTGAGCTTGAAATCGAAAATATCGAAGTTGTCTCTGATGTGTGCAGGATTCTTTGATCCCGGGAAGATAACATCGCCGCTCTGGATGTGCCATCTGAGGATGATCTGAGCATTGGATTTGCCATACTTCTCTGCCAGCTCTGTGAATACCGGCTGTGCCATCAGAGTCTTGTCGCCGTGTCCCAGCGGATACCATGCCATGAGCCCCATGCCGGTCTCGGCAAGCATCTTTTTAAGCTCAGTCTGCGGGAAATATGGGTGTGCCTCAACCTGCACCATCTGAGGCTTGATCTCCATTGTGTCGATTGCTTCCTGCAGAAGGTCCTCAGGGAAGTTGGAAAGACCGATTGCCTTTACTTTGCCTTCCTTGTATGCCTTTTCGATGTTCTTATATCCTTCGCGCCAGTTGTCTGTAGGCTGATGGAGGAAGAGAAGATCGATGTAGTCAGTACCGAGTCTTGCGAGAGTCTCATCGATCGCTGTCTCCTTCTCATATACAGTCGGCCAAAGCTTGGTAACAAGAAATATGTCTTCTCTTGCCACACCGCTCTTCCTGATCCCACGGCCTGTGCCGCTTTCATTCATGTAACCGTTAGCTGTGTCGATCATTCTTACCCCGCTCTCAAGCGCGCTGGCGACCGAATCCTCAGCCTCCTGTGGTGACATCATGAAAACACCGATACCTGCCATTGGCATCTCGACTCCGTTGTTCATCTTGAAATATTCCATTTTGTGCCTCCTTTATCTAAAACCCTTTTTCTGTAAGCCATGCGTCAAGCTTTTTTATCTCTTTGTTGAAAAGTCCCGGCTGGATATCCGCATTCCTTGCCGAGTTCTTGGCATCTTCCATCGATGTTGTAAAATACTGCGAATCATCAGTGTATGAGTTAGGGAAGATGTATATCGTCTTTCCCTTCCAGTCAGGATACGCCTCGAGGAATGACCAAACGGCCATCGGCGATGTGTAGCACCAGATCGGGAACGCCAGGATTATACTGTCGTAATTGCATATGTTCGGCAAAGGTCTCTTTATCTCGGGACGGATCTTTCCGTCTATCTCATCCTTGGCCTCATGATATGCGCACTCGTTATAATTTTTGCTGTAAGGGATCTGCCGCTCGATACGGAACAGATCTCCGCCAGTCTTCGCAGCAATGTTTCTGGCTATCTTCTCTGTGTTTCCGCTCCAGCTGAAATATGCGATAAGTGTTTTCATCTTATAAATCTCTCTTTCACGTTTTATAAGTATTAAGTATCTTTGTTGGCCTAATAATATCCCGCATTTACTGGATTGTAAAATCAAACATTCGTATAAAAACATACTTGTCGCGTATATTTATTTAGTTTATACTAAACATATGCAAAAGGCGCATCACATGGAGGATAAACATGATTGAAACCTATCTGCTTGAGCATCTCGTAGCATTCAAAAGGCACCGAACTCTCTCAGAAGCAGCGAAGGCTCTCCATCTCACTCAGCCTACTCTTACTCGTTCAATGGGCAAGCTTGAGGATGAATTCGGTGTTTCTCTTTTCATACGTGAGAAAAAGAGATTATATCTAAACGAGAACGGTATGCTGGCAGCCCAGTATGCTGAAGAAATTCTGTCAAGGCAAGGGGATATGCTGTCGCAGGTCAGAGCTCTGGACAGACGGTCGCGCACCGTGACTGTGGGCTCATGCGCACCGGGACCGCTGATGGAGCTGATGCCTCTTCTGTCCAGCACTTTTGCACATATGACTGTTTCTACTGAGGTTGCAGATATTGACAGCCTTACCAGAGGTCTGGCAGGCGGGACATACCAGATGATCATACTTGATCACCCGGTCGAGACCTGCACAACACCTGACGGCGCCGCCAAAGAGTGCTTCTGCATGAAATGCTCTTCAGAGCAGCTTTGCGCTTCCCTTCCGTATGACCACAGACTGGCACATGAAACATCCATATCCTTCAGCGACATGGACGGTGAGAGTTTTCTGATGGTTTCTGAAGTAGGTATATGGGGAGATCTTGTAAGATGCAAAATGCCATCCTCGCAGTTTCTGCTTCAGGAAGGCACTGACTCACTCAGACAGGTAGTCGCGAGCTCTACACTTGCCAGCTTTGCCACAGATATAACGCTGCGCGTGCTGGGCAGCCGGATCGGAAGATCCGTAGTCCCGTTCTCGGATGAAGAAGCAAGCATGGACTTCTACTGTATCTGTCTCGCGTCTGAAAAAGCTAAGTATAAAACATGGTATGAATCTATCTCGCGAAGGATATGAAAAAACGACTGTATATTTCAACAGTCGTCTATGGATGATTTCAATAAAGTAAGTTTTGAATGTCTCGATGCCTTTTACCATACATATTTCTCCAGCATTTCTTCTATTGCCTTTTCTACTCTTGGATCCCTCTTGTCTTCCTCACTTATGCTCAGAGCAGCCGAGAGCGGATCCATCTTAGTTCCGTCTCCGAATTCTATCCAATAGCCGACCTTTTGTACGATGCATCCCGGAATCTCTCCCGGAGGGACAAGCGCGGACCTGCTAATGTTTATACTTCCAATATCTTTTTTTGTAAATCCATAGGTAGGAAAAGGATCATCTGCCAGCATTGAATAACGAGACAGTGCTGATATACCACTAAGAGCATGTTCACCTTTAAGATCCTGTCTGAGTGCATAGCTATTAATTACCGGATCCACCAGAATCGGTTGTATTTCTTCCCAGAAAACCTTTTTGTCGCCGCATGACAAAAGTCTTGTCCTTCCTTTTACTTCAAGCTGCTGTATGCCAAAGGCTTCTATTTCATCAAAGCATCGGCTCACTGACATTTTGCTGACACCAAGTTTTTCAGCAGCTGTTGTTACATTTACTTTATCCCATTGCTGATAAATTGCGGTAAATAATAGTTTCTGCGTCAGAAATGATATTTTTGCACAGTATGGCAGTTCGGATCTTGAAGCACTTGAAAGAACCATTCCAAGAAATGGAATATATAACTGCCTGTTCTCCCAGACGAAAGGAATTCCTTCTTCTATCATTTTGTCCCTTGCGTAATATGTCAGGTTGTTCAGATATAGTACACAATGCATTCCGGTCAGCGCTTCTATCCTTCGCTGCTGTTTTCGCAATGTCGCCAGATTAATATCAGCATGCGGGACTGCAATCAGCATTTTATTATTTCCTATTCTCAGATTAAATAAATCAAAAGCGCCTGCAATATACAACGGAAGACCTTCGCTTTTTTCATAATCACTGCATTCTATATTACTGTGAAGGACTTTTTCTATATACTCGAACATAAGGATTCCTCTTTCGCAAGAATTTAACTTGTAACGCATTTTATGTTACAAGTTAAATTTTGTCAATATCATCCTCTATTATGTCATCATCAGTGCATTTTATTTCTGATTATCTGCACTGATTCTATAGATTCGAAGTCCATCATATTCAAAATTAAGCAATCTATCTCGTCAGAAACTGACGAGTTTTTTTGATATTTCAGTGTTTTCAAAACTGGAGGTCATATCACGAATTGGTGCGACACTGTCGCACTTATTTGGGGATACACAAGATAAAAAGTTCTGGATAGCTTGAATTCTGACGCTTTGTTAAACCACTGTACGATTATACTCATTTTGAGAATAAGTCTTTTGTTCCCTGCAGTATCATTTTCTTCCATAATGGAGTTCTGTAAGGTTCTACTATAGGTGCTTTCGCTTTCCACAGTTCAATCATTTTTGATGTATTGACAGATATTTCATCAGTAACTGTCTGAGGCAGATAACTAAGAATGCTCAAAGCCTCTTCTTCGGAGTAGCCCTGAAGGGTTATATGTTCAAGATACATCTCTCTATTTCTCTCAGGAAAACACTCCTTCCAATCACGTTCGACGAATTGTCCGTATTGCTTGTACCAGTCTTCAAGAGCAAATGCCAAATCCGGATACTTCCCACTAAATTCTCCAGCCACATACCTGCTCAGGTCTTCTCCAACCCAAAGCCTAAAGCGGTCCCGCATTGGTGACAGGCAATACTGGATCGTTGTTTCCGGATCAGTCAGTTCATTGTTATCGCAATTAACAAACTGTTCTTCACCGGTTTCATCAACCTCGGCAGCATATACGGCAACTGAATAGCATTCTGTGAAAGTTTCCCAATCATCTGTATCGATTGAATTCCCGATAGCCTTCCATACAATAATCTCGTAATAGTACCTCTCAAAATCGGTCATTTCGGCATGAATAATGTCAGCCATATGAATTGCTTCTTCTTCTGTGTCAAAAACGCCTATCTGTTCACAATCAAACTCAGATTCCTCTACTTCGATTTCCTTGGTAATAATGTATTTAATCATCTCAAACCTCCTTAACAAAAAAGCGATAGAACAGCGTGCCTATGATCACGCATATCCTATCGCACTTAACCCGCGACTGGGTCCGGCCGGAAAAGGCCTAATCTATTCAGTAATGCCATTATAATAACAAATATACACAACTGATCCATGGAGGTAACGTGAATTATAACTGCAACTAAATTCGTAGATATCTGAAATACTCTTGTCTGTAGGCATAACTTTCAATATTTCAGACGCAGAAAGCGGCTCTGGTTAGTGCGTATAACTCAATCCCTGCAAGTATTTTAGGACGCGTTGTCGTATATCGTTTTATCTGTGAAAACACTTGAAACAGACGCCTTTGGTGTTTCCCATGAGGCCACGTTTTACGAAGTGCCTTATTAAAACCAGAGCCTCCGTCAGACACCACCATTACAGGTTCCGCTATTCTGGACATCAATGCCTTCCAGGCACCGGAGTGCTCATATCTGCACAGGTTCCAGAACTTTGCCGTATTTCTGCGAAATATTCTGCCCCCCCACCTGGCATATTCCCTTGAGTGCTTCGTCCAAACAACCACTTCAGAAACATATTTAACTGTTTTGAAGAGTTATCGATCCTGGGTGTAAATGATGACTTGCATTCAGGGCAAAACCATCTTTGCGTACCTGAACTATTCTTTCCATGTCTGATGCATTTGGCTCCACAATATGGGCAATTAACGCTCTTATTTAGATATCCTCCCGATAATTCATTCTCAGAAAGATATAACGCCCATACATGTTGAAATTTCAATCGTTAACATGTATTCTAAACACGTTTTTTGTCCTATAAGCCTCCCTTGGAATTGCACGAAAAAAGAGCAACTCCGAAAAGCTGCTCTTTCTGGCGTAGGACATGGGACTCGAAGAAGTCAGAAGAGTACAAACGTTGAAACTTCAAGGAGGAAAAGCGCCGTCCACGTTTGTACCCAGCTTTGTAACCAATAAAACGACCTATTATAAATATGATATATGTTGAACCATTTTTCACCTATAAATTTTTGCATTTGAGGCTGACGGTTTGTTGTCACTTCTAGCATCAATAAGCACTATATCTGAGCATCCCGCAAGGCCGATCTCGTTTAAAACTTTTACAACTTTCTCATACTCAGCGTTCGTGAAATACATGATTACTTTAATAGCTCGATCGGTCTCTGCTGCCGCCTTATATACTTCCACTTGTTTTTCAAGATTCTGTTTAAGTTTGCTATTTGAAGCTAATTTGAACTCAACTAATGTGGAGTTCCCTTTGCCATATGAAACTTTATAATCAACAGGGCCACGACCGTTATTAACTTCTCTATTTACATCCATTGGAGAACCGAACCAAACCAATCTATACAATAGTTGAAGATCGCATTCTCTCTTTATTTGTTTTCCTTTGACATAAAAGAAACGGTAACCATCCTGATTTTCAATGACATGCTTTAAGTACTGCACTCGGTCCATAGCTTCTTGGTGAGCGTCAGGTAAAGAGCCATAAAAGTTCGTCTTTTCCTTTAGGAGATCAACCAGTTCACCTAATTGGGTTTGGAACAATAACTGTACTTCTGAAACTTGTTCTCTACTAACGGATGTTGCTTCCTCCTCATGATCCTCTTTATATTTTACGTAATAATCTATTAACTCAGGGTGTGTGCGAATCAATATTTCAGCAGCGCGGTCTTTTTCCTCTTTTGATGGCTTCTTGTTTCCTCGTGTAAAAAGTCCGGATAAATAGTTGTTCAGCTCAAACCTCAAAGTATCATCATCTACCGATGGAGCTATTGTTTGCAAATTATGAAGCATATCCGTACGGTTAATAAATGTATCATCTCTTGTTAAGATGCATTTCGGAGTAAGGAGCACATAATCGTTATTAAAGCACGGTAAGAAATGGGTTTCAGGCATCCATCTTTTTGTAGTGTAATCAAAAGTTACTTTTGGTACAGCGAATTCACCACAAAGCGATGGGGAAACATAAGCACGAGCAAATTTTTCTGTGTACTCTAATAAATACTTTTTTGCAAATGCTGTAGTGAAATCACTAATCTTATCCCGTCCCACATTTGGGCTAATTAAGCAAAGCTTCTCCATATGAGTAGCTTTTGTAATCGTTTCTTTCCCAAAAGATTTAAATATAGAACTCAGTCCGCCATGCAATCCTTTCGCAAAATCTGCTCCTAGTCCTCGCCCAGAATTTCCCTCCAAACTAAATCCAAGCCAAGTTTGTTTTACTTCAGGAAAAGTATACCAAGAATTCAGCATTCCTCGTGATGGATAGCTTTGTTCCTCAGATTGAATCTGTAAGAATTTGAGATAACTTATCATCTCATCATGTATCTTCCGTATTTTTTCATCTTCACTATTAAAAAGAAGAAACGGATCAATGAATAAAGGGAGATCATTGATAAGAGAGACGTTGACTGCTCCATATCCTTCAATTACATCCTCATCAATGCCAAAAAAATCTGAAAAATAAATCTTGATATCCCTCATTACCTATACCTATCTACTTTTCTATTAATTATTGAATTCGTTGCTATACTCTTTTTTAACTGATAACCCTATTTGGTCATTGTATAATCTCCAAGATTACCCTCTCACTACTAGTTGTATATGTCCTAAGAAAATATGTTAAGTAGATTATATATGTGTGAAGCAACATAACTTTTGATAATTATACTAATATACACTAGTAAGTTCCCGGTGTTTCATTCAAAATGTCAGAAATAATCTTTCCAATATTACTACTGACTTGTCCTTTTAAATCGTGAATATCCTGATTTATTAGTTGTTCCTGTTCTATAGCTACGTGTATATTTTCTGCCAGTTTCCCAATTTCAGGGTTTTTCTTTGAATTCATACCAGTCAGTTCTCGTAATACATTCAAAGCATGGCTGTGCTTTCCTTTTTCGTCGGCAACGATAAATTCAAGTTCATGTCCTTCAATATAATTCTTATAGCTTTCTGGAATGTGAAGTATCAGGAACAATTCAAAGCACGGATTTGTTACTGCGGGAATATCATGCTCCTCTATTGAAGCGATCAGCTCATCATATCCTTGTACCTTTTCCTCAAATATATCTCCATCGAATACAATGACCATCTTGTCTATTTCTTTATCAAAGTCATTCTCAGGATTATTCTTATGCATTTCAGCAAATGCTACAAGGTTCTTAGCATATGAGATGTCTCTGTCCTTGCCTGTCTTCTCCCATAATCGGATATCAATCAATGGATGGATACCTAATTGCTTCCTTAAGTCTATGAGTCGTTCAAAATAAAAAGTCTCTGTATTTGCCCCCTCGCATATAAAGACATATTTGCGATAAGGTTCTATCTGCTCTTCATGATCAGATGGACGGGTATTCCAATTTGTATAGGTATGTACAGGCATAGTTACTCTCCTTTCCGGAAAGAAAACTGCTTAAATACAGGAATCGCACCATATCTCCCTTCAAGATATGCCTTGCTAAGTTTCTTATCATATCTCTCTTTAAAACGATCAAGAGAATATATATTACTTGAATTATCGGCATCTCTTTCAACAAACCAGATTTCATCCCTACGGAACAGACTCTGATCCATGATTGTGTCTTCATGCGTTGTGAATACCAGCTGCATTCTTACGCCATCATGTGCTTCCATAAAAAGCTTAAGGAAACGCTCGGTAAGCTTTGGATGTAAACTGCGTTCAAGCTCATCCACAACAAAAACTGTATCAGGCCGATCAGTGAGAAGCATGTCTATCAAATCAAACAGTCTCTTGGTTCCATCGGATTCTTCCACAAAGCTGAAGTCAAAAGCTGATTTGCCGTGTTTTAACACAAGTGTAGTAATCTCTGGTTCTGAGTTTTCCGTTATCCTAATGTTGAAGAATCCACCTTCTACGCGCCATGTCATTTGTATACTTGGAAGATTAGTCATCTGCATTTGAGTTTTTAGATGTGCAAACATTCCCTGAACCACTTCAACCGGAATCATCTTACTCATTTCGTCTATTGTAATCTGACGAGTTTTAATATCTGTAACTCCAGTATCAAATGTCTGGATTAATCTGCTTATGTTCTCCAGTGATTCCTCATTATAGTAAGCTTCAGTATTAGTAAGGCCCATATTAGGATTGATTACTATAATGTTGTTCATAATCCAGTTAAATGCATGAATAAAGAACAACAGCTTAGAGTTATTTATATATTTCTTCCCCCTGTTCATCTCTGCAAGGAACAAATTGGTTTCATTTTCAGCGAAGTCCTCTGCATATACTGCAAATCTGTTTTTCTCAGCGGCAGATACATTAACTCTATCTCCCAATACAGGCGACTCCCCTCCTTTTCTTAGAAACAACTGATGTGCTCCCCCATCTTGTGTTAATTCAAACAGCCACTCTTCTGTAATTTTCCTTTGGCTAAGTATTGCAGAAAACCCATACGCGTAAAAAACATCACCTACAGTAAACTGAATTTCAAATATGCTTTCTCTAGTCTTATTTGCTTCTTTGTTCCTGCAAAAATCATTTATACATTCAACCGGTAAACCTGTTAATAGAGTTTCTTTAATAAAGTTAAATGCCACAACTAAATTCGATTTCCCGGAAGCATTTGCACCATAAACAACAGCGTTCTTAAGCAATTGAGTTTGTTTAACCTTAATTCGATGACTCTTATTCCCTTGCATTTTGCTGGAAGAAATCATTGATAGTTCTTCTTTCTGATCAAATGATTTGAAATTCTCTATAGATATTTTAATCAACATAATAGGGACTCTCCTTTCATCTACGTTTTTAATTATAATAGAAGTCTGTTTATAGCTCAATAGAAAATGCTTATTTGGAGATTTTTTCTCTGAATAAGCATTGATTTTTGCCATATTGGTATAATTTCTCTTATATTCCAATTCTTTCTAAAGGAAAAGGAGGCTTTTATAATCATGGGAAGACGTCACTACTCAGATGAAGAAAAGAATGCGATCATGTCACGATATGCTGCCGGAGGTGAAGGAGTAAAACAGATGCTTGCAGAATACGGTGTGCCGAAGAGTACTTTTAATCAATGGCTGCGGGAATATGATATTAAGTTTGGCAGCAACAGCAAATATGATTTTACACCGCGCAACTTCAGGAATATCCTTCGCCAAAATGACCATCTTGAGGATCTGCTTTCAGTGCTTCAGGATTCATATTGCTCGCCGAATGCATCTCTTACTGAGCGACTGATTGAAGCAGAGAGATTGTATAAAAATTACAATGTGCATCTTGTCTGCGAGGCCCTTAACATTTCAAGAGGCAGCTTTTATAACCACATCAAGCGAAATAAACGTGAGAACGCATGGTACTTTCTCAGACGCGAAGAATTAAGAAAGGATATCCAAGATATCTTCTATAATACCGGTGAAACTTATGGGGCACGTAAAATGACTGCCGCTCTAAGACAGCGCGATATAACTGTAAGTGTGCACCTTGTAAGAGAACTTATGTCTGAAATGGGACTGATCAGCGTCCGTGTTTATTCCAACTATCTATACAATAAGGAGTTCGGAAAATACAAGAATTATATTAACCAGAATTTTGAGGTCGATGCGCCGAACAAAGTCTGGGTCAGTGACATCACTTACTTTAGATACAAGGAGACTCCATACTATATCTGTGTGATACTTGATCTCTTCTCACGAAAAGTAGTCGCCTGCTGCGTTGGAAAAAACAATACTACATATCTTACAAAAAGGACATTCCGTGAAGCATATAATGCCCGACATCCTGACGATGGACTGGTTTTCCATAGTGACCGTGGTTCTAACTATAAAGCTGAATCATTCTGTAAACTGTTGGCTGCAAATAATGTCACACAGTCCTTTTCCCGTGCGCATGTTCCGTATGATAATGCTGTTATGGAAAGCTTCTTTGGAACCATGAAGAAGGAAGAATTGTATAGATATCGCTATCGGTCCGAGCGTGAATTAAAAGAAAGCATTAAACTCTTTGTAGAAAGATATAATTCGGAAAGACCGCACGAGAAACTCAAGTATAAGACCCCTAATCAATTTGAGGAAATGTATTTGAATACACTGTAGAAATGCAATTTGTTCATAGATGTAATAGCCCCGTGGGTTCGAATTCCGGTTCTTTGCAGTTTTGAAACGCATTTTACGATTATATTCGAACCCGTAAGGCTCTTCGAATCACTTGAACCCCGCTGATTGCAACGAAAAACCGGGGTCCTCACGAACTTGAGGGTTCGTATAGGTTACCCCGGTGCATCTGGCGGAGGACCTATTAAGATTACCCGCTACCGTTACGATTTCAACGTTTTCAGCATTTACAGTGCTGTGTTTATGCGCTTTTTCAATCATAATACATCTCCTGAAACCTCAAGCTTCTTCAGTCATTGTACATCTCTGAAATGTGCTTATCAAGCTTTTCAATCGCATCATGATGCATCCGGTCATATACGTCTGCGTAGATGTCCATTGTAACATGGATATCGGAATGTCCCAGCCATTTCTTTAATACCACAGCAGGCACACCGGCCTCAATGCAGCGGGTAGCAAATGTATGCCGGAGTGCATGTGAACCCCGCAGATCGATTCCGCACCGTTTACACATTCTGGTGAATGAAGATGATGCCGACGAAGTGCCGATTACCTTGTCAGCCTTGTGATCGTAGAACACTAAGTGACAGGGATTATCCTTCATCTTTTCCAGAGCTTCCTGCAAGACCGGCTTTAGTTTTTTGCAGATCGGAACATCTCTCACACCATTGTATGTTTTCGCAGTATCGCCGAGTTCTGATTTTCCGTTGAGCAGAATAACCGTGTTCCGGACGTGGATCAGGTTGCGTCCAAAATCGATATCTTCCGGCGTCAGAGCATTAACTTCTCCCATCCGGAGTCCGCTGTATAACTGCACAAGGAATTGCAGTTTATACGACATGGACCCATAAGGCGGTGTATATGTTTTGAGTGCTCTGAGAAACCGTATCTGTTCTTCTTCTGTAAATCCACGGACACTTTGTGCTGATTTCTTCGATTTCGGTTTTCGAATATCAAAAGCTCTCATTGGATTCTTTGCTACCACGTTATCCTGAACAGCGATGTCGAAAGCAGTAGAGAGGAACCGATAGAGTGCATCGATCGTGCAATCTGAATATCTGCCGGTGATATACTCCAGATAGTTTTCAATCATTTTTGTTGATATGCCTGCGACTGGAAGCTGACCAATCAAGTGGTTTTCAATATTCGATACAAGAGTCAGGTAGTTTCCATGCGTCTGAGGCTTTATGAAATGTAGGGCTAAATCATTTGCAAGTTTCACACGGAGGATTTCCGGAATCGTCGATTTGTTGTTGCTGATCAGGCCTTTGCTGTCCGCAGCAAATTGATTTGCTCTCTCATAACATTCACCTATATTCCTTCCGACAAAAACTTTCCGGCGCTTCCTTCCGTAATCATCGACATAGTATAAATCCAAGCGCAGCTTCCCGTTGGGAATGTATCGAAGTGTTCCTCCCCGGCCTCTGTAAAATTTCCGGGCAAGTTCATCCAGTCTGTAATAGTTATTATTCATCCGGTTTTCTCCTCTTCGTGATTAACGATGACCATTATGCCTCTTCTTCACTCTCAAGGGAATCCAGATAGGTGTCCAAAGTGTTGATTGCGGTATCGTTCATTCTGTCGAAAACATCTGCATAGGTATCCAGCGTAACATGGATATCAGTATGGCCCAGCCACTTCTTCAGGACGATGGAAGGAACGCCGGATTCAATACATCTTGTGGCAAAGGTATGCCGGAGCGCATGCTGTCCGTTGCATTCAATGCCGCACTTGTCGCAGGTTCTTTTGTAATAGGAATTCACATTGCTCGTGGTGATGACGCGATTGTTTCCGTGATCATAGAATATCAGGCCCGGATCATTGGGCAGCATCTCCGCAAGGGCTCTTTCCAGTACAGGCCGGAGGGCATTGCTGATGGGGATATCTCTGAGTCCGGCATAGGTCTTGGTCGTATCACCGAGGAAGCCTTTACCGCGGGTGCCCATGGAGATAGTCTTTCTTACATGAACGACATTCTGTTTGAAATCAATATCATCCGGTGACAAAGCGTTGATTTCTCCCATCCTCATGCCGCTGTAAAGGGCAATAAGAATCTGCGTGCGGTAATCGTTTCTTCCTTTCGGCACTTTGTCATTGAGAATGCATTCGGTCAGTTTCTTCTGCTCTTCCTCAGTAAGTGCCCGGATTTTTTTGTCTGCCTTCGAGGATCTGGGCCTTCTGATATCGTGAGCCAGCATTGGATTTTTCGTCATGACATCTGCTTCTACTGCAGTTTTGAAAGCCAGCTTCAGCTGAAGAAACAGTTTCTCAATGGTGCTGTTGGAATAGCCGGTGATTTCCTTCAAAAACCGGTTGATGTGATGCTTCTGAATCTTCCGGATGGGGATCTGTCCAATCGCATCATTTTCGATGATCTTCAGTGTTTCGATCTTCCTGTAATAGCTTTGCTTCTTAATATAATTGAACTTCAGATCCTTATCGAAACGCTTTCTGAGGATCTCCGGAATGGTGGAATCATCAGCGTTCAGATTTCCGGTATACTCTTCGGCAAAATCCATTGCCGCCTGAAGGCATTCCTCCTCAGTATCCCGGGTAAATGATTTGTATCGCAGGTCGCCGCTTTCATCCCGGTAACGGAGAACAAGTTCCCGTTTTCCTGATTTCGTGTCTCTGTATGAACCCTTTCCCATATAAAAATCTTCCAGTCTCATCGTTGTTTCCTCCAGTATCTGTCCTTTGATTTTTCGTGTCTTGTTGAGAAATAATTTCTTAATGCATCTGCCTCAATGACTTTGTTTCTCCCGAAGTCTGTTGCAGGGAATTTCGGATCATTGAACAATTTCAGCACGGTCTTTTCGCTCCAGCCGGTCATTCTCGCAACATCTTTCGGTGTGTAGAATCTGATCTCGGTGGAAACTGCCGCCTGACCGTTGATTGGTATTTCAATATTCATGTTTCTGCCTCACGTGGCCATGTGATGATGTCAGCGTATCATCACATGATTTTTCGTGTCTTGTTGAGAAATAATTTCTTAATGCATCTGCCTCAATGACTTTGTTTCTCCCGAAGTCTGTTGCAGGGAATTTCGGATCATTGAACAATTTCAGCACGGTCTTTTCGCTCCAG
>NZ_VUNB01000004.1 GCF_009695865.1 Allobaileyella intestinalis | reverse complement strand
GGGAGACTACCACGTTGATAGGTCAGAAGTGTAAGTGAAGCGATTCATTCAGCTGACTGATACTAATAGGTCGAGAACTTGACCAGATGGTTTTCAAGAACTTGGAAGTGTTATTCAATTTTGAGGGAGCTGCTCTCTAATTTAATATGAAGGAAAATCTGGTGACAATAGCGAGGAGGGTACACCTGTTCCCATCCCGAACACAGAAGTTAAGCTCCTCAGCGCTGATGATACTTGGCGGGAAGCTGCCCGGGAAATTAGGACGTCGCCAGTTTTTTCTTAATTCTTTGTTAGTGGCCCCATGGTCAAGTGGTTAAGACATCGCCCTTTCACGGCGGTAACCCGGGTTCGAGTCCCGGTGGGGTCACCACTTTTTTTTTACAATTTAATAGGTTTGCGTGAATGGCGGAATTGGCAGACGCACTAGATTTAGGTTCTAGCGGGAGACCGTGTGGGTTCGAGTCCCACTTCGCGCACCATTATTTGTTGTCCGGATCAGAGGTTAAAACTTTTGTTCCGGAATTTTTTATTTTTGCTGAATTTTTTGTTGCTATAGCCACGCTTTGTTTTAGAATATGGATTATACTGTACTTGAAAGGAAGGCATGAATCTTCCGGAAAAAAGTATAAACTGATAGTAAATTTAGCAGATTTCAATTACTATTTTTATAACTTAATATCTATGTAATTAGAATTTCGTGAGGTGAGGAAATGAGCAAGGTACTTGATTTAAATAAAACTGTTGCTGAGTTGGTAAAGGATTATCCTGAAGTAAAGGATATAATGGCTGATCTTGGTTTCAAGGATATTACCAAGCCAGCTGCACTGGTTACTGTTGGAAAAATAATGACAATTCCTAAGGGAGCATCAATAAAGGATATAGAGCTGTCTAAAGTAATAGAGCGTTTTGAAGCAGAGGGATTTGAAGTTGTGAAGGGCGGCTCCCAGAGCAAGGCTGCACCTGTGGCAGCACATGATTCTGTAGAAACTCCTTCTGACAATCAGGGGGCTTCCAGCACAGCTGATAATAAGTCAAAAGAGGGAAGAGCAGAGCTTCTCCAGTCTTACGTAAGAAGATTAAGCGACGGAGAAGATCTTGAATCTGTCAGAAAAGACTTCGTTGCAAATTTCAAGGACGTTGATGCACTTGAAATCGCCAATGCAGAGCAGGCACTGATCAAGGGTGGAGTTCCTGTAGCCGAAGTTCAGAAACTCTGCGATGTCCATTCAGCTCTCTTCCACGGGGCTACAAAAGAAGAGAGAATTGCAGCTGCTGAAAGACAGGTAAACAAGGAAGCTGCTGCTATGCTTGAGAGACATAAGAACATGAAGAAGAATGGCGGCGTTGCTGACAGAAATGCTGCTAAGTCCAAGATGGCTGATATGGCAAAGGTAACGGGAAATCCTATAAGAACTTTTTTCCTGGAGAATGAGGCTATTGAAAAACACATTCAGCTCATTAGAGAAGCAGTTGGCTCTGGAGATAATGACAAGATTTCTGAAGAGTTCAGAAAGATGAGAGGCATATCAGCTCACTACAGCAAAAAGGGCGATCTGATTTATCCTATTTTGAAGACCAAGTATGACGTAACTGGTCCTTCTGATGTAATGTGGGGCGTCGATGATGAAATACGAGATGAAATCAGGACTGTGGCAGGAATGGGCAGTCTTAACGATGAGCTTATCGGAAGAATCAGCGATGTAATTACAAGAGCGGAAGAGATGATTTACAAGGAGAATAATATTCTTTTCCCAATCTGCGTTCAGTTCTTCAGCCATGAAGACTGGCTCAATGTTTACAGGGAAATACCGAACTACGATCCTTGCTTTATTTCAGAATATGACAAATGGGAAGATGGGGATAAGGCCCTTGAAGCAACTGAAGAGGCTGAGAGAGCTCAGGTATCTCACGACGAAGTGGTTCTTCCAGGGGGAAGCATGACTCTTGCTCAGCTGGAGGCTGTTCTGGATACTATTCCAATGGAGCTTACTTTTGTGGATGAAAACAACATCAACAGATTCTTCAATGATGGAGAAAAGCTTTTCAAGAGACCTAAGGCTGCCATCGGAAGAGAAGTGTTCAGCTGCCATCCGCCTAAGGTTGAAGCTATTGTTAGACAGATCCTTGATGATTTCAGAAATGGCCTCCGAGACTCTGTAGAGGTTTGGCATAATATGAAGGGCGAGCCGGTTCTCGTGCGCTACATTGCAGTCAGAGATAAAAAAGGCAATTACGTGGGCACTCTTGAGTGCGTACAGAAAATGGGATTTGCCAAAGAGCATTTTGAAGAGGAGTAGTTTCACATCTCCCGTATGAAACAATTTGATAGTCACTTTAAAACAGCAGTCCGTCGGATTTTTTCCGAAGGGCTACTGTTAATTTAAGGACATATTTCAATATGGCGCAAATACATTTTGAAAAAAATAGTTTTATTTATCGTCTTTATACGGCTCAGTTGTAAAATCTACAGACTGGGCTTCGTTTTTGCGCTTATTTGCGTCTGTTACCATAAATCCATTGGAAACACTTGTAATTGCGGCTACCAGAAGGGCGATTCCAATAAAGCGCATAAGCACTACCTGGGTTGCAAAATTGTATTTTAGAATTATCAGTCCCAGCACGATGTTAAGAATTCCTATTGCTATGGAAATCAGTCCTCTGCGGGGAAGAAAGGCGTTCCAGAATACACCGCAGACAATGAGAATAACTCCCTCTGCTATTACTGTTATTCCAATGATTAAAGGGATAATTGCAGAAATCGTTCCCGGCTTCATAAACAGGTATACGGAAATGGCAGCTGTTGCTATGGCACCGAGAAGATTTGCAGCAGATGAAAATTTTCCTTCATCGGATTTTTTCAGAGCTATAAATGTTACAAGCCGTGTAAAAGCAAAAACCATGAAGCCTGCTGCGATAAGTGTGCTGATTATGTTTAAAGACAGCTTCGGTTCAATAACAAATACCAGACCCAGGGTCAGGAGTATTATTGTTGTTAAAATCGAGCTGTTTCGCATGATTCTGTTCATTGAATGCCTCCAGATCAGTAATATGTGATTCATCATTTATGTATAGATTTTAACATAATATTTTGTTATTGACATCAAAATATAAATATAGTATTATTTTGACGTTCACAAAATTTTGAATATAAGAAGGCTGTGACGGAGACAGTAGCCGGAAGTAATACCCTTACAGAGAGTTCTGCATTTGCTGAGAGCAGAATGGTGAGATCCCAAGTGAAGATCACTCCTGAGCCTGACACTTAAGAGAGGCGCCTTGCTGGAGGTTGCAATCGGGGTGGTACCGCGGTTATGTTAATGATCGTCCCTGCTTTATATAGGCAGGGATTTTTTATTATTCTTATATCAGAAAGAGGAAGGTAGTATGTTTCAGAATCTATCAGAAAAATCAGTAGCTGAAACACAGAATGAACAGGTTCAGAAATGGAATCAGATGGACCTGCTGAATCTCTGTGTAAAGGCAAGAGAAGGAAGCCCGAGCTTTGTATTCTTTGAAGGACCTCCAACGGCTAACGGCAAGCCTGGTATCCACCATGTTATGGCCAGAACACTGAAGGACTCTATTAACAGATATAAAACAATGCAAGGCTACCAGGTAAAGCGTAAAGCAGGATGGGACACTCACGGACTTCCTGTTGAAATCGAGGTAGAGAAACAGCTTGGAATGAATGGTAAGCAGGATATCGAGAAATACGGCATCAAAGAGTTTAACGAAAAGTGCCGTGAATCGGTATTCAAATACACAAGTCTCTGGACTGAAATGTCTGAGAAGATGGCTTACCTGGCTGATATGGAAGATCCATATGTAACATTTAAGAATGATTACATCGAGTCAGGCTGGTGGGTTCTGAAAAAATTCTTCGATGCTGGTCTGATCTATGAAGGACATAAGGTTCAGCCTTACTGCCCGAGATGTGGAACAGGTCTGGCATCTCACGAGGTTGCACAGGGATATAAAGAGATCTCCGTTCAGACCCTTACATGCAAGTTTAAGAGAAAGGGATACGATAACGAGTATTTCCTGGCATGGACAACCACTGCTTGGACACTTCCATCAAACCTGGTTCTCACAGTTGGTCCTGACATTGACTATGTAAGAGCTAGAATGCTTGAGGGCGACGAGAAAGGCAATATTTTCTGGGTGGCAAAGGTTCTTGCAGACAAGGTTCTGGGAGAAGGCAAGTACGAGGTTATAGAGGAAAAGAAGGGCAAGGAGCTGGAGTACGAGGAATACGAAAGGTTCCTGCCATTCGTGGAAGTTCCGGAAAATGCAAAATTATTTTTCGTAACATGTGCAGATTACGTTACTGTAGAAGATGGTACCGGAATTGTACACACTGCACCTGCCTTTGGTGAAGACGACTATAATACCTGCCGCAGGTATAACGTTCCGCTGGTAGAACCTGTTGATGAAAAGGGCAGATTCACAGAGACTCCGTGGAAGGGCCGCTTCGTAATGGAAGACGAGCTGGCTGTGGATATCATCAAGTACCTTGCAAAGGAAAATAAACTTTTTGCAAAACAGAAGATGGTACACGACTATCCTCACTGCTGGAGATGCGGAACTCCTCTGGTTTACTATGCTAAGCCCGGCTGGTACATCGAGATGAGCAAGCTGAGAGATCAGCTGGTTGCCAATAACAAGACTGTAAACTGGTATCCTCCTTATATTGGAGAGGGCCGTTTCGGAAACTGGTTAGCCGATGTAAAAGACTGGAATATTTCAAGAAACAGATACTGGGGTACACCTATTCCAATCTGGAAGTGCGAGTGCGGTCATCTTGAGTGCGTAGGAAGCAGAGCAGAGCTGGCTGAAAAGGCTGTTGAAAAAGTAGATCCTGAGACCATTGAGCTTCACAGGCCATATGTGGATGATATTCACCTCACTTGTCCGGAGTGCGGAAAGCCTATGACAAGGATCCTTGAGGTTATGGACTGCTGGTTCGACTCAGGTGCAATGCCTTTTGCTCAGTGGCACTATCCATTTGAAAATAAAGATCATTTCGATGAGCTGTTCCCTGCAGACTTCATCTGTGAGGGCGTTGACCAGACAAGAGGATGGTTCTATTCTCTGATGGCCATTTCCACATTCATTACTGGAAAGGCTCCATATAAGAATGTTCTTGTAAACGACCTGATTCTTGATAAGAACGGCAAGAAAATGTCCAAGTCAAAGGGCAATACTGTTGATCCTTTCAAGATGATGGAGAAGTATGGTGCAGATGCTCTGAGATGGTACCTGGTTTCTGTTTCACCTGCATGGACACCGACAAAATTCGACGAAGAAGGTGTTAAGGACGTAGTAAGCAAGTTCTTCGGCACATTGAAGAATACCTATAATTTCTTCGTACTGTACAGCAATCTGGATGATATTGATGTGGCATCTCTTGATGTTCCGTATGCAGACAGACCGGAGCTTGACAGATGGATTATTTCCAAATACAACAAGCTGGTCAAGGAAGTTACTGAGAGCATGGATTCTTACGACCACATGAGGACCGTAAGAGCTATTACAAACTTTGTGGTAGAGGATTTGTCAAACTGGTATATTCGCAGGGCTAGACGCCGTTTCTATGCCGAGGGTATGAGTGATGACAAGAAGGCTGTTTTCGCCACTACATATGAGGTTCTTCTTGGCGTAACAAAGCTGATTGCTCCAATCGCTCCATTTATCTCAGATGAGATGTATACAAAGCTCACAGGAGAGGTAACTGTTCATATTGCCCGTTTCCCTGTAGCTGATATGAGCCTCATCGACGAAAACGTAGAGAAGAGAATGGATCTTGTAAAGACGCTTGTAAACCTGGGAAGAGGTACGAGAGAGCAGGAGAAGCTGAAGGTTCGTCAGCCTCTGGCAGAAGTAGTTGTAGACGGAAAATATGAAGAGATAATCGGAGATCTTGTTCCACTGATTACTGAGGAGCTGAATGTTAAGAAGGTTGTTTTCGAGAATGACTTGGATAAGTACATGAACTTCGCAGTAAAACCTGATTTCAGAGCTGCAGGTCCAGTTCTTGGAAAGAACGTGAAGGCCTTCGGAAAGAAGCTGGCAGAAACTGATGCCAAGGAACTGCTGTCTCAGGTGTCTGACGGAAAGACTGTTCAGATGGAGCTGAACGGTGAGACTTACGAGATCGGAAGAGAGCTTCTGGACGTAAGAATTTCAGCAAAGGAAGGATTTGTTGTAGGAATGGAGAACAATGTGTTTACCGTTCTTGAAACAACTCTTACACCTGAGCTCATCCAGGAGGGATATGTCAGAGAAGTTATTTCCAAGATTCAGCAGCTTAGAAAACAGGCAGATCTGGAAATGATGGACAGAATCACAGTTTATATGGACTGGGACGAGGAAATCAAAGCTGCTGTTGAAGGTGAGGCAGAGCACATCAAGGAAGAGACTCTGGCTGACAGTATCCAGGAAGGGAAGGATCTTCCGGAGTTCGATATTAACGGACACAAGACAGGAATGTCTATTGAGAAAAACTAGTTTCTGAATGCTGTTACCCGTGGTAGACTATCACAGAGGTAATTTACAGCAGAAAAGGAAATGAACTGAGAATATGGATAAAAGAAATATTCTGGACTGCGACCTCGAAAGTTTAATCGAGGTCGTTTGTTCTTATGGAGAGAAAAAATTCAGAGCAGGACAAATCTTCGGCTGGCTGGCCAAAGGAACAGAGTCCTTTGACAAGATGGGAAACGTTCCAAAGGCACTGAGAGAAAAGCTTGAGGAAAACTGGTACATAGGCCTTCCGGAGGTGGTCGTTGCACAGAAGTCCGCTGAAGACGGAACACAGAAGGTGCTTTTCCAGTTCCGGGACGGCGCCAGGGTGGAATCAGTTTTCATGAAGTATCACTACGGCAATTCTATCTGTATTTCTTCTCAGGTTGGGTGCCGCATGGGGTGCGCATTTTGTGCTTCCACTAAAAAGGGACTGGACAGGAGCCTTACGGGCGGAGAAATGCTGGCCCAGGTTCTTGCCATGGAGAAATTCACAGGGGAGAAGATAGGTCACGTAGTGGTCATGGGAATAGGGGAACCATTTGACAATTATGAAAATCTTTCTGCCTTCATACGACTTATAAACAATCCGAAAGGATTCGGCCTGGGCATGAGGAACATCACTGTGTCCACTTGTGGACTGGTTCCGTACATAACTCGTTTTGGAAAAGATTTTTCCCAGGTGAACCTGGCGGTGTCTCTTCACGCTCCCAACGGAGAGATACGGCAGCGCACCATGCCGGTGGCCAGGAGATATGGATATGAGGAACTGATGGATGCCTGCAGAAGGTATACTGAAGATACGGGCCGCAGAATCACTTTCGAGTATGCAATGATCAGAGGCGTTAATGATAGCATGGAAAACGGGCTGGAGCTGGCCGGGCACCTGGAGGGGTGGCTGACTCACGTGAATCTTATTCCCCTTAACCCTGTGGAAGGTACGGGAATGAACGCTTCCTACAGGGATAGCATATTGAGATTCAAGGAGATCCTTGAGAAAAAGGGGATTACCGTAACTATCAGGAGGACTCTGGGATCTGACATCGACGGAGCCTGCGGACAGCTGAGACTGAGATAAGCTTGCCTTATTAATAAACGCTGCTGGGTTTGAATAATTTAATAATAAGAAACTAAAAAATGGTCCGGGCTTTTGCCCGGGCCATTTTGAATAGACGTGCATTTTAAATTCAGATTAATAATTCTCTGCGCGTACTTCGAAGTATGCCTGCGGATGCTTGCAAACAGGGCAAACCTCAGGAGCTTCTGTGCCTACTACGATATGGCCGCAGTTTCTGCACTCCCAGATAGTAACGCCGCTCTTCTTGAATACTTCCATATTGTCAACGTTCTCCAGAAGTTTTCTGTATCTCTCTTCATGAGTCTTCTCAATAGCAGCTACGCCGCGGAACTGCTCTGCCAGTTCATGGAATCCTTCTTCATCAGCATCGTCAGCCATTCTTGCGTACATATCAGTCCACTCGTAGTTCTCACCCTCTGCAGCAGACTTCAGGTTTTCAGATGTATCACCCAGAAGCCCAAGATGCTTGAACCACAGTTTTGCGTGTTCCTTCTCGTTATCAGCTGTCTTCAGGAAGAGGGCTGCGATCTGCTCATAACCAGCCTTCTTAGCTGCAGAAGCAAAATATGTATATTTGTTTCTTGCCTGAGACTCGCCTGCAAATGCCTCGAGAAGGTTCTTCTCTGTCTTTGTTCCGGCATATGGATTATCCTTTACTTCTGTGAAAACATCAGTCTGTCCGCATACAGGGCATTTCTCAGGTGCTTTATCTCCTTCATGTACATAACCGCATACTTTACATACAAATTTCATATCAGACTCCTTTCTATACTTATAAGATACTGTTTGAGCAAATGTTACATCAATATCTGCTCATTTTCAATAAATATTTCTGTATTTCTTGAATATTTATTATGCAGATATTATATTGCCCGAATCTAACAATATCAATCAGAAATGTATGTATTTTTATTGCTTTGACATAGCCGCTGCTGGCTGTTATTGTAGGCCTTTCTATGGTACAATATTGTGATTTTCTATGCGAGTCGTTACCGGTAATGCAGGAATCGGTCAGCACCGGTGAATGGCGGCGATTGGAGGAAAAATGAATATATTGATTGATGGTATGGGTGGAGATAACGCTCCCCTGGAAATAGTAAAAGGAGCTGTAAAGGCTGCGGATAAGATCGATGGCAAGATCACCATTATCGGAAGAGAAGAAGAGATCATAAAGGCCTTTGAAAAGATTGGATACACAAAAGGAAAAATAGAAATTGTAAATGCCACAGAGGTGGTAACAAATAATGAAGCCCCTGCAATGGCTGTGAGAAAGAAAAAGGATTCCAGCATTACCCGGGGGATGTCGATGGTAAAGAGCGGAGAGGCAGATGCCTTCCTTTCAGCAGGAAGCACAGGTGCACTTCTTTCGGCAGGCCTGTTTAACCTGGGGAGAATCAAGGGAATTCAGAGACCGGCAATTGCGGCATTTTTCCCTAAGATTGGAAAGAATGACACTACACTCCTGCTTGACTGTGGAGCAAATGTAGAGTCCAAACCGGAATACCTTCTCCAGAACGGTATAATGGGAAGCATTTTTGTTGAAAAGGTAAAGGGAATCAAGAATCCGGAAGTCAGACTTCTCAATGTGGGAGCTGAGGAGGAGAAGGGAGACTCCCTTCACAAAGAAGCCTTTGAGCTTCTGTCCCAGGCAGACATCAACTTCCAGGGCAACTGTGAAGGCAGAGATGTTCCTTTCGGATGCTGTGACGTTTGCGTTACAGACGGTTTTTCCGGAAATGTCTTTCTGAAAAGTTCTGAGGGAGTGGCCATGGCCATAATGGGAAGAATAAAGAGCAAGCTGAAAGAAAGTCCTGTAAGCATGCTGGGTGCTGCCATCGCCGGAAGCAAATTCAAGGAACTGAAGAAGGAATTCGATTATTCTGAAGAAGGGGGAGCTCCTATTCTGGGCCTGAAGGGACCGGTTCTTAAGATGCACGGAAGCTCCAATGCAGATGCGGTTTATAATGCCATACTCAAGGCAGTTCCTTATGTTGAAAACGATGTAACGGGCACAATAGAGAAGGCAGTGGCAGAGTTTAAGGCAAGGGAGCAGGATGAGCAGTAGCATAATGGAAACAGTGAATAATAACGGAAGGCCGCAGACTGAGGACAGAGAAAAGGATTTTTTTCCAGAAACAAATGATTATCCAGAACTGGAAGAAAAACTGGAATATACTTTCCAGAACAAGGCCCTTCTGCTGAACGCTCTGACCCACAGCTCATTTGCTTCTGAGAAGGGAAAGAGCTACAGGTTCAACAATGAACGGCTGGAGTTTATAGGAGATGCTTTTCTGGACGCCATTGTGGGAAGCAAAATATACGATATTGCTCCCGACCAGCATGAGGGATTTCTTTCCAAGACCAGGGCTGCTGTGGTTTGTGAAAGGTCTCTGGCGGAGGTTGCCAGGGAAATCGGACTGGGCAGTTTTATAAGGCTGGGACACGGGGAAGAAACAGGCGGAGGAAGAGAAAAAGATTCTATTCTGGCAGATGCCATGGAAGCTGTCATAGGTGCGGTGTTCAAAGACGGCGGATATGAAAAGGCCCAGAGGCTGGTGCTCATGCTTTTCAGAGATCACATAAGGCTTGCAGTGCAGGGGAAGCTGTACAAGGATTATAAGACAACTCTCCAGGAGAAGCTGCAGAATAAATACAGAAATCCGGAGATTGAATATATAATCCTTGATGAATCGGGGCCGGATCACGATAAGAGTTTTACTGCCCAGATCAGGATTAACGGAAAACCCATGGGCCAGGGACTGGGAAAGAGCAAGAAAGAGGCTCAGCAGGCGGCAGCCCGCCAGGTTATTCTGAAGGGAGAATTTTAGTTGCATTTTAAAAGATTGGAAATACAGGGATTCAAGTCATTCGCAGATCCGGTTGTCATAGATCTGAATGAAGGAGTGACCTGCATCGTGGGGCCTAACGGCAGCGGCAAATCGAATATCTCTGACGCTTTAAGGTGGGTAGTCGGAGAAACCAGTGCCCGTCAGCTGAGAGGCGGCAAGATGGAGGACGTTATCTTCGCAGGGACAGCTTCGAGAAAACCAAAGGGAATGGCTGAAGTTACTCTGGTTATTGACAATGTAGACGGCTCCCTTCCTGTTGAGTACAAAGAGGTGGCTGTTACCCGTCGGATGTACAGATCGGGAGAGACCGAGTATCTGATTAATGGAAATCCTTCAAGACTCCGGGATATAAAAGAGCTGTTCATGGATACGGGAATCGGTGTAGACGGATATTCAATAATCGGTCAGGGAAAGATAGCAGACATAGTTTCCACCAGACCGGAGAACAGAAGAGAAATCTTTGAAGAGGCAGCCGGAGTAGTACTTTACAAGACAAGAAAGGCCGATGCAGAGAGAAAGCTCAATGCAGCTTCCGATAACCTGGAGAGGGTTCAGGACATCATCACCGAACTGGAAGACCGCATAGGGGGACTGAAGACAGAATCTGAGAAAGCCAAAGAATTCCTGAAAATCAGGGAGAGGTACAAATACCTGTCTGTAAACATCACCCTTCACAGCATTGAAGGACTGGTTAAATCAGTAGAGAATGGCCGTGAAGAGCTTGAATCCATTAAGGAAGAATATGAGCAGGCCCTTTCTCTCAGAGATCAGCTGGAGGAAAAAACAGATAATCTCAGGGCGGAGGAAAGCGACCTGAATGAGGAAAATCAAATAACCAACGAAAGGCTCCTCCAGAAGATCCAGGAGCTGAACACAATCAGCAACAAAGGTCAGATCAACAAAGAGAAACTGACATCAATTGCAAAAGATATAGAGAGGCTCACTCTCTCCATTGAAGAAAACAGCAGAAAGCTTCAGGAAGAACAGAAGAATCTTGAAGAGCTGAAACTTCAGGAAAAAGACCTGAACGAAAGTAGAGCAGCTGCCGATCAGGCTTACAAAGAAGCTGCAGCCAGAGTTGAATCTCACTATAATAAAATCAGCATACTGGAAAAACAAATTGATACAGGAAAAGACCGGCTTATCGAGCTGGGCAAAATGAGAGCTTCAAGAAAGGCTGAGATTCAAACCCTTTCTAACTATAAAGAAACCCTTGTTCAGCGAAAGAACAGGATTTTGGAAGAGCACAAAAACAGCGACGGAAACAGAGAAGAAACCAGGAAGAGAGTTGAAGAAGCTGAAAGAAAACTTGCCCAGAAAGAAGCAGAGTCAGGTGAACTGGCAAGATCTTTTTCGGAAATGGACTCCAGGCTTGCTGACCTGAGAAACCAGGTTAATACCCTGGCCTCCAGGGCAGAAGATCTTACGGTGTCCATAGGCAGGAGCATTTCCCGCAAGAACACCATCGAAGAGATGGAAAACAATTATCAGGGTTACAACAATGGTGTAAGGGCCCTGATGCAGGCAGGAACCAGAGGAATAATCGGAACAGTTTCCGATTTGATCACCGTTCCTGATGGCTACGAGCTGGCCATAGAAACGGCCCTGGGTTCACAGCTTCAGAACATCGTATGCTCAGACGATTCTGCTGCAAAGGAAGGCGTTAACTGGCTGAAGAGACATCAGGCCGGAAGAGCTACCTTTCTGCCGGTGACTTCCATAAAGGGCGGATACAGAAATCTGGGCCAGAATGTTCAGAGCGCCAGAGGATTCCTTGGCATAGCCGCAGATATGGTGGAGGCTGAAAAGAAATTTTCCAATATAATAGACTTCCTTCTGGGAAGGGTTATTATTGCCGACACCATGGACAACGCTGTTTCCATGTCAAAGCTGGACGTTCGGGGAATGAGAATCGTAACCCTTGACGGAGAGGTTATTTCTGCCAGCGGTTCCATTACCGGTGGAAAATACAAGAACAAGACAGCAAACATCCTGGGAAGAAAGAAGGAAATCGAAGATCTTGAGAAAAAGATTGCTTCCATGAAGGAAGATCTGAACAGGCTTAAGGTAAACAAAGAAAAGATGACTGATGAGGCCCGCAGTCTCAACGAAGGCAGAAAGGCGCTGAGAGAGAAAATCCAGCAGCATGAGATCCTGATTCAGTCACTTAAGTCTGATGCTGCCCACGCAAAAGAACTGCAGAGAGAAGCCGACAACGCTGAAGGGAAGTTTTCACAGGAAGCCGGTCTCATCGATGGTGATATCAAAAGCACCATGGACAGAATCAGCCAGTACGAAAATGATGTGGAATCCTATAACAAGGAATCTTCCGAAACAGAGAGAATGGTGGAGGAGCTGGAAGAACAGTCAGCTTCATATCAGGATACTGTCAATTCAGATAATGACCAGAAAAACAGGTGCCGCATAGATCTTAAGGAGCAGGAAACAAGAATCCTGGGCCTGAATGAGCTTATCGAAAGAGTAAGAGACTCCATAATCGACCTGGAAGACCAGCTTAGCGACGATCAGGAACAGAAGGCGGGGCTGGAGGAAGAACAGATACTTCTTTCGGACAACAGTCAGGAGGCAGTGGAAAAAAGAGAGACTCTCAGGGCGGAGAAAGCGGCACTTGAGGAAAAACTCAAATCCATCAGTGAAGCCAGAGAGCAGAACGGAAAGAAAAGGGAAGAAACCGCATCCTTACAGAAAGAGAACAACGGCAAAATCAACGACCTTTCAGACCGGAAATACAAGCTGGAAGTCCGTAACACCAGGAATGAAACGTTGTTTCAGGCCCAGAAGGACAAACTCTGGAACGAGTTTGAAATGTCATATGCAGAGGCCCTGGATATGAAGGATGAGGGTTTTGCTGTTACATCTGGAAATAAGGAAGCTAAGGAAATAAAGGTAAGGCTTGCAGAACTGGGAGACGTTAATATTTCTTCTATTGAAGAATACGAGAAGGTAAGCAAGAGATACGGCTTTATGACTGAACAGGCTGCAGATATAGAAGAGGCCATGAAGGAGCTGAGCCGGATCATTACCAATATGGATACGACTATAAAAAAGAATTTCAAGGAGACTTTCGACAAGGTAGCTGTAAACTTCAACGAAACCTTCAAGGAGCTTTTTGGAGGCGGTGCGGCTGAACTCCGTCTGGAGAATGAGTCAGATCCTCTTCAGTCAGGAATTGAAATTTCTGCCCAGCCTCCTGGCAAAAAGCTGAAAAATATAAACCTGATGTCCGGAGGAGAGAAAACCCTTACTGCAGTGGCACTTATGTTTGCAGTTCTTAAAGCCAAGCCGGCTCCCTTCTGTATCCTTGACGAGGTGGAGGCTGCTCTGGACGAGGCAAATATAGAAAGGTTCAGCAATTATCTGAAAGAATTCAAAGAGATTCAGTTTGCATTGATCACACACCAGAAAGCCACCATGGAGCATGCAGATGTTCTGTACGGAATTACCATGCCGGAACAGGGCGTTTCAAGAGTTCTGTCACTGAAACTGGGTGATGACTTCGATCCTGTGGCATGATTGAAGAAAATTTTGCAAGGAGAAACAACATATGGGGTTATTTAGTCAGAAAGGCACATTTAAGAAGCTGACAGAGCATATCACCAATGTTATCGTAGGAAATCCAAACATAGATGAGAATTTCTACGATGAGCTGGAGGAGTCTCTGATAATTTCCGATATTGGCGTAGAAACCACAGAGCACATTATGGAGAGGCTCAGGGAAGAGGTTAATGCCAGGTATATCACCAAGACGGATGATATTAAAAAAACTCTCGAGAGTATTATTGCAGAATTAGTGGACAAGGGAGAGAGAAACAGGTTTTCCAGAGAAAATCCCCTTGTGGTGCTGATGATCGGTATTAACGGAGGGGGCAAAACAACTTCCATAGGTAAGATTGCTGCAATGTGCAAAAAAGAAGGACGGTCTGTCCTCCTTGCGGCTGCAGACACCTTCAGGGCTGCCGCTGCTGAACAGCTGGAAATCTGGGGTCAGCGTACAGGTGTTCGTGTAATCCGGCACCAGGAAGGTACGGACCCTAGTGCAGTAATATACGACGGCATTCAGTCGGCCAAGGCAAACGGTATAGACGTGCTGATCTGTGACACGGCCGGCCGTCTCCAGAATAAGGGAAATCTGATGAAGGAGCTGGAGAAGATGAACCGGGTAATAGACAAGGAATATCCGGAAGCCGCAAGGGAGACCCTTCTGGTTCTGGATGCAACTACGGGAAAAAACGCTGTAAGCCAGGCCAAGGAATTTTCCCAGATAACTGATATTACAGGAATAGTACTTACGAAAATGGATGGAACGGCCAGAGGAGGCATTTCTATTACGGTTGCTGACGAGTTTGACTTGCCAATTAAGTTCATTGGAGTAGGAGAGGGTATAGAGGATCTGAAGGAATTCGATCCTAAGGAATTTGCAGGAGGAATTTTCGATGAGTAAACCTATACTTGCCATTGTTGGCCGGCCAAATGTTGGAAAATCAACATTTTTCAACAGGCTGGTAGGTGAAAGAAGAGCTATTGTAGAAGACGTTCCAGGTGTTACCAGAGACAGAATATACGGAGAAGCTGAATGGAACGGAAAGGAATTCGGCATCATAGATACAGGCGGAATTGAGGCAAGAACTGATGACCCTATTCTGTCTCAGATGAGGGACCAGGCTGTAATGGCCATGGAAATGGCTGACGAGATTATCTTCATGACAGACGGAAAGGACGGCCTCACATCTGCGGATACTGAAGTTGCAGCAATTCTCAGGAGAACAGGAAAGCCAGTAATTCTGGTAGTTAACAAGATTGACAAAATGTCTCAGGCACAGGAGACCCTGTATGATTTTTACGAACTGGGACTGGGGGAACCTGTTCCAATCAGCTCTGTAAACATGCTGAACATCGGTGATCTGCTGGACGACATAGTCAAAGGTTTCCCTGATGATATTTATGACGGATATGATGATGCTACTAAGATTGCAGTCATCGGAAAGCCAAACGTAGGAAAATCCTCTCTTGTCAACGCACTTACAGGAGAAAACAGAGTTATCGTTTCACCTGTGGCAGGTACAACCAGGGATTCTATAGATACTCCATTTGAATATAAGGGAAAAGAGTATATACTTATCGATACTGCCGGTCTCAGGAGAAACAGCAGGATTAAGGAAAATATTGAAAAGTACTCTGTTGTCCGTGCAGTTGCTGCTGTAGAGAGATGTGATGTGTGCGTCCTCATGATCGACGGAGGAGAGGGCCTTACAGAACAGGATAAAAAAATTGCCGGCATTGCTCATGAAGCAGGCAAAGGCCTTATGATTGTAGTGAACAAATGGGATATCGTTCCGAAAGAAACGAACACCATGAGAGACTATGAGAAGAAGATTAAGAGCGAGCTCTTGTTTGCTTCATATGCACCAGTGCTCTTTATCTCTGTTCTTCAGAAGAGGAAAGTCTTCGATGTAATCGATCTTGCAGGTCAGATTGCTGAGAACAGGAAGATGAGGATTCCTACAAGCAAGCTGAACAGCATTATTGAAGATGCAGTAATGATGAGACAACCTCCATCAGATAAGGGCAAAAGGCTTAAGATTTTCTATGGAACTCAGGCAGGTGTTGAACCGCCGCTGTTTTCCTTTACAATTAACTCTCGGGAGCTTATGCATTTTTCCTATTCCAGATATCTGGAAAACAGGATCAGAGATGCATACGGCTTCATGGGAACATCGCTTAAATTCGTCTGGAATGAAAGAAGAGGAGCTGAGAATTAATGAATTCTGTTATCAAGCTTTTGCTTTGCGTTGCCGGATCATACCTGGTAGGAAATATTTCTCCTGCCACACTGATCGGTAAAGCCTACGGTGTAGATATCAAAAAAGTTGGAAGCGGTAATGCGGGAACCACCAACGTCCTCAGAACACTGGGATATGGACCGGCAGCCCTGACGCTGGTAATTGATATCTTAAAGGGATTTCTGTCTGTGAGAATCGGTCTGAATGCAGGAAATCTCCTTTGCGGAGAACTGTGCTTCCTGGCTGTAGTTCTGGGTCACGTTTATCCTGTGTTCTTCCATTTTAAGGGCGGAAAAGGTGTTGCAACATCCTTTGGAGCTGCCTGGGCAATTAACTGGCCAAGTGCTTTTGCCGTGCTTCTGGTTGCGGCAATAGGAGCAGGAACTTCTAAGAAGATGTCAATCGGATCTGTAGCAGCCTGCCTGGCATACCCGCTGCTGGTGCTGTTTTACTATCCAACATTTTTTCCTGTATCAATCATTGTGGCTCTTTTCGTTCTTTACAACCACAGAACCAATATAGTCAGGTTGTACAAGGGAGAGGAAAAGTCCATGTCAGTAGGAAATGTCACTACCTCTGACGATGAACCACAGGAAGATTCAGAGGCCCCAGTTGAGCCAGATAAATCAGGTGAGGCTCATGAGACTGATGAGCAGCTGGCAGAGGAAATCGCTTCTGCAGTTGAAGAAGCTGATGAGCCGGAGACTTCTGCTGAAGGCATTTCAGAGACGGATGAGCCTTCAGATACGTCAGATAATTCTGGTGAAGTAGTATCTGAAAATAATGAATCTGATGAGGTTGTGGAACCTGAAACTGAAACCCTGGAAGAGACAGTATCAGATAATGAACCTGAGGAAGTAGAAGAGAAAGAGCCGGATACAGAAAAGGAAGAAGATCTGAAACCAGTAAGTGAAGATCTTGCTGTATCGGATTCCGAGAATTCCGAGGATTCTGAGGATTCTGAGGAGGAAGACTTATCAGACATCGTGCTGGATGAGCCGGGAGCCGAAACAGGAAACTCAGATGAGGAATTTGCTGAGGCTATTGAAGAAAGTGAGAATAATCAGGAGAAAACAGATGTAAATCCTGTTTATAGTTCTGGCAAAGAAGAGCATCACAAATCAGGGGGATTCATTAACGGCTTGCTGCGTAAGTTCAAGGGTGAGGACAGCAGTGATGAAACTACTGTAATGGAAGAACCTGTTAAGGCTATGGATCTTCAGCCAGATGAGGAAGCAGCCGATATTGAATCAGACAGTGACCTGCAGTGGATATTCAGGGAAGCCATGTCCGGTGATGACGACGGAAAAAGACAGTCCGGGGCTGACACTGAAAGAAACTCTGGATACAAGCCTTCTAAGGGTACTGTGGCCATGATTGCAAGAGGCGGAGAAGCCGGAGTTCCGGGGCAGACTGCAGTTTATTATGGAATGCCAATGCATCCGGAGTATATACCTAAGGATACGGTAGTGGTTAACAGCCCTGTTACAAGAGCAGATGAGATTATTCTTCCTTCAGAGGACAGTTCAGAGACTGCGTCTTCAGACGATGACATTATCCTGGATGACGGGAACAACTCAGGTGAAAATAAAGACGATGAGATCAGCCAGATCCTGAAGGATTCAGAGTTTGCAGAATTTGATCAGCTGGTTGAAGAATCTAAGAGAGAAGAGGCAGCAAAGAAGGCAGAAGCAGCCAGAATTATTCCGAAAGACTATTATAAAGGTCAGAGAAAACACAGGAAGAAGCCAGAAGAAAGAAAGAAGATCGCTTTCATCGGAAACGGAAGCTTTGGTACTGCTCTGGCAAACATGCTGGCTCACAGCGGTCACACAGTAACTGTATGGGGCCGGAACAAAGAGTATGTTTCTCAGATGAGGGAAACAAAGGTTAACAGCAAGTATCTTCCTGAAGTTCTCCTGGCCAGCAGCCTGAGATTTACCCATAATCTGAAGACCGCCGTTCACGGCAAGGACATAGTTGTTTTCTCCGTTCCAGCTCAGAACTTCAGGCAGGTGGCAGAGAGAACTGCAAAGTATCTTCCTGAAGGTGCTATAGTCGTAAACCTGGCAAAAGGAATCGAGACTTTTACAAATAAAACTATGTCTCAGATTGCGGAAGAAATTCTGCCGAATAATAAGTACGTTGTTCTCAGCGGCCCTTCTCATGCGGAAGAGATTGCCAAGAATAAGCCGGCCACCGTTGTGGTTGCTTCTAAAGATCAGAAGGCAGCAGAACTTGTTCAGGATGTTTTCATGTCTGACAAGTTCAGGGTTTACACCAGCGATGACGTTCTCGGTGTGGAACTTGGAGGAGCCCTGAAGAACGTCATTGCCATCGGCACAGGTATTTCTGACGGAATGGGTTTCGGTGACAATGCAAGATCAGCCATCATGACCAGAGGAATCCATGAAATCACCAGACTGGGCGTGACACTGGGAGCTAGAAGCGATACTTTCTCAGGACTTTCGGGAATAGGTGACCTTATGGTTACCTGTGATTCTGACCTGTCAAGGAACAGACGCTGCGGCATCATGATTGGAGAAGGTATCAAGCCTGATGAGGCGGTAAAACAGATAGGAACTGTAGAGGGATTCTATACTGTGGAAGCGGCCTGCAAGCTGGCCGAGAAGTCAGGTGTGGAGATGCCTATCACCCAGGCTGTTAACAAGGTTATCAGCGGAAAGATTACGCCGGCTGAAGCCCTTGACATGCTCATGGGGAGAGACAAGAAAGATGAAAGAAAATAACCGGATGCCAGCTGGATGTCCGGGTTGCGGAAGATTTAATGAATAATATTTACGAGAATTACAAAACATATAAAATAATCACTTTCGGATGCCAGATGAATGAACACGATTCCGAGAATATAAGCGGAATGCTGGAGTCCATGGGAATAAAGGAGGCGGAGACGCCGGAAGAAGCAAACATCGTTGTCATGAACACTTGCAGCGTGAGAGAACATGCTGACAAGCGCTTTTTCGGAATGCTGGGACAATTCAAGAAGAAGAAGGAAGAAGATCCATATTTCATAATGTGTGTCTGCGGATGTATGCCTCAGCAGCCAAGGATCGTTAAAGAGATAAAAGAAAGCTTCGGCTGGACTGATATTGTTTTCGGAACCCAGACAATCAGCCGGTTTCCTCAGCTTCTGCGAAAGAGAATCGAAACAGGGGAAAAGCAGCTTTCGATTATTGAGAACAGCTCCGAGATACCAGAAGAGGACAATGCCAAGCGTCTTCACAAACACAAGGCCCTGGTGAACATCACTTACGGCTGCAATAATTTCTGCACTTACTGCATCGTTCCTTACACCAGAGGCAGGGAAAAGAGCAGGACTATTGCAGAAGTAACTGAAGAGGTCCGCAGGCTGGCAGATGACGGAGTTATTGAGGTCATGCTCCTGGGTCAGAACGTAAATTCCTTCAGGGATCCTTCGGGTGGTGACTTTGCCGATCTGATCAGAGAGATAAACGGCATTCCGGGAATCAGAAGAATCCGGTTCATGACATCTCATCCTAAGGACATTTCTCCGAAGCTTATAGACTGCTACAGGGATTGTGGGAAGCTTTGTCATCAGATCCATCTTCCTGTCCAGTCGGGAAGCGACAGGATTTTGAAGAGAATGAACCGTCATTATGACCGGGAAAAATATCTTTCAATAGTCGCCAGCCTGCGTGAAGCTTGCCCGGATATTGCTATAAGCACGGATATCATCGTAGGTTTTCCGGGAGAAACTGAGGAGGACTTCAAGGATACTCTGAGCCTTGTGGATCAGGTTCAGTATGATTCAGCATTTACATTCATTTATTCCAGGAGAGAAGGAACACCGGCAGCTGTTTTCAAAGACCAGGTTCCTGAAGATGTTAAACACAGAAGACTGATCGAGCTTAATGAGCACATAAACCAGAGTGCTCTCAGAAAAAATCAGAAATATATAGGAAGAACGGAAGAAGTTCTGTGTGAAGGAAGAAGTTCAAGAAACGATATGGCGTGGACCGGAAGAACTGATGACTTCAAACTAGTTAATTTTACAGGGGGCAGAGATACTACAGGGCAGATTGTAAAGGTGAAGATCACTGACGCCAAGACTTTCAGCCTTGACGGAACCCTGGCATGAGGTTAAGAGGTGTACATCTGTGATGTGCACCGATTTTTTCAGAGAACAAACACTGACAGGAGGAAGAATCATTTGAAAAGATTTATGAATTCAGGAACGGCCATTCTTTTGCTAATTCTGCTCATAAGCAATTTTGTGAACGGAGGGCTCCGGGATCCAAGGACGTACTTTTTTAATATGCTCCTCTCTCTGCCGGGAATTGTAATAGGCCTTTCATTTCACGAGTTTGCTCATGCCTGGACTTCATGGAAGCTGGGAGATCCTACTCCTAAGAATCAGGGAAGAGTTACCCTGAATCCTGCTGCTCACTTCGACCCCTTCGGCTTTCTTGCTTTGATGTTCTGCGGCTTTGGATGGGGAATTCCGGTAGAGATAGACAACAGATATTACAAGCATCCAAGGAGAGATGAGCTTCTGGTGTCTGTTGCAGGGGTGGCAATGAACCTGCTGATCGCAGTAGTCCTTTCCTTTGTGACTCATTTTTACATGGGTTCCACAGGTTACTATCAGATGGACCTTAACACTGTACCGGGACTTATCATGACCATCTTGATTCAGGCAATAATCATCAACATCACACTGCTGGTATTCAATATCATTCCACTGCCGCCTCTGGACGGTTTCGGAATCATTACAGAGATTTTTAATCTCAGGAAGAAAAGCTGGTATTATGATTTCTATTCAAAGGGAAACATTATTCTGATTCTGCTCCTCATCGTTGGGGCGGTGAACGGGATTATTTCTCCTCTCATCTCAATTATTTACAAGGCGCTGCTGTACGGAGTGATACTGTAGCCGCTATCGTTTATAAATACTAAAGCAAAAAGGCAGAGCAGGCATGTTCCTGTTCTGCCTTTTTTGAATATGCGCTTATTAAAACAGTTTATTCAAAGACAATATCATTGAATTTGATATTTACTTTTCCTTTCAGAGTGTTGCCAATAGGACAGCCTGCTTCAATGCCCTGTACCAGATTCTTTACATTTTCTTCAGGGGAGCTGCTCTTTACGTGGAAGGTAACGCGGATTTCCTGAAAACCGTTATATTCGCTTCCTTCGTCCAGATCCAGATCTCCCTCAAGCTCTGCAAAGCATTCCTCCAGCTCAACCTGATATCCAGGTGCCATCATAGCAGCCAGGATCGTCAGGCATCCACCATATGAACTGAGAAGGAGCTCAACAGGGTTCATTCCCTTGTCTGTACCTCCGCCTTCTACAGGCTCGTCCATGAGGACCTTGAAACCTCTGGACTGAGCTTCTACCTGAAGACCATCAGAAAGACGTGAAACTTTTGCATTAAATGTACTGATCATTTCTTCAACCTCATCTTTCAAAATTACATGAATAAGATCTGACTGGACCTGTGAATAAGACAGCTCATCTGTTATAAACGCAGATGATAAGTCAAACGCAGCCGTCCCTCAAAAATTATTGCATGATTCATCTTTCTTTTCCAAAAGATAAAATCGATAGCAACAGGCGTACGTTATTGACCTTCACAGAATCGTCACACAAACTGTTAGCACTCTACACAAGAGAGTGCTAAATTAGCATTGTCAAATCAGAGAGGCCAATAAGACGAGACAAATAAAATCCCATTACAAGGAGGGAGATCATGAATATAGAAAAGTATACACAGAAGATGCAGACTGCGGTGATGGATGCCCAGAATCTGGCTGTGGAAAACGGACAGCAGACACTGGAGGTAAGCCATCTGCACCTGGCTATCCTGAACGACAGGGATGGCCTTATTCCAAAGCTTCTGTACGCCATGAACGTGGATGTTGATTCCATGAGGAGGGATGTGCAGGCATCTGTAGACGGGCTGCCGAAAGTAAGTGGCGGAGACGGTCAGGTCTACATGTCAGCAAAACTCAACAAGGTTTTCATTGATGCGGAAAAGACTGCGGCAGATTTCAAGGATGATTATGTCAGCGTAGAACACGCCTATATGGCAATAATCAAAGCCGGTGACCCAGAGACTGACAAAATCCTGAGAAAATACGGGGTAAACAGAGATGAATTTCTGAAAGCCCTGACCATGGTAAGAGGAAACCAGAGGGTAACTAATCAGAATCCTGAGGACAGTTACGACGCACTGAATAAATACGGTACTGACCTGGTTGAAGCAGCAAGAGCTGGGAAACTGGATCCGGTTATTGGCAGAGACCAGGAAATCCGCCGGACAATAGAGATCCTGTCAAGACGTACAAAGAACAACCCGGTTTTGATAGGCGAGCCTGGTGTAGGTAAAACAGCAGTAGTTGAAGGCCTTGCCCAGAGAATCGTAAACGGAGATGTTCCGGAATCCCTGAAAGATAAAACTATTTTTTCACTGGATATGGGTGCTCTGATTGCAGGAGCAAAGTACAGAGGTGAATTCGAGGAGAGGCTTAAGGCTGTACTCAACGAAATCGACAAGTCTGACGGAAACATCATTCTTTTCATCGATGAGATTCACAACATAGTCGGAGCAGGCCGTACTGAGGGCTCCATGGACGCCGGCAACCTGCTTAAACCAAAGCTGGCCAGAGGAGAGCTTCACTGCATTGGCGCCACTACCCTTGATGAATACAGAAAGTACATCGAGAAAGACGCAGCTCTGGAACGCCGTTTCCAGAAGGTTATGGTTGATGAGCCAAGTGTGGAGGATACCATCTCAATTCTGAGAGGCCTTAAGGAAAAGTTTGAAATTCACCACGGCGTAAGGATTACGGACAATGCTTTGATAGCCTGTGCTACATTGTCTAACAGATACATCAGCGACAGGTTCCTGCCGGATAAGGCCATAGATCTGATGGACGAAGCTGCAGCCCGCATAAGGACAGAAATCGACAGCATGCCTTCAGAACTTGACACAATAGAACGTAAGATCATGCAGCTGGAAATAGAACGACAGGCACTTACGAAGGAAACAGATAAGGCAAGCAGAGAAAGGCTGGATGCCATCAACAGCGAGCTGGCAGAACTGAGAGATCAGGATTCTGCTATGAAGGCAAAGTGGGAGAACGAGAAAAAGGATATTGTATCTCTTAAGAGCAAGAAGCAGGAGATAGAAGATATTCGTCACAAGATTGAAGAGGCTGAGAGAGCCTATGATCTGGAAAAGCTGGCAAAGCTTAAATACGGCGATCTTCCTGCTGCAGAGAAAGAGCTGGAAGATGCAAAAAAGAGGCTTAATGCTGAAGACGGAGGCGAGAGAATCCTGAAGGAAGAGGTTGATCAGGACGAGATTCAGGCAGTTATTGCAGAGTGGACTGGAATTCCAGTAGAAAAGCTGGCTGAAACTGAGAGGGATAAACTTCTCCATCTGCCTGAAATACTTCACAAGAGAGTAGTAGGACAGGATGAGGGCATTAATGCTGTTACTCAGGCTATACTCAGGGCAAGAGCCGGCCTGAAAAACGAGAACAGGCCTATTGGTTCATTTATCTTCCTTGGACCTACAGGTGTAGGAAAAACCGAGCTGGCAAAGGCTCTCTGCGAGACTTTGTTCGATACTGAAAAGAACCTTGTCAGAATAGATATGTCTGAATACATGGAAAAGCACTCAGTTTCCAGGCTTGTAGGAGCGCCTCCAGGGTATGTAGGATATGAAGAAGGCGGTCAGCTTACGGAAGCCGTCCGCAGGAAACCATACAGCGTCATCCTTCTGGACGAGATAGAAAAGGCACATCCGGATGTGTTCAATCTCCTCCTTCAGCTGCTGGACGACGGACGTCTCACAGACAACAAAGGCAGGGTAGTTGATTTCAAGAACACAATTGTGATCATGACATCCAACCTCCAGAAAGAGCAGCTCAGCTCCTTCTTCAGACCAGAGTTCCTGAACAGGGTAGATGATATAGTGGTATTCAAGAGCCTTGAAAAGAATCAGATAAAAGAGATTGTAAGAATGACAGTTAACGACCTGGCCGGAAGGCTTAAGGAAAGGAACATAGATCTTGTTCTTACAGACAGTGCCGCTTCCATTATGGCAGATGAATCTTACGATCCTGTATATGGCGCCCGCCCTGTAAAGAGGTACGTTCAGAATCATGTGGAAAACGAAATTGCCAGAATGATAATTGCCGGAGAGGCAGGAGATGGTGACAGAATAAGAATCGGCGAAGAAGGCGGTCAATTGAAATTCTATGTGGAATAGGATATAATCTGTCACAATAATATGGTTTTGTGGAAATAGGTGAAAACGTTGTTTTCACCTATTTCAGTGTAAAGGAGCAAATTCCTTCATGGGCAGGTTAAGGTATTATTTCGCACTTTGGGCAGCAAAGCTGTCGGTTGTGGCATTGAAGATCACCAGACATAATGGAACGAATTTTCCCGGAGTAGTTGCACTCAGGCTCTGCCCGGATTTTCTTGAATATATTAAGAAACCTGACAGGATAATCGGCGTTACTGGAACCAACGGTAAGACCACGGCAACTAATATGACAAGGGATATTCTCCAGCAGATGGGGGAGAAAGTCCTTTGCAACAGCACTGGATCCAATATAGCTACAGGTATTGCCACGGCCTTTATCAGCGGTGTGGGTTTTACTGGGAAATGCCACTACAAGACAGCTGTTCTTGAAATAGATGAGCGCTCGGCCAAGGTGGTTTTCCCTTGTTTTACTCCTGATTACCTTGTTGTTCTCAATCTTTCCAGAGATTCAATAATGAGAAACGGCCATCCGGAATACATCAGGGATTTTCTCACCAGATACATTCCGGAGGATACAAAGGTTGTTCTTAACGCAGACGACCTCATAGCTTCTTCGGTATCCCCGGCAAACGAAAGATTTTTTTACGGGATATCTCCAATGGAAGGTGACAGAACGGAGACAGACAACCTGATCAGCGACCTTCAGATATGCCCGGAATGCAGCGCAAAGCTTAAATACAAGTATATCAGGTACTCCAACATCGGGAGAGCCTTCTGCCCGGAATGCGGTTTTACTGCTCCTCAGTATGATGGCGGAGCCTCATCGGTAAATGAAGAGGACATGAAGTTCACTTACACCCTGTATGAAGGACGCCACCAGCAAAAGGCCGGTGCTGAACTGGGAGAGGGAGCTGGAAATCCTGTTGAGTCCCTTGAGTTTAATATTATGAATTCAAGTACCTTTAACATCTACAATCAGGTAGCTGTTATTTCTCTTTTCCACGTTATGGGCTACAGCCTGGATGAGATCCGGAAGGCTATGGACGGTGTTAACATTACAAAGTCCAGGCTTGGATTCCAGAAGATCGGAGATAAGACAGTAATAAATTTCCTCTGTAAGGAGAAGAATGCCTATGCGGCGTCCAGGGTTTTCGAGAGAATTCACCAGATGGATGGAACTAAGGAAATCCTGATGTTCAATAATTGTATCGGCGATACCCATCACTGGTCTGAGAACATATGCTGGATGTATGATGCAGACTTTGAATTTCTCAATGATCCCTCTGTCAAACAGATTATTGTTTATGGAGACAGAGGCCGGGATCTCAGGCTCAGAATGCTTCTTGCGGGAATCAGTGAGGATGTGATTACTTACGTGGAAAAACCGGAGGACGGCGTTTCGAAACTTAAACTGCCTGAGGGGGACAATATCTACGTGCTCTACGGTACGGATTCCTTTGATCTGGGAATGAAGACCAGGGAGCAGGTAATAGACTATGTCAGCAAGATGGACAGAGAGGAGGCAGGACTTAAATGATTGTTGAATCATTGTATCCTGAGGTTGCCAACCTTTATGGTGAACAGGCAAATGTAAGATATCTGAAGCAGTCCTGTAACTGTACTGTTATTGAGACTTCTCTTAATGAGAAGCCGGCCTTCCTTTCAGGGAGAAAAGTGGACCTGGTCTATCTTGGAACTTTGACGGAAAGAGGGCAGGAGCTGGTTGTTGAAAGGCTTAAACCCTTCAGGGATGACCTGGTTAATGCAATTGAGAAGGGGCAGAGATTCCTGGTTACGGGAAATGCTCTTGAGGTTTTTGGTTCAGGAATAACTGACCTTGACACAGAGCTTATGGAAGATGGAGCAAGTACTTTTACAGAATGCCTGGATATTTTCCACTTCCATACGGAGAGGAGGATGCTTCACCGCTTTAACTCTCTGTATCACGGTAGGTTTGTCTGCTCAGGGGAAGGAGAGAAGTCAGGCATTGAAACTGATATTGTAGGTTTCAAGAGTCAGTTTACCCAGTCATATTGGGATGAGAAGCCGGAGCCTCTGTTCAGCAATGTGAGAGGAGAAGGCTTCGGCACAGAAAACTCTGGAGAAGGAATCTGGTACAGGAATTTTATGGCAACATATATAATCGGTCCACTGCTGGTGGTAAATCCCCCTTTCACTAAATGGCTTATGGGGGAGTGCGGTGTTTGGGCGCCCCGGTTGGCAATGGAAGATGCGTCCATGGATGCGTACAGACAGAGACTCAGAGAGTATTCTGAACCTGACAGAGGATTTGTTTATTAATCTATTAAGGAGAGTTCTCCTTAATAGATTCCCTGCAGTTGTTTCGGTATTTATTGATCAGGAATTGGTGACTTGTTATGGTGAAAAAAGAATTCTACAGGAGAGCTTGCAACGGTGAAGGTCAGGTATATACAACAGCCTTTGAAAGTGATAATCCAAAGGGAATAGTTCAGATTGTACATGGAATGAGCGAGCATTCCGGCAGATATGATGACCTGGCAGAAAGGCTGCAGAAAGAAGGATATTCTGTTTATGCCATGGATCTTACCGGGCATGGAATAAGCCAGCAGGGCCATAAAGGAGCTTTCGCTATGGAGGCCGGTGGATTTAACTGCCTTGTTGACGATATAGAATCTTTGTTCAGATTTGCAAAAAAAAGATCAGGAAACTGCCCGAATATCATTATTGGAATGGGAATGGGCGCTACCCTGGCGCTGCTTCACTGTGCTGAATACGGATCTGAGGAGCTTCTTATAGGCATCGGCCAGATTTCCAATCCTGCAATGGCAGGACCTATTCATACTGCTGCTGCCAACCATGTGCGTATGTACGGATATAACAGCGTATCCATGGCGGTTCACAACATGTTCATGGATCACGTTAAGATGCCAGGCACCAGTCCTGTAAATCAGTATTACTGGCTCAGTTCCGATGAAGGGGAAATAAAAGCCTATGTAGATGATCCGGACTGCGGTTTTCCTCTGACTTCTTCTGCCTACAAAGAGTTCATAGAGGGAAACAAGGCTCTGATAAAGGATATTAAGAAGGGCAGACTTAAGGATATTCCAATATACCTGATGTGCGGAAGCATGGACGATCTCGGAGGTTATTCAAAGGCATCAAGGGACATTGCCAAACTTATGAGTAACAACGGGTCAAGCCAGGTGGCAGTCAAGGTATACAGAAACGGAAAACATGATATTCTCCACGACTTCTGCAGAGATGAGGTTATGGATGATATATGTTCGTGGATAGGTCACAACATCCACGTTATGTAGTCAATAGTCATATAATATCTATCACGCAGGCACCCGGAGATCAGAGAATCTCCGGGTGCCTGCAGTGTTCCAGTATGGGGCAGCGGTTGCACTGAGGCTTGCGGGCGCTGCAGCACCTTCTGCCGTGGAATATAAGGAGATGATGGGCTTCGGTCCATCTTTTTTCAGGAAGAACAGCCATAAGCTGTGTCTCTGTTTCCAGAACACTTTCAGAGTTTGACAGACCGATGCGGTTTGAGACCCGGAAGACATGAGTGTCCACGGCTATCCGCTGTTCTCCGAATCCCTCTGCCAGAACGACGTTGGCAGTTTTTCTACCAACGCCCGGAAGTTCTGTGAGCTTCTTGAAATCCCCTGGAACAACGCCATCATATTTTTCCATAAGCACCTGGGACATGGAGATTATATTCTTTGACTTATTCTTGTACAGTCCGATTGACCTGATGATGTCTATTACTTCACCCTGGCTGGCAGCTGCAAGGTCTTCCGGTTCCGGAAAACGCCGGAACAGTTCCGGGGTTATTTTGTTAACGCTGACGTCGGTGGTCTGTGCTGACAGCATCACGGCCAGCAGGAGATGGTAAGGTGAATCGTAGTGGAGAGCACATCCTGCTTCAGGATACTCTTCTTTCAGGAGGTCCAGTATTTCTGCGGCCTCTTTTTTTGTTATTTTACTTCTGTTTGTTTTAGACATAATGGTTATCCTCAGCATAACTGAATAGCTTCATATATTAGTTGCTTCTTATTTATACCACGGTATTGACAAAAGAACATATGATTTTATAATTGTATACAACAAACTGAAGCTTGATTTTGAATACAAAATCGAAACAGGAGGGGATATGATGCCGACAAAAACAGTTGACGACAGACCGCTGTCAGGCAGCCTGTTTATTCAGATACAGAAGGACATTCTTTCGGGAAAGGTTAAACCCGGAGAAAAGCTTACAGAGCAGACTATCTGTAAGCAATATAATGTAAGCCGCACACCGGTGAGGGAAGCGTTCAGACAGCTGGAATCAGACGGACTCATTGAAAATGTACCTAACAGAGGTGCATTTGTAATCGGTCTCAGCCGAAGAGATATTTCGGATCTCTTTGATCTTAGAAAAATATTTGAGGTTCAGGCTGTACAGTGGGCTATTGAGCGCATGGATGAAAAAGAAGTTGATAAGCTGAAGGAAAAAATTGAGATGATGGAGTTTTACACCACTAAGAAGAATGATGTAAAACAGGTGCTCAATTTAAACTCTGAATTCCATAATCTGATATATAAAGGAACTAAGGACAGAATGCTTTATAAGACATTGTCCACTTACCAGACATATTTGAAGCATTCAGCTCCTCCAAAGACCTTCTCAGATGATTATCTTAAGACAATTTTGAACGAGCACATGGCAATCTTTGATGCTTTTGAGACTCATAACGTAGCTGCCGGAAGGGAAGCCATGGAGTATCACATGGAGCAGTCAAAGCTGAGAAGAATGAGCAAGTATTTCTAATATGGAAAAACCACAGGCCCGGGGATTAATTCCCCGGGTTATTTTCTTTTCTGAGAAAATGTGCGTGAGACCCGCCCAATGGCAGAAACTTTGCACTATTGAAAAAACAAGGCGTTGCTGTTATCATTTTATTATATGTTCCGGCTTCCCCAAATTGCCGGAGCAGATAAATGTAATGTTTGTTTTCCAATTTATCAGGAGGAAATAGGAAATGGCAAGAATCGGCATAAGCGGTTTCGGAAGGATCTCAAGAGTTGTAATGAGAGCTGCACTGGATTTCGATGACATTGAGATCGCAGGAATCAATTATCGTAACTCAAGTCTTGATTATATCAGGTACATGCTGAAGTACGATTCCACTTTCGGACGCTTTCCACGGGAGATCGATACATATTCTGACGGAATAATTATCGATGGCAAGAAGATCCCTGTATTCATGGAGAATGATCCGCGAAACATCCCATGGGGAGAAGTTGGAGCAGATTATATCGTTGAGGGAACCGGTGCTTACAACACAAAGGAGAAGGCACAGGCTCATCTCGATGCAGGAGCAAAGAAAGTAATTATTTCAGCACCTGCCAAAGATGATTCTCCTACATTCGTATACGGTGTAAATCACCAGGAATACAAGCCAGAGTACAACGTAGTTTCCAACGCATCATGTACTACAAACTGTCTGGCACCTATATGTAAAGTTCTGTATGACAAGTGGGGCATTTCAGAAGGACTTATGTCAACCATTCACGCAGCTACTTCCAAGCAGAAAGTTATCGACGGCAGATCAAACGGTGACTGGAGAAGGGGAAGATGTGCATTTAACAGCATTATCCCTACAACAACAGGAGCTGCAAAGGCCGTAGCTCTGGTAATTCCTGAACTGAAGGGCAAGATGACAGGAATTTCATACAGAGTTCCTACCGCAGACGTATCTCTGATCGATCTTAATGTTTTCCTTCAGAATCCTACAACATACGAAGAAATCTGCAAGGAGATCAAGAGAGCTTCCCAGGAGGAGATGAAAGGTATCATCGAATATACAGATGAGGAAGTTGTTTCCATCGACTTCGTAGGAGACCCTCACGCTTCCATATTCGATGCTGTACAGGGCATTCAGCTTAACGACAAGGTATTCAAGATAGTAGCATTCTACGACAACGAGTTTGGATACAGCACACAGCTTCTTAAGCTGATCAGGCACATGGATTCTGTAGACAACAAGTAGTTCATATCCAGATATTGATTTCCATGGCTGCAGTCCATTAATGGACCGCAGCCTGTTGGTTTGATACGAGAAATTCATTTCAGGAGAAAATCATGAAAAAGACGGTAAGAGATATTGAATGGGCAGGAAAGACTGCCGTATGCAGATGCGATTTCAATGTACCTCTTGAAGACGGCAGAATCACAGATGACACAAGAATCAGAGCATCTCTCCCTACAATCAGTTATCTGGTAGAGAATGGAGCCTGCGTGGTTCTCATGTCCCATCTGGGAAGACCTAAGGGAGAACCAAAGGCTGAATTAAGCCTGGCACCAGTTGCGGCAAGGCTTTCCGAACTTCTGGGGCAGAAGGTTGAATTCATCAGCAGCGACGAAGTTGTAAACCAGGAAGTTGCAGAAAAGGTAAAAGCTCTTGAACCTGGTCAGGTGGCCCTGCTTCAGAATGTAAGGTTCCGCAAAGAGGAGGAGAAGAACGATCCTGAATTTGCAAAATCACTGGCTGGTCTGGGAGATGTTTTCGTACAAGATGCTTTTGGAACTTCTCACAGAGCTCACGCATCCACAACGGGCATTGCAGATTACATTCCTGCTGTTTCAGGATTTCTGATTGAAAAAGAGCTGAAGTTCCTGGGTGATGCTGTGGAATCACCGGAAAGACCTTTTGCAGCCATTATGGGCGGTGCTAAGGTTAAGGATAAGCTGCCTGTTATCATCAATCTGCTGGATAAGGTGGACATGCTCTTTATTGGTGGCGGAATGTCTTACACATTCTCGAAAGCCCAGGGTTACGAGATAGGTAAATCACTCTTTGATGAGGAAGGATTCGGAATGATTCCTGAAATCATGGAGAAAGCCGCTGAAAAGGGGGTAAAAATCTTTACGCCTGTTGATGCTGTAATGGCTGATCAGTTCAGTGCCGATTCACCGGCTGCAGTTTTCCCTGTGGACAAAATGGACCCGGAGAAAATGGGAATGGATATTGGACCGGAGACAGTTAAGTTGTATACTGAAGAGCTGTCAAAGTCAAAAACTGTTGTCTGGAACGGACCTATGGGAGTCTTTGAGATGGACAGGTTTGCTGAGGGCACAAAGGCAATAGCCAACTGTCTGGCCAGCCTGGATGCCGTTACCATCGTCGGCGGCGGTGATTCAGCAGCTGCTGCCGCAAAGTTCGGAGTAGCTGACAAGATGACTCATATTTCCACAGGCGGAGGTGCAAGCCTGGAGTTCCTGGAAGGCAAAGTACTGCCGGGAATTGCCTGTCTTGACGAAAAATAACTGATTGAATACTGGAGGATATCAATGGGAGACAAGAATTTCCTTATTGCAGGAAACTGGAAGATGAACAAAACCATCGCCGAAGCGAAGGAGTTTGCAGATAAGTTCAAGGGTATTATGCCTGATAATGGTGAGGGCATCGCAATTATTGCTCCGTTTACACAGCTTCAGGCTCTTAAAGAATCGTTTAAAGATACTGAAGTCATGATTGGAGCCCAAAATGTTCATTATGAACAGTCTGGAGCTTATACAGGAGAAATCTCAGTTAAGATGCTGAAGGAAATCGGAGTCGACTGCTGCGTTATCGGCCATTCCGAAAGAAGGCAGTATTTCAATGAGACCGACGAGGCGCTGAACAAGAAGCTGAAGGTGCTTCTTGAAAATGATATTACTCCTATCCTCTGCGTAGGCGAGCCTCTCGAAGTCAGAGAAAAAAACGAGCACATGGGATACGTAGGAGGTCAGCTTTTCGAAGATCTGAAGGATATTGACCCACTGCAGGTGAGAAAGATCGTAATCGCCTATGAGCCTATCTGGGCCATTGGAACTGGAAAGACTGCAACACCAGAACAAGCAGACGACATGTGCGGATTTATCCACTCTATTGTCGCCGGGTACTGCGGAGATGAAGCAGCCGCAGGTCTTAAAGTTCTCTATGGTGGAAGCATGAAACCGGGGAACGCAGAGGCTCTACTGAAGCAGAAAGGAATCTGCGGAGGCCTTATAGGTGGAGCAAGTCTGAGCCCTGAAAGCTTTGTGGACATTTGCAACATTGCGTCAGAAATGAAAAATAAATAGTTTCATCCTGCTGACATTTACAGGAATTGGAAGGCACCTTCATATGAGGGTGTCTTTTTCTGTATGATGCGATGTTATTCTTTGAAGATATCCGGGAGGCAAAAATAAGAAACAGTTGGAACATGGTGTGAGATATGATATAATTCTGATGAAAAAACGAACAGATGTTCTTAAAATTGCGGCATCTGATTCAGAAAGGAGGAGCCGGATTGGCAGAATTACCGGAGAACCGGGTGTATATAGCTATAGATCTTAAATCCTTTTACGCATCTGTGGAATGTGCAGAGCGGGAGCTGGATCCACTGTCCACCAACCTGGTGGTTGCTGATGAAACGAGAACCAGCAAGACTATTTGCCTTGCGGTTTCACCTTCACTGAAGGCCTATGGAGTTCCTGGCAGACCAAGGTTGTTTGAAGTGGAACAGAAGGTGGAGCAGATAAACAGAGAACTGGCATCGAGGGCAAAGGGAAGAAAACTTACAGGATACTCCTGGGATGACTGCAAAGTGCGGAGAGATCCGTCCATAGGGGTTTCATATATTACCGCCACTCCAAGAATGGGGCTCTATATGGAGTACAGCACCAGAATTTATGACATTTATCTTAAGTATGTGGCACCTGAGGATGTGCACATATATTCAGTAGATGAGGTTTTTATTGATGCCACCCATTATTTAAAGGCCAGAGGGCAGAATGCCCGGGAGTTTGCCATGACAATGATAAGGGATGTGCTGAGAGAAACAGGAATAACGGCTACGGCTGGCATAGGTACTAATATGTACCTTTGCAAGATAGCCATGGACATTGTGGCGAAGCACATTCCGGCTGACGAGAATGGAGTGCGTATAGCCAGCCTTGATGAACTTACATACAGGAGGCTTCTCTGGAATCACAGACCACTTACGGATTTCTGGCGTGTAGGCCCGGGATATGCCAGGAAACTTGAGGCCAATGGCCTTTATACGATGGGAGATGTGGCAAGATGTTCAATAGGCCGTAAGGGGGATTTCCATAACGAAGACCTTCTGTATAAGCTGTTTGGAGTGAACGCGGAACTCCTTATAGACCATGCATGGGGATGGGAGCCTTGTACAATCAAGGATATTCATGAATACAGCCCGGAAGTCAGGAGTATCAGCCAGGGACAGGTCCTCAGCATGCCATATACATATGAAAAGGCTGGAATAATAGTCAGGGAGATGACAGATCTCCTGACCCTGGACCTGGCGGAAAAGGGACTGGCGGCAGACCAGTTGGTGCTTACTGTTGGATACGACAGTGAGTCGCTGACAAGACCAGAGATAAGAAAAAAATACAAGGGCAAAGTGAAGAAGGATCATTACGGAAAGCTGGTGCCCGTTCATGGTCACGGTTCTGCGAATCTGGGAGAACACACATCATCACCAGGAGCCATAATGAAAGCTGTCATGGCTTTATATAAGAAGGTGGTGAATCCGGATTTACTAGTTAGACGAATTTATGTAGTAGCTAACAACGTAATTCCTGAGAGCAGAGTAAATAACGAAGAGAAATACAAGCAGATCAGTATATTTGATTCACCCGGTATGGCAGATGATAGCAGTGAGAGTCAGAAGCAGGAAGAATTGAAGAAAGAAAAGAGCATGCAGAAGGCTATCCTCGCCGTCAAGGAAAGGTATGGGAAGAACGCAATGTTTAAAGGTGTGGATCTTGAAGAGGGAGCCACTACACTGGAAAGAAACAGACAAATCGGCGGCCATAAGGCCTAGACCAACTGAAATTTAAGAGGATGAACGAGGTGAACACGTAATGGGATTTGACTATAAAGAAGTAGATAATTATGAAAGCATAATGAAATATGCAGATATAATTAATCTTCCTCATCACAGATCTTCGAAGCATCCGCATATGTCCAGAAGAGACAGAGCAGCACAGTTTTCTCCATTTAAGGCACTTACCGGATTCGAGGAAGCAACCAGGGAAACGGCCAGGACTACGGACGAGAAACCGGAATTGCAGGAAGATGATATGGCAAGGCTTGACAGACAGCTGAGCTGCATTCAGGAACACATAGAAGAAAGACCGTTTATGGAGATTACTTTTTTCCAGCCTGACAGTCTCAAAGAGGGAGGTGCTGTAAAGCGGATAACAGGAAGGCTCAGGAGAGTCGATCTGTATAACCGGGCACTTATAATGGTTGACGGAACAACACTTAACATGGATTACATTCTGTCAATGGAATCAGAACTTTTCAGCAAGCTGGACCAGTTTTGAATAGTGGAGGAAGTCCTGATACCAAACATCTCGCTCTGTAATGATAAATTTGATAACAGAGCCTTCAAGGTGTTATTATTATGCTTGTGTTCTGCAGGGGAGGGGGTCTGTACCTTCTGTAATGGCAGGACAGAAAGATGCAGAAATTATTTCAATAACTGGAGATCAAGGAAATGAACGATATGAGAGTAATGGAAGACCTGGGATTCAGGGCCCTTCATCATAAGCTGGTGTATATTCACTGCCCGGAAGACATAGAGGATCTGAAGAACAGTTTCCAGGTAATGGATGGAGCAGAAGGGGTTCTGACCTATTGCTACGTAGAAGATGGTCTGGGGCTTAGTTTCTATATACTCAATTCTGCAAGAGTGGAAGATGGAAAGATAGTAAAAGGACCAGATGTCCACGAAGAGTGCTGCAGACTGAGATTCGGTGAACTTGAACAATATTCCGTTGTTCCTGAAAACGATATGAATGTATCCATAAATGATTACAGTGACGTAATAAATGATATCCACAGTAAGTTTGAGCCTGAAGATGAGAATATCCGCAGGCTTCACATGAATAAAATTCTGGATGGAAGCAGGAATATTGAATTTCCGGATTTCATTTCAGTAATATTTAAAGGCACGGGAACTTATCCGGAGCTGGCCTGGGTAAAGTGTACAGGAGAGGGCAAGGACTATTTCGAAGGTGAGGTAGTCCAGCCACCAAGGCAGAAGCTTGGCGTTCATTTTGGTGACCATGTTACGTTCCGCCCATATGAGGGCAGTGATAAAAAGATATATTTTATTGCCGACAGAACAGGAGAATCTGCAGAAAAGTAGACATAAGCAGACGTAAGAAGAAACAAACTGTATAACAGAATCGACGTTTGGCAAACATCCGGAACCTTGGATAATGAAGTTTATCCAAGGTCCCGGTTTTAAATTGCAAAAAAAGATATGAGTCTCTGATTAAATAAAGAAACTCTATATTAAAGCGAAAACAAGGAAAACAGATGATTTCTGTATAATTTCAACAAGACGATACGAAAAAGTATTCATAAACAATACAAAAAAGTGCGGGCGGACAAAAAATTCAGAAATTACTTTTATAATCAGTTTGAGATAGATTTTTTCTATCATTGTTACAGTAAAAAATGATGTATACTCTCCATTGTGTTGCGTGTGTGAAAAAATCATCACACATAATTTAGTTATAAGTGAGCTATAGTTTGGAGGAAGTTTTTATGGAAGAAAAGGAAAATCTTCTTAAAGAGAGGGATGCCAGCGGAATTGCGCTGCTGCCACTTCTTCTCTTTATCGTTATTTACCTTGGCGCTGGAATAATCCTGCAGTCAAAGGGAGTAGACATGGCGTTTTATCAGTTCCCATCTGTTGTTGCCATGACCATCGCTGTAGTAGTTGCCTTTATTATGTATCACAAGACAGGCATCAATGAAAACTTTTCGCTGTTTGCAAGAGGCGCCGGAGAGGAAAACATCATGACCATGCTCATGATATTCCTGCTGGCAGGTGCATTTTCTTCAGTTGCCGGAGCAATGGGTGGTGTCCAGTCTACAGCAAACCTGGGACTGACAATTATTCCTGCAAGGTTCATCGTACCGGGAATATTCGTTATCGCAGCATTCCTTTCAACAGCCACTGGTACATCTATGGGAACAGTAGGTGCCATCGTTCCAATCGCATACCAGATGGGAAAGACAGCTGACCTTAACATGGCCTTCGTAATGGCTGCAGTAATGACAGGAGCAATGTTCGGAGACAATCTGTCCATGATTTCAGATACAACAATTGCTGCCACGAGAACACAGGGTGTACAGCTTAAGGACAAGTTCAGAACCAATGCATGGCTGTCCCTTCCATCAGCAGTTATTGCAATCGTATTGATGATTCTGTTCGGCGATGCAGGAAGCGCTGTGGGAACTCTTGATTACAGCGTAGTAAAGATAATTCCGTATATCCTTGTACTGGTTCTTGCTCTGATTGGAATGAACGTGTTCGCAGTACTTATTATTGGAATCGTCAGCGCCGCACTCGTAGGTGTAGGCACAGGAGCAATCACATTCATGGATGTGGCTGGAAAAATCTGGGCAGGATATCAGGGAATGATCGAGGTATTCCTGCTTTCCATGTTCGTAGGTGGTCTGGCAGAGATGACTAAGCACTATGGCGGTCTTAAGTGGCTTATCCAGAAGGCAAATAAGTTCTTCAAAGGTCCTAAGTCAGCTTCCGTCGGAATAGCCGTTCTTACTGCAATCACAGATGCAGCTACAGCTAACAATACTGTATCCATCATCGTAAATGGTGAGATTGCCAAGGAAATCTCCAGAAAATACAAGATCGATCCGAGAAGAACAGCTTCTTTCCTGGACATTTTCTCCTGCATCATGCAGGGATTCATTCCTTATGGTGCACAGTTCCTGATGGTTGCCAGCCTGACAAAGAACACGGTAAACCCTACTGACATGATTCCGTATAACTGGTATCTGATGATACTGGCAGTGGTCTCCATAATTTCTGTAATGATTCCTTCATATAATAAGATTGTATGCAAGGGCCAATGGGATTGGGAGCATATGATGCCGGATTATGAAGTAGCAAAACTGAACAAATAATGTAAGCATAATCAGAATAATACTGAAGATTACTGGAATCAGGAAGACAGACGGCTTCCTGATTCCGTTGTAGTTTTGTTTTTAAGTACATAATCAGAAGGAGAAGTAGATAGATGATAAGCAGAGAAGAACTGCTCTCTCTTAAAGACGAAATGACACCGAGAGAACGTAGCGAAGCTCTTGCAAGAGGTGAAGCAGTAGACAGAATCCCTCTTTGTCCCATTCTGGGAGAGACCATGGGACCCCTGTTTGGCATATGGCCCAGGGAGCATAACCACAATGCTGAGCTCATGACTCAGGTGGAAGTTGGAATGTACAGAGAGTTCGGTGTTGACGGTGCCGGTATCGGCACAGGACTTCGGGGCGTGGCAGAGGCCATGGGAGTTGAACTGGTATACCCGGAGAAGGCGGTTTCATATGTTAAAGAGCCTTTGGTAAAAACCGAAGCCGACGTTGCAAAGCTTAAACCCTGCGACCCGGAGAAGGACGGCAGGCTTCCGATAATTCTTAAAGCCCTGGACATGATCAACGCAGAGGTTGGGGCAGAGGTAGGTGTATCCACAGATATGGCCGGCCCTCTTACGGTGGTTGCCCAGATCATGGAACCTTCACTTATGCTGCGGTGGATGGTAAAAAAGCCTGACCTGGTTCACGAAATACTTCATGTTGTAACGGAGAGCAACAAGAGATTCATAGATTCTGCATGTAAAAGAGGCTACGCAGTAGGATTCTCAGATCCCCTGGCTTCACAAAGCCTCTTGAGCGTAAAGATGTTCAGGGAGTTTGTAAAACCTTACCTGGCAGAGTGTATTGAAGAGATCAAGAAGTGGAGAGGAAACGAAGGCATCAATCTTCACATATGCGGTAAATCCTCCGGAATCTGGAACGACATGGCAGATCTGGGTATTAACACCCTGAGCATCGATAACGTGGACAGCCTGGCAGAATGCAGAGAAAAAGTGGGAGACAGGGCATGCCTGGTTGGCAATGTTCCGCCGGTGGATGCTCTTAGAATGGGTGATCCTGAAATGATCATAAATTATTGTATACATGATATGGCACAGGCCTGGGATAATCCTGGCGGTTACGTGCTCAGCACAGGCTGTCAGATTCCTATTGGTACACCTAGGATTAACGTTGAAGCCTTCATGTACGCTGGTCGTAAGTACGGTGCCGGATACAAGTATCCGAAGTTCCGGAAAGATGAAAACGACCATACTTGGGCATCAAAACACATTGAAGACCCGCTGGAAGGACAGAAATAGAAGCAAATGATTATCTGACATCCTTTGGTGACATAGCGCCTGCAGACCATGCAGGCGTTTTTTTGCGCAAAAAAAGGCAGCCCTATGAGGCTGCCCGTGTTGTATTCAGGTGTAGGTTCCGGCCATGGGAAACTAGTTCTCTTTTGCCACTTTCTGTTCGTATTCCTCAATGAGCATATCAAGCTTTCCTTTTTTCACCGGATAGCCCAGCTGAACACAAACATCCAGCATGGCATCTATGTTATCAAAAGGAGTTTCTACAGGAAGAGAGCAGCCTGACATAGGCATAAATCCCTTAGGTGAGTCGTAACCCTCTTCTATGCACTTTAGTGTAGCCAGCTTAACTTCATCAGGGGTTCCAAGGAACATTGTTGTAGCAGGATTTACGTTTCCAAGAATCTTGCACCGGTCGTCTATGGTTTTCTTGCACTCTGAAATGCTTGCAACGTTGTCGATGCTGAAGGCTTCACATCCCATATCTGCAATATCGTTCCAGATTCCTGCTGTCTGACCGCAGATATGCATGGTAACAGACTTGCCTCTGGAATGGATGTGATCAACAAGTTTCTTAAGATATGGTGCAGAAAATTCACGGAATACCTTTGGGCTTACCACTGTGCAGGATGACATTGGCTCAGAAATCGTAGGTCCCAGGCCGATATCTATGGCAGCATCCACATACTTAATGAGAGATTCCAGTGAGACCTGGCACAGGTAGTGAACAACTTCAGGTCTTTTCACAGTCATCCGGAGAATAGTTCCAATGTCCATCAGGAAGCAGGCGTTAGTAAAAGGTCCCACAATGGCAGCAGACACACCTACTTCATTTCCCACATCTTCATAGAGATATTTCATGGCCTCCAGATGTACAGGCATGCGGCCGTCTTTGTATGGATCGAATCCGTGGATAAGCTTGTAGGCATCAGGATCCTTTGAAGTAATTGCGGGAACCAGGAGATCGGCTGTATCGTCTTCAGGAAATCTGATTTCTGAGCCCATGGCTTCACACCATGGAAAAAGATCTGTGAAAACACGGACGCTGTCGTAACCGAACCTTCTGTAAGATGCAATCTGGGCATCTGCCAGAGTGCGTGCCGATGTGTTGAATTCCCCGATTTTACAGCCGTAAACTCTGGCAACTCCGTTGGCTACATTAGGATTGCAGGGCATTCTGTCAACTTCCTGTCCTGCCTTGATTGCTTTAGCCCTTTCCGCGGGAGTCAGGGAATCTTTAAACTGTCTGCTCATATGGTGAATACCTCCATGACAAATAACGTTTATGAGTAAATATGCGTAAAGCAGATAATATTATGATTTGGAGAACCTTTCATTTACAAGAAAAAGGAAGATAGAGCGGAGTCCACCTTCCTTTCGCCGGCTGCCCTGCTAAAAGCAGCCTGAACTGTTTACGGTTATAAAAGGACAGAATGTTTATGCTTTGGATGGAAGCTCATTCCATGCGCGGGCAGGTAACCTGACTGACGGCCGAAGGCCGATCACAGTGACCCCATCGCTCGTGAATCCCACACGATTCCCCTGACAGGCACATTCCTAATATACGAGACTAATTATAATACCAACCGGTAATACTAAAAATAAATGGACTCTATACTTTACTTAAAGCAATATTGATAAATCAAATACTGGAACACTCCAGTATGGTGATAAACTTAACAAATATGGGAAATAACAGCAATGCAGCAAGGCAGGAGAAAATAAATAGTCTGGCAGAAGAAGCCCTAAGAATTTCAAAGGGGAGAATTCTGGCCAACATGAGGTATCTGGACTCGGTCATATATGGTCTGGCTCCGGTGCGTTCTTCCTATGGTCCGGCAGCTGATGGAAGATACATATATTATGAGCCTGTGGATATTCTTAAGCGGTGGAAAACAGGAATCACCACCTTATCCCGGGACTATATGCATTTGATACTTCACTGCCTTTTCCGCCACAGTTTTGTAAGAGAACCTGTTAATCACAAACACTGGGACATGGCAGCTGATATGGCAGTGGAAGCCCTTATTGATTCCCTGAACATGGACTGCTTCCATTCTCCAAGAGGCAGGAAGGTCAGAGACTATCTAAGCGACCATAAAGACATAGTAAGTGATTTCACTGCAGAGAAGCTTTACTCATGGCTGGAGGATGGAGTGGTATCTGCCTCTGAGATGAGCAGGTTGCAAAATATTTTTTTTGTAGATGATCACACTCTGTGGTACAGCTATGCTGCATCAAAATCCTATTCAAGAGACGTTGAACTGAAGGGCACAGAACATGGCAAAGGAGAGGGCGAAGGGAGAAATGACAGTGATTCAGGGATGTTTGACCTGGATGAGGAGGAATTGAATAAAATTCAGGAACAACTTGACAGTGAAGACCTGCTTCCCCAAATTCTCTATGGCGATCTTCGGAAACAGATGGAAGAAAAGTGGAAGGACATCAGCCAATACCTTCAGGCAGATCTGGCCCATGCAGACAGGGACATGGGAATGGGCGCAGGCATTATGAAAGATGCCCTTGAAGAACTGAACCGTGAACACTACAACTATGAGAGCTTCCTGCGGAAATTTTCCGTGAGAGGAGAAAATATCAGGATAGATCCCGACTCCTTCGACTACATCTTCTACACCTACGGACTGAAACTTTACGGAAATGTACCTCTCATAGAGCCTCTGGAGTACGGAGAAGATAAGAAAATCCGTGATTTTGTCATAGCTGTGGACACTTCAGGATCCACGAAGGGACCGGTAGTACAGGCCTTTCTTAAGAAGACTTTCAATATCCTGAAGACTGAAGAAAGCTTTCACAAGAAGGTGAACATCCACATCATACAGTGCGATGGGAAGATTCAGCAGGACAGTGTGATTCATTCCTTGAAGGATATAAATTCGTTTATGGAAAAATTTGAGATCCGTGGTATGGGGGGAACCGACTTCCGGCCGGTGTTCGCTTATGTAGATGCACTGGTGAAGCAGGGTGCCTTCGATCATCTGAAGGGCCTGATCTATTTTACAGATGGTTTCGGTGTTTTTCCCCGGAAAAAACCGGAATACGAAACGGCATTTGTTTTCGTTGACAGCGCAAAAAACAATTTAAAGGTACCGGCATGGGCTATGAAGGTGGTGCTGGGAAGTGAGGAAATATGAATATAAAACAGGCAAAGGAGCAGGTGGAGACAGGGGTCAGAGCCTATCTCACAAAAGACAAATACGGAGACTATGTGATACCAGTGGAGAGCCAGAGACCGGTTTTCCTGATGGGGCCTCCCGGAATAGGGAAAACTGCCATAATGGAGCAGATTGCTGAGGAAATGAATATCGCTCTTGTATCATATTCCATGACTCACCATACACGGCAGAGCGCTATCGGCCTGCCCTTTATTGCAGAAAAGGAATACGGAGGCAGGAAGTATCACGTATCCGAATACACCATGAGCGAGATTATCGCATCCATGTACGACACTATGGAAGAGACTGGCAAGAGGGAAGGAATTCTTTTTCTGGATGAGATCAACTGCATTTCAGAGACTCTTGCTCCTTCCATGCTTCAGTTCCTTCAATACAAAACCTTTGGGCGCCACAGGGTGCCAGATGGCTGGGTGGTAGTTACAGCAGGAAACCCGCCGGAATACAACGATTCTGTAAGGGACTTCGATCTGGTTACCTGGGACAGACTGAAGAGAATTGACATTGAGCCGGATTTTAAGATCTGGAAGGAATATGCCGAAAACAAAGGGGTTCATCCCCTGATACTTTCGTATCTGGAAACGAAAAAAGAAGATTTTTACTCCATAGAGACTACTGTAGACGGGAAGGACTTTGTGACCGCCAGAGGCTGGGTCGATTTGTCGGACATGATGTTTCTCCTGGAACAACAGGGAGCAGATATTGATGAACAGCTGATCTCCCAGTATATCCAGAACCGCAGGATCGCAAAGAGCTTCGCAGCTTACTATGACCTTTTCCATAAGTACCAGAAGGAATACAGAATAGCTGACATCCTGGACGGAGAGGACGTTAAAGATGTTATTTCCATGGCTGGAAAAGCAAGATTCGATGAGCGCATAACAGTGCTGGGACTTCTGACTCACAGCCTTGAAGAGGACACCAGGGAGATATATCAGGAAAACCAGGGACTTCTCAGAACGGTGAACCTGATTAGGGAAAACAAAGAAAGACTTGAAGATGCTAAGGCTCCTGAGGGTAGCGGGATTCTGTCGGAAATCCGGGAAGTGGAAGAGGAAAGACTGAACAAGGAGAGAACAGGCCGCTCTATTTCCAGGAGTTACGTACATATCAGAAAAAACAGCATACAGTGCCTGGAGGAAATGGAGAAAAACGCCTTTGGGGCCGGTAATAGTGAGGTTGTTTCGAATATAATCGGTCAGTTTATAAAAAACAGACGGGAGGCCACCAGGCAGAAGGCGGAAGCCGTCAAGCTCAGGCTTTCCAATCTGTTTTCCTTTGTGGAGAAGGCTTTTGGAACAGGCAGCGAAATGCTGATTCTTGTTACGGATCTTACGGAAAGCACCGCCAGCTCAGACTTCATTTCCAGATATGGCTGCGAGGAATATTTTAAATACAACAAGGATCTGATGTTCTACGAAAGGCAGTATGACATTAATGAGCAGATCAATGAACTGGATCTTGAAAGATAATGTAAGCATGGAAGGATGAAGAAATCTATGAAGATCGAAGATGGGATACTGATAAAATGCGGCGATATTGCCGGTGATGTCACCATCCCCCATGGAGTGAGGGCTGTTGGAGACAATGCCTTTTACCAGTGCGGTTCCATAGAGTCCATAACCATTCCTGAAACTGTGACTTCTATTGGAAACTGCGCCTTCAAGTACTGTGATCATGCAGAATCAATTATCCTTCCGGAAAAAACAGATCACATGGGGGCGGAGGTTTTCGAATACTGCTGGAAACTCAGGGAGGTGGTACTTCCAAAGGGAGTCAGATCCATAGGAGAAACCATGTTTGAAGGCTGCTCTTCCCTGGAGAGAATAGTAATTCCAGATTCAGTAGAGCACATATCAAGGAGGGCATTCTCTTCCTGCAAAAGGCTGCGAAGTATTGAAATCAACATGAAGAAGCTGGACATCCTTCCATACAGCGTGAGAAATTATGCGGTTATGGGATGCATCACCGCTCATACCTATGACAGGAAGGAAGATGCAGGAGAGCAGCAGCTTGCGGTCAACGAGTACATAAGGAAGCACAACAGGAGTTTTTTCGACATAGTTCTCAGCAGTGACAGCAAGGCCGGGGTCAATTACATCATATCAAATGACCTCCTTGATCCGGCTCTTATCGATACCTTTCTTGCCCTCTCAAGCCGGCAGAAAAGAGGGGAGATTACAGCCATGCTCCTTTCCTACAAGGAAAGACTGGGTCTCACGGGAATTGAAAAGGAGGAAGAATGGGATCCGTTTTTGTAAATGACATGAACAGGAAGAATACTGTGGTCATTGCCTGCGAAATGGTGGAGGACGAGGTCAGAAAGGCCATGGAGAATACAGGGGCGGATTACCCTGTAATCTGGGTGGAAAGAGGCTATCACAATGAACCAGATGATCTCAGGGAAGAGCTGAAGGTTCTTGTAAGATACGCAGAGACCAGCAGGATAGAAGAAGATATCAGAACGAAAGAACTGACTGTGGATCCTTATGCCGCCATTCCTGAATCTATGAAAACCAGAAAACAGAAAAGGACGGTTACCACGCCTCTTTATCCTGGTAATGAGATAAATGGGGATCTGGAAAATATACTGATTGTTTTCGGTCTCTGCGGAAAAGGGGCGGAAGGCATTGGCTCTTCTAGTGCCAGGGTCATAATTCCCAGGTTTGATGACTGCGTAAACATGATGCTGTGTCCGGAGAAACGGGAAAAGCGGGCTTACATGAAGGCTGGCATCACCTATCTGACCAGAGGCTGGACTGAAGATAAGGGATCCCTTTTGTCTATTTATAATGAGTGCCTGGAGCGCTATGGTGAGAAAAGGGGAAGGAAGGCCTTCAAACTTATGTATGATTCCTACACATTGGCTGCTGTGATAGATGACGGATGTTACGACCTGGAGCCGGTGGAAGAATACGCCAGGAAAACCTCTGAGCTTCTAGGACTTGATACCTGCCGCGTTGGGGGCAGTATTCACGTTTTTGAAAAGCTCATGTCCGGAAACTGGGATGATGACATTATAGTCTGCGAACCGGGAGAGGTCATATCTGAAGAGAATTTTGCCTTCGGAGGCCAGCCCCTGGATGTTTCCACCACTGCCATGTGAGATACAGATTTGTATATAAAAAATATAATTTGAATGGCGATTCAGCATAAGAATGTTCGATATTTCCAGTGAAATCAGCGTGTTATCATCATATAGTGTTTTGAATATGCTTTTAGCACATGGGCATGACGGAAAATGCTGAGTGAACCGAAGAAACAGAGGGAGGAAGATATGGGAAAGATCATAGATTTTCCTTGTTCATATGGAAATTCGTCGGGTGTCAGGCCTGAGGTTACTGAAGGACTGGGACTTACCTTCCCGGATGCGTATCTTCATAGTGAGACTATGGTGAAGCTTGCCAGATCTCTGAAGGAAAAAGACAATGCTGTACACTGTGATCTGTCCTTCTGTCATACTCTGGAAGCAGAAGCCATGGGAGGAGATATTAACCTTGGAAACGACAGGCAGGGACCAAGGTGCGGCGGATACGTCTGCAGCTCTGTAGAGCAGCTCCTGGAACTGCCGGACATAGATTTTTCCAAAGGAAGGATTGCAGAAACTCTTGAAGCAGCACGGATCCTTTGTGAGCAGGGTGAATACCCTAACATGGAGCTGTGCGGTCCCTTTACCATCATGGCTAATCTGATCGATCTTAAATACGTTTTCAAGGCATGCCGCAGGCAGCCCGAAATAATGAAAGAAGTTTACTGGAAGTTCGGGCGGCAAACCCTGAAGTTTATTAAAGAAGCTGAAGCTCACGGTATGAAGCTCATTTCATATGCGGATCCTACAGGAGCTCTTAACATTCTGGGACCGAAGGTTCTGGAAAGCTACACCAATGAGTTCACTGCAGATTTCATCAGGCAGGCGGTGGAAGAAACCAGGGAGGATACAATGATTCTCCTGTGTCCGAAGACCACCTATGCACTCATTGGAACAGACAATGCCGAGTTTGTTGAGCATCAGCTTCCTGAAAAGAAAATGAGGTATGCAGATGCATGTATTTCCATGGTGGGACAGGTAAAACTCAGCGGGCAGAACTGCATCAAGAATGTGGGATTCAACATTACAAACGGTATTTTCATGGAGGTTAAGCTTAAGGGATAATTCCGGGGCTTCTTCCGTGAATATATATAAACAAGACTGTTTACGGGCCGAAAAGGGCTCTCACTGCTAAATATTTTAAATCTTTTTATTAGGAGGAATGTAAATTGGCAAGGACAAAAGAAGAGCTGCTGGCAAAGATGGCAGAGGACGTAGTGGAAATGGAAGATGAAGATGTAGTTGATGTTTGCCAGGAATACATCGAAGCAGGGTATCCTGCAATGGAAGGAATCATGGAAGGTCTGGTACAGGGAATGAACAAGGCCAGCGAGCTCTATGATGCCGAAGAGTACTTCGTAACAGATGTTCTGCTGTGTTCGGATGCAATGTATGCAGGTCTTGACATTCTGAAACCTCATCTGCCTAAGGATGAGTCAGGAAAGGCTGCTCCTAAAGCCGTTATCGGTGTTGTTGAGGGAGATACCCACGACATCGGCAAAAACCTGGTTAAGATTCTGATGGATACAAATGGCTTCGATATGTACGATCTGGGAAGAGACGTGCCTCTGGAGAAGTTTGTTGACAAGGCTGAGGAAGTGGGAGCCGACATAATTGCCATGTCCACTCTTATGACTACAACCATGGGTGGTATGAAAAAAGTTATTGAGATGCTCAACGAAAGAGGCATCAGGGACAAGTACAAGGTTATGGTAGGCGGAAGTCCGATTTCAAAGAAATTTGCCGACGAGATAGGCGCAGATATCTATACTGCAAACGCAGTAGAAGCTGCCGCCGCCGCAAAGGAAGCTGTTGGAAGATAGTTACCGCCGGATAATCGCAAGAATACGTAAAATAAAGGAAGTTTTGTATGAACGAAAAAGAGAGACTCATGGGTGCCCTCAGGCATGAAGAGGTGGATCGTCCGCCGGTGGTCTGTCCAGGTGGCATGATGAACATGGTGACCACGGACCTTATGAAGGTGGCCGGTGTAAAGTGGCCTGAGGCTCATACAGACGCCCAGATGATGGCTGATCTTTCATATGCCAGCTACAAAAACGGATGCTTTGAAAATGTGGGGCTGCCTTTTGACATGGTGGCAGAGGCAGAGCAGATGGGAGCTGAAATAACCCTGGGCTCAGAAGTATTTGAACCTCACGTAACGGGATATGCTATTGAGTCTATTTTTGACTGGACAGAACTGAAGCCAATGGACATGAATTCCGGCAGAATCAAGGTCATTCTTGATGCTATCAGAATCTTAAAGAAAAAGGATCCTAATGTTCCGATCATAGGAAATATCACTGGCCCTATAAGCACAGCCAGCTCGGTAATGGAGCCTACGAGGTTCTATAAAGACCTTCGGAAGCACAAGAAAGAAGCAAATGAATATCTGACATTTGTAACTGAACAGCTGATAGAGTTTGCAAAGGCTCAGATCGAAAGAGGTGCAGATGTAATAACCGTTGCAGATCCCAGCGGAACTGGTGAGATACTGGGTCCTAAGCTTTTTGAAGAGTATACGGTAAAGTACCTCAACATGTTCTACGATGCTATTAAGGAATACAACGTAGGCACTATCTGTCACATATGCGGCCAGATGAAGGCTGTATACAAGGAAATGGATGAGGTTCGAAGCGACGCCCTCAGCTTTGACTCCATAGTGCCAATGCAGCAGGCAAGGAAGGAGCTGAAGGACAGAGTTCTCATGGGAAACATTTCCACATATGCTCTGGAATTCGGTGATACTGAAAGAGTTGCCAGGCTTACAAGAGCAGCGGAAAGCAGCGGCACAAACATAATTTCTCCGGCCTGCGGCCTGGGAACAAAGTCTCCAATCACCAACATCCAGGCGATTCTCGAGACAGTAAAGGAGGATACGAGAGCAAATGCCTGACATTAAGGTTATAAGCACTGGAAAAACCTATTCATGCCAGGAAGGCGGAAGCCTTCTGAGAACCCTGCTGGATGGAGGCGAGTTCATCGATAATGCCTGTAATGGCGTGGGTGTATGCGGAAAATGTAAGATCAAGGTGATTTCCGGAGCCGTGTCGGAGCTTACGGACAACGAAAAAAACATTTTGACAGAAGGAGAGCTCAGGGACGGCGTGAGACTTGCCTGCATGGTTGAAGTCTACGGAGATACTGAAGTGCAGCTTCTTAAAAAAGAGCTGAAACACAAGGTCCTTGTAAAAGGATACATGCCGGAGGATTTTGTTCCAGATGACCATGATGGCGGCTATGGTGCGGCAATAGATATCGGCACCACCACTGTGGTTACGGCCCTTGTTGACATGAAGACTGGGGACGAGATTTCATATGCTTCCATGGTTAACGCCCAGAAAAGCTATGGCCTTGATGTGTTAACACGTATCACCTATGAGTATGAAAATGGTGAGAAGGGAATTCATCAGCTCCAGGAAGCTATTGTTGGTTCCATAAATGACATGCTGGATGAAGCCTGCGGAAAAGCAGGGCTGGACAGACATGTGGTCAGGCATATTACGGTTGGGGCAAACTGCACCATGATGCACATGCTTCTAGGTGTGGACGCCAGATCTATCGGCAAGGCTCCTTTTATTCCTGAATTTACCGAAGCTCAGACTCTTAAGTGTTCTGACATAGGAATCGACGTAGCAGAAGGGGCAGATTTGTACTGCCTTCCTCAGGTTTCAGGTTATATTGGAGCGGACATTGTTGCAGGAGCCTATGTATGCCAGCTGGACAAAGCCATGAGCAATGTTCTATTTATTGATATAGGCACAAATGGAGAGATCGTCTTAAGCAAGGGAGGAGATCTTCTGTGCTGTTCCTGCGCTGCAGGCCCGGCTCTTGAGGGAATGAATATCAGCTCTGGAATGAGAGCCGCTGAAGGTGCAGTAGAAGATGTGTATGTGAGAGAGGATGGAATAGAGCTCCATACCATAGGAGATAAAGCTCCAGTTGGAATATGCGGAAGCGGCATTCTTGCAATCCTGAGGGAGCTCCTTAAAACAGGAATCGTCACGAAGAGAGGTGCCTTCATTAAGTACGAGAAGCTGGCAGATGATGACTGGCGGAAAAAATATGTGAGGCTCAACGGTACTAAGCGGGAATTCGTGATGAATGAGGAGCCTGAGCTTCTGGTTACACAGGGCGATGTGAGACAGGTGCAGCTGGCAAAGGGAGCTATTCTTTCCGGCTTCATGGCCCTTCTGAACAAGGCAGGAATCACCATGGAAGATCTGGACTGTGTGATGATTGCAGGACAGTTCGGAGCCCATCTGCCTGAAGATTCTCTTATTTCTGTAGGTATTCTTCCTGAGGATGTGCGGGGAAAGATGAAGTATGTGGGAAATTCTTCCAAGACAGGGGCTTACATGGCTCTCATGTCTGAAAAGGCAAAGAGAGAAATGGAAGAACTGGCAGAGAAGATGCACTATTTCGAGCTGGCTGAAACAGACAACTATGAGAGGGTGCTGATGAAGGCATCGGTTTTTCCGTCTTTTGACAATTAGGAGCTTTTTACAAAAGGGTTTTTACGGAATTTTATCAAAACTAAATATGAGTACAGTATTTCTTCAGTGATGCTGGTGACAGCTTTATGTTCAAGAGGAAGATGAGGATTCCAGATGAATTATGAAGAGATGATGAGGGATATGGATAATTATCCCGATACAATGACTGAAGGTGAACGGAGCGCAAAGTATTTCGCAGGAGAGAAGGTGGATCATCAGCCATTTTCCATTCAGAGCAATGAAGAGGCCTTTGCCAACGTATTCGGATATACTACCCAGCAGATCAATGAAAACGTTGAGGACATGGCTGCAGTACTTCGAATGAGGAAGGAGCAGTACGGCATTGGCGGAATAAAGGTAGGACTGAGACTCAGAACTGTGGGACAGGCAGTAGGCTCTAAACTGTTCTTCCCAGAGATCGGAGTTGACAGCGTCCACGAGTTTGTTCTCCAGTCCATGGATAACTGGAACCAGGTTATTTCTGATGATCCTTACAAAAATCCCCTTTACAAGGGAATGATAGAAAGGGCAAAACAGCTAAAGGATATTTTCCCTGATATGGGAGTGAGCACCGTAGTTGCCGGTCCCCTTACTACAGCTGCGGCTATCAGGCCAATCGAGCTTATGTTGAGAGACACGGTAAAAGCTCCGGACAGGCTGAAGGATCTTCTTAAGTTCTGCAACTACCATTCGCTGGCCTGGGCTGACATGTTCAGCAAGGAGTTTGGAAAAGTTTCCTGCTGGATCTGCGATCCGGTGTCCTGTGCGGATATTCTCAGCGCCAGACAGTATCACCAGTTCAGCGAACCGTATCTGAAGGAGCTCGTAGACGGTCTTGGGGAGACCTGCGGGAAGAAGCCGGGAGTTCATATTTGTGGCAAAACCCACAATTTCTGGGACTTCATGCTGGAACTGAATGCTTCAGGGTTCAGCGTGGACAACTCGGAGGATCTGGCGGCTGCTAACGAGAAACTGGGACACAAATTTCTTCTTATGGGAAATATTTCACCTGTAGATGCAATGCTGAACGGAACGATTGATGATGTTATAGATGCCTGTAAAAAGGCGCTGGAAAAGGGTTCGACTACAGAAAAAGGATATCTCTTGGGGACCGGGTGCCAGGTACCAATCGGCACACCGAGGGAGAACTTTGACGCATTTATGTATGCAGTCAGAAAATACGGAAGAGGGGCCCAGCTGGGCCATAAACCGGAGGGATTAAGAGATGCATAAAGATGATAGAATGACACCTGTAGAAAGGCTGAACGGATTTCTTACTGGAAAAGGACGAGGGTTTCCAGATGCACCTTGAATGTGCGAGAATTCTGGTGGAAAAAATGGGGAAAGAGGTCCCGACAGGAGTGCTCGCCTCCGGCCCATTCACGGCAGCAGCCAGCATTTATCCGGTGGAAAAGCTTCTTAGAGCAACCATAAAGAATCCCGAAATAGTCCACAAGCTCATGAGAAATTGCACCGATGTGCTTAAAGAAGTCCACAATGAGTTTATAAAGGCAGGTGCCATGATATTGTTCTGTGAGCCAATCGCCACAGGATCTATTATCAGCGGCAAGATATTCGGAGAGTTCGTCCTGCCGTATATTCAGGAGCTTATGGAAAATATACACCATCACAATGGAATGGTGTGCCTGCATATCTGCGGGGATACCAGAAGAGTTCTGCCGCAGATGGTAAAAGCCGGGGCAGATATGATCAGCATAGATAACAGAGTTCCGCTGGAGTTTGCTAAAGAGCTGATCCAGCCTACAGTGCCTCTTGTTGGAAACGTGGATCCTGTTGACGTGATGATCCTCGGGTCACCTGAAGATGTGGATCAGGCAGTTAAACACTGTATCAAGGTGGGATACGATGCTGAACACGGATATATCCTCTGCACAGGCTGCGATCTGAACGGAGCTGTACCACTGGAGAACCTGGACGCATTTATGGCAGCTGCCAGGAAATACGGAAAGCTTCCTATAGACCAGTCAGTTCTGAATTAAGTTTTGCAATACCATATTAATAGAATTAACATAAATATTGTCATTATTTTCATTAGCGTTTTAAGGAGAGTGGAAAATGGAAATTATCAAGGATTTTCCAAAGGTATTTGACGAGTTCGGAGAGGCAAGGAGAAACAGCTTTATTGCTGTAAAAGAAATCAAAGACGCAGGAACACCTGTAGTAGGAGCTTATTGCACTTATGCTCCCCAGGAACTGGCAATGGCAGCAGGAGCAGTTCCAATCGCTCTCTGTTCCATGTCAAATGAGACAACTGCTGATGCTGAGCAGGATCTTCCGGCAAACCTCTGCCCTTTGATTAAATCCAGCTATGGATTTGCAAAAACTGACAAGTGTCCGTACTTCCATTTTTCCGATATCGTTGTAGGTGAAACTACCTGTGACGGCAAGAAGAAAATGTATGAGCTCATGAGCGACTTCAAGAAGGTCTTCGTAATGAACCTGCCTAATTCTCAGGATGAGGAGGGAAGGAAACTCTGGAGATCTGAGGTCAGGAGATACAAGGAGTACCTGGAAAAAGAACTGGGAGTTGAGATCACAGATGAACAGATCCGTGAAGCTGTTAGAGTGAAAAACGCTGAGAGAAATGCTCAGAAGGCAGTTTCCGAGGTTATGGCAAATGATCCTGCTCCGATTATGGGCGGAGACATGTTCAAGGTGATCTTTGGCAGCCAGTACAAATTTGATAAGGAAGAATCCATTAAATCTCTCAATGCAGTGAGAGACAAGATAATGGCCGACTACGGAGAAGGAAAGAACGTGGGCAAAAAGCCGCGTATTCTGATTACAGGATGTCCTATGGGAGGCGGCACTACGAAGATTATTGATGCAGTTGAGAACAACGGCGGTGTTGTAGTGGCCTTTGAGAACTGCTCTGGATATAAGATGTTCAACGAGAACATCGATGAAAATGCAGCTGACATCATGAATGCCGTAGCCGACAGATATCTGAACATCGGATGTTCTGTTATGACACCAAATCCTAACAGATATGAACTCCTGGGCAAGCTCATCGACCAGTATCATGTGGATGGTGTCCTGGACATGACCCTCACCGCATGCCATACATACAATATCGAGGGAAAGAAGATCGAGAAGTTCTGCAGAGAGGAAAAGGGTGTTCCTTATATTGCAGTAGAGACAGATTACTCCACAGCAGATGTAGGACAGCTGAATACCAGAATCTCCGCCTTCGTAGAAATGCTGTAATGGATATCTACGTAGTAACAGGTTTTGCGGGCAGCGGGAAGACCACATTTATCAACAGAGTGCTGGAACAGTTTGATCAACATACGGCCGTTATTATAAATGATGAAGGAGATGAAAAGCTGGATGAAAAATTCAGTCAGAGTCTGTGTGTTGAATATGTTCTTGGGGGCTGTATATGCTGTACCCTCATTGCCAAGTTTCGTGAGGCTGTAAGAAGGATGGCCAGCCAGGTCAAGCCGGACAGAATCATAATCGAAGCCTCGGGACTGGGAAAGGTCACGGATGTTGTAAAGGCCGTAGATAAACTTGTAGGCGAAGGTTTTGATCTCAATGTGAGACAGATTGTTACAATGGTGGACGTTAATGAATACACCATTTTCTCCAGGGGACTGGGAGATTTCTACATGGATCAGATAAAAAATGCCGGAGCTGTTATTCTGACTCACGGAGATGAGCTGGAGGATCAGAGTGAGATGGAGGACGTAATAAGAGAAATAGGCAGCGCTAATTCCACAGCACAAATCTTCCGGTCAATTTCAGAATTTAACAGATTCTGAACCCGGGTTTTAAGGAATAAGAAAATACATGTGATATAATGATTCAAATAATCATATCGAATAGTCAGAATGGAGGTCACATATGGCAGTAATCGACAGTGTAAAAGAACTTGTTGCAGCACCAAGCGTATGCCCTGAGGCTAAGGAAGCTGGCGAGAAATACCTGGCAGCTGTTGGAACAGATGAACAGAAAAAGGCAGCAGAGATGCTGGTAACTGAGCTGGAAGAGGACGTGCTGACACTGGATCAGAACATCGAGTTTTTCGGCAGCCCGGCTGCAGCCCAGAAGTTCGGAAAGGAAGCAGCAGAGGGATACCTTGCTCACTTTAAGGAAGCAAAGGCAGCAGGTGAGAAATGGTGCGACTGTCCTGCATGCGCAGCAGGAAAGGCTGTTCTGGATCACAAGGAAGAACTGTAATTCAGAATCCTGAGTTAATATTTTGCCACGGATGGAAAGTGGGAGACACTGCGGACCATGTTCTTCATGGTCCGTTTTTTATGGCATGAGAAGTTCCAAGAGGAAGTTCCAATAGGAGAAGGGATAAAGAGATGGCAAAAGGAAAGGCATTTGGCGTAGGGGTGGGGCCGGGAGACCCGGAGCTCATGACATTGAAGGCAGTGAGGCTTATAAGGGAAAATGAGGTTATTGCATTTCCAGGTAAGGTGCCGGAAGAAACAACTGCATATAAAATAGCTGTTCAGGCCGTACCGGATCTGAAGGAAAAAGAACTTTTACCTATATACATGCCTATGGTGACTGACAAGGTAAAGGTTAGAGAAGGCCACCGGAAGGGGGCAGATCTAATAGAGTCAGTTCTTGACCAGGGAAGAAATGTGGTGTTCCTTACCCTTGGAGATTCAACAATTTACTGTACTTTTACATATCTTCAGGCCATTCTGGAAGAAGACGGATATGATACCCAGCTGGTTAGCGGCATAACTTCATTCTGCGCTGCGGCTGCGCGGCTTAACATCCCTCTGGCAGAGTGGAACGAGCCATTACATATAATGCCAGCCATGCATAAGCTGGGAACGGACATGGATCAGCCAGGAAACTATGTGCTGATGAAATCAGGAAGCCACATGGGTCAGGTAAAGGAGATGCTCAGCCGCTCAGGCCGTCAGGTAATGGTAGTTGAAAATTGTGGGATGCCAGATGAAAAAATCTACCGCTCCGTAGAAGAAATTCCAGATGATGCAGGTTATTTTTCACTTATAATCGCTAAAGAGGACGGTCGCACAATATGATCGAACTGAGGGATCTGACAAAGAAATTCGGTGATTTCACGGCAGTTGACCATCTGAACATGACTATCAATACAGGTGAATTCTTCGGCTTTCTAGGGCCTAACGGAGCCGGCAAGACCACAACCATAAGCATGCTTTCCACCGTACTCCTTCCTACAGAAGGACAGGTGCTGATAGATGGCGTTCCCCTTACCAGAAAAGCCTCTGGAGTGAAAAGGAAGATAAGCGTAATTACCCAGGAATATTCCATGCGTCAGGATATGACAATGGACGAGGTAATGGAATATCAGGGCCGTCTTTATTACATGACGAAAAAAGAAATCAGGAGAAAATCAGATGAGCTTCTGGAGTTCGTGGGCCTGGATCAGTACCGACACAGGGTGGTCCGCCATCTGTCCGGTGGAATGAAACGGAAGTTGATGGTTTGCAGGGCACTTATGACAGAACCTGAAATCCTTCTTCTGGATGAGCCTACAGCAGGAATGGACGCCATTTCCAGGAGACAGATGTGGAACCTGCTCCGTCAGCTTCACGGAAAAGGAATAACCATACTTCTCACTACTCACTACATTGACGAGGCCCAGTCTCTCTGTGACAGAATTGCCCTTATCGATCACGGCAAGCTGGATACTATAGATACGCCGGATGCATTGATAAATGAGCTGGGGCCTTATGCAGTAGATGAAATGCGGGAGGATAGTCTCCATACCCGTTATTTTCACCACAGAGATGAAGCCATTGAATGGCTTTCTTCCTCTGACAGGGAGACAGCCTTAAGAAATACAACACTGGAAGACGTATTCGTAGAGAGAATTGGAAGGGGACTGGGAAAACAGTAACATGGGCATTTTAGCAGTACTATGGGAAAAATGGAGAGAGTTTCTGAGAGACTTCTACAAAATAACGCTGGCTGCAACGGTTTCGCCCCTGATGTATCTTCTGGTTTTCGGACTGGGAATACAGACCACATCTCACGGTGAACCCTACTTGAATTTTCTGGTTCCCGGAATAGTTGCAATGTCCACTATGACAGGAAGCTTCAGCGCCGTGGCTCAGAACATGAGCGTTCAGAGGCTCTATGAAAAAGCTCTGGACCAGGTAATGGTATCTCCAACTCCTCTCTGGCAGTTTATACTGGGACAGGTAATCGGAGGTGCACTGAGAGGCATGTACGCAGCAGGTGTCATTCTCCTCATCACCATTCCAATAAGCAGATCCCTGGTATTCAACGGCTGGTCGTTTCTGATTATGTTTCTGAACGGCACAGTCTTTGCCACCATCGCACTGGTACTTTCATTTCTGGCAAAGAGCTATTCTGACGCACCACGGTACACTGCCTACATAATCGTTCCAATGTCATTTCTTTGTAATACATTTTTTTCCACAGATCAGATGCCAATGGGATTCAGGCAGGTCATCGGAGCATTGCCTCTCTCCCAGGCCTCGGACATGATAAGGCGCATTTCGGCCGGCGGACAGCCTGGAATCCTGGGATTTGTGGTTCTTCTCATATATCTTGTGGTGTTTGCAGGGTTATCCGTCGCCTTTATTTACAGGAAAAAGAATTTGTAGAGTCAGAGAGGTACCGGCATATGAGTAAGGTTAGTACTGAAAGAAACACAGATTGTGAAAAAAAGGGGCTCGTGGTTATTAGCTTCGGCACTTCCTGCAGGGAATCAAGGATAAAGACCATTAATGCCATAGAAAAAGATTTGAGAAAAGCCTTTCCGGACCGGCTCTTCTGTTCCGGGTGGACCAGCCACATGCTGACAGCAAAGGTCAGAAAAAATGAGGGCTCAGAAGTAATGACGGCAGAAGAAGCAGTTAAGTTTATGGAGCGGGAAGGAATAACAGACCTTCTCGTTCAGCCTACCCATCTGACAGAGGGAATCGAGAACAAGAGGCTTAGAGAAATCCTCGAAAAAAGCAGCATTAAGACTATACGCCTGGGAAGGCCTCTCTTAACAGGAGAGAGTGACCTGATAGACACTGGAAAGGCCATTTCACAGATTTTCAGTGAAATCCATGAAAACCAGGTAGTAGCCCTTATGGGCCACGGTTCCCCGGACAGGGAAAATACCATTTACCTGGAACTGGAGAATAAAGTCCGCACCATGGGAAGAAAGGATATTTTCATCGGCACCGTTGAGGGAAACCCCGGTATTGAACACATTAAAGAAGGAATCCGGGCATCAAGAGCAGGAAAGGTGTTGCTGGCCCCTCTCATGGTAGTTGCAGGAGACCACGCTATCAATGACCTGGCAGGGGACAAGGAAACATCCTGGAAAACAGAAATAATGAAAATGGGATGCGATACATTCCCTTATCTCCACGGCCTTGGTGAGTCTGAAGAGATAAGGCAGATATATATTAAACACGCTCAGGAGGCGGAATGCATAAAATAAATCTCCGGAAAAATCGAATATGGCGAATATGGAAATCCGGCAGGAAAGGAGCCAGAAAACCTTTTGCTCTATTACCGGGAATCATGATTCTCTGCCTTATGATTCCAGTTATGTTTTCAGGAGAAGTTACGGCGGCTTCCGGATATGAAGATGTAGCTTCAGGAAGCGATGTGGCATCCACACAGCAGGTGGGCAAATACGGAATGACGCCCCTTACAGCAGAATACGTAAGAGAGGAATCCTATGACATATCTGTGGACAGCTCTTCGAAATTTTTCCGGATAAAAGAGGCAAAGCTCCTGGTAAAAGATGGCAAGATGAAGGCTGTAATAATGATAGACAGCACTTCCTATAAGTTCATCTACATGGGTTCAGCAGAAGATGCTGCAAAAGCTCCAGAAAAAAAGTATATAAAGGCTGAAGTAAAGAATGGAATGTCATACTTCACAGTGCCTGTATCAGCTCTTGATGAACCTCTGAACTGCGCTTCATTCAGCTCAAACACCAGGAAGTGGTACGGCAGGCAGATTCTCTTTGATGCCACAACCCTTCCATCAGGAGCACTTACCATCACACTGCCTGATTACAACAAGATTCAGGCCGCTGTAAATGCCTACGACAATGGAGACAGGAAAGAAAGCACTGGAAGTGATTTAACCAGAACAGGAGATATTCAGCCATCAGAGCCTCTTTACACCAGCCTGGGCAACGGCAAATATTCCATTGAGGTGTCAATGACAGGAGGTTCCGGCAGGGCATCAATTTCATCTCCAGCCTATCTTTACGTGAGAAAGCACCGTTTCTATTCTAAGATCACCTGGAGCAGCAGCCATTACGATTACATGATAGTAGGCGGGAAAAAATACCTGAATGAGTCCAGGAAAGGTGAGAATTCAACATTCACCATTCCGGTAACAGCCATTGACGAACCCATGATAGTCAAGGCCGACACCACAGCTTTGGGAGATCCTGTAGAAATCGAATACCACCTGACTTTTTATGAAAAATCCATCGGCAGCGTTGATCAGATTCCGCAGATAGCAGCAAAAAAAGTTCTGACCATTGCCCTTGTTCTGATAATTGCCGGAGGAATACTAAACTATTTTGTGAAAAGCAGAAAGCGGCAGTAATTATTTGATGCAGAAAGGATTGTGAAACATGGAGCATTCCAGTTATTTCCCGCTGTTCGTAGACCTGGGCCGTAAAAAAATCCTTTTTTTCGGCGGAGGAAAAATCGCCACCAGAAGAATAGGCGTTATGAGTAAATTTACTAATAATATTTATCTGATATCACCCCGTGCTACAGAAATCCTTGATGAAATGAGCAGGAAAAATCAGATAAATTGGATCAGAGATTCCTATGATCCTTCATATCTTGAAGATGCAGATGTGGTTTTTGCAGCAACAGGAGATCCGGATACGGACCAGAAAATTGTAAATCACTGCAGGGAGCGAAACATCCTTGTTAACGCTGCCAGCAACCACCAGCTCTGTGATTTCTATTTTCCTGCTGTAATAGATAAAAACCAGACGGTAATAGGAATAAACGGCAGCGGAGTGGATCACTCCGGAGTGAAGGAACTTAGAATCAGAATAGAGGAAATGCTGGACGAAGAATACCAGCATGAAAACAAGCAGGATTGCCATGGCAGACAGAAATAATATGAAAATAAGAATAGGCAGCAGGGAAAGCCGGCTGGCAATGATACAGACAGAGATTGTCCGGAAATATCTGAATGATTGCGGGATGGAGGCTGAAATTGTTGGTCTGACTACTACTGGTGACAGAATACTGAACAAGACTCTTGATAAGATTGGCGGCAAGGGGTTGTTCGTCAGAGAACTGGATCAGGCTCTTCTGGACGGACGAACAGATCTTTCTGTTCATAGTCTAAAGGATATGCCGATGATCATACCGGAGAACTTGCCTGTTGTGGCCTTCTCAAAGAGGGAAGATCCAAGAGATGTGCTGGTTCTGCCAAAGGGAGTAAGGGAACTGGACAAAACCCGGCCTATCGGATCCTCCAGCTTGAGAAGAAAGCTCCAGCTGAGAGATCTGTTTCCTGGTTACGAATTTAAAAGCGTCCGCGGCAATGTGCTCACCAGACTGGAGAAGCTGGACAGCGGTGAATTCAGCGGCCTCGTTCTTGCTGCTGCAGGTCTGAAGAGACTTGGACTTGAAAACAGAATCAGCAGGTACTTCAGTACCGACGAGATCCTCCCGGCAGCAGGCCAGGGAGTTCTGGTTGTTCAGGGAAGAAGTGACGAAGATTATTCATATCTCCAGCAGTTTGATGACAAGGATTCCCACATATGCTCCCTGGCTGAAAGGGCTTTTGTCCGTTATCTGGACGGAGGCTGCACATCTCCTGTTGCAGCTTACGGTCAGACAGATGGCAGAAATATTCACCTGACTGGTCTCTATTACCACGAACCTACAGGCCAGTGGCACAAGGACAGCATGGACGGTGATGCAGAAGGGGCAGAAAGCCTGGGAATAACTTTGGCAAAGAGAATGAAAGGAAGATATATCTGATGAAATCAGGAAAAGTATGGCTTGTTGGTGCAGGTCCCGGCGACAGCCTTCTGATGACAATTAAAGGCCGTAAGGTCCTGGAAGAAGCTGATGTGGTGGTTTACGACAGCCTGGTGGGAGACAGTATTCTGTCAACCCTACCTCAGGAGGCTCAGCTCATCAATGTTGGAAAAAGAGCCAGCAACCACACTATGGCTCAGGATAAGATAAACCAGCTGCTTCTGTCTCTCGCTCAGGAAGGGAAAAAAGTTGTAAGGCTTAAAGGCGGCGATCCCTTCCTTTTCGGAAGGGGAGGAGAAGAGCTGGAGCTGCTGGCTGAAAATAATATTCCTTACGAAGTAGTTCCAGGAGTAACCTCGCCTCTTGCGGTTCCGGCATACAATGGAATTCCTGTGACCCACAGAGATTATACTTCATCGCTCCACATAATTACCGGCCACAAGAAAGCCGGAGAGGAATATGACATAAATTTTCAGGCACTGGTGAAAACGAAGGGGACACTGGTCTTTCTAATGGGAGTCCATGCTCTTAAAGATATTTGCAGCGGACTGCTGGCAGGAGGAATGGATCCGGATATGCCGGCTGCCATTTTGCAGAAGGGAACTACGGCAGGGCAGAAGAGGATAGTAGCTACAGTGTCCACACTGGCCGGTGAAGTGGAGAGAAAAGGCATTGAAACTCCAGCCATAATCGTCGTTGGCCGGGTCTGTGAGCTGGCAGACAGGTTCCAGTGGTATGAGAATCTTCCCCTGGGAGGATGGAAGGTGGTACTGACCAGGCCTGCAGGAATGATATCCCGTATGGCAGAAAAGCTGAGAATAGCAGGGGCAGAGGTTCTGGAGCTGCCGTCTATCCAGACTGTTCCAAGGGAACCTGATGAAATGCTGGAAAAAGCACTTTTGAACATAGGCCAGTACCAGTGGCTGGTACTCACAAGTCCCACAGGAGTCAAAATCCTCAGGCAGAACATGGACCGTCTCAAAATCGACGTGCGTTCTTTTGCTTCAGTCCGCATAGCTGCTATTGGAAAAGGGACAGAAAGAGAGCTGAGAAAAATCGGCATCTATCCTGATATGGTACCATCCAGGTTTGACGGCGAGACTCTTGGAAGAGAGCTGGCTCAGCTTGTCCGTGATGGGGACAGAATACTGATACCAAGGGCCTCAGCAGGGAATCAAGCATTGGTTCGTTACCTGGAAAAAGCTGGCGGGTTAGTTGAAGATATTCCGACTTATGATACGGTACCGGCACGCCCTGGAATAGTAGATGAGAAAGAGCTTTTTTCCAGAGGAGAAATTGACTGCGCCGTGTTCACCAGCGCTTCTACTGTGAGAGGTTTTGTTCAGGCAACTGAAGGCCTTGATTATTCAAAGGTGAAGGCAGCTTGCATCGGAAAACAGACGGAGGCAGAGGCTGCCCGGTACGGCATGGAGACTTTTGTGGCTGAAGAGGCCACTATGGATAGTCTGTTAGAACTTGTTTGTAATATGAAGAAAGAGGGTACAAAGTGGAACTATTAAAGAGACCGAGGAGACTGAGATCAAGTGATGCCATGAGGAGAATGGTGAGGGAGACCAGAATGGACAAGAGTTCACTGGTTTATCCGATTTTTGCCATTGACGGAAAGAATATTAAAGAGGAAATCCCGTCTATGCCAGGGCAGTACAGGTACAGCGTGGATCAGCTTCCATATGCACTGGAAGACCTTCAGAATGCAGGGGTTAACAATATTCTGATGTTCGGCATACCTGAGCACAAGGATGAAGTAGGAAGCCAGGCCTATGCGGAAGATGGCGTAGTCCAGAAGGCCCTCAGAGAGACAAAGAGGCTTTTCCCTGACATGATCGCCATAGCAGATGTATGCATGTGTGAGTATACTTCTCACGGCCACTGCGGAATTCTTTGCGGCCACCATGTGGACAACGATAAGACCTTGGAATATCTGTCACAAATCGCTTTAAGCCAGGTCCGGGCCGGAGCTGATGTGGTGGCTCCATCCGACATGATGGACGGAAGAGTTCTGGCCATCAGGAACAAGCTGGATGAAAACGGTTTCAAGAACATTCCAATTATGTCCTATGCGGTAAAATTCGCTTCTTCATTTTACGGTCCCTTCAGAGATGCTGCAGATTCCGCTCCGTCTTTCGGAGACAGAAAGGCCTATCAGATGGACTTCCACAATCCTCGTGAGGCAATGAAGGAGGCACTCAGCGATGTGGATGAGGGAGCGGACATGCTGATTGTAAAGCCGGCAATGGCATATCTGGACCTGGTAAAGTCAGTGGCTCAGGCTACTGATATTCCAATTGCTACGTACAGCGTCAGCGGAGAATATGCCATGGTAAAGGCAGCTGCCAGCAACGGCTGGATAGATGAGGAGAAGATCATCGGCGAGATGGCCGTAGGCGCTTACAGGGCAGGAGCCGGGATTTACATTACATATTATGCCAAAGAGCTGGCGAAGATGATGGACCAGGGGCTTATCGGCTGATTTCTATCTGTTTTTCTCAGCCAGCTCCTTAATCTCCGGGAACTTTGAAAGAATGTAACTGTAGCCCTTTGATGAGTGGGGGATGCCGCATCTTTCGCAGCTCTTTATGCCTTTTTCCGTATAGTAAAAATTACCGCCGCACTTGCTCCCCAGGGCGTAGAGTGGGCAGTAGCAGAACAGACAGTTGAAATTCTCCGGGTCCACGTTGTTATGACAGGGAAAATACTGGCAGTCTTTGTTTGAGAAAAATGAATAGTCAGCCATAGTTACTTCCTCGTTATTGAATACATCAATGCGTTTACGATGGCCGCCGCCACATTGCTGCCGCCTTTTCTTCCCCGGGCAACAATATATGGAACACCGGCGGTCATAATAAGCTCTTTTGCCTGAACCACATTTACGAAGCCTACTGGAACTCCTATGATCAGATCCGGTTTCATCTCACCGCTGCTGATTTTCTCATAGAGGCGGACCAGGGCAGTAGGGGCGTTTCCCACAGCGTAGATCAAAGGGCCATTGATGGATGCGGCCTTGTCCACGGAAGCGGCGGCTCTGGTGAATCCATTTTCCTTAGCTGCAGCGGCCACTTCAGGATCTGCCATGAAACATATTTTCCTGCAGCCAAGCTTCTCAAGGGCGCCCCTGTTTATTCCTGCCAGAGCCATGTTGGTGTCGGTAACGATTGTTGCCCCATTCTTCAGAGCATTTCTGGCAATATCCATAACACCTTTGCTGAAACACAGTGAATCGGCATATTCGAAATCAGCCGAAGTGTGAATGGCCCTTATAATCACTGGCGCCAGGTCCTCCGGCACCGGATGGGGCAGTTCCGACCTGATGATCTCAAAGCTCCTGGCTTCAATGTCTGCAGGAAGAACGTTCTCAAGTTCAATGTGGTTTTTATTTTCCATTTATGATCAGATACCTTTCTCGATTATTTTGTATATCATATCCATGTCAAGGCTGGCTCTCAGGGCTGCTGCCAGTTTGTTGTACTGCTGGTCCTTGTATTCAGACCAATTGAATGATTCAGGGGAAAAATCAATGCCTTTATTCTTTCCTAATTCATCCAGAATTTCCCGGCGGCATTCTGCCGAGTCGAAGAATCCGTGGAGATAGGAACCGTATACATTTCCATTCTGACAGCCCATGAGCTGGCCGTTTTCCAGTTTTATGAGAGGGACTCCATTGCCTTGCAGGATTGTCCGGCCCATGTGAATTTCATATCCAGTCAGGGGCTGACCTGTAAGGGAGGAGAATATTCCTGAAACCTCAAGAAAATTTCCTGAAGTTCTGGTTCGGTGTTTTTCATGCTGGAATTCCGTAACTACAGGAAGGAGTTCCATTCCACGGATACTTCCGCCGCCTTCTGCGCCTTCATGGTCAGTTATTTTTTTACCTAGCATCTGATAGCCTCCGCATATCCCAATAACCGGAGTACCTGAACTGCTGAGCTTTTTGATTACAGCTTCTATGCCTGAAGATCTCATCCATTTAAGATCAGCAATGGTGCTTTTTGTGCCTGGTATTACAATCAGATCAGGATGGTCCATCTCACCTGGAGATGTTATGTATCTGACCCTGATTCCGTCAGTTGCCTCCAGTGGCGCCAGATCAGTAAAATTGGATATCTTAGGGAGGCGGATCACGGCCACGTCTATTAGTGCCGGTTTACTTTGTCTAGTAAGTCTTGAGGAGAGGCTGTCTTCGTCGTCAATGTCCACATCCATCATGGGTATTACTCCGGCAACTGGTTTTCCCGTCAGATCACTTATCATTTCCAGTCCGTTCCCTAGAAGGCTTACATCTCCTCTGAACTTGTTGATAACAAGAGCTTTGATTATATTCTGTTCATCTTCAGGAAGGAGTTTCACTGTTCCATAGAGCTGAGCGAATACGCCGCCTCTGTCTATGTCCCCGGCCAGTATCACCGGAGCTCCTGCCATCTTTGCCATTCCCATGTTGGCGAAATCTCCCTTGCTCAGGTTTATCTCAGCAGGACTGCCGGCACCTTCGATTACTATGATGTCGTTTTCTGCTGCCAGGTCATCATAGGCAGACTGGATCTCCGGAATGAGCTGGTGCTTCATTCTGAAGTATTCTGCAGCCTGATAATTGCCTCTAACTTCGCCCCGGACTATAAGCTGGGAACCCATGCTGGTAACTGGCTTCAGGAGAATGGGATTCATCAGGACGCTGGGCTCGATGCCGGCGGCTTCCGCCTGGACGTACTGGGCTCTTCCCATTTCTAGGCCATCGCTGGTAATGGCAGAGTTCAGTGCCATGTTCTGGCTTTTGAAGGGAGCCACCTTGAAGCCATCTTGTTTGAAAATTCTGCACAAACCTGTACAGAGCAGGCTTTTTCCTGCATTGGACATGGTGCCCTGTATCATTATAGCCTTTGCTCTATCTTTATTTATTCTATCTGCCATCTAAAATCTCCTTAATAGCCTCAGCAAGTTCCCGGTTAGATTCATGGTCCAGAAGGCCAATCCGGATATAGTGTTCATCCAGACCGGAGAAATTGGAGCAGTCTCTTACCATCAAGCCGTATTCCAGGAGAGGATTGGCAAGAGATACAGGGCTTTCTGCAAGAATAAAGTTGGCGGCAGGAGGGAAGACCCTGAGGCCCGCTTCAGTGAGCTTCTCTGTCATGAATTTTTTCTCATGGGAAACATATTCTCTTGTTCTCCGGGACCATTCCGGCTCAAGGTTAAGGGCTTCTGTGCCGCAGACCTGGGCGGGGGCGGATACGCTCCATTCAGCACCGAAAGGAGCGATTTTTTTTATGAGAGACTCACTTCCTATAAGGTGCCCAAGCCTGATGCCCGCCATGGAGTATATCTTGGTAAAAGCCCTTAGAATCAGCATGTGAGGGAAGGCTGAAGAATAATGAGCCATTGACTTCTCTCCAGTAAAGGGCAGAAAGCATTCGTCCAGAACGAAGATAGTATCTGTTTCTTCACAGCGCTTAGCAATTGAATAGAGAAGCTGGCTGTCAATAAGCTGTCCAGTAGGGTTGTTTGGGGTGCACAGGAAGACCATGTCCATGGAATCATCAATATAATCAAGAATGGATGATGATACATTGAATCCTTCTTCAGGGTAAAGGGGATATTCTGTTACTTTGCCTCCGAATACCTCAACGCATCTCTCGTAATCGGAAAATGAAGGTGCTGTAACAAGGGCCCTTGATGGTCTGAAGCAGGCACAGATTCTGTTGATCAGGTCGGCTGAGCCGTTGCCGCAGAGAATCATTTCTTCCGGGACACTCAGATAGTCAGAGATAGCGGTTCTCAGTTTCCTGCACCTGGGATCAGGATACATGGAAAAGAGCCTGGTGTTTGACTTTAAAGCCCGGGCAACGGCATCAGGCATTCCAAGGGGGTTGCAGCTGATGGAGAAATCCCTTGCTACCCCTGGAATTTCATATATATCACCGCCGTGTTCATATTTGTTCATGTTCTGATTCCTCGTTTAGTTATAAGTTACATATAGATTAAGAAATATATAAATGCGGATCTCATTGCCACTGAAGCTGCTGTCATAATGAAGGATGTGGTGTTCAGCAGCCTGTGGGATGTAATGATGTCTTCGGCAGTAACCGGGCGTATGTTGTCTCCAATATGTGGTTTCTTAATGGTTCTGCCACCATAAACTCCATTTCCTGCCAGCTGGACGTCCAGAGCGCCGGCCATTACAGCCTCGGTTTGTCCTGCATTGGGGCTGGCGTGTTTTTTGCGGTCCCGTTTCCAGATTCTGTATGCATTTTTGTAATCCAGCCGGCATATGAAAGATGAGAGGATCATGGTCAGAGCGCAAAGCCTCGATGGAAGAAAGTTAAACAGGTCGTCCATGCGGGCAGCGGTCCTGCCGAAATCCTTATATCTTTCATTTTTGTATCCTATCATGGAGTCCATGGTATTTACTGCTTTGTAGAGACAGGCGCCGGTTGCTCCGCCTATGGTCATGAAGAAAAGTGGAGAGGCTACACCGTCAGAGGTGTTTTCTGCTACAGTTTCCACGGCTGCCTTTATGATTCCTGTTCTGTCCAGGGCTTCTGGGTCTCTGCCAACTATCATGTGGATGGCCTGACGGGAGCTTTCAAGGGTTCCGTTTTTTAGTTCCTTGTAGACTTTAAAGCTTTCTACTCGAAGGCTCTTTACTGCCAGAAGCTGCCAGCACACAATTGAACTGATTGCATAGTATAACCAGGGCGAAATTTTCCAGGCTCCAGCCAGGATAAGTCCGGGTATTCCAGCGCATATGAGAACAACAGCAATCCACAGAAGGGTTCCTCCAGCCCTCTTGTTCTCAAAAGGGTACAATCTTTTTTCCATAAAAGAAATAACCCGGCCGAAACCGATTACCATATGAGGCCAGCCATGGGGATCTCCTATGATGAGATCCAGTATGTATCCGGTTAACAGGGCTCCGGTCTGGTATATCATGAACAAAGGGCACCTCCTGTGATTTCCAGGGTGGTGCCGTCCCAGAGACATTCTATGAATTTCCCGTTATCAACGTGATAGTAGTAATAATCATGGTGGGGGAAACCAAACCGTTCCATGATGGCCATAATGCTGCCTCCGTGTATTACGAATGCAGCGGATTCTCCTTCCTCAAGGTAGCTGACCTGGCCTAGAAAGGCTCTGCAAGTCGCTTCTTTGAATTGTTCTATGCTGTCACCACCGGGAACAGGGGACTGGCACATAGAATCCAGCCAGGCAGAGTATTTTTCCTGAAGTAAGGGATCCTCTGAAATTTCCCGGGCGTTTTTGCCTTCAAATATTCCGAAATTCGTTTCTCTCAGAGAATCTTCGGTAATCAGAAGCCTTTCTGGAAAAAGAATTTCTGCCGATTGTACAGCTCTTTTCAAGGGGCTGACAATAATCCTGTCCATTTGTTTGTTTTGATAGTTTTGTTCGGACATTAATTCTGATGAAAGTTCACGAATCTGGGCCATGCCTTCTGGAGACAATGCCTCATCCGTTATGCCAATATATCTTTTCTGCATGTTGCCTGGAGTGGATCCATGGCGGATCAGAAGTATTCTGTTCATATTAAAATTTCTCCAATTGTAAGGCTTGCAAGGATGGCCAGTTCGCAGATCTGAAGAAAGAAGCCGGCAGTATCTCCAGTGCATCCCCCGAATTTTCTCATGGTAAAGCTTCTGTACCAGAGCATTACCATTAAACCGGCGATTATAGGTATAAGAGCTTCAGGGCCTCCAGCGAAGGCCATGGCTGCTGCGGAAAGAGCACAGAAAACAATTATTCCCGTAAGGGCCTTCTTCTTGTCCAGGCCTTCTGTAAATGAGCTCAGCATTCCTGAGCCTCTTGCGTTCTTAATTGTGACGGCGCAGAAAGCCGATAAGGTCCTGGAGTAAACATAACCAGGACAAATTATATATGCAGTTTTAACCGGGCCCAGCTGATAGAACAACCCCAGTGAAAGGAGAAGGTAAATTCCACAGTAGATTACCGCAAAAGCTCCTGCGTTTGGGTCTTTCAGTATTTCCAGTTTTTTCTCCACAGATTGGTGGGATGAAAGGGCATCTACAGTATCCATGTATCCGTCCATGTGAATTCCCCCAGTTACAAGAAGGGGGATACATACTGCAACAGAAGCAAAAAGAAACATGGACATGGAGGAGATCCGGGCAATCCAGATCCAGAGAAAGGTTATTCCGCCAGTGATGATCCCTACGCAGGGAAACCAGCAGATAGCATATTTCCAGTTTTCTTCCTTCCATTCAAACTGTGGGACGGGCACAGCGCTGTATGTTGAAATAGCCATTAGCAATGATTTAATAGACATGGTTGAGTGATCCTTTCAGGCAGCGGGGGCTGTGGTCCTTCATTTCAATGTGTACCTGGGCCATAGAGCTGAGGGTATTATTCAAATAATTAAGATCATTGATGTATGAGGCAGTTTCTCCGTGGTATTTCTCAGAATCAAGGCCGCTGATGGTTACGATAAAAAGCCTGTCACATCTGCCTTCCAGGCGGCAGAGCTGTTCCAGCACTTCCTGACGGCTTCCGCCTTTGTCGAAAATCCGGTTAGAAAGGAGGTTGGACAAGTCCTCAAGGAGGACCCGGTCTCCAGGATCTGTGTGTACATTATCCAGATCGAAGGGTTCTTCTATATCTCTGAAGCCCATATCTTTCCGCCGTAGTTTGTGTTTAATAATTCTGCCTTCGTTTTCTTCATTTCTGCATATCATGGTTGCGATATAGATCAGATTCCCATCATATTTTTTTTGGACTTTAACTCCGGTAATCAGCTCTTCTGCAAAAGCACTTTTCCCGCTGTTGTTAGGTCCGGAAATGAGAATAATCACGAAAGCCTCCTGTACTGTTCAACGTTAATATCTTCAAAAACTGCAGCCTTGTTATATACTGCAGCAGCCATATCTATTACGGGAAAAAGTGTTACGGCACCGCTTCCTTCACCCAGGCGCATGCCGCAGTCAAGGACAGCAGTTAATCCCAGCTCTTCCATTATTTTTATGGCGGCAGGCTCTGCACTTTTGTGGGATGGTATCATATAGCCAATAACATCCGGGCAGATCCGGCAGGCGCAGAGGGCTGCAACGGAGGAAATCACACCGTCAATTATCACCGGAGTGTGAGTAAGGGCACCTCCCAGGAAGGTGCCGCACATTCCTGCAATATCAAAGCCTCCAAGTTTTGCCAGCACGTCTACGGCATCGCCGGCCTGAGGCTTATTGATCCGGATTCCTTTTTTTATTGCTGCAATCTTCCTTTCAAGGCCGGCGTCGCTTAGTCCGGAGCCTCTCCCGGTAACAGCTTCCGGTTCAAGGCCCAGAAGGACGCTGGCCATAGCGCTGGAAGTACTGGTATTTCCAATGCCTGCCTCGCCGGTGGCGATGATCTCATATCCATCTCTGGCCTTTTTTGCAGCCATTTCTATCCCTGTCAGAATTGCTTTTTCGGCCTGATCCCTGGTCATGGCAGGCCCTTCAGTAAAATCCCTGGTTCCATTGGCTGTTTTGTGCTGGATTACCTGAGGAACATTATCTATCATTCCTACGTCTACAGGAAATGTATCTGCTCCGCAGGAGGAAGCCATTACACATACACTGGAGGTACCGGCCGCCAGTGACCTGGCAATGCTGGAAGTAACACTGTGGTCAGACTGGGCAACACCCTGTGCCACCACACCATTGTCGCTGCAGTAAACGATTACGCATTTTTTCTTTGTTCTGATTTCTGAAGTACCCTGCGCTCCAGCTATTCTGCAAAGGATGGTTTCAAGCTGTCCCAGGGATCCCAGGGGTTTGGCTATGTGATCCAGGTGCTTCTGGCATTCCTCCCGGGCAGTAAAATCTGCTGGAACTATTTCCGAAATTAAACTGGTTAATTCACTCATGATTTTTACCTCATGGAACTGGCATATTAAAATGTTTTTAAAGTTAATTGGAATATTCTGCTGCGGCTTTCACGAAACGGCTGACAGCTTCAGGTTCAGATGCAAGGTATAAATGGGGAAAACCTGCATACATAGAATGGCTGCAAAACACGCAAGGGTATGTTCTCCCGGTGGACGCTTTCTCTGCAGTAAAGCCCCTTCCATAATCTGTGCTGTCGTAGTAGTGAAATTCGTGAGCCCTCAATTTACCTCCTGCTTTTACAAGAAGGTTATCCTCATTTGCTGTAAGGGTAACGTATCCGAAGTGCTGCAGCCTTTCTGTCTTACGGGACGATGAATGAAAAATTCCTGCCATGGAAACACCGTCAATAGTTTCGTGGAGATAGAGAAATCCCCCGCATTCCGCAATTGTTGGCATTCCTGAAAAAATTTTTTCCCTGATATCCTTAAGCATGGACTTGTTGGTGGAAAGTTCTTCAGTGTACAACTCCGGATATCCACCGGGGAGATAAAGGGCCGAAGCCTTTGCCGGAATATGTTCATCCTGTACAGGACTGAAATAGCAGACCTCTGCACCGGAATTTATGAAGGCTTCCAGGGTTTCCTGGTAGATGAAACTGAAGGCCTGATCCTTTGCAACGGCGATGACAGGTTTCTCAGCTGAGGAAGTTATAATTTCCCGGGAAGAGCCCTGAAGGTCATTTGTTTCCGGCTTCAGAGGAAGAGGTTCTGCAGCTGAAGCCAGTGCCAGAATTCCTTCAATATCAAGGGTTTCTGCTGCAATTTCTTTCAGGCGGCGGAGCCGCGTGTGAAGATCCCGGATTTCCCCGGCGGTAACCAGGCCAAGATGGCGGCTTCCAATGGTTATTTCTGGATCCCGTGAAAGGTAACCCAGGGGCCGGAGACCGGAATTCACTGCAATTTGCGAAAGTCCGTCATATACCATTTTGTTTACATTATTAAAGATGACGCCACGGATCATGCTGTCTTTTCGAAGATCCTTGAAGCCCTTCATAATTGCGGCAGATGATGTGTACATTCCCCGTCCATTAATAACCAGAATAACCGGTGTTCTAGTGGATGAGGCCAGGGACCAGGAGCTGCAGTCTCCCCTGATGCCTATTCCGTCATAATATCCCATTACTCCTTCAATAACAGAAATCCCTTCAGCTTTTGAAATCTGACGGTTCAGCTGTTCCGGGCTGCTGAAAAAGGGATCCAGGTTGTGGCTGGAAACTCCCAGCACCTTCCTGTGAAACATAGGATCGATGTAATCAGGTCCGCACTTAAATGCGCTGACCCTTCCTTTGGTTTTTTCTGATTCAGAAAGAAGGGAAAGGAGGGCAGTGGTCACTGTAGTCTTTCCGCAGCCTGAGTTGGTTCCGGCAATCATTATGCGGCTATTCATCTATGCCTCCTCCTGAAATGATGAAAATAGGATTTTCTGCCTTCATCATGTGGAGCTTTCCGGCTTTCATGGATGAGGCAGCAGAAATCTGGATTACTTCCGGATCCACGGCTTTAGAAGAAAGGGCATCCATGGCACTGGCCACGCTTTCCAGGGCTATTGCACTGATCACTATTCTCATATTGGGATTTATTTCAAGAAGCCTTTCTACAATGGCCTCCATCTTACCGGCGCTGCCGCCGATGAATGCAGCATCAGGGATGACTTTTTTTTCAGGATGATCAAACTGTTCCAGTTCTTCCGGCGCTGATCCTTCTATGATCTCTACATTTCCAATATGAAATTTGCTGCAGTTTTTCCTGATAAGAGCTGCTCCTTCAGGATTCCTTTCAATGGCGCAGACCTTTCCCTTCCAGCAGGCCAGGGCTCCTTCAACTGTAACGGAGCCTGTTCCGGCGCCAATATCAATGAAGTTTTCACCTGGTTTCAGGGCAAGCCTGCTCATTATTACAGATCGTACAGGTGCCTTGGTCATAGGGATCTTTCCGCGGATAAAACTGGAATCAGGTATTCCTGATGGCACTGAGGCATCTGGTTCGGGATTGATGAGAAGAAGAACAGTAAGAGGGGAAACCACCATGTCCATGAGCTCCCGGGCTGTAATCTGGCCAATATTCTGACCTTCCATTCCCAGGTTTTCTCCGTATTTTACTGTGATATTACCGAAACCCGCCTGGCAAAGAGTTTTGCCGATGTTCTGAATGTCATTTCCTGTCAGCAGAAAAGTATATTTATTCCGCCTCACGTATTCAACTACATTGCAGCTCCGCCCGTGACAGCTGATGTGAACTGCATCCTGCCATGGAATGCCTGCTTTTGCAAAGAAATAACTCATGGAGGATATTCCGGGAAGAACTTCCACATCATAGTCTTCGCTGCTGAAACGCTGGAGAAGACCTTTGGCTCCACTGTAAAAACCTGTGTCTCCTGACACCAGAAGGGTAAATGTCCGGCCGCTGCTGCTGTCGACAATCTTTCCAACAGCCTCCGGTTGATACTGGGTTTCGTATGGAATGCCCGTATCAGAAAATTCACCTGCCATCCGTGGCGCTCCTATAATCATGTCAGAGGAAAGAACGGCTTCCATTACTTCTGCTGTTACCGTTTTCCTGCTCATTCCAATTCCTGCAATATAAATTTTTTTCATATTATCTTTTATCTTTATTTATCCCTGACTCTCTTTAGAATCAGGTCCTCTGCTTCTTCAACAGTAATTCCGGGATTAGTTTCAGGTCTCCGGAGTATCAGAACTTCCATCCCCAGTTTTTCAGCGGCCTTTACTTTCTCTGGAAAACCTCCGGCTTTGCCGGAATCTTTGGTGAGAAGGATTTCTGCTCCGGTATGGCGGAACATGGCTTCGTTAAGCTCTTCTGAAAAAGGTCCCTGCATACAGGTAATGTTACCAGGAGAGAGTCCCGCTTCAATGGCCATGTGAAGGCTCTTCTCCAGGGGAAGAATTCTTGTAAAAACTCTTTTCTCATAGTCGTGGATTTTTGACAATCCATCAGATGCTTTTGCCCCCAGGGTGGAGTAAATAGTTTTTCCTTTACCCCGGGTATTCAGATAGGAGATCATTTCGTCCAGGGAATCGAAACATATATACCCTTCTGATGAAGAACCTTCTCTGTATATGGAAATAGTGTCGATACTCATATCAGTACTGACGGTTTTGATAGTAGAGCTGATGCTGGCTGCATAGGGGTGAGTGGCGTCAATAATCAGATCAGGCATTTCAGTTTTGAAGAGCTGCCTCATATCTTCCTCGGGAAGGATGCCAGTACGAACTTTAAGAGAAGGATAGTCAGACACCAGGCTTCCACCATAGGAAGAGACAACAGATACTATGGAATTGATATTGTTCTTACCAAGAAATCCTGCCAGTTCTCGTCCTTCAGCAGTGCCTCCGAAGAGAATTATTTCAGTCAATTTTATACCCCCTTGGAGTTACCATGCGGCCGTTAATTATTTCTGTAGATGAATTGCCTATGAAAACGGTGGTGAACATGTCGGTGTCCCGGTACTGAAGTTCATCTAGAGTCATTATTTCGGATGTCTGACCCTTCCTCCCTATGTTCTGAACAGTTCCGCATATTGTTTCAGGAGACTTGTATTTCATCATGATCTGGCAGGCTTTCTGCAGATAATCAGTCCGCTTGCGGCTGGATGGATTATATATGGCAATGCAGAAGTCAGCTTCAGATGCACAGGCCAGCCTCTGTTCAATCTTTTCCCATGGGGTCATGAGATCTGAAAGGCTGATGACTGCAAAGTCGTGGGTCAAGGGAGCACCCAGCACTGCTGCACCTGAAAGGGCAGCGGTAATTCCAGGAACAACAACTATCTCCACCTCTGGATATTCGGGAGAAAGCTGGCAAAGGGGACCGGCCATTCCATAAACCCCGGCATCTCCGCTGCAGATCATAGCAACCGTTTTGCCTTCATTGGCCAGTTCCATAGCTTTTCGGCACCTGTCCACTTCCTGTTTCATTCCGTTTGTGAATACTTCCTTCTCTGGAAAAAGAGATTTCACCAGTTGGATGTATTTCGTATATCCCACCAGAATATGGGAGGATTCCATGGCATCCATAGCTTCCATGCTCATGTTTTCCTTGTTCCCCGGACCAATGCCTACTATGAATAATCTTTTCATGATGAAAGTTCCTTTATAATCAGCAAATAACGCATAACAGTTATTGGTAATCAAAGCTGAATTCCATTGGCTTTATTCCAAATGACAGGGTTATGCCATCAATAACAGTTTTTTCCATGATTATGCTGTGGCTGCTTCCGCAGGCCAAAGCCGCACTACGCTGGCATACATTATCAACTCCAGTTGTTTCAGATACGAATTTTGAAGAAGGGAAGTTGCCATGAACCTTGCTAAGATCCTGGCTGGAATAACAAGTAAGAGTCAGCCCGTGACTGGAGCAAAAGTTTATCAACCCAGCCTCGTTTTTCTTCAAATCTATGGAACAGACCATGGAAAGAGATTCGGGCTGGATGTTTTCTTTTATGCAAGCCTTGTAAAACGCCTCCTGGATTTTCATTTCGCTGGTTCCCTTCCGGCATCCTACACCCATTACCAGAACAGGGGGAACAATATGGAGAATGTCTTTCCCAGGGCAGGTCTTCCAGGAAACCAGCACATCCGGATCCTCCTTTACTGATCCCTTCGCCTCATCATTTTTTTCCATATAATCGGGAGAAAAGGGCTTGCTGTAATAATATTCCACATTAGGAGGAACAGGGCCGCCTACAGGTACCAGGGATTTCAAGAATATGGTTTCGCCATTCAGAATCTTGTCAGCAGTTTTCACTATATTTCCGGGATTTATGATCTTCATTCCCTGAGAAGATGCCCATTCATCTACAGAAAAAAGGTTGTTCAGGTCTGTGGCCGTGGTGATTACAGGTTCTGCTCCTGTGAGTTCAGCCAGAATGCGGACAAGGCGGTTGGCTCCTCCTATGTGACCGGAGAGAAGGGAAATGCAGTATTTTCCCCTTTCGTCCATGACGATTACTGCCGGATCTGAAACCTTGCTTTTTACGAAAGGGGCGATTGCTCTTACGGCAATACCGCAGGATCCTATAAAAATCAGGGCATCTCTGGAAAAGTTCTCACATGTCCAGTTGTGAAGCTTTCCGGGGCGGCATCTTTCCCAGGTTACGTGGTATTTAGCTTTTCCATTAGTATTGGAAAGGGTATGGGCCAGGTTTTCTGATAGTTCATATCCTCTGGCGCTGAAGGAAATAATGGAGATATTCATTGCTTTGCTCCTGCTTCCGGATCTTTTTCTTCAGAGGATAGTTCCGATGCTTTTCGAAAACCCGTTGTAAAAGAAGGGTCATAGAGCTTTGAAAGCTGGTAGTCATCACCAAGAAAGTTCCCCACTGTTATGAGAGCCAGGTTCTGGAGGCCGTTTTCCTCTGCTGCCTTGTGGAGAGTGCCGCAGGTGCATCTGACCACTTTCTGATCGGGCCAGGTTGCCTTGTAAACTATGGCAGCAGGTGTGTCTTCATCATATCCTCCCTCAAGAAGCTCATTCTGGACTGCTTCAGTCATTCCTGTGCTTAGAAAAATAACCATGGTGGCCTGGTGGCTGGCGAAAGAGCGTATGCTCTCTCTTTCCGGAACAGGAGTTCTTCCGGCCATCCTGGTTATTACAACACTCTGACTGATGCCGGGAAGTGTGTATTCCGCCTGAAGGGCAGCAGCTGCACCGCTGAAACTGGACACCCCGGGGCAGTTTTCATAGGGAATACCAAGGTGATCAAGTCTGTCCATCTGCTCTCTTATAGCCCCGTAGAGACAGGGATCTCCAGTGTGAAGGCGGACTATATCCAGTCCCTTTGAATCAGCATCTCTGATTACATCTATTACCTGATCCAAAGTCATTTTTGCGCTGTTATAAATGAGGCAGTCTCTGGAGGCGTAGTCCAGCAGCCGGGGATTAACCAGGGAGCCGGCGTAGATTATTACATCAGCTTTTTCCAGCAGCCGGGCACCTCTGACTGTTATCAGGTCTGCAGCACCGCAGCCTGCTCCCACAATATGTACCATTTTTGTCCTCCTGTATTATTGAAGTTGTTGTTGTATTTTATAGTCGTTTATTCTTATTCAGTTTTGCCGGGAGTACGGCAAGGAATCAGGGAAAAGGCGTTTTCGCTTCTGCACAGTATTCCCCGGTAACCCTCAGCCTTGGTGAAGCAAATGTAACCGATTTCAACATTTTCCGGAACCCTCCGCCTGAGAGTATCCATGATTTTTTCACCAAGAATATCCATGGTATTCTCACAGATGCCTTCCTCTCTTAGTATTTCCAGGGCCCCGTCTGTAGTAGTTACCTGGTCGATTCTCTTTAGAGTGTCAAGGGAAGCTCCTCCTTGAAGGGCACACCTGATCAGGCACTCAATTCGCCCGTCTCCCATGGCTGAATGGGTATTAGTGGAACCGATTCCAAGCTTTACCATTTTACCGATGTGGCCTACTATAAGTATCTGATCAAAACCTTGTTCTACGCAGGTGTCAAGGGATTCACCTATGAAGTTTGAACAGTTTATATTGTATGACATGTCCAGGCCAAGATCCTCTGATGCAAAATCTTTACCGTAGTTGCCTGGGGTAAGGAGGATACTTTTACATCCTTTGGCGGCCAGCTGTTTTATGAGGGCCGCAACAGTTCCTTCTAGAGCTTTGTTGCTCATAGGCTCCACAATTCCGCTGGTTCCTATGACGGACAAACCGCCAACAATGCCCATCCTCGGGTTGAAGGTTTTCAATGCCACCATTTCTCCACCGGGAATGGAAAGTTCTACAGTAACTCCCCCGGTATAGTGAAATTTCTCTGATACTTCTTGTACAACCTGATTGATCATCTGCCGGGGAGTGGAGTTAATTGCGTATTCCCCTACAGGCTGGTCAAGTCCCGGTTTTGTCACTTTCCCTATTCCTTCGCCCCCTTTAATATGGACTCCCTCATTACACAGGGTAACTTCTGAATATACGAGCATATCTCTTGTGGCGTCAGGGTCGTCTCCGGAATCTTTTCTGACGGCGCATTTAACACTGCCGGGTTTTACTGTTGTGTTCAGTATTTCAGCTGTAACATCGATGCCGGCTGGCGTATGTATAAGTACTTCAGATATTCTATCACCGCTAAGCAGCATGGCGAGGGCTGCCTTTGTGGCAGCAGTGGCGCAGCTGCCGGTGGTATATCCGCAGCGCAGCATCTTTCCTCCTACGTTTTTCAATATTTCCATTCAGGCTCCCGATTAATTCTGTAGTATTTTAACTATATAAGAGTAACGTAAATGACTGGTATTTTAAAGGAAAGATTAGCAAATACTTTCTTGCAGCTGTATAGACAGGATCTATACTAAAGGCTGTTCATTGACATTTCACGGAATACGGTGGTACCATCTCAGTATGATTAAATGGATGGAAGCCGGCACGGATCTTCTGCATTGCGTTGGCAGTCAGGTCCTGCCGGTTTTGTTTTGAGTTTTGAAAAAACCATTGATTTTCCTTTGCCATTAGTTGGCTTTGCCATTGGAAGGAGATTTTATCCATGACTTCGGAATACTACCACAACAGAATCAAGAGAATACTTATTTTTGTATTGGTCATATTACTTCTTTCGGCCTCAGCTGCTGTAAATGTAAATGGAACGTCAAAGACAGACGGAAACAGCAGTGTGCTGCTGGGCTGGCAGATAAATGACGGAACATACTCGGGGAGAATAAAGGGAAATGGCCCGTTTTCAGGCAAGATAAAGAGCAGAATCACCGTAGACCAGCATAATATTACCGTAAGCTTTAAACTTAAAGACCACTCTGTATCACAGATTTATTTCGGAAATTCCTATAAGGCAGCTGATGACCAGGCTAATGCCATCAGCGGAAGTGAAGGAGAATTTACAGTTCCTGTAGAAGGGCTGAATTATAAATACGATATGGCCGTATATAAAAAGGGCAAGTGGCAAGACTGCAAGGTCCGGTTTATTCCTTCTGGTATCCACAGAAAGGATCTGGTTACAGGGGATATACAAAACGGCAAATATACTGGAAAGATCACTTTAACTGGCGGTTCTGGAAGAGCTCATATTAAGTCCCCGGCAGTGATAACTGCAAAAGACGGAAGGCTTACTGCAAAGATAATCTGGAGCAGTGAGTATTATCAGTATATTCAGATAGGCAGTCTGAAATTCAAGAAACTGAACAAGAAGGGTAACTCCAGAATGAATATTCCGGTGGTTCCAGATACAGATATTCACATTCAAGGACTTACAACTGCCATGAGTACGCCTCATCTGATTGACTATACTATCAGGCTGGATAAATCAACTATGACAAAAGCTGAAAAAAGATAAAAATAGACAGAGGAAGGAATTGCAGAAGTTATAAATGAAAATGAAACGAAGATTAAAGGCTCTTTTACTCATCCTGTCCATCACAACCTTGATGGTAATTTTGTTTACCGGATGCGGAAAAAATGCCGAAAAAAATGAAGATGGTCTTGGCAACGGATGGAAGGCCGAAAAATCCATGAAAGTCTCATATGCTAAGGAGTTTGCCGTAGACTATTACAAGGGAGGATACAAGCTTATAAGATTAAAGGACGGAAGCAGGTATCTCCTGGTGCCAGAAGGGAAAAAAGCTCCAAAGGACATAGATGAGAAAATCACCATTATCCAGCAGCCTCTGGACAATATTTACCTGGCAGCTTCAGCATCCATGTGCCTTTTCGACAGTCTTGACAGCATAGATAAAATCAAGTTCTCCGGCGCAGAGCGAAGCCAGTGGTCCATTCCTTCTGCGGCAGCAGCTATGGATCAGGGAAAAATCAAATTTGCCGGGAAATATAACAACCCTGATTACGAAATGCTCATGGGAGGCAATTGTGAAATCGCAATTGAAAACACCATGATTAACCATGATCCAGATGTAAAAAAGAAGATAGAGGAATTCGGCATTCCGGTGTTTACAGACCTTTCCAGCATGGAGAACCATCCCCTGGGTAGACTGGAATGGATCAAGGTTTACGGTGCAATGCTGAACAAAGAGGATCAGGCTGAAAAATTCTTCAATGAACAGAAGAAGATAGTGGATAAAATACATTCCAGGGACACAGGAAAAACAGTGGCCTTCTTTACCATACTTCCTTCAGGTCAGGTCATGGTCCGCAAAAGCGGTGACTATGTTACGAAGATGATCAGTATGGCCGGTGGAAAATATGTATTTTCAAGTATTGGAGATCCAAATGATTCCAGGGCTACTGTTACAATAGACATGGAAGAATTCTACAAGGAAGCAAAAAACGCTGACATTCTCATTTACAACGGAACCATTGATGGAGAGATCACATCAACCAATCAGCTCCTTGCCATAAATCCGGCGATGAAGGATTTTAAGGCAGTGAAAAACGGAAACCTTTGGAGCACAGGAGAGAATATGTATCAGCAGGCTACCAGCGCTCCTCAGATGATAAAGGAAATGAACCTGATATTTACGGGCAGAGCTGGAACCGGCGAGACTCTTCAATACTTCAGGAAAGTGAGTTAATTTTTTACAATAATCTTTACGGGAAATTATGACAGAATCGATTGCTGATAAATACCATAACAACAACGGATATAACAGGAAAAGGCTGGCAGCCAGAGTTACAGCGGCTTATGGGGCCCTGGTCCTTGCATTGATCATTCTTGTAGTTCTTAATACCTGCATAGGAACCATAGACCTGAGTCTTAAGGAAATGATAAGGGGGCTGACTCATCCGGAATTTTCTGACAGTGAAATGGCAGCGGCAGCCTTGTGGAAAATCAGGCTTCCCCGGCTGGTTGCAGTGCTTTTCCTGGGAGGAGGCCTTTCCATTTCAGGCTTTCTCCTCCAGACCTTCTTTGCAAACCCCATTGCAGGTCCATACGTCCTTGGAATATCTTCAGGTGCAAAAATGGTGGTCTCTGTTGTCATGATCGGGATCACTGCTGCAGGTTCATCTATGATGCCGGGGACAATGATCATCAGTGCTTTTGCCGGTTCAATGATGGCTATGATGCTGGTTCTTGGGATTTCCAGAAAAGTGAAAAGTCAGGCAATGCTGATTGTAGGCGGAGTCATGATCGGATATATCTGTTCAGCAATTACTGATTTCATGGTAACTTTTGCCGATGACGCCAGCATAGTAAATCTAAGAAACTGGTCCCTTGGAAGCTTTTCAGGCATGAGCTGGGACAGTGACAAAATCATTGCAATATCTGTTATTCTGGCTTCAGCAGCTGCATTCCTGCTATCCAAACCCATAGGCGCATACCAGCTGGGAGAGGCTTATGCCCGGAGTATGGGTGTTAATATCAAGGTTTTCAGAGTAGAACTTGTGCTGATCTCAAGTTTCCTGTCTGCGGTTGTCACGGCATTTGCAGGGCCGGTTTCCTTTGTGGGTGTTGCTGTGCCCCATATAGTAAGATCTCTGTTCGGTACTTCCAGGCCAATCGTAGTCATTCCGGGATGTTTCCTTTGCGGCGGAGATTTCTGCCTGCTTTGTGACCTGCTGGCAAGAACCCTGGCTTCTCCACTGGAGCTTTCCATCAGTTCAGTAACAGCAATATTCGGAGCACCTGTTGTAATATGGGTGATGATCAGGAGGCAGAGAAACAGATGATGGAATATTACTTCGATGTAAAAAGCCTGTCTGTAGGATATGATGGAAATCCTCTGATAAAAGATATTAATCTCCGGCTGCCCAAGGGTCATATTATGACTTTGATAGGTCCTAACGGCGCAGGCAAGTCCACTATACTTAAAACCATCACCCGCCAGATTCCTGAACTGGAAGGCTTCGTATATTTAGACGGAAAAAAAACTTCTTCAATAGACATGAACGGCTTTTCCCGTCAGGTTTCTGTTATGCTGACTCAGCGCATGACCACAGACATGATGACTTGCAGGGAAGTGGTGGAAACCGGCAGATATCCTTACACTGGAAGACTTGGAATACTTTCAGAAGAGGACCACAGAGTAGTTCGAAAGGCCATGACCATCACTAATACCTTGGACCTGGCTGACAGGGATTTTATGAGAATCAGTGATGGTCAGAAACAGAGAATAATGTTTGCCAGGGCCATAGCTCAGGAGCCGGAACTACTGGTTCTTGATGAGCCTACTTCATTTCTGGATGTGAAGTATAAACTGGAGCTTCTTAATATACTGAGGTTACTGGCCAGAGAAAAAAACATCACCATAATCATGTCCCTTCACGAGCTGGATCTTGCTGAAAGGATTTCAGACGAGATAGTTTGTGTAAAAGGAGATTATATTACTGACTGGGGAACTGCATGGGAGATTTTCAGGAAAGAAAAAATCACAGACCTGTATGATCTTGATACCGGTTCATACAATCCAATTTTTGGAAGTGTGGAATTAAAGAAAAATGCAGGACCGCCGCAAGTCTTTGTAATTGCTGGAGGAGGAAAGGGCGTACCGGTTTTTCGGGAACTTCAGAAAAAAGGCGTTCCTTTTGCTGCGGGAGTTCTTCACAAAGGGGATGTGGATGAGCTTGCTGGGCGAGATCTGGCAGCCAGCATAGTTACGGAAAGGCCCTTCTGTTCCATTGGGGACACCTCTTTTTCCCAGGCTGTAAAAATTATGAGAACTTGTAGCTCCTTCGTGAATTGCCTCGATGAATACGGTGAAATAAATTCAAGAAACAGAGATCTGGCGGAGCTGGCAAGAAAAGAAGGAATTGAAGAAATAGATCCGGCAGACATAAATAAGAAATTTCTATAGGCGACGATTCAGTTAGAAATTGACTGAAAACTAACAAAAGGTTAGTATTGAGTGTAAAGCAGAGAACAGATTATGGAAGCAGGTTAGAATCCTGCGCAAGGCCGTTGCTGTATTTTGCAGAAAATCCCCGTTAGTCCACTGGTTATTTACAAACCGGGAAGGAGGGGATCTGGGGAATTCTTTCCACTGCAATAAGCCAGAATACTTATCTGTTCTTTAGTGCAAGGGCACAGCCTCTCAGTTCTGCGGACACCGGAACAGGGTGGATTGGCTTTTCCCGTTTTTTGAAGATTGCAAAGATTGCAGGGAATTTTTTCTGTGCAAAAATTCCGGGAAAGCCATGATATTCTATGTTCATTAACAGTCCGCAGGTCTGACCTGGGGACTGTTTTTTGTATTGGAGGTTAATATGCATCGCAGAAGAAAAAAGCTTTTTTCAATTATCCTGACCATTGCAATGGTGTTCACCATTGGAGTTTCATTGACTTCCTGCGGTTCTTCTGACAAGAAAACCGAGGATCAGAAAGCTGCTGATTCAGTAGCCAGGAAAATTGACGCCATCTATGTTAAGGACAGAACTTCAAAGACGGATCAGCAGTGCAAGGACGCCAAAGAAGCCTGGGACAAGCTGACAGACAAACAGAAGAAGCTTGTTAAGGGAGAAAACGCAGATCCTGACTATTTCGGCAGAGACACAGGAGATGCCTCTCTGGACAATCCTCTGAACCAGGATGGCATAGGTCAGAATGAAATCCTTGTGACCAGCTTCGGCACTTCCTTTAACGACAGCAGGACAAAGGATATCGGCGGAATTGAAAAAGCTATGGCTGCTGCATATCCGGGATGGTCAGTCAGAAGAGCCTTTACTTCACAGATAATCATAAATCACGTACAGGCCAGAGATGGAGAGAAAATTGACAACGTTGACCAGGCACTGGACAGAGCAGTGAAAAACGGAGTTAAGAATCTGATAATCCAGCCTACTCATCTGATGCACGGCGCAGAGTATGATGAGTTAAAGGAGGAAGTGGATAAGTATAAAGATAAGTTCGATTCTGTAAAAATTGCTGAGCCTCTTCTGGGAGAGGTGGGATCCGATGCCAGTGTAATCAACGCTGACAAGGAAGCTGTTGCCCAGGATCTTACGGCTGAAGCTGTAAAAGAAGCTGGATTCAGCAGCCTTGATGAAGCGAAGAATCAGGGCGTTGCTTTCGTATTCATGGGACACGGCACATCCCACGAGGCAAACATCACTTATGACCAGATGCAGACACAGATGAAGAACCTTGGTTACGATAACGTGTTCATTGGCACTGTTGAAGGCAAGCCTGCCGATACATCCTGTACTGAGGTTATCAAAAAGGTAAAGAAGGCAGGATACAAGAAGGTCATCCTGAGAGACCTGATGGTTGTAGCTGGAGATCATGCAAATAACGACATGGCCGGGGATGACAAGGATTCATGGAAGAGCCAGTTCAAGGCTTCAAAGAACTTTGACAGCGTGGATGCCCAGATAGCCGGAATGGGCAGGATTCCAGCAATTCAGCAGCTGTATGTAGCCCACACGGGAGATGTAATGTAGCATCTGACGAACACTGGGCAGCTTGATAAATATTTTTCCTTGAAAAAACGCCTGCGTGAAGCAGGCGTTATATTTCGTTTTAGAGAGGTTCGGGATGAAGAAGAAAAATCTGCTTATTATCGTCCTTGCCGCAGCAATTGTTTCGGTTATGCTGCTGTCAGGATGTTCCGCCGGAAAGAAACAGGATGAAGGTTTAGAAGATGGTAAATACGTTGCCACCTTCACCACAGACAGCTCCATGTTTCACATTAATGAAGCCTATCACGATAAGGGGATACTGACGGTAAAAAATGGAAAGATGACAATTCACATTACCCTTGTATCCAAAAATATTGTAGGCCTTTACCAGGGTACTTCCAAAGAAGCAAAGAACAATAAGGATAAGATACTTAAGCCAACTGATGACAAGGTCCACTACGATGATGGATACGACGAAGAAGTCTATGGATTTGATGTTCCGGTTCCATATCTGAAAAAAGACTTTGATCTGGCCCTCATAGGAACTCACGGCAAATGGTATGACCACAAGGTAAAGGTTTCATCTCCTAAGAAGCTTGAAAAGGGTCAGGATTACGAGGAAGCTCTTAAGAAAGATTCGAAGGAATAATCTGTTACAAGCAGCATAAGAAAAGTCAATACTTTCAAACAGATATATAAATAATATCTATTTGGTATTAATTAAAAAATACTGTATACATACTAGTGTGACAAATTCATATCACACTAGTATGTTTTTATTTATCAGGAGGATTATTTATGGAAATCAAAGCAACATCCATCGATCTGTCAAAGGTGCAGGCAGAGGCTGAAGAGTCATACCGCAGAGGATTTTTCTGCTGTGAGGCTGTAATGGAAGTTATCATGGACAATTTTCAGGTAGACATGCCTCATGAGATGATCAGAATGGCTTCTGGAATGGCAATCGGCGTTGGAAAGTCAGGCTGCATCTGCGGAGCTCTCAATGGAGGAGTAATGGCTATCGGAATGTTCTTTGGAAGAGACGAACACAAAGGACCTAAGGATCCTAACGTTGTAAAGTGCATGAGCATGACCAACGAGCTTCACGACTGGTTCAGGGATAACAATACAAAGCACGCTGCATGCTGCAGAGTTCTTACAAAAGAGTTTGACATGAGCGTAGGCGGACACAAGTCCCAGTGCATCTACTACACAGGCATGTGTGCAGCTAAGACTGCAGAGATCCTGGCAAGAGAGCTGGGAATTCCTACAACAGGAGAGATTACTGTACTCAGCCACGACGAGTATCTGAAAACAAGAACAGCTCCTCTGGAGGCTTAATGGATATTTTCCCCGGGGGAGGGAAATGGTTGAGTTTACAGTTTATAGAAAGGGTATTATATGAATCTTATCAAAAAAATTCCAATTCCTGTCTGCGGTGTTATTCTCGGAATGTTCGGTCTTGGAAATCTTCTTCAGTCGTATTCAGAAGGCATCAGAATGGCATGTGGGATCGTGGGCACCATTCTTGGAATTCTGTTCCTGATCAGCGTTTGCGCTGATTTTGGAAAGTTCAAGGAGAACATGAAGAATCCGATTATGGCCAGTGTATTCTGTACATTTCCCATGGCTCTTATGCTTTTCAGCACATATTTCATGCCGTGGTTCGGACCTGCAGTTGCTAAAGCAATCTGGTATATAGCCATCATTCTTCACGTGATACTGATTATTTATTTTACAGTTAAGTTCATTTTCAAGTTTGATCTGAAGAAGGTGTTCGCAAGTTATTACATCGTTTATGTTGGAATTGTCATGGCTTCCATGACTGCTCCTGCATTTAAGGCAACAAGGCTGGGTACCGCTGCCTTCTGGTTTGGATTTGTGACCCTGGTAATCCTTTTGATTATGGTGACCATCAGATACGCTAAAGTTACGGTGCCTGATCCGGCAAAGCCGCTGATTTGCATTTATTCAGCGCCTGTCAGCCTCTGCATCGCAGGGTATATCCAGTCAGTGATGCCAAAGTCACTGCCGTTTCTGACAGCTATGTGGGTGCTGGGGACTGTGCTTTTCGTTCTTGCCTGTGTCAAGTTCCTGCAGTACTTGAAAATGCCGTTTTTCCCTAGCTATGCGGCATATACATTCCCTATGGTTATCGCAGCAATTGCATCTAAGCAGCTTATGGTCTGCTCTGCAGCAATGGGAAGTCCTATGACCTTCCTGGCACCAATTGTGACCATAGAGACTATTATCGCTACAGTAACTACACTTTATGCTCTGGTGCGCTACCTGGTGTTCCTCTTCGGCACACCAAAGGAAGCGCCTCAGAAGTAGAAAACTGAGAGATCTTATATTAAGTGAAGCATACGGCCGGCCCTCCGAAATGAGAGGCCGGCTTTTATTGTTTTGAAATTTACATCATGTCAAACCCCACTATTATGAGTGAAGCTAATGCTTCAAGCTGTCCGTGGTCGTAATTGTGAATGTCGAGGCAACTGCCAAAAGCATTTTTTAACGATTCTAGACATTCCTCTCCATCCGGACTCATTATCCAGTCGTAGACCATGTTGCACACCGCATTGATGTTTTTCTTGTACGATGCAAAAAATGGGCTGATTTCAGCAACGATATCGCTTAATGGAGAAGAATGAATGCGTACCGTCGGTCCATAAAAATCATCGTAGTTCCGTTTCCACATAGAAACAAATGCAGTGTTTTCTGGGATCTCGTAAAGATGCTCTATTAACTGTTTGGAGTATGCCTCAAAGTCTTTTGATGTTAGCTCGGAAATATGTATGTAATGCTGTTGAGTATGGACAAAGGTGCGATCAATGGAAGAATTGCTCATTGAGTATAAATGTCGATCAAGCTTGATATAATCATCAGAATATCTTTCCATTGCGATCCGCTGAAGTTTGTTCCAGAGAAAGTCCTGGTAGTCACTGAATGGCTCGGGAGTCAAAAATGATCCCCACAGGTATTTATTTGTGAGTGAAATGTCATACAAATCAAAATCATTTTTGTCTGAAATGTTGTCCGGATCAGGTATATCGGCGTTGTTTATGAGATCTTGGACCTCTGTTAAATCGGGATGTAACGGGGAATTAGTAAGAACATAATTCATGCTGTTGATCGTCTGCTGTGTAAAGCGAAGCTCTCTCCTGAGAGCTTTGATGTGTAAACTGAGATAGTAATTCACTGTTGCCGGATTATCTATAATTGAATGTATGTCTGCTATGGATACTTTTGCATTTCGCAAACATCGTACCATCTTCAATTTTTTACAGTCTTCTTCCGTGAAAATATAATATCCATTATGTTCGTTCGTTGATGGAGAGATCAGTCCTTCCTGAATATAGTAATGCACAGTTCTTTTACTGATGCCTGTTTCTTTGCATATTTCTGAAAGCTTCATGACAAACCTCCACAGAATGTTTTTAGTACGTGAGGATCCTATTGACCAAAAAAGCTCACAGTTAACTGTAAGCTTTTTTGAGCGAAAATACAACAATTAAAGAAGGTTTCAGTATTGAGCAATAAAAAAACAGAGCTCATTAGTTGCACTTTTAGTGAAATGTACAATTGACTATCACCGCTCGTAACGTGTTAAAGTTGTGACAATAAGAAGTTACCTGCATCTCTGAAAAATCAGGAGGTATCATAATGTACGAGAAATTGTTCGAGCCAATTAAAATACGCGGTATGGAGATGAGGAACAGGATAATTTTTCCTGCCACAGGAACCAAGTTTTCAGGTAATGCCAGCTTTGTGACGGATCAGCATATAAATTATCATGTTGCAAGAGCAAAAGGTGGCAGCGGACTGAATATTGTAGAGGTCGCAAGTGTCCATACGCCAAGTGCACCAAGACATTTCCTTTCTATTTCAGAGGACCAGTATATCCCGGGCCTTAAGGCGCTGGTTGATGCGATCCATGCAGTTGGGGGAAAGGCAGGAATACAACTTTGGCAGGGCAGCCTTGCCGTGGGACTTGATAAGACTGCGCAGATACTGGTTCCAAGTGATATGCCGGTATCTGCAGAGATAACACTGCCGGGAATGACTGTGGATCAGATAAACGAGATAGTAGAGTGCTATGGAAAAGCGGCGGAGAGAGCTGCAAAAGCGGGATTTGACTGTATCGAATTCCACTGCGCTCATAATTATCTGCCTCACTCATTCCTTTCTGGTGGAATAAATCATCGTACAGACGAATATGGAGGAAGTTTCGAAAATCGCTCAAAATTTCCTCTGGAAGCTATAAGAGCGATCCGAAAAAACATGCCTGATGATATGCCGCTTTTTATGAGAATTGATGCATACGATGATTTCCTGCCAGGTGGACTTACCATAGAGGAAGTTATAGAGTTTTGCAAACTCGCCGGGAAAGAGGGAGTAGATGCTCTGAATGTTTCCAGAGGTAATGTTATCACGCCGGCTAATATGTATGAGATACCGCCACTTGACATTCCAAAGGGGTTCAATATTGACAATGCGGCAAAAATACGGAAAGAAACAGGAATGCTGACTATTGGTGTCGGACGTCTTAATGAGCCGGACATAGCTGAAAAAGTCCTAGAAGAAGATAAAGTGGACATGGTAGTTATGGGTCGTGCTCAGTATGCTGATCCTGAATTTGTAAATAAGGTTCGTGATGGGAGAACTGATGAGATAACTTATTGTGTTGGTTGTGATCAGGGATGCCTGGATGCATTTGCAGATCCTGATTGTTCTCATGTCACATGCCTTATGAATCCGGCAGTTGGAAGAGAAAAAGAATGTGAGATCGTAAAGACAGATAAGCCAGAGCGTGTTCTCATTGCGGGAGGTGGCATTGCAGGACTTAAGGCCGCCATCACACTGAAGCAGCGTGGACATGATCCAATCCTCTGCGAAGCATCAGATACGCTTGGTGGACAGTTCCGCACGGCTGGAATGGCTCCTAGAAAAGGAGAAATGAAGGCCGCAGTTGAATTGATGGCGAGACAAGCAAGAGCACTTGGAGTGGACATCCGTTTAAACACCACCGTCACTCCGGAACTGATTGCTCAGATCAAGCCTCACACAGTATTCAATGCTATAGGATCACAACCTGTGATACCTAAATTCCCTGGAGTGGATAAGCCGTTCGTAGCAAATTCCCATGACGTCCTTGATGGAAAAACCGCAGTAAAAGGTAACGTTGTCGTGATCGGTGGCGGGATGGTCGGCATGGAAGTGGCAGAATATCTGGAAGAGAGAGGTAGCAAGGTGACGATCCTCGAGATGCTTCCAGAGGTCTGTGCAGATCTTGGCATGGCTAGAAAGTACTATCTTGATGTGCATCTGCCAGAACTGAATATCACTCCTGTTACAGAGGTAGCAGTGACATCTATTGAAGATAGAAAGGTGGTAGGAAAGAAAGGTGATGAGACCGTTGAATTCCCATGCGACTATGCGGTCATAGCGATAGGATCAAGGTCCAGGAACGGCAAGGAACTGGAGGCTGCTGCATATGCAAATGGCTGTGGATATATGGTCATAGGAGATGCAGGAATGGCAAGAAGAGCATTGAACGCTACGAGAGAAGCTATGGATGCGGCTCTTACCTTCGATAAACCAGATGTGCATGCTGATATAATAAAGCCTGACAAGGTAGTCTTCATGACCGGTGCATCAGGGATAATGGGACAGGAAACACTAAAACAGCTTCTGTCGAGGAGTAATCGCTTTTCAGTGAAAGCATTGGTAAGACCATCGGACAAAAATAAAAAACTGATGAAAAAATACGCATGCCCGAAGCTTCAGATCATTTGGGGTGATATGACCAATTATGAAGATATTAAGAGAGGTGTAGATGGGTCAGATTATGTTATCCACATTGGAGCTATGGTATCGCCTGCAGCAGATAAATACCCCGAAAAAACGCTTTATACCAACATCGGTTCAACTCTCAAGATCATAAAGGCCATAAAAGAACAGCCAGATCCTGATAAGGTCCATTTTGCATATGTAGGTACAGTGGCTGAGACTGGGTGCCGCACTTATCCGATCCACTGGGGTAGAGTGGGAGACCCGCTCAATCCTTCTATATTTGATTATTATGCATTATCAAAAGTATATTCAGAACTTGCTGTTTTTGAATCTGGTCTGAAATACTGGGTATCCATACGACAGACGGGTCAGCATCCAAGCGCAGAAGGAGCAGGAGAAGAGCCGATTATCTGGCATCAGGCACCAAATAATGTGCTTGAATGGAGTACCTCCATTGAATCAGGTATATGCATGGCAAATCTGTGTGAGGACTGGGTTCCTGAGAGTTTCTGGAGAAAAGGGTATAACTTAAGCAGCGGCAAGGAGTATCGACTCGCTACGTGGGAGCTGATGGATATCAATCTAAAGCCTTTTGGCATGGGCATAAAGGATGTTATGGATGTAAAAATGATGGCTCCATATAACTTCCACGGTCATTATTTCTCAGATGGTGATAAGCTGGATGATATTCTCCACTTCCGATGCATTCCTGGTTCAGCATATTGGGCAGGTGTTACAGACGAGATGAGACGAATGGCAGCTAATCCGTTGATCGCAGCCATGTTCCCGTCTGCGGAAGCTATGAAGGCCCACAATATAGAGATAGGTCATAAGAGAATGGGTACATACTGGATGCTGGAAAACAACGAAGAAGATTGGATCAAGGCATTCTTCGGTTCCAGAGAAAAAATGACAGCTCTTCCTGACAGTGATCATTACGAGCTTTTCCACCCGAGTGAAGAAGTTACATATTTGGATCATGGATATGACGAAGAAAAAGGCCTGGAGAACCTGACATTGGAGGATCTAAGAAAGGCAGCAGAATTTCGTGGAGGCAAATATCTGGAAGAAAAAGCTCCGAAAGATATTTATCAGCCTGTAAGGTGGCAGTGCGCAGATGGACACGAATTCAAGATGTCCGTAAACGCAGTGCTTCAGGGAGGACACTGGTGCCCTGAGTGCCTTGCTCATGAGTGGAAATATGGGGAGATCGCAAAGAAAAATCCATTTTATGCACAGGTATGGATGCCTATACACGGTTACGGCGATGACTATGTGATCAAAATGGAATACAGTGGTTACGATGTTGCAGAAGAGCTCAGAAATGAACTGGGTCTATAATCTAAAATGATCGACAGCAAAACTGCTCCATCCGGCCCTGTTATTACCCAGGGCTGGTGTGGAGCGGTTTTGCTCTATGATAAGTATAGATAAGTAGAAAGCTGTTTTGATATCAGGCAGGCGGTATCGGCAATCATCACCGGATGAACGAAGCGATGAGGTTGCCTGTCTCTTCGGTGGAAACGCTGGGGTTTCCGGCGCCGGCAATGTCCGCAGTACGATATCCTTTTTCCAGGAAATCCTTGACGCTGTTCTCAATGGCGTCGGCTTCCTCCTTAAGGTTGAAGGAATATCTGAGCATCATGGCTGCAGACAGGATGGTAGCAATAGGGTTGGCTTTGCCCTGGCCTGCAATGTCCGGTGCAGAACCGTGGACCGGTTCGTACATGCCGAAGTCCCCGTCTGCCAGGCTGGCTGATGGAAGCATGCCGATGGATCCGGTAATCTGGCTGGCCTCGTCGGAAAGAATGTCACCGAACATGTTGCTGGTTACCAGCACGTCGAAGTGCTTTGGATCTCTCACCAGTTGCATAGCTGCGTTGTCCACGTACATGTGGTCCAGCTCCACCTCGGAATAGTCAGCAGAAAGCTCTGTGATGATCTTTCTCCACAGGCGGGAGCTGTCCAGAACGTTGGCCTTGTCCACGCTGGTTACTCTCTTGTTCCGCTTCATGGCAGACTCAAAGGCTTTGATGCCTATTCTGCGGATTTCAGCCTCGCTGTATTCCTCTGTGTCTCTGGCTATCTTCTGGCCGTCCTGGTCAACTGTTTCGTGTTTTCCGAAGTATATGCCTCCAGTAAGTTCTCTTACGATGAGAATGTCCAGGCCGGAGCCCAGGATTTCTTTTTTGAGAGGGGAGGCATCTGCCAGCTGAGAAAAAATCATGGCCGGCCGCAGGTTTGCGTAGAGACCCAGACCTTTTCGAAGGCCAAGGAGAGCCCTTTCAGGCCTCTTGTCTCCGGGAACATCATCCCACTTAGGTCCGCCTACGGCTCCCAGGAGAACTGCGTCAGAGGCCTTGCATCCGTCCAGCGTAGACTGGGGCAGACATTCACCGTATTCATCAATGGCTGCACCTCCGGCCAGGTGTTTTTCGTATTTGAACTGATGGCCATAAACCATTCCAACCTTGTTAAGAACCTTTATGGCCTGATCTATCACCTCCGGGCCTATGCCGTCTCCGGGAACAACTGCGATTTTGTATTCCATTATTCCATATCCTTTCTGATGCTGTTGAGCAGACCGCCGCTGTTGATGATCTTCTGAATTGACTCAGGGAAAGGAGCTGCCTGCCAGCTTTTTCCAAGGGTAACATCGGTGATAATGCCTTTGTCCAGGTCAATTTCCACTTTATCTCCATCCTGAATTTCACGGCTGGCTTCCGGGCACTCCAGAATCGGCAGTCCGATGTTTATTGAATTCCGATAGAAAATTCTTGCGAAGGTTTCAGCTATCACGCAACTAACGCCTCGTCCTTTTATTGCTATAGGAGCATGTTCACGAGATGAACCACAGCCGAAATTTTCACCTGCAACTATGATGTCTCCGGGAGCTATGGATTTTTTGAATTCCGGGTCATAATCTTCCATAAGATATGATGCCAGTTCTGCGGCATCCTGGGTGTTCAGGTATCTGGCGGCGATTATCAGGTCTGTGTCGATGTTGTCGCCTACTTTATGTACAAATCCTTTTACGTCCATGAATGCTCCTTCCTAGTGGCTTTCCGCCATGGCCTTTTCCTCCGCAGCAGGAGAGGAAATTTTTCCTGAAATAGCTGATGCAGCTGCTGTTTCAGGGCTGGCAAGATATACTTCAGATTCAACGTGACCCATTCTTCCTATGAAGTTTCTGTTAGTTGTGGAAACGCATCTTTCACCTGCTGCAAGAATACCCATGTGTCCCCCCAGACATGGACCGCAGGTAGGTGGAGAGATTATGCAGCCAGCTTCAATGAATGTTTCCAGATATCCTCGTTTCAGACATTCCATGTATATTTTCTGAGTGGCAGGCATGATAATGGCTCTGACTCCCTTTGCTACGTGTTTGCCTTTGAAAATAGCCGCAGCTTTTTCCATATCTGAAATCCGTCCGTTGGTGCAAGAGCCGATTACCACCTGGTCTATTTCAATTTCAGGAATGTCTTTGAATGTTCTGGTGTTTGAAGGCAGGTGAGGGAAGGATACCACCGGTTCGAGACTGCTCAGGTCAATGTGGTATACGTTCTCATATTCTGCGTCTTCATCTGCTTCGTATGTTTTGAATTCTCTGTTAACCCTGGATTTCACATAGTCCAGAGTTACTTCATCAACAGGGAAAATTCCGTTCTTTGCACCGGCTTCAATGGCCATGTTGCAAATTGTAAATCTGTCGTCCATTGTAAGGGATGACACTCCTGGGCCGGAAAATTCCATGGACTTATAAAGGGCACCATCTACTCCGATCATTCCGATGATATGGAGAATCAGATCTTTGCCGCTCACATGAGGTGGGAACGCACCTGTAAGGTCAAATTTAATTGCAGAAGGAACCTTAAACCAGGCCTTTCCAGTAACCATTCCGGCAGTAACATCTGTGGAGCCAACTCCAGTAGAGAAAGCTCCCAGAGCTCCGTAGGTGCAGGTGTGGGAGTCGGCTCCGATGATTGCCTCTCCAGGACCTGCCAGTCCTTTTTCCGGAAGGAGGGCGTGTTCGATTCCCACTTCTCCTACATCATAGAAATTATCAATGTCAAATCTTTTTGCAAAAGTTCTGCAGGCCTTACATTGTTCAGCACTCTTTATGTCCTTATTTGGTGTGAAGTGGTCCATGACCAGAGATACTTTGCTCTTGTCAAAAACCTGCTGAAATCCCGCCTTGTCAAATTCTTTTATGGATACAGGCCCGGTGATATCATTGGCAAGAACCATGTCAAGAGATGCGCTGATCAGCTCTCCTGCTTTTACCTCCGGAACTCCCGCGTGGGCTGCAAGTATTTTCTGAGTCATCGTCATTCCCATAGGGAAAATCCTCCTGTTTGTAAATAGTTACATGAATTTAATAGTTCTGTTCATTCTGTTTATGGCGCTTACCAGAGCGTTTACAGAAGCCAGGATAATGTCTGCCTGTGTGCCTACGCCCCAGTAATTCTTGCCGTCAGTGCCGCGGATGCATACATATGCAGCAGCTTTTGAATTGGAATCGGCGCTGATAGCGTTTTCCTGGTAGGTTATGAAGTCGTACTTGAATTTATAATCAGTGGCGTTCAGTGCATTTCTTACTGCATCCAGGCGTCCGTTTCCTTCTCCGGAAATATTATATACTTTGTCGTTAATAACAACACGCATCTTTACACCATAGGTGTTTTCTTCCTTAGTAGAAGAGAAGTGGCTGAAGGTTGCATCGGTAATATCCATAGGGGAGAAGTCGTTAATATATTCTTCAGAAAAGGCCTTGAAAACTTCCTCAGGTGAAAGTTCTTCGTGACTCTTGTCTGATATGTCCTTCATCATATATCCAAGTTCGGATCTCATGTCCTTAGGAATTATGAAGCCGTAGTTCTGTTCAAGTATATATGCTACGCCGCCTTTTCCAGACTGGCTGTTGATTCTGATAACGTCTCCGTCGTACTTTCTTCCCACGTCATGAGGATCAATTGGAAGGTAAGGACAGGTCCATCTGTATTCTCCTTTTTCCTCCCGGTACTTCATTCCCTTGGCTATAGCGTCCTGGTGAGATCCGGAGAAGGCTGCGAATACCAGTTCTCCAGAATATGGCTGACGAGGGCCTACAGTCATGCGGGTAAACTTTTCATAAGCTTCAACTATGGAGCTCATGTCGGAGAAGTCCAGTTCAGGATCAACTCCGTGAGTGAACATATTCATTGCAATAGTAATGATGTCCGCATTTCCTGTTCTTTCACCGTTGCCGAAAAGTGTTCCTTCTATTCTGTCAGCACCTGCCAGCAATCCCAGCTCTGCGTCGGCAACGCCGGTTCCTCTGTCGTTGTGTGGATGAAGGGAGATCTGAACGCTATCTCTTCTGTGAAGAGCTCCATCCATGTATTCCACCTGATTTGCAAATACGTGAGGAAGTGACATTTCTACTGTAGCAGGAAGGTTTATGATGCACGGATGATCTGGATCAGGCTGCCAGATATCGATTACGGCATTGCATACCTCTGCAGCGTATTCAGGTTCTGTTCCTGTAAAGCTTTCTGGTGAATACTCAAAAGTAAACTCAGTTTCAGGATACTTTTCCTTATACTCATTCATGAGTGTTGCGCCGTCAGTGGCAATCTTCTTTATTTCTTCCTTTGATTTACGGAATACCTGCTCTCTCTGTGCTACAGAAGTTGAATTGTAGAGATGAACGATGGCCTTCTTAGCTCCTTTTAATGATTCGAAAGTCTTATCTATTATGTGCTTTCTGGACTGGGTGAGAACCTGAACCCGAACGTCATCAGGAATAAGGTCTTTTTCTATAAGTGTTCTCAGAAATTCAAATTCTGTTTCGGAAGCTGCAGGGAAACCTACTTCTATATCCTTAAATCCTATGTCTACCAGAACCTTGAAGAAGGCCAGTTTTTCTTCCAGTGACATTGGAACCACAAGGGCCTGATTTCCATCTCTAAGATCTACGCTGCACCACATAGGTGCCTTTTCAATATGATCTTTTTTTACCCATTTGTACTCGTTGACTGGTGGCTGAAAGTATCCCGGTCTGTACTTCTTGTAATTCTCCATTTTCTTTACCTCCCATGATACGTTGATTACTTTCTTCTAATAGTGTGAAAATGATACTGACTATCCGGAAATATCCTGGCTTCAGGCTATAGAGACAAAAAAAGTCTCTTCAGCCCGGATTCCGGGGCTTGAAGAGACGAAATATTCAAATGACATTCTGCTGTGTCATTGACGTACATATCCGCGGTACCACTCTTCTTGAAAGGTCTCTGAGAAAGAAAACCTTTCCTCTCGACGAATGCTGGCTCAGGGGTGAGACACCGAACCGGATCTGCATCCTTCCACCAGCCGGATGCTCTCTGTAAGATCCCTTGATCGATTTATTCCCGTCATCGCCCTTGTATTAAATTTATATAACAGAAAAGGAATAAAGGTATTTCCTTAACGTTTTGTATAATCTATCCTAAAAAAAATAGGTTGTCAACACTAAAACTGTATATTTACAAAAAATATTTTAAAGTATTTGGTGAAATACACAAATTTATGTTGACATTTTAATATGGTTCAATATAATTACATCAACACATCGTTTTTTGTTGAATTGCGTTCCATTAGATTAATTTGGAGGATAGGATTTATGAAATTAACAGGATCTCAGATAGTTGCTGAGGTACTGCTGGAACATGGAGTAGACGTCGTTTTCGGATATCCCGGAGGAACAGCTCTCAATATATATGATGAACTGTACAAGTACAGTGATCGTATAAGGCATGTGAGAACCGCAGACGAGCAGGGTGCATCTTATGCGGCTGACGGATATGCAAGAGCTACAGGGAAGACCGGAGTAATGATGTCGACCAGCGGACCAGGTGCTACTAACCTTGTAACAGGACTGGCTACTTCTTATATGGACAGCATCCCGGTGGTGGCAATTACATCCAATGTACCGGATTCCTTGATTGGCAAAGATTCCTTCCAGGAAATAAGCATTACCAACGTCACAATGCCAATAACGAAGCATAATTTCTTCGTTAACAGGATTGAGGATCTGGCTGATTGTCTGAGAAAAGCTTTCCAGATTGCACAGAGTGGAAGAAGAGGTCCTGTCCTGGTGGATATCACAAAGGATGTAACAGCTGCTTCTACAGAATATCAGCATCAGGAACCACTTCCTCTCAAGGAAAAGCCTGTTATCAGCGAAGAAGATGCCCGCAAGGCAGCTAAGATGATCAATGATGCCGAAAGACCTGTTGTTTACGCAGGAGGCGGAGTAATTGCATCAGGAGCAGAAGAGCTCCTGAGAGAGCTGTGCAGGAAGGCGGACATCCCAGTAGTCCATACACTGATGGCCTGCGGCGTCCTTCCAAGCGATGATCCTCTCTGCCTGGGAATGGTAGGAATGCATGGATCTATAGCTGCCAACAGAGCTGTGGATCATGCAGACCTGGTAATTGCCCTGGGAGCCAGGTTCAGCGACAGAGTAGCTCTCAACCCGCAGAAATTCGCAAGACGAGCAAGAATTTTACAAGTAGATGTAGATAAATCAGAAGTTGATAAGAACGTTCAGGTGGATATGGCTGTTGTGGGAGATGACAAGTCTTTCCTGGAAAAGGTTACTCCACTGGTGGACGGAGCTAAGCACACAGAGTGGCACGAGCGGGTTCTGAACTGGGAGACTAAGCACAGGTATCCTGAGGATCCAGATGCCAGCCTCCATCCTTCAGAAATCATGAAGATCATCAGCGATTACACTGATTCAGATACATATTACGTTACAGACGTAGGCCAGCATCAGATGTGGGCTGCTCAGTACATTAATCACAGAAGTGCAAACCACTTCATTACAAGTGGCGGTCTTGGTACCATGGGCTTCGGATATGGTGCTGCAATTGGAGCAAAAATCGGGAAACCTGAGGAACAGGTGGTAATGATCACAGGCGACGGTTCTTTCAATATGGATCTGAACGAGGTCATCACCGCAATCAGAGAGAAGCTTCCAATAGTAACTGTTCTTCTAAACAACAATGTTCTGGGAATGGTTTATCAGTGGCAGACTATCTTCTATGACAAGAGATATTCCACTACTATTAATGACAACGGAATTGATTATCTGAAGGTGGCAGAAGGTTTTGGGGCAAAAGGATACAGATGTTCCACACCGGAGGAGTTCGATGCAGCTTTCAAGGAAGCGCAGAACAGCGATGTTCCGGTATGGATAGAATGCCTGATTTCGCCGGAGGAAAGAGTTCTCCCGATGATTCCGGGAGGAAAGACCGTAGATGATATGATCATAAACTAAGGAGACACAGGATGTACAAACCATTAACAAAGAATATTGTCAGCGTCCTGGTGTTGAACAAGGCGAATGTTCTTGCCAGAGTTGTGGGAATGTTCGGACAGAGAGGATTCAACATTGATTCTCTTACTGTATCAGCTACTAACGACCCGACAATATCAAGGATTACTATCGTATTCGATGCAAGAGCCACATCCATGCAGCAGATAATCACTCAGACTGAGAAGCTGGAAGTGGTAAAATCGGTTACCGTACTTACGAGAGAAAACGGGCTTTACAGAGATATGCTTCTCATGAAGGTACAGGCCCGGCCTGAAGACCGGCAGGCTATAAAGAATATCGTTGACATTTATAGGGGCAGAATCGTTGACCTATCCAGGGACAGCCTGATAGTTGAACTTACGGGAACGCCTAATAAAATAAATGGTTTTATTGATGTAATGGCAGATTACAACATTCAGGAGGTCTGCCGCACAGGTATTACAGCTATAGAAGTTGCCGAGAACATCGGAGAAGGAGACAGAGATGATTAATAAGTATTACGATCAGGACTGCAACATGGGAATGCTTGATGGAAAGACAGTTGCTGTCATCGGCTTTGGAAGCCAGGGACATGCTCATGCAATGAACCTTCATGAAAGCGGAGTAAATGTAGTTGTAGGTCTGAGACCAGGATCAAGACACGTTGCAAATGCTGAGAAGGCAGGACTGAAGGTTATGGGCATTGAGGAGGCAGCTGAGGCCGGTGATCTGGTTATGATCCTTACTCCAGATGAACTTCAGGCACAGATATACAAAGATCAGATTGCACCTCATCTCCATGCAGGAAACGTTCTGATGTTTGCTCACGGATTCAACATTCACTTTAAGCAGATCGTTCCACCAGCTGATGTAGACGTTGTAATGGTTGCTCCTAAGGGACCTGGCCACATCGTAAGAGACATGTATACAAAGGGACAGGGTGTTCCTTCACTAGTAGCTGTATATCAGGATGCTTCTGGAAAAGCAAAGGATTATGGCCTTGCTTATGCTTCAGGAATCGGTGCAGGGAGAGCAGGAATCCTGGAGACCACATTTAAAGAAGAGACAGAGACAGACCTGTTCGGCGAGCAGGCAGTTCTGTGCGGCGGTGTCTGCGAGCTGATGAAGGCAGGCTTCGAAACACTTACAGAGGCTGGCTACGCTCCTGAGATGGCATACTTCGAGTGCATTCACGAGATGAAGATGATCATCGACCTGATTTATACAAAGGGATTCGACATGATGAGATACTCCATTTCCAACACAGCAGAGTATGGTGATTACATTACAGGACCTAAGATTATTACCAAGGAAAGCAGAGAGGGTATGAAGAAGGTTCTGTCCGATATCCAGGACGGCACATTTGCCAGCGACTTCATCCAGGAGTTCAACGCAGGCGGAAAGGCCAAGTTCCTGGCAATGAGAGCTCAGCAGGCAGCTCATCCTACAACTGAGGTAGGAAAGGAGCTGAGAAGCATGATGAGCTGGCTCAACGACGAGAAGGAAGTAAACTAAGATTTTTCCTTTTGTAAAAGACGGTCAGGACTGTGAAAACAGTTCTGGCCTTTTGCGGTATTAGCGGACTGATGAGACAATTATTTACGAGGTGAATATATGGCAAAGATAAGCGATAATGTAACAAAGGGCGTAGAAAGAGCTCCTAACAGAAGTCTTTTTTACGCCATGGGATATACAAAAGAAGAACTGGAGAGGCCCCTGATAGGTGTGGTTTCAGCTCATTCGGAAATAGTACCAGGCCACATACATCTGGATAAGATCACCGAAGCTGTAAAAGCTGGTGTGCGCATGGCAGGAGGAACACCGATTATGGTTCCGGCAATCGGTGTGTGCGACGGTATTGCCATGGGCCACACGGGAATGAAATATTCTCTTCCAAGCCGTGAGCTTATAGCAGACAGCCTTGAATCCATGGCCATTGCCCATGCCTTCGACGGGCTGGTCCTTGTTCCTAATTGTGACAAGGTAGTTCCGGGAATGCTCATGGGCGCATGCAGGGTGAACATTCCTACAGTCCTCTGTTCCGGCGGACCTATGATGAGCGGCAAGGTCTTCGGTGAAGAAGTTTCTCTGTCAAAGATGTTTGAAGCAGTAGGGGCCAGAAAGGCCGGGTTCATCGATGATGAGCAGCTTCGCATTTATGAGGAAAATACCTGCCCCGGGTGCGGATCCTGTTCAGGAATGTATACGGCAAACTCGATGAACTGTCTATCCGAAGCCATTGGAATAGCCCTTCCTGGAAACGGCACTATTCCGGCTGTCCAGGGAAGAAGAATCATGCTTGCTAAACATGCAGGTATGGCAGTAATGGATATGGTGGAAAAAAATATTAAGCCAAGAGACATCATTAACGAGAAGACCGTAAGAAATGCTCTTACCTGTGATATGGCCCTTGGCTGTTCAACTAACACCGTTCTTCATCTCCTGGCTATCGCTCACGAGGCAAAAGTTCCTGTTGATCTTAAAATGTTCAATGAAGTAAGTGCAGTTACACCAAACCTGTGCCACCTGGCTCCTGCCGGAGACACTCACATGCACGACCTGGACATGGCAGGAGGAATTCCTGCAGTAATGGCAGAACTTAACAAACTGGGCCTCCTGGACACTACACAGATGAACGTTAACGGCCATACAGTAGCTGAAAATATCGAAGGTAAAATTCCTACAGACAGAACTGCCATCAAAAGCGTTGAGGAACCTTACAGCAAGACAGGTGGTCTCATGGTTCTCTGGGGTAATATTGCTGAAGAAGGCTGCGTGGTAAAAAGAAGTGCAGTAGCTCCTGAAATGCTGGTGCACTCAGGTCCGGCAAGGGTCTTCAACAGTGAAGATGAAGCCATAGATGCTATTTATAACGGCAGGATCGTAAAAGGTGATGTTGTTGTCATCAGATATGAAGGACCTAAGGGCGGCCCGGGAATGAGAGAAATGCTCAATCCTACCAGCGCACTGGCCGGAATGAAGCTGGACAAAGACGTTGCACTGATTACAGACGGAAGATTCAGCGGTGCCAGCAGAGGTGCTTCTATAGGTCACGTTTCTCCAGAGGCGGCCAGCGGCGGTGCCATCGCCTTGATCAACGAGGGAGATATTATTGATATAGATATTCCGGGAGCTTCAATAAACGTAAGGATCAGCGATCAGGAGCTGGAAGAAAGAAGAAAAGGCTGGAAACCTATGGAGCCTAAGATCAAGGAAGGCTGGCTCAGCAGATATTCAAGGATGGCATCTTCAGCTTCTAAGGGAGCGGTTCTGGAATAATCATGGCAGTTATTCATTCACAGCAGTAAATCAGGATGGAATAAGAAATGTTAGAATTAAAAGACTTCGAGAAAGCAACCGAAATAGTACAGAAAGTCACCAGACCTACACATCTTGTGTACAGTGACTATTTTTCCGAACAGTGTGGAAACAAGGTTTATATCAAACCGGAAAACATGCAGCTGACAGGTGCCTATAAGATACGTGGAGCATATTACAAAATCAGCACCCTTTCTGATGAGGACCGGAGCAAAGGTCTGGTAGCAGCTTCTGCAGGAAATCATGCTCAGGGAGTAGCATATGCTGCAAAGGCCTACGGTGTTCCTGCAACAATCGTAATGCCGACCACCACCCCCTTAATCAAAGTCAACAGAACTGAGAGCTATGGTGCAAAAGTAATCCTCAAAGGCGATGTGTACGATGAGGCTGCTGATTTTGCCATTAAATACGCAGAAGAAAAGGGTATGACCTTCATCCATCCATTTGATGACCCGGTTGTAGCCACAGGCCAGGGAACTATTGCAATGGAGATCATCAAAGATCTTCCTCTTGTTGATGCTATTCTGGTTCCTGTTGGCGGTGGCGGACTTGCTACAGGAATTTCTGTACTGGCAAAGCAGCTTAAACCGAATATCAAGATAATAGCTGTAGAACCTGCAGGAGCAAACTCACTGCAAAAGTCCATGGAAGCCGGCAAAGTAGTGACAATGAAAGAAGTTCATACAATTGCCGACGGTACAGCAGTAAAAACTCCGGGCAAAAATGTTTTTCCTTACCTGCAGAAAAACATTGATGAGATAATCACCGTAGAAGATGATGAGCTTGTGGTTGCCTTCCTGGACATGGTGGAAAACCATAAGATGGTAGTGGAGAATTCCGGCCTTCTTACAATAGCAGCTCTGAAGCATCTGAAATTTAAGGATCAAAAGGTCGTTTCAGTTCTCAGCGGAGGAAACATTGATATCATTACCATGTCCAATGTAGTGCAGCACGGCCTCATAATGAGAGACAGAATTTTCACAGTTTCCGTTATGCTTCCGGATAAGCCTGGTGAACTTGTAAAAGTTGCAAAAAGTGTTGCTGATTCCCAGGGCAATGTAGTCAGACTGGAACATAACCAGTTCGTAAGCATCGACAGGAACCACAAGGTAGAGCTTAAGCTGACTATCGAAGCCTTTGGTACGGATCATAAGAGAAAGATTATCTCTGACCTTAAGGCAAAAGGATATGATGCTAATGAAACGGGAGTAATGATGTAGTGGAAAGAGATCCTTCTTATTGCCTCTGCTATTCCTGACAAAAATGATATTCAATTAAAAAGTCCGGTGATGTTCAGTAAATGACATTCCCGGATTTTTTATAATTCTTATTGTATAGATGACAAATTTGCGGAAAATCAGATGCCGATGGAGGAGAGAATGATGAACTGTTTTGCAGTTCTCGGCGATCTCCCGTTAGCTCTGATGGCAAAGGCCTCGGCTTTTCTGAAAAGCTCTTCTTCGCTGTCGTAGGCAAGGCCTCTTTCGTCGGCCAGCTGTTTTACAATCTCCAGGTAAAGATCTTTTTCAGGCTTCTGGAAGGTAATGGTAAGCCCGAATCTGGCTGACAAGCTCATGGTCTCCTGCAGAGTATCATTCAGATGGAGATCCGTTCCCATACGCTCTTCCGAAGTTTCTTTTACAAGATGTCTTCTGTTGCTGGTGGCATAAAGCACCATGTTGTTGCTGCGGCCGGAAACATTTCCTTCAAGAATGCCTTTCAACGCATTGTAGTCGTCATCATTGGAATCGAAGGTAAGGTCATCAATAAAGAAAATAAATTTCAAAGGGTTATATTGAAGAGCCTCAACGATATCGGGAATCTGAGAGACTCTGCTTTTGCTTATTTCAATGAGCCTGACGCCTTTGTCAAAGTAGGCGGCGGCGCAGGCTTTTACAGTTGATGATTTTCCTGTTCCAGCGTCTCCGTAGAGCAGAACATTACATGCATCGCGGCCGGCAGCAAGAGCTTCTGTATTTTTCAACACCTTTCTCCGTTCAAGGTCATATCCGTATAAGCTTTCCAAAGGCTGAAATTCCGGTTCTTTTACGGGAACAAGCACTCCATTCTTTTCTTTAAACATGGAATACTGGGCAAATTTGCCAAAGCCTCTTGTAAAAAGGTTGTTCAGCAGCTGGCTGTAGGTTCCGGAAATATCTACAGGTGTTGTGTCAAAGTCCGGAAGCTGGATATCTGTATCGATGCACTGAGCAATGTCCTTATCTGTAATAGCGCTGACTTTCTGCAAGGTGTCCAGCTCTCTGTAAAGGGTCTTTACTAAAGCAGGTGAAGGAGACATTTTCCTGAGACGGAGCTGGATAATTGCATCATTTCCGTGGAGAATGCTGTCCCTGATAAAGGTGCTGAGATTTCCGCCCTTAAAATAAAGTTCCTGACAAAAGGCTCCGTATTTACTGATCTTTGATTCTGTAGTCTCTCCTGAGTCATGTTGAATGGACTTGAGAAGGCTGATCAATGTTGAGTAAACAGGATCCTCCAGCAGAGACCTCATGGCTGAGAAGGAGCAGAGCTGCTGACAAATATTGTTAATATCTTTACTGCTGTACATGTTAGGTAGTCTCCTTGCACTTAAAATTGTACTTTTTTAAATAATTCCGTGCTTTAATTAATGCTAGTTGATATATTGTAAATAGTCAATAAGAAAATCATAATTTATTGTTATATAACCACAAATAAACCGTTCCCGTTTATTATCAAAAACAACGCCAGACCTTGAAACGTATGGGTTTCTACAATCTGTACTGTTGACACAATATAATGTGTGTGTTAGAATTTCAGGACGCTAAAAGAGACTCATATTGGACCTGGCGTCCAATATTTTTTTTCAGGAGGTTTTTGATGCATACGGTTTTAATGGTGATTCTGCTGTTTGCCAGCATTTTCATGATAGTCAGCATTCTGCTTCAGTCCAGTAAAAGTGACGGTCTTTCCGGAGCTATTGCAGGAGGTGCAGAGCAGCTTTTTGGCAGGAAGAAGAGCAATACATATGACGCAATGCTCTCCAAAGTAACTACTGTAAGCTCAATTGCATACATTATTCTTACCCTGGTAATAGTTACAATTTTCAATTAAGTTTACTCCAGTATCTCTCAGGAGATACTGTTGTTTTGTGAAGGGATCGTGCAGTGCTTCGGGGTGCGCCGAGACCTTTATATTTTTTATATTATTTTTTTGGAAAGAATTTAATTAAGGAGGTTTGTAAACAATGCAAACTTGGATTATCCCTGTAATTGCAATTCTGGGATTGCTTGTTGCATTTTGCCTTGCTTCTTACGTAAGCAAGTCTGATGCAGGCAATGAGAGAATGCAGGAGATTTCCGGATTTATCAGAGAGGGTGCCTTTGCTTTCCTGACAAGTGAGTACAAGGTGATGGCTATTGTTATCGCTGCACTTTTCCTGATTATCGGTCTGGCCATCAACTGGACTTCCGGTGTTCTCTATGTGTTCGGTGCGCTTCTTTCTGTTCTGGCAGGATTCTTTGGAATGAATGTCGCTACAAAGGGTAACGTAAGAACAGCCAGCGCAGCTATGAATCACGGTATGCCAAGGGCTCTGAAGGTTGCCTTCAGAAGCGGAGCTGTAATGGGACTCTGCGTTGCCGGACTTGGTCTTTTCGGACTGGGCGTTGTGTTCGTAGTTCTGGACATGGCAACTATTCAGCAGTGCATCACCAGCTTTGGTCTTGGTGCTTCTTCAATGGCTCTGTTCGGACGTGTAGGCGGCGGAATCTACACAAAGGCTGCAGATGTTGGTGCTGACCTTGTTGGTAAGGTTGAGGCTGGCATTCCTGAGGACGACCCTAGAAACCCTGCTGTAATCGCTGATAACGTTGGAGACAACGTAGGAGATGTTGCAGGAATGGGTTCTGACCTGTTCGAGTCTTATGTTGGTTCTATCATCTCTGCTGTTACACTGGCTGCAGTTGCAGTAGATGCTTCAGGAATTCAGGGAACATTCACTGCAAGGACAGCTGCTATTTTCCCTCTGATAATTGCAGCACTGGGAATCGTAGCTTCTGTAATAGGAGTTCTCAGCGTAAGAGGATCTGAGAACGTTAACCCTGCTAAGTCCATGAATGTTGGAACATATGTAGGCGGAGTTATCGTAATCGCCGGTTCACTTTTCTTCAGTGGAAAAATGCTGGGTTCTTATACATATGCTTACGCTATTATTGCAGGTCTGATTGTTGGTATCATCATCGGTCAGCTTACTGAAAGATATACTTCAGATCAGTACAAGCATGTAAAGAGAATTGCTGAGGAGTCTCAGACAGGTTCTGCTACAACTATTATTTCCGGACTTGCTGTAGGAATGGAGTCCACAGTTTGGCCTATCATATTCATTGGTCTGGGAATCATCATAGCTTACAACTTTGCAGGTCTCTACGGTATTGCTCTTGCAGCTGTAGGAATGCTTTCAAACACTGGTATGACAGTTGCTGTTGACGCTTATGGTCCTGTTTCAGATAATGCTGGTGGTATTGCTGAGATGTCAGAGCTTCCTGAGAATGTAAGAAACATTACAGATACTCTGGACTCAGTTGGTAACACAACAGCAGCTATTGGTAAGGGATTTGCAATTGGTTCTGCTGCTCTTACAGCACTTGCTCTTTTCGCTTCCTTCTCGCAGGCTGCAAAGATCAAGGTAGTAAGCCTTCTGGATCCAATGGTTATAGTTGGTCTGTTCATCGGAGCAATGCTGCCATTCCTGTTCTCTGCAATGACAATGAGCTCAGTTGGTAAAGCTGCTAACCAGATGATTCAGGAAGTAAGAAGACAGTTCCATGAGGACAAGGGTATTCTTGAGGGAACAAGCAAGCCTGATTACAAGAAGTGCGTAAGCATTTCCACACAGGCTGCTCTTAAAGAGATGATTGCTCCAGGTCTCCTGGCAATTATCGCTCCACTTCTCATTGGATTCCTTCTGGGAGTTGAAGCTCTCGGCGGAATGCTGGCAGGATCTCTTGCCTGCGGTGTTCTCCTTGCAATCATGATGGCAAATGCCGGTGGTGCATGGGATAACGCCAAGAAGTTCATCGAAGGAGGAGCTTTCGGTGGAAAGGGATCTGACACTCATAAGGCTGCAGTTGTTGGTGATACTGTAGGAGATCCATTTAAGGATACATCCGGACCATCTATCAACATCCTCATTAAGCTGATGACTATCGTATCACTGGTATTCGCTCCAGTATTCGTTCAGTTCGGAGGAATTCTGTTCTAGTCATCGATGGATTGTCTTTAAGAATAAATACAATAAGAGGCACTGCTGGAGTAATATCTGGCGGTGCTTTTTGTTATGTATAAATGAAGGCATCAAGAAAACAGGTAGATTCCGACAAAATAATTTCAACGTTTCATTCAGACTTCTGGATGCGGAGGGAGACGGAGTTTCCAGTCCTGTGGTCGTGAATGGAAAGCAGTACGTGGGAGCAAAGGTGAAGAGGCAGCCTCTGATTTTTCATGGCTCCGGGCGATACTCAGGAAATCAGGGGCTGTTTTTTTACCCGCGTTTTCATCGACTCTGTGGTATAGTGTAGAAACTGGATGCATTGCTGCTTTCGGTGAAATGTTCAGATTTGAAAGAGGATGGACAGCAGCTATAAAACGGATCCACTACCGCAGCGACTTGATAAATGAATTGAGAGATGTTTAGAATGCATTTTGTTGACGCAAAGGGAATACTCACTGGGAAAAACAACACTTATGGGATGAATATATACCGTGGGTGCTCTCACGGTTGTATTTACTGTGACAGCAGGAGCAAGTGCTACAACTTCACCCATCCCTTTGAGGACATAGAGGTGAAGCAGAATGCTCCGGAGCTGCTGGACAAAGCTCTGCGTTCCAGGCGGAAAAAATGCATGATCGGTACGGGATCCATGTCAGATCCCTATATGCACTGTGAAGAGAAGCTGAGGCTCACCCGAAAATGCCTTGAGATCATTCTGCATCACGGTTTCGGTGCGACTGTGATAACGAAGTCCGACCGGATCATGCGGGATATGGATCTGCTTGACGCCATAAATCAGGAGTCAAAATGCGTGGTACAGATGACACTGACCACCTATGATGACCGGCTCTGCAGCATTCTGGAACCAAATGTATGCAACACAAAAAGGCGCGTCGAAGTGCTGCAGGAGATGAAGGCGCGGGGGATACCCACCGTCGTCTGGCTTTCTCCAATACTACCGTTTATCAACGATACAGAAGAAAATGTCGCATCCATCCTGGATGCATGCATAGATGCTGGTGTGAAAGGAATCATCTGCTTTGGCATGGGGCTCACTCTGCGGGAGGGAGACAGGGAGTATTTTTATGCCGCTCTGGATGAACACTTTCCCGGTCTGAAACAGAGATACATCAAGAAATACGGCAACGCGTACGAGCTGCGGTCGCCGAATGGAAAAGAGCTGATGGCCCTGTTTAATGAAACATGCCATAAAAATCAGATTTTATCCACACCTGAGGCGTGCTTTTCATATATCGCTGAATTCCCGGAAAAATATCAACAGATGAGTTTTTTCGGGTGATTCTCGCCAGAAACACCGCGACACTGCACATGAGAAAGTTGAGATAGTAAAATGAAGGTATTGATCATTCCGGACGTGCACCTCAAGCCGTGGATGTTCGGAGATGCTGAAAAGATATTTCTGGAAAAGAAGGCAGACAGGGTGATATGTCTCGGGGATCTCCTGGACGACTGGGGATGCGAGTACGATGACCAGCTGTACTGGGACACCCTTGATGCGGCCGTGGACTTTGCCACCCGTTATCAAGATACATTGTGGTGCCACGGGAACCACGACCTCGCTTACGTCTGGAATACCTGGGTCTCAGGAACGTCTTCTGATCCGTTTGCAAGACAGGCTGCGGGAAACGGGCTGAAGGACCTCTTCAACGCCATACCTGACGGAAACCTGGCATACGTTCACAGGATCGACAACGTTCTCTTTTCCCACGGAGGAATATCCCGTAAATTCGTGAAGAAGAGGGTGGACGAAAGCCTGGAAAAGGACGTGGATCAAGTGATCGCAGAGATCAACGGGCTGAAGCTGGAGAACATGTGGGGAGACGATTCGCCCCTATGGCTCCGGCCTCAGAGAGCGTTCACACGATATCCAGTTGAAATGTACCGGGAGGACATGCTACAGGTGGTGGGGCATTCGCCAATGAGAAAGATCACTCGGGAAAACAATCTGCTGTCCTGCGATGTTTTCTCTCTGGACTGGGAAAGACAGCCCCTGGGCACCCAGGAGTTCTGCCTCCTGGATACTGTTACGTGGGAGTGGGAAGGAACCAGGTGATTCATGCAAAAACCTTGCTGGTTTTCTCTTTCCTGCCGTTTCTTTTTACAAAACAATCCGTTATTTTTGTTGTTTTCTCACACTTTGCAATTGAGGAATTTCTCTCATCATGTTAAAATCAACAAGTTACTTTTAATATGTAATATGCATTTTTAGCAAAAAATTACTGCATGAAGGGAGAATAGAAATGCTGGAAAGATTAGAGACTATTCGCCAGGAAGGTCTTGAGAAGATCAGCCAGGCAGCCAGTGTAGATGCGCTTCAGGAGGTACGCCGGGAGCTTACCGGTAAGAAAGGACAGCTCACTGAAGTGCTTAAGAGCCTTAAAACTCTGGAACCTGATATGAAGAGACAGGTGGGAATGAAGGCTAATGAAATCAAGGAGTTTTTCTCCGATAAGATCAAAGAAAGAGAAGAGGAGATCGTTGCTTCCCAGTCTGTACTTGAGGAAGAGATCGACCTGACACTTCCGGGCAACGCACCACAGAGCGGAGCTCTTCATCCTATTACACAGATGTGTTATGACCTGAACGATGCCTTCCTCTCCCTGGGCTTTGAGGTCTTTAGCGAGGATGATATTAGCAGTGAGAAATTTGCTTTTGATAATCTGAATTTTGCAGCTGACCATCCTGCCAGAGCCACTATGGATACATACTGGATCGAGGGAACAGAGAACCTCAGCGGAAACGACAGACTCTGTCTGAGACCACATCTTACAGGTGGTTCTGTCCGTTACCTTATGGAGCACGGAGCCCCTGCAAGGTTCGTATATCCGGGAAGAGTATTCAGAAACGAAAATACCGATGCCAGACACGAAAGAGCTTTTTTCCAGTACGAAGCGCTGATTGTGGACAAAGACCTGAGCTTTTCCTCTGGAAAGGTGATGATTCAGACTATTCTGGAAAAGGTTTTCGGCCGCAAGATAAATGTCCGCATGAGAGAAGGTTTCTTCCCGTTCACAGAGCCGGGATACGAAATCGACATGGAATGTCTTGTTTGCGGAGGAAAGGGCTGCAGAGTATGTAACGGAAACGGCTGGATTGAGGTAATGCCAGGAGGCGTAATCCATCCAAATGTTCTTAAGGCAGCTGGTCTTGATCCAGATGTATATTCAGGATTCTATACTAATATCGGTCTGGACAGACTGGTTATGATGAGATACGGAGTTGACGATGTCAGACTGTTCCACAGCGCTGACCTGAGATTCCTGAAGCAGTTCAAATAGTAAAGGGAGGTTTGGAAATATATGAAAGTATCACTTAATTGGGTCAGGAAATATGTCCAGCTTCCTGAAGATCTTACTAATGAGCAGCTTGCCTACGATCTCACCATGCGTACTGTTGAGGTTGAAAGCATTGAGAACAGTGCAGACAAGTTCAAGAACATCGTTGTTGGTGTAATCAAGTCTGTAGAGCCTCACCCGGATGCAGATAAGCTGAGAGTCTGCATGGTGGACATTGGCGAAGATGAGGATAAGCAGATCGTCTGCGGAGGATCCAATCTTTATGCAGGGGAAAAAGTAGTTATCTCAAAGCCGGGAGCAGTGGTTTACTGGCATGGTGAAGGTGAACCTGTAGCTATAAAAGAGACAAAGATGAGAGGTGTTAAATCCTACGGAATGATCTGCGGCGCTTCCGAGGTTTACCTGGATGACTACTATCACACTGATGATGAATCAATAATAGTCGATCTTGGAGATGCAGATTGCTATCCGGGACAGTGCGTTGCTGAAGTAATTGGAATGGATGACACCATTCTGGATATTGACAACAAATCCCTTACAAACAGGCCAGACCTGTGGGGACATTACGGCATTGCCAGAGAACTGGCTGCTATTTACAAGGTTCCACTGAATCCTGTTCCAGATGAAAAGCCGGATCCATCACTTCCTGATTTCAGAATTGATATTGAAGAGCCTGAGAAATGCAGCAGGTTCTCTGCATTGGTTATCGACGGAGTTGATACAAGACAGGCGCCGGCATGGATGAAGACAGCAGTTACCAACGGCGGAATGAGACCTATCAACGCTATCGTTGATATTACAAACTACATTATGATGGCAGTTGGCCAGCCTTCACATGCATACGATTTCACTCACGTAGATGATCACATCGTAGTGAGAAATGCAAAGGAAGGCGAGAAGCTTATCCTTCTGGACCAAAGTGAGCTGGATCTTACAGAAGGAGATCTGATCATCTGCGACAAGGAAGAACCTCTGGGTCTGGCCGGAATAAGAGGCGGAAGAAAAGACTCTATTTTGCCAGAGACCACAAAGATCGTACTTGAGATGGCTGACTTCGACGCCGGTACTATCAGAAAGACCGGCAAACGCTTCGATCAGAAGACAGACGCATCCATAAGATATGAGAAGGGAATTGATACCCAGAGAATCGATCAGGGAATTTCACTGGCCATTAAACTGTTCAAGGAAATTTTCCCTGACTGCAAGGTGGTTGCTGCCGGAGAGAATTACCCGACCCCCACTGTTCAGAGCCGGATTCAGGTGGATACAGATCTGCTTTACAGACGTCTCGGAAAGACAGTCTCTAACGAAGAAGTTGAGGACACTCTCACCAGACTGGGTTACGAAGTTGAGTGGAACGACAGGGGATTCCTGGCCACAGCTCCTACCTGGAGATCTACTGGAGACGTATCAATCTGGGACGACGTAATGGGAGACCTGGCAAGAATCTGGTCCTTCGAAAGCTTCGAGGCAAAGCCTCTGCCTGTAAACTTCGAGAATGCTGTTCGTCAGCCTGTTGTAAGTCTGGACAGAAAGCTGAGGGAACACCTGGCATTCCGCTGCGGATATAACGAGATTTTCACATATCCATGGGTTGAGGAGAAATACATCGACGCTGCCGGTATAGATAAGTCTCAGGCAGTACGCCTGGCAACACCGCCGGCTCCGGATATGGTTAATCTGAGACAGTCACTGGTTCCGGGCATGCTGGAGTCAGTAATGAAGAACCTCAGATATTTTGATGAGTTCAGGCTTTTCGAAATGGCTCAGGTTTATCATAAGGGAGAGTACCACGAGAGCACAGAAGAAGAAGTACTGCCAGTGCAGAAGCTGACCCTTTGCGGAGCTGTTGTGGGCAGTGACGGAAAGAAAGATTTCTTCGATGCAAAGGGCACAGTAGAATCCCTTTCAAGATACTGCCATATGGAAGAGCTTTCGTTTAAGCAGGTGGAAAAACCATCTTGGGCAGATGAGAAAGTATATCTGAATATTCTCCTGAAAAAACAGGTTATCGGTTCACTGGGCCTTGTTTCTGTTCAGGCAATGAATGCTGCCGGCATCAAGAGAACGAATATGGCTGTATTTGAGCTGGATGAAACCGCACTTATTCCGCTTGCATCAAGAGATAACAAGTTTGTACACCTGCCTCTCTACCCTGAAGTAGATGAGGATCTGTCCATCCTTGTTGACGAGTCAGTAAAATGGGCTGAAATTGTTGAGGCCATCAAGAACCACTGCAAGAGTCTGAGATTCGTTGAAGAGTACAGAGGACAGCAGGTTCCTGAAGGCAAGAAGTCAGTAACCTTGAGCCTGACCATCGGTTCTGATAAGGGAACTATGAAGGCAAAAGAGATCGACAAGAGAATGAGCAAGATAATCAGAACTCTTGAGAACAAGGTGGGAGCTGAACTGAGAGAAGGTTAGTCCATAATAAGACCATAGATTAACTAAGTGTATAATAAAATGCAGCAGTCATCAGTAGTTAGTACATAACTTCTGTGGCTGCTGCATTTTGTAATGATCTTCAGTTCTGTATATCTGGTTCTTTAGATATTATTGAATATCTTTAATAATCTGTGAGCAACTTATTTCTGTGGCTCCGTATCCCGTGACCTGGCAATGAGGAGAGTACCTTTTTTTACAGTAACCCTGGCATATGATCCTGTAATTTCATTGCTGATTCCAAGGGTGCCTGTCCGCTTCATATCTACGTTGTGGAGCTCGTACTTGGCACCGGTGATGGTCACGCCCTTTGCTTCGCTGTCATAGGGAACTACACCAAAATACTTATACCGCCTGGAATTAGGCAGGTTTATTGACCCGTTGGTGATCATAGTGAGGTAGTTGCTGTCGTCCATAAAACGAACAGTTATTCCTCTTTCGGTGAATTTGCTTAAAATAGAAATATTTCCCAGCATGTGATCCAGTCTGCCGCCTATGCCCCCGTAAAATGTAATATTATCGCAGTTCATCTCAATTGCGTGATTGAGGCTGGCTTCTGCGTCAGTAAGGTCCTTCTCAGAAGGGTAGGTAATATACAGGCAGTCGAACCGCTGGTCAATAGTGGTGGAATCGAAGTCACCGATTACAGCATCTGGAATGATATTGAAATTCCTGGCGATCATCTGTCCGCCATCTGCGCATATAATGTAATCAGCATCTTCTGTAAGCTGGTATAGCAGCCTGTCTGAAGGATGGTCTACGTATGATAAAATAATCAGGCATTTCTTGCTCATGGCTACACCTCCGTGGTTTCTATGTGTTAATTATACACCAAGGCTGCCCTTGCGTAAAAACCATGAAATGCTATAATTATTGCCTGTGTACCCAGTTTTAAACGGGTACATGAATATCAGAAGATTTGTAAAAAGGGGATTATTATTTTAGTTATGTTTCGGGAGGAGAGATTATGAGGGTTCCTTTTGGGAATCTTGAGTATGGGCCGTTTATGAACAATCAGGTCAGCCGGTGGCTCAGTGAAGAGGTTAAAGAAGGCCGGGTCATAACACCGGACAGAATGGAACTTCAGTATTTCAAAGCTGTTCAGCCACGGCCTGATAAAAGCAGAGGAAAGGTGGTCATCATTCATGGTCACAGTGAATTTTTCGGCAAATATCATGAGCTGGCCTACGATTTCTACGACATGGGTTATTCCGTCTTTTTCCTTCAGTTCAGAGGCCATGGAAAATCATGCCATGTTTCCCACGATCCTGAATATATTCACGTAAGCAGTTTTCTGGAATACGTTACGGATATCAAAACCTTTATGGATGATGTGGTTATGAAGGAAAAAGGTTCCGGCCCGGTTATATTGTTCGCCCATTCCATGGGAGGCTGTGCTTCCGGACTTTTCCTCGAAAGACATCCAGGCTATTTCGACAGCGCCATACTCTGTTCGCCTCTGTGCAAGCTGAGCTTTCCAAAAGATTCATATTGGAAGGGAAGGATCAAGCTGTTCTATTCAGGAGTTATGGGATGGCAGGACGAGGCTGTTCAGGGAATGAAGCGCTTTGATCCTAACAAAATCAGGTGTATTCCTGCCACATTTTCGGCTGTCCGCTACGAATATCAATTTAAGCAGCGTGTGGAGGAACCGGAGTACAGAGCGCACATGACTACATACGCCTGGATCAGAGCTGCTTACCAGGCAACTCAGGAACTGATGGCCAAGCTTCCTGTAATTAATATCCCTGTTCTTCTTCTCAGCGGAACAGACGATCATATGCTGGACAGAAAAGGGCATTTTGATTTCCAGCGAATGACTGGAAATACCCGGCTTGTGGAGATAGAGAACGCCAGTCATGATATTTATTCCTGCTCGGCGGAAATCCTGGAGCAGTTCTGGAATGCCATAGATCAGTTTCTTGCAGATCTGGATTGTGATCCGGACCGGGATGTGAGATTAACATAGTAACAAAGAGGTAATATCAATATGACGAAATTTATTGTAAGGGAGCCAAATGGAGTTATACGGCTTCTGACCCAGAAGCACCTGGATGGCCACATGAAACTTTTCTTCGCAGGAATTTTTCTTTACACCTTCCTGGATCAGTGGGTACCGGAAATCATAGGCGTATTTATGCCGCGGAATTACATGGATGTTCTTGGATATACTGAAGAGATGCCTGCAGATGTGGCCAGCCAGATACCGAATATTCCTTTTGTGATGCTGGTATATGCTGTTCTGCTGGGAGGAGCACTGACTCTTGGAAGGGCTTTATATACATTGTACTTCCTGAGAAATCACAAGGTGTCTCTGCCATCAGTATTTGATGGTTTTCAGTTTTACCTGAAAGCTCTTCTACTGTATTTCGTAATGGTAATGATCATTTCTGCCATGACGATGCTGCTGGTTATTCCTGGAGTCATTGCCTATTTCATGTTCAGCCAGGCCTTCTACATTCTTGCCGATGATCCTTCAAAGGGAGTTTTCCGCTGCCTTGCAGAGAGCCGGTATCTGATGATAGGGAACAAGATGAAATTGTTTTCTTTTGATATGACTTATATTCTGCTGATTATGATCTGCATGATGCCTTCCTATCTGGTTCAGGCTTATGGAAATATTATTGATACTACAACTCTGGCAGGTGCATTGATCTACCTGGTCCTGAGACTTCCACTGGTATATGCAATGGGTCAGCTCTACCTGGGACAGACAGTGTTCTATGAACTGATGATTACCGGCGGCTTCAGAAAATTCCAGTACAGAGGAGAAGATACATTCAGGGACGCCTTTTCCAATGCCCAGACATCAGTTCACGATTTTCCTTTTCCTTTCGATGGAGGAGATCAGATCAGGAGACAGAACAGATCAGAAACATCGGACCAGGACAAAGTTACTCCTTATGATCCAGGGGAAGATGATTCTCCTGATGAAGAGGATATTCAAGACGTTCAGGATGTTTCGTACACAGTATCTGATGATATCACTGATCAAGATCAACAGAATCAGGGAGAAGAAAATGATCAGGAAGATTCTGTAAGCAATAGGGACAACAACAATAACTAAATACAATCTTATACAAAAAGATCCGGCTTAACACCGGATCTTTTCTATTAGTTCTTTCATGTCTTCTGGCAGGGGAGCGGATATGTCTATTTGTTCTCCTTTAATGGGATGTTTAAATACTATTCTTGTGGAATGAAGAGCCTGTCTGTTAAGCACATCCGTATTTCCGCCATATAATGGATCTCCTGCAAGGGGATAGCCTATGTGAGCCATGTGAACTCTTATCTGATGGGTTCGTCCTGTATGGAGAACAACCCTGATTAAAGTGTATTCCCTGAATCTTTCCAGCACACAGACTTCCGTGACAGCAGGCTTCCCATCAGGGAGGACGGCTCTGTGAATGCTGTCTCCCTCAGGTCTTCCAACAGGCAGATCTATTACGAAGTGGTCCTTATCTTCTGGAATTACGCCGCAAACCAGGGCTGTATATTCTTTTCCTACTGTATGTGCTCTCATCTGAGTGGAAATGCCGTTCTGAGCGTTGGAATTCTTAGCTACAATAACAATTCCCGTGGTGTCCATGTCTATTCTGTTGGCAAAACGGATCTTAAATGACTGATGAGAGTCTTCCATGTACTTCTGAATACCGTTGGCCAGAGTGTGGCATGGATGACCTTTAGTGGGGTGAACAGTAATGCCTGGCTGTTTGTTTACCAGAAGGAGGTCCTCGTCTTCATAAAGAATGTCCACAGGAATGTCCTCAGGTGTAAAATCGCTTTTTTCCTCCGGAAGCCGGATGGAAATCACGTCTCCTGTATGGGTTATGGTGTGGCCGGGTACAGGAGTTCCGTTGAGATCCACCAGCTTGTCAAATTTCATTCTGGTTCTGAAGCGGTGTGAAAAAGTAAACTGAGAACGGAGCAGTTCAGCTACTCGTTTCCCGTCATTTTCAGATGTTACTGTATATGTATATTTAGGTTTATTGCTCATTGTAAAAAAATATCTCATCAAAGTATTTCAGATGTTACAGCAGTTTTGAATTCAGTTTCTCCCAGTAGTTATATGTTTCCAGGCGTATTATGTTTATGGTCACATCAGACTGAGTGATCTCAATCTTATTTACGTTCCTGAAGGAGCTGGTAAGACCGTCGTTTACTACCTCGATGCTGTCCCTTGACGTCCTGTTGTTTGGTGTAAGTGTCAGCTTCATAGAAGAAGGATATACAATACTGGATCTGAAACATCTGTAGGCGTTAGTATTCATAGGGGCAATAGGGGTGAGCTGAAGAGCATCCAGTTCTGGAGCAGCCAGGGCCCCTCCAAGGGAGTAGTTGTATGCAGTGGAACCGGCACTGGTTGACACAAGCATACCGTCGCCACTGAACTCCTGAATCACTGTATCCTCAATGCTTACGGTAAAGTGAGTCAAGTGGGAATAAGGACCTCTGAAAAGCACTTCATTAAGGCCCAGAAACTGATCTACTCCCAGATTGTGATGGACCGTAGCGCAAACGGGACGAATCTCCTGGATTGTAAACCGGTCCGTTCCGATAATCTCTTCAAATCTTCCAATGCGATCAGCAGTAAATTCCTGAAAAAAGCCCAGATGACCGGTGTTGATTCCGATAATAGGCTGGGATGGAAAGTTGCAGCTCTGAACAAAACGGAGGAAGGCTCCGTCTCCGCCTACGCATACCAGAAGATCAGCATCTTTACAGTCATGGCATACAACAATTCCGTCAGCCTCCACGCTCTTTCTGAACTTATCTGCAGCCTCAATAGATTCCGGCCTGTCGTTATTGTAAATAAATACCTTTGATAGTTTCATTTTCCTGTCCCCCGTGATAATCCAGGTTATAACAATTTATCAAGCTGATCTACCAGGTCTCCGAAAACATTCAAAGCCTGATCAACAGGCTCCGGACTGCTCATGTCTACTCCAGCAATCTTAAGAAGAGAAACGGGATAATCGGAATCCCCAAGACTCAGGAATCTGAGATAATCATTCCTTGCTTCAGTGCCGCCGGTAAGAATCCTCTCCGACAGAGCCGTTGCAGCAGAAAATCCTGTTGCATACTGATAGACATAGAAATCTCTGTAAAAATGAGGAATCCTGCTCCATTCATACTTTATGAGATCGCTGTGCTTCATGGCCGGTCCAAAGTAATCTGTGTTCAGCTTATCGTAGATTTCGCTGCAGAGGTCAGCAGTGAGAGATCCTCCCTGACTTACGATTTCATGGGTTTTCTTTTCGAATTCCCCAAACATGGTCTGACGGAACAAGGTGGATTTAAACTGGTCGGCATAGTAGTTGACCAGGTACTTCTTCATCTCCAGATCATTTTCTTTTTCAGCCTTCCTGAGAAGGTATCTGATGAGAAGAGACTCGTTCACTGTGCTTGCAACTTCAGCAGTAAAAATAGAGTGTCCTCCGTAGATATACGGCTGATTCCTGCGGGTGTAATAGGAGTGCATGGAATGACCGCCCTCGTGAACCAGGGTGAATATATCATTCAGCCTTCCTGTAAAATTCATGAGAATAAACGGATAGCTGTCGTAGGATCCAAAGGAATAGGCTCCTGAGGTCTTTCCTTTATTCTCGTAAACGTCCACCCATCTCTCTTCAAGAAGGCCTTTTTTCAGTGTGGATACGTATTCACTGCCCAGGGGAGCCAGTGCTTCACAGGCAATGTCCACTGCCTCTTCGAAAGAATATTCCTTTTCTACTGGCTTTACAGGAGGAATGTACACGTCGAACATCTCCATTTCTTCAAGACCCAGGGCCTTTTTCTTGATGGCCGTGTACTTGTGCATCTCTGGAAGATGTTTGTGGACAACTTCAATCAGGTTGTCATATACCTGAAGAGGAATGTGATCTGGTGACAGGGCAGCATCAAGAGGTGAATCGTAGTTTCTCAGTCTGGATGAAACTGTGTTCTCCTTGACACTGTAGTTGTACATTGTGGCTATTGAATTAATAAGCTCCATGTACTTGCTGTAAATCCTTGTAAAAGCGTTTTTCCTCAGAGTTCTGTCCGGATCTTCCATGAGGCTTGAATAGGTGCCGTGGGTGAGGAGGTGAGATTTACCCTCTGAATCTTCTACGGAACCGAAATTCATGTCCGCATTGTTCAGCATCGTAAAAATCTCCCCGGGAGCACCCAGAACATCTCCGAGAGAAGAAAGAACCTTTTCCTCGTCTTTAGACAGTACGTGGGATTTCTGCTGAAGGATGTTATCCAGCATGAACCGGTACTCTTCCAGACCAGGTTCCTTATTAATGTACTGTTCTATAAGAGATGAATCTCCCTCAAGGATTTCCGGCACAATGAAGGAAAGAGCGGCAGATATCTCAGCAGCAGCTGTCATTGCTTTCTGGTTCATTTCCAGATACTTGCTGTTGCTGTTGTCTTCATCCTGCTTCATGTGTGAATACACAATAGCGTTGGAAAGTTTCCTCGAAATAGAGGTTTCAGCCTTCAATGTTTCAAGGAGAGAAGAAGATGAATCCAGAACATGGCCTTCCTGACTTCTTAGCTGTTCACTCATGGTTCTTGCATCTTCAATATCCCTGTTCCAGCGGTCATCGCTGTTGTACATGGATTCTATGTTCCATTTATATTTGTCTTCAATCTGATCTCTTGATTTCGTTACTTCTATGTTCATTTATTATCTCCATTATGATATAATTTACTTTGCGTCATAATACCCTCACGGGTGAAAAGTGTGAGTTTAACTCAGTAATAATACCACAAATAGCTTGAAAGGTGAACGAATGAGTGTAAAGGGACTGTTTGAAATTGTTGGAATAGAGGAGCCGTCAGAATTCACATATTTTGAGAATCTGGCCGACCTTCTGGAAACAGATGAATATATTGAAGAATCGGACCTGGAAGAACTCCTTCGCAGTATAGATAAAGATGTATTGTCAGAACTTCTTAGCAATTATTTTGATGAATTTCAGAAAATGATTCCTGAAGAAGAGACAGATTTTTTTGTGACGGTAGACACAATAAGCAAGAACCTTCTCGGTTCAGTGTCGGAGCTGGCTAAAGGTGGAGACCCTCAGGATACGGCCAGGGCAATCAGCGTTTTTCGCAAGTGGTATCTGAGGCAGGATAACGTTTTCGACCTTGATACAGGAGAAGAACTTTCAGTGAGAGATGCTCTTTTTAACCTGAGGGCCGACAAGCTTACAGGAAGCCAGCATAATTACAACTTCGGAACAGCTCTGGAGTATGAGGCAGACAGCTACAGCCTGCTGGTTGATGAACTTGTACAAACAGAATTCAATTCCGGCAGTGACCATGAACAGGGAACGGATATGGGATATGTTCCGGACAATCCTTATTCTGGTCTGAGTGAGGATGAAATCATAGAGATTCTGGACGAAAAAGAGGAAAATACAACAGATAACTAGGGCCGTGAGGTTAATATCACGGAATTTGGGAGAAATATATGGCAGAAATTACAGTACTTGATTCAGGAGTAAGACTGGTAACAGAGAAAATGGACAGCGTAAGATCTGTATCTGTGGGAATATGGTGCGATACAGGTTCGGTGTACGAGAAGCCTGAGGAATTCGGTATGTCTCACTACATTGAACACATGCTTTTCAAAGGCACAGAAAAAAGATCTGCATTCCAGATTGCTGACGAGATAGACAGAATCGGCGGGCAGATGAACGCTTTTACAGGTAAGGAATATACCTGCTTCTATGTAAAGTCTCTGGATCATCATTTTCGCAAAACTGCGGAAGTGCTTACAGATATGATAGAACATCCTTCCTTTGATCCTGAAGAAATGGAAAGGGAGAAGAAAGTAGTAATAGAAGAAATCAATATGAACGCCGATGATCCTGATGACGTAGCTCTGGATAAACTGGAAGCCATCGTCAACGAGGGATCAGGGATGGCTCATCCTGTTCTTGGTTACAAAAATACAGTCTCCTCATTTACAAGAGAGATGGTGGAAGAGTATTATTACAGCCATTATACGAGAGATGCTATTGTGGTTTCTGTGGCCGGATCCTTCGACTTTGATGAAGTAAAAGAATACTTTTCCGGGAAGTTCATGGGGCTCAGAGCTTCAAGAAACTCTTTCAGTGACCCTCACGTTGAAAACCCGGGTCAGAAGGTGGAAGTTGTAAAAGATATTGACCAGGCCCATCTTGCTCTTGGAGTCAGCTTGATACCTGCAGGGGACAGCAGGAAATATCCTGTGTCAGTTCTTAGCAGCATCATGGGCGGCGGCATGTCTTCCAGGCTTTTCCAGACAGTGAGAGAACAGAAGGGGCTGGCATATTCGGTTTATACTATGACCGGATATTACAGAAGTTCAGGAATGTTTGTAATTTGCGCAGGAGTTGGAAAAGACCGGGTGAAGGAAGCCATAGACGCTATTTTCATGGAGCTTCATAATCTTAAAAACGGAGAGATTTCTCAGGAAGAGCTGGACAGCTCCAGAGAGCAGCTGAAGTCTGTATATATTTTCGGAGAGGAAAGCGTTCAGACCCGTATGATTGCCAATGGCAAGGACCTGCTGGCTTACGGAAGATGCAGAGATCAGGAGGAGATCCTGAGTGGATTTGACAAGGTTACCCTTGATGATCTTTACAATGTCAGAGAGATGATCTGCTATCCTGACAAATATACCATTGTAAACGTAACGGGAAAGGAAAATTGATTCAATGAAGATAAGGATGATATCGAAAAGTGGCAGGATCCCTGAATACAAGACAGAAGGCGCTTCAGGAATGGATCTTAAGGCATATCTCAGCCAGCCCGTTACCCTCCATCCCATGGAAAGAATGCTTGTTCCAACAGGTCTCTATATGGAACTTCCCCCTGGATATGAGGCTCAGGCCAGAGCCAGGTCAGGACTTGCCATTAAACACGGCATAGGCCTTGTAAATGGAATAGGAACTATTGACTCGGACTACCGGGGAGAGCTTTGCATACCGCTGATAAACTGGGGCAGCGAGGATTTTGTCATTAACGATGGCGACAGGATAGCTCAGCTTGTTATTGCCAGATACGAAAAAGTAGAGGTTGAGCTTACTGATTCTCTTGAAGAAACAGAGCGGGGAGAAGGAGGATTCGGTCACACGGGAGTTTAGTCCTCATTATCCTGTTTAAGAAGTTTCCCGCTTTTCCTGGAACCTCAGATTATTTCATAATGTAAAGGAGAAGACATTAAGTAACCAAAATCATTGTCAATAGTGATTAAATGTGTTAAAACATACTCACGGAGGATATTGTTATGAACACATCTAATATCACTAATTACAAACCAAAAGATTTTGCTGAATTATTGGGTGTCTCAGTCAAAACGTTACAACGTTGGGATAGAGAGGGGATTCTGAAAGCAAATCGAACTCCGACTAATAGGCGTTATTATACTTATGATCAGTATCTTCAGTTCAAGGGCATAAATACTGAAAACGATAATCGTCAGATTGTTATTTATGCCAGAGTATCTACAAGAAACCAAAAAGATGATTTACAAAACCAAGTAACTTTTTTACGTCAGTTTTGCAATGCTAAAGGTATCATTGTAGATCAATGTATTGAGGATTATGGAAGTGGGCTAAATTACAATCGTAAAAAGTGGAATCAATTATTAGATGAAGTAATGGAACAAAAAATCAAAACTATCATAGTTACACATAAAGATAGGTTTATCAGATTTGGCTATGATTGGTTTGAAAGATTCTGTATGAAGTTTAATACAACCATAGTGATAGTGAATAATGAAGAACTATCACCGCAGGAAGAACTTGTACAGGATATTGTGTCTATACTGCACGTTTTTTCTTGTAGATTGTACGGCCTTCGTAAGTATAAAAAACAAATAGAAGGAGATGCAGAAATTGCTAAAGAGCTTCAAGACGGAAATAAATCCGACAGTCGAGCAAAAAATCAAAATTAACAAGACTATCGGTACTTGTAGGTACGTCTATAACTTTTATCTAAGTCACAACAAAACTTTACACGATAACGGTGAAAAGTTTATGAGTGGTAAAAGTTTCAGTGTTTGGCTGAACAATGAGTACCTTCCCAAAAATCCAGATAAATTATGGATCAAGGAAGTCAGTTCAAAATCTGTAAAACACTCAATTGAAAATGGTTGCGTTGCATTTACAAGATTTTTCAAACATCAGAGTGCTTTTCCAAAGTTTAAAAAGAAAGGCAAATCTGATGTGAAAATGTACTTCGTAAAGAATAATCCAAAGGATTGCCGATGCGAAAGACACAGAATTAATATTCCATCACTTGGCTGGGTCCGCATTAAAGAAAAAGGATATATCCCAACCACCAAAGACGGGTATGTAATCAAAAGCGGTCATGTTTCAATCAAGGCGGATAGATATTATGTGTCAGTCCTTGTAGAAATTGTTGATAAAAAGATCTCCAATAGTTCTAATGAAGGAATTGGTATCGATCTTGGATTAAAGGATTTTGCCATTGTTTCCAATGGTAAAACTTATAAAAATATCAATAAGTCAGCAAGAATTAAAAAATTAGAAAAGAAACTGCGCAGAGAACAAAGATGTCTCTCACGCAAGTATGAAAATTTAAAGAAAGGAGGACCCACTCAAAGAACGAATATACAAAAACAAAAGCTCAAGGTACAGAAACTCCATCATAAAATAGACAATATCCGTACTGACTATATTAACAAGACAATCGCTGAGATAGTAAAAACCAAGCCATCTTATATAACGATTGAGAATTTGAATGTATCAGGAATGATGAAGAACAGACATCTATCAAAAGCCGTTGCATCACAAAAGTTCTATGAATTTAGAACTAAGCTTAAAGCGAAGTGTGATGAAAATGGTATTGAATTAAGAGTCGTAGACAGATGGTATCCATCATCCAAAATATGTCATTGCTGTGGTGCTGTCAAGAAAGATTTGAAGCTTTCAGATAGAATATACCGTTGTGATTGTGGTTATGTCGAGGATAGGGATTTTAATGCTGCTCTTAATCTAAGAGATGCTTGGACTTACGAAATTGCACAATGAAAGCAAACGTAAGTATGTACTGCGGGCTATCGCAGGAATTTACGACTGTGGAGTGTACAATAACTTGTGAGTAGCGTATTGTTTATAATCGCCAAAGCATACACATTGAAGCAGTAAGAAGTATCCGCAAGGACTTCAATTCTCGATATGTTTGAGTATATTTAAACATATTTTGAGTGGCAGGAGGGAATGCAGTTCAGAACTGACCTGGAAAAAAATGAATACGACAGACTGGATCAGCGGGCCTGCAAGGCCGGAGATTCTGCGGGAAGAAAGATTCCTGAGGAGAAATGCCAGTTCAGAACTGATTTTCAGCGGGACAGGGACAGGATTGTCCATTCTAAATCTTTCAGAAGGCTGATGCACAAGACCCAGGTTTTCCTTTCTCCAGAAGGAGACCATTACAGGACCAGGCTTACCCACACTCTTGAAGTTGCACAGGTGGCTAGAACTATTGCCAGGATTCTCAATTACAATGAAGACTTGACGGAAGCCATTGCCCTTGGCCATGACCTTGGACACACACCTTTTGGCCATAGCGGAGAAGCTGTTTTAAACAGACTTTATCCTGGAGGTTTCAGGCACAATGAACAGAGCATCCGGGTGGTGGACAGACTTGAACCTAAAGGGGACAGGATGGGCCTCAATCTGACTGAAGAGGTCAGAAACGGAATACTCTGCCACAGCGGAGACCTTAAGGCTGATACTCTGGAAGGACAGATTGTAGGAATAAGCGACAGAATTGCTTATATCAATCACGATATAGACGATGCTATACGAGGAGGTGTTCTCCGTGCCCATGATCTGCCTCAAAGGGATATTGAGATTCTAGGTGACACTCATAGCAAGAGGATCAACAATCTGATTAGAGACCTGGTGGAAAACAGCCAGGGAAAAGATGAGATTTGCCAGAGCCCCCGTTTCAGAGAGGCCCTGATGGACCTCAGGTCTTTCATGTTCAAGAACGTATATAACAGTAAGAAGGTGAAAGATGCAGAAGCTATGGAGAAAGTGGAACGGATAGTTGAGTCTCTCTACTGCTTCTATGTGGAGCATCCGGATGAAATGCCGGAACTTTACAGGGACATAGTCAGTGAAGAAGGTCCTGAAGCTGGAGCCAGGGATTATGTCTCCGGCATGACCGATCATTTTGCAGCTGATATATATAGACAAATATTTGAGGGTATAGAACCGGAAAGAAGGAGATCTATCTGATGGCTTTCAACAATGATTTTGTGGATCAGCTAAAAACCAGAATAAATATTGTTGATGTTATTGGACGGGATGTGGATCTTAAGAAGTCGGGCTCCGGCTACAAGGGACTTTGTCCTTTTCACAACGAAAAGACTCCGAGTTTTTCTGTAAATGAGAGGGATCAGTACTTTCATTGCTTCGGATGCCACGCAAAGGGCGATGTGATCAGCTATGTAATGCAGAGACAGGGCCTTACCTTCATGGAAGCCGTGGAAAAGCTGGCTGATGAGTACGGAATGAAGATGCCGGAGCACAGCGGCCGTAAAGAAGACTTTAAGAAATATTACGATATAAATAAAACAGCAGCCCGGTATTTTTTCAAGATGCTGACTTCCAGGCCAAACCGTGGGCTGGCCTATCTCCGCCAGAGACAGGTAAAAGACGGAACTATTGCAAAATTCGGTCTTGGATACTGCGATTCTTCATTTGATGGCCTTTACAATCATCTAAAGTCCAAAGGTATAAAAGATGAGGATATGATAAAACTGGGCCTGGTTAAGCAGGGAAAGAATGGTCCCTACGATAAATACAGGAGCAGAGTAATTTTTCCCATATTTGACCCATCTGGAAGAATAATAGGATTCGGAGGACGGAGAATAGATGACAATGACCGGGGTCCCAAATACCTGAATTCCTCTGAAAGCGAAATATTTCTGAAAAAGAACAATCTTTTCGGATTAAACATTACAAAGGGAGACATTGCAAAGGCCGATCAGGTGCTGATAGTAGAAGGTTACATGGATATGATATCTCTATGGCAGAATGGTATCACCAATGTAGCTGCATCCCTGGGAACAGCTTTAACAGAAAACCAGGTAAGACTTATAACCAGGTATACCAAGAACGTTATATTGTCATATGACTCTGATGAGGCAGGAATAAAAGCGGCTCTCCGTGGAATCGGAGTATTTGATGGATCCGGTGCAAATGTCAGGGTTCTTCAGGTAAAAGACGGGAAAGATCCTGATGAATATGTAAAAAAATACGGAGCCAATCAGTTCAGAAAACTGGTAAACGATGCAGTCCCGGCTGCTGAATTCCGGTTCAGAGCCATGATCAGGGGCAGGGATCTTTCCGATGAACGGCAGCTCCTTTCATATCTACGGGATATTATTCCTTTTCTCAGAAAAATGGATCCTCTTGAACAGGAAATTTACATAAAGAAACTCCACAAGGATTATGGAATCGGTGAGATGGCTCTTCAGTCACAGCTCAGACTGCCGGATACTGGTGCTGAACCAGTGTATGACAGGAGAAGCCAGCATATTGATCTCCGAAAGAAAGAACCTTCAGACAGGACTCTGCGCCTTGAACTTTCTATTCTTTCTTTAATGATGACAGATCAGAGGTATATTGACAGAGCCTCTCAGGATGGTATATCCTTCAATACTGCCCTTGGAAGCCGGATTTTGAATATTATCCTTAATATATCCCGTTCATCAGAACAGGGCGGAGTAATTACAATACAAGATATTTGTTCAGAACTGAGTCCCGACGAAGAGTCGGTTGTAAAAAAGTTAATAAAACCGGTTGGACCTGACGAGGAAGAATACTATCTGCAATGCAGGGCGGAGTACCAGATTGATAAGCTGGATGAAAAACGCGCCGAATATCAACACAGGATAGTTGACCTTGAAATAGGTGGATCGGAAGAAGATAAAAAGGAAATTGATGCTTTAGCTCTGGCTGTTGTTGAAATAGACAGAGAGAAAAACAGAATCAGGGGGGAATTGAATGCCTAAAAAGAAATCATCAAGCACAAGTATTGAAGACAAGATCAAAAAAATTGAATCTGACAGAAAGCTTGATTCCGCTGCTAAAGAAAAATTGATTAAGCAGGAGAAAACCCTGGAGATGCGCGACAGATACGTTGCGGACCTTGTTGAAAGCGCAAAAAAGACAAACAATGTCATTACCACAGCTGAGGTCAGCGATTATCTTGCAGATCTGAAGCTTACAGTTGAAGACATTGAGGCTTCCTATGATATGCTTGAAAAAGAAGGCATTACCATAGTAAACAGCCGTGATGAAATTCCTGACTATGATGAAGATGATGACGATGGAGTTGTTCTTAACGAAGAAGGGGGCATTGACGTTGACAAAACCGTTCCGAAGAACGTTCCTACAGATGACCCTGTAAGAATGTATCTGAAGGAAATCGGAAAAGTTTCCCTCCTTACTGCAGAAGAGGAAAGAGAACTGGCTATCCGCATGCAGAACGGAGACGAAGAAGCAAAGAACAAACTTTGTGAATCAAATCTCCGTCTTGTAGTGAGCATTGCCAAGCGTTATCTGAACAGAGGACTTACTTTCCTGGACCTTATTCAGGAAGGAAACCTGGGTCTGATTAAAGCCGTTGACAAGTTCGACTACACCAAGGGATTCAAATTCTCTACATATGCCACATGGTGGATCAGACAGGCTATCACAAGATCTATTGCAGATCAGGCAAGAACTATCAGAATACCAGTTCACATGGTTGAGACTATCAACAAGCTGATCAGAATTCAGAGGCAGCTCCTCCAGGAGTACGGACGTGAACCTACTGCAGAGGAAATCGCAAAGGAAATGGGCATCACCGTAGAGAAGGTAAGAGAGATAAAGAAAATCTCCCAGGACCCTGTATCACTGGAAACACCTATCGGTGAGGAGGAAGATTCCCATCTGGGGGACTTCATTCCAGATGACGATGTGCAGGCTCCAGTTGATGCTGCAGCATACACAATGCTGAAAGAACAGCTGATGGAAGTCCTTGATACCCTTTCAGAAAGAGAAAAGAAAGTTCTCATGCTCCGTTTCGGACTGGAAGACGGCAGACCAAGAACACTTGAAGAAGTAGGCAAGGAGTTCAACGTTACAAGAGAGAGAATCAGACAGATTGAAGCAAAGGCCCTCAGGAAGCTGAGACATCCGTCCAGAAGTAAGAAATTGAAGGATTATCTGGAGTAAGCCCATGAAATTAAGCCAGAGACTGATGGAAATGTACCATCAGGTATCACCGGGAGAAAGAGTAGCGGATATAGGCACAGATCACGCCTATATCCCGATTCTCTTGATGAAAAATAATATTTCACCCTTTGTTATTATGTCCGACATCAGCCAGGGTTCTATGGACAAGGCACAAAGGAACTGTAAAGATCAGGGGTTCGGTCTTCCGGACTCCTGTTTTAGAGTAGGCGACGGACTTTCCACCATAGAACCTGGAGAGGTGGACACCCTCGTTATCGGGGGACTTGGAGGACGGACAATTGCAGGCATTCTGGCTGCAGACCAGAATCTGACAAACTCCTTCAGCAAGCTGATTCTTCAGCCTAGAAACAACAGCGGAGAACTTAGATATTATCTTCATCTCACTGGATGGACAATAATATCAGAGCGTCTTGCAAAAGAAGGAAAATTCATCTGTGAAATAATCACCGCTTCAGCACCGGAAAATACTTCCGCTGCGCCCAGCTTTTCAGCAGAAACAGATCTTGCTGATTTGCTGAAGGAAGGACAGGATTACCGGTGGCGATATCCGGAATCATTTAAATACCTTCCTTCCGGGCAAAAGGAACTGCTGAAGAAAAGGCTGGACTGGAAGTTCGGAAGCTTGAATCAGGAGATACAAAATCTCAGGAAAAGCAGCAATAATTACAAAAGTCTCATAGATCAGTTGGAAGAAGAAAGAGATTATCTGAAATGGATAGAAAAGGACTGAACATTTTTCAGGTAGCTGTAATGTATATCGGTGTTATCATGGGAGCCGGATTTGCGTCAGGAAGGGAAACCTGGCAGTTTTTCGGTGTTTTTGGAAAAGCCGGAATCGGAGGAGTTATTCTTGCCACAGCAGGATTTGTCATCTTCGGCCACATGATAAGCTATATCGCCATCAGCAAGAACACCCAGGAATTAGGAGAACTGGTAAATCCCTTTAACAGCCCTGTCCTGGACAGTATTATTGGATGGGTCATAGCCATAATGTATTATTCCATGATAATCGCAATGTCTGCTGCAGGAGGGTCACTGCTAGAATATCAGTTCGGAATAAACAAGATTATCGGCGGAACTATAGTGGTGGTTCTTACAGTTATTACAGCAGCCGGGGATTTTCAGAGAGTGTCGGGTGTATTCAGGCGTGTCATTCCTGTGACTTTTGCTGTGGTTATATTCTCAATCATAGCAGTCATTCTTAAAGGGCAGGATCAGAGCGGTCCTGTTTCAGGTTATGATCCCGGGGTCATAACCCCTAATCCTGTAGTTGCAGCATTTGTTTTTCTCTCCTACGACTGCCTTGGAATGATTACCATGGCGGCAGCCACCGCAATCCGGGCAAAGGACAGAAAAACTGCTTTTTCCGGATCCTTGCTGGGCACCCTTCTTCTCGGAGGACTCACCATGCTTCTTCTGATGGCAATTCTTACAGATATGAACCTGGCCAGCTCACTGGACCTTCCAATGCTGGGATACGCCATGAAGATTTCCCCTGTACTGAATTATGTTTATGCCGTAGTTCTGTATATTGCAGTGTATTCCACAGCTTCCAGCACGTTCTACGGTTTCAGCACGAAGCTCAAACCGGGAAAAACCAAGCTGCCTGTTATGATTGGAGGGGCAGCCGTAGGTTTGCTGGCAGGGCTTACAGGCTTTAAGAAAATAGTAGAAGTACTTTATCCTATGCAGGGATACATAGGTTTTGCTGTGTTTGCGTTAATTATTGCCAATTACATAAAAGAAGTCCGCAAAAATCATGTTTCGGGAACAAAACCGGAAACTCAGGGAAAACAAACCCCTTGACAATCCTGATTTTACACTTATAATAACTGAACGGGTAAACCAGACGATCGCGTGCACTTTGCATGAGGAAAGTCCGGGCTCCACAGGGCGAGGATGCCAGATAACGTCTGGCGTAGGTAACTATAGGGAAAGTGCAACAGAAACATTCCGCCGAAACGGGTAATGCCGTGGTAAGGTTGAAATGGTGAGGTAAGAGCTCACCGGCGCCATGGAGACATGACGGCCGTGTAAACCCCATCCGGAGCAAGACTAAGAATGGGTTTGTAGTGCAGTTGCCCGCTGCCCCCAGAAGGTAAGTCGCTGGAGACTGTCAGCAATGGCAGTACTAGATGGATGATCGTTTAATACAGAACCCGGCTTACGGTTTGCCCGTTTTTTTTGTAACACTGATTCGTGGGGAACCTGGTTCTCTGCGAATCTTTTGTCTATTTTTGTAAGTTTAAGAGGTTAACTAGATGAGGTTAGGAATCGACGTTGGTTCAACTACCGTAAAGCTCATCATTCTTGATGACAACAATAAGATCGTATACTCCAGATATGAAAGACATATGTCTAACGTATTTGAAAAGGTAGGAGAGCTGCTGGAGGATCTGAGAGACAAAGAGGGAGATCTGAGTCTGAAGGCCGTTATTACCGGTTCAGGAGGCATGTCTCTTGCTGATCTCTTTGGCATTAAATTTGAACAGGAAGTTATTGCCTGCAGCAGGGCTGTAGAAGAACTTATTCCGGAAACAGATGTTTCAATCGAGCTTGGTGGTGAGGACGCCAAGATAACTTATTATGGGGCAACTGTTGAACAGAGAATGAACGGTACTTGTGCCGGAGGTACAGGTGCGTTCATCGACCAGATGGCTGTCCTTCTTAACACTGACGCTCAGGGTCTGAATGAAGCTGCAAAAGGAATGAATATCATTTATCCAATCGCATCCAGATGCGGTGTGTTTGCAAAGACGGATATTCAGCCTCTGATCAACGACGGTGCAAGGACGGAAGACATTGCTGCTTCTGTTTTTCAGGCCGTGGCAAATCAGACAATCAGCGGCCTTGCCTGCGGTCATCCAATCAAAGGCCACGTGGCATTTCTCGGAGGCCCACTGACCTATCTTTCAGAGCTGAGGAAACGTTTCATCGAAACACTGAACCTCAAGCCTGAGGAGATAATTTTCCCGGAAAATTCCAAGTATTTTGTAGCCATTGGTGCAGCATATCTGGCAACTAAGGAAAAAGATGAGATCACCATTTCTTCCCTTATTCAGCGCATCAAGAATGCTGATCCCTCCAGCCTTTCAGGTACGAAGTATATTAAGCCCCTCTTCAAAGATGAAGAGGAATATGAGGCTTTCAAAGAACGACACAGCAAGGCGAAGATTGCAAGAGGAAATATCAAGGAGGCCAGAGGCCCTGTTTTCCTGGGCATCGACGCAGGTTCCACCACCACAAAGGCTGCCGTTATCAACGACAAGAAGGAACTTATTTTCCAGCACTACCAGAGCAATGAAGGAAACCCTCTCAAGGTTGTTAGAAATATTCTTGAGGAGCTGTACTCTCAGCTTCCAGAGGGAGCATACATAGGCCGGTCTGTTGCAACTGGCTACGGTGAGGGCCTCATTAAAGCTGCATATCAGATAGATGATGGCGAGATTGAGACCATGGCCCATTACAAGGCAGCAGAGGAATTCCTGCCTGGAGTTTCATTTATCCTGGACATAGGCGGACAGGATATGAAGTGCATGAAGGTCAATGACGGCGCAATTAACAGCATAATGCTTAACGAGGCCTGTTCCGCAGGCTGCGGTTCATTCCTTGAAACCTATGCGAAGTCTGTAGGCATGGAAGTTCCGGAATTCGCCCATGCGGCTCTTCGATCTGAAAGACCTGTGGATCTGGGAACCAGATGTACGGTTTTCATGAACTCAAAGGTTAAGCAGGCTCAGAAAGAGGGAGCAACGGTTGAGGACATTTCAGCAGGACTGTCCCTTTCTGTAATCAAGAATGCTCTCTACAAAGTAATCAAGTTAAGAAATCCTAACGAAACTGGAGACAAGATAGTTGTTCAGGGAGGCACCTTCCTGAACGATGCAGTGCTGAGATCTATCGAACTGGTTCTTGGCAAAAACGTTGTAAGGCCTGATATATCCGGCCTTATGGGCGCTTTCGGTGCTGCCCTCATCGCAAGAGAGGAGTACTCTGAAGGAGAGAAATCAGACCTTCTCAGTGCAGAAAAGCTTTCAGCCTTCTCCGTTCACACCGAAAACTCCAGATGCGGAAAGTGTGGAAACAACTGCATGCTCACTATTTCCACATTTTCTGACGGAAACCGCTATGTAACTGGAAACCGCTGCGAGCGAGGGGCAGGAGAAGAAGTTAAGAAAAACAATCTACCTAATCTTTATAAGGAAAAATACAAGCTCATTTTCGGACGGAAGGTTCTAAGCGAAGATGAAGCCTGGAGAGGAGAAATCGGTCTTCCAAGAGTACTTAACATGCATGAAGACTATCCATTCTGGAATGCATTCTTTAATTCTCTTGGATTCCGTATTGTCCTCAGCCCTCCGGGAAGCAAGAAGCTGTATGAGATGGGAATGGACACCATTGCCTCCGATACAGCATGTTATCCGGCTAAACTGGTTCACGGACACATCAAGTGGCTGGTGAACAAGGGAATCAAGAGGATTTTCTATCCGTGCATTCAGTATGAAGTAGTTGAGGACCCCACAGCAGCTAACCACTACAACTGCCCGATAGTAGCTACTTATCCGGAAGTCATCGACAAGAACATGGCAGATCTTTTCTACGAAAACAACGTAGAGTTCTACCATCCATTCCTTCCTTTCGACCGTGACGACAGGCTTGTAGATGAAATGTACAAGTTCTTCCGGGGTGAAAGGCAGATAGACAACGAGGCCCTTGAAAACATCAATAAGACCTACAACTTTGATGATGACAGCAGGGATTATTCTCTCCTGCATATGAATATATCAAAGGAGGAACTTAGAGAGGCTGTAAAGGCCGGAAGAGAAAGCTACCAGCAGTTCAAGGAAGCCATGAGAAAAGAAGGAGACAAGGCTCTCAAATACATGGATGATAACCACGTAAAAGGCATCATCCTCTCAGGCAGACCTTACCATATCGACCCGGAGATAAACCACGGAATCGATTCGGTTATTACATCTCTTGGAATGGTCGTCCTTACAGAGGACTCAATTGCTGACAGAGTTAAGATAGCAAGAGATATCCGTGTACTTGACCAGTGGATGTTCCATTCCCGTCTATACAGAGCCGCCGTATTTGCAGGCCAGAGAGATGATGTTGAGCTGGTTCAGCTGTTCTCCTTCGGCTGCGGACTGGACGCTGTAACTACTGACGAGGTAAACGAGCTTCTGGACGAAAACAACAAGCTTTACACCCAGCTTAAGATTGATGAAGGGTCAAATCTGGGTTCAGCAAGAATAAGAATCCGTTCCTTGAAAGCAGCTTTAATGGAAAGGGAGAAAAACGGAACAAAGGCAAAGGGAATTAACAAGCCATACAAGAGGGTGGAATTTACTAAAGAAATGAAGAAAGAAGGCTACACTCTGCTTATTCCGCAGATGTCGCCTATACATTTCCAGTATTTTGCCCCAATACTTCAGGCCGCCGGATATAACGCAGTTCTCCTTCCACCTGTTACAAAGGAATCTGACGAAGAAGGACTCAGATATATTAACAATGATGCATGTTATCCAACCATTGTAACTCTGGGACAGATAATATCTGCCCTTAAATCGGGAGAATATGATCTGGACAGAACTGGTGTGTTCATGTCCCAGACAGGGGGAGGATGCAGAGCAAGTAACTATGTGGCTCTCCTGCGTAAGGCTCTTAAAGACCTGGGCATGGAACAGGTGCCTGTAATTTCCTTTAATATGGCAGGCCTGGAAAAGAACTCCGGTTTCAAGATAACTGTACGCATGGCACTGAGCCTGGTGTTTGCAGTAGTTTACGGCGACTTGATAATGAAATGCCTTTACAGGACCAGACCTTATGAAAAGGTAAAGGGCAGCGCCAACGAAATAATGAACTCCTGGTACGACAGGATCATCGAGAACGTTCTGGATCACAACCTGAGAAAGTTCAAGAGAAATATCAATGACATTGTAGAAGCTTATGACAACCTTCCGATTTATGAGGATATTGAGAAGCCAAAGATCGGTGTAGTTGGAGAAATACTTGTAAAATATCATCCAAATGCCAACAACAATCTTGTTGATCTCATCGAGGAAGAAGGGGGAGAGGCTGTTGTACCAGCTTTCATAGACTTCTTTGAATACGGAATGATCAATAAGATCTACAATTACGATAATCTGTCAGGAACCAAGAAAATGATGCGCAGGAACAGATTTGCCCTTAAATTCGTCGAGTATTTCAGGGAATACGCAAGGGAAGCATGCAGAAAGAGCAAGAGATTTTACACTGACGAATATATTCAGAATACAGCCGCCAACGCGTCAAAGATCATTTCCATTGGAAACCAGTGCGGTGAAGGCTGGCTTCTCACAGGAGAAATGGTAGATCTCATCGATCATGGTGTGAAAAACATTCTCTGCCTTCAGCCTTTTGCCTGCCTGCCTAACCACGTAGTTGGAAAGGGTATGATAAAGGCTCTGAGAACCTACGATAAGGATGCTAACATCGTGGCCATCGATTACGATCCAGGTGCCAGCAATGTAAATCAGCTGAACAGGATTAAAATGATGATGGCAACTGCATTCAAGAACCTTGAAAAGGAAAAAAACCTGGATTTTCCGGCAGATGTCAGAAAAGAAGCATGATCCGCAGTTGATACATTTTCTCAATGGGTGTATAATTTATCGGATTTTGTAAAAATTTAAATACTATTTTCACATATATAAGGAGGTACCCGGTGGGTAGACACGGCACTATTGCAGGCAGAAAGTCTGCGCAGGACGCAAAGCGTTCAGCAATGTTCACAAAATATACAAGGCAGATCATTGTAGCAGCAAAGAACGGTGGAGATCCGGAATTCAATTTCACTCTGAGAGCTGCTATTGATAAGGCCAAGTCTATTGGTATGCCGGGTTCAAACATTGAAAGGGCTATCAAGAAGGGAACTGGCGAACTGGAAGGCGAGTCCTATGAAGAGCTGACATTTGAAGGATATGGTCCTTCCGGTGTGGCAGTTATTGTTGAAGCTCTTACTGATAACAAGAACAGAACAGCTTCCTTCGTAAGATCAACCTTTGACAAGAACGGAGGAAATCTTGGTACTCCTGGCTGTGTTTCATACATGTTCTCAAGAAAGGGTGTCATTCTTGTTGAAAAGACCGATGACATCGATGAGGATGAGCTGATGATGGCAGCACTGGATGCTGGGGCAGAAGACATGAAGTCAGATGATGACAGCTTTGAGATTCTTTGTGACGCACCAGAACTCAGCGCTGTAACTGATGGAGTAAAGGCTGCAGGATACGAAGTAGTTCAGTCTGAAGTAGAGTTCGTAGCATCAATAGATGCCACCGTTGCTGACGAGGATGTTAAGTCTCTCAGAAAACTGATTGACACACTGGAAGACAACGATGATGTCCAGAAGGTTGCTTTTAACTGTGATCTTCCTGAGGAGGAGTAGTTCCCAAACTTGCAAATCTCAGTTGGACAAACTATAATTACTTAAAGTATTATTCCTGGGGTATTCGTCGGGGGGTTTTAATTGAACCTACACTTCTTAAACGGGATTCTTAGGACTGACTGCTAATGAAAAGCCGTCTTCGAACGGACTTCAGCGGCTGAGGAGAGAAGTTACCCACCCTTATCATTCGATAGGGCGTCAATTATTTTCCCTGACGGTACTTTGGGATAATACATTTGGGATAATACAATAGATAATACAAAATAAGAAATAAAGGAAACATTCATAGAATTTCCTTCAGAAAGCGCAGAGGATTGAGCATAGAGCATCGTTTCCTCTGCGTTTTATATTATAAAAAACGGCTTCAGATTTATACGTGTGATACGCACCTTCTGAAGCCGTTTTTCGTATTAAATTTCTTTTATCTGATGGTCTGAATTGCAAGTATTATGGATATAACAACGCCTACTACAGCCTCGCCGCCAAGGCAGCCAGAAGCAATGAGAGTTCCTTTTTCCACCGCCTTGCTTTCAGGTACTTTTTTACCTCTTCTGTCCACAAAGAATCTGATTAATCCTCCAAGGGAGGCTGTCAGTGACAGGTAAGCAGGGAGATAAACCCCAAGTCCCAGAGTCATTACTGGAAGTCCCATACAGTACAGTACGGTGGCGGCAACTATGCCAACTATGAAGGCGGGCAGGTTTGATATGCCGGACACCATGGAAGCCACGGCTGCTGCTTGTGCTGCTGGAAACTCAGGACCGCCAATGGCTTCAGGGCCATATGCAGTATAAACGGCCATAAGTGCAGCCGCAGCTGCCACTGCACCGGCCATACCTCCCACAGCCTCTGCTATCCACTGGTCCTTCGGGCTGGTGCCGAAAGAGTATCCTACTTTGAAATCATTCATCACATCGCCTACCAGGCCTGCAGCCACAGCTACCACTGCAGCTATGTAAAATGATTCCACTGATCCCACGGAGGTGATTGCACGGGCGCAGAGCATAACCAGCATGCCGAAGATCTCCATTGGATTCACACCTGTAGTACCAACACTTTCCGATGACATAGAGACCGCCAGCCAGGCCCCCACAATGGTGATTACAGATGCTCCGATGCCCATGTTGCAGACTGTTGCGAATATGGCGGCAATGGCGATGACTATTACTCCTGTCAAAGAAGGTCTCAGAGCAATGTCATTTCCGCCCTGAGCCGAGAATGAGGCGGTAAAAATATCTTTAAGCTTCGGAAGAATACCCTTTATTATTATTCCAAGGCCGCATCCCACCATCATGCCTATGCCCAGAGAAGCCTTGAGAGAAACGGCTTCTGGCGTAGTGAGGAAACCTCCTTTTACACCGAGGAAAAGAATGCCGAAATCACCCAGAACTGCTCCCAGAAACCATATGAAGATAAGGGAAGGTCCAAGGAGAAAACCCACACCAATCATCATGGGAGAAAACCATATACCTGCCGACGAACCGTAGGCAGCTGCATTTTTGCTCATCCACGCAGCGGGTATTTTGTGGAGCCAGTCGCGGAAGATGGTGAAGGCCCCCGTTATTCCAAGAGCTGTAAAGAGAGTCTTCGCCTTCTGGCCCCCTTCATCTCCTGCCCGGAGAGTGTCGGCCGCTGCCTGACCCATAGGATATTCCAGTTTTTTTTCTTCTACGAAATATTTGCGGATAAACACCGTGAAGATCAATCCCAGAATTGTACCGCCCATGGATATTGCAAGAATAACCGGAAAAGAAGGTTTTTCCTCCGGCATCATTATCCAGATACCCGGGATGGTGAAGGCTAATCCTCCGGAAACCATGGCGCCGGCTGACATGGCAGTGTGTGTAACATTAATTTCATTTAGATTGGTATTCCCCATGAGTTTCAGGGAAAACATAGAAGCCAGAGCCACGAAGATGATTGGCCACGGCAAAGAACTGAGCCTCAAAGCAATATACATTGAGCTCATGGTGATGATAACCGATCCGATGACGCCCAGAACAAGGCTTCTTACGGTCAGTTGTCGCTGATCAGAATTATTCATTTTTGTCTCCGTTTCCGGGGCAGTGCCCCTTGTTAAGTACATGTTTCCATATGGAAATCACATCTTCTCTCCGGCGGTGTCCGGAGGGGCTGAATACGCCGCTTAGAATTCTATATTTTAACGCCGTGAATTTCAAGGAATGGAGGAGAATTTTCCTCTTTTTATTTACAGAGGCGAATCTTCCTTTAAAAAGAATGAAATAGTATACTGATACGAAAAGCAAATTCAACTGAGTGAATAACTGCCCCAACAGATCGTTCTTTACGACTATTAGATTAAACTATTATTATCTGAACCACCAATGAAAAAATCATCAGAGAAAAAACATTTTGACCTTTCAAAAATAACAGGTCCTGGAAATTCAGGAGCCCTGGCGTTTATTACACTCATGGGCATTGTCAGCCTTTTTTCTGACATGACTCATGAAGGAGCCAGAAGCATCCTGGGAGAGTATCTGAATCTTCTCGGAGCCTCTGGTGCAGCCATTGGATTCGTTTCAGGACTGGGAGAGCTTCTTGGCTACGGCCTCCGCCTTCTGTCAGGCTTCGTTGCTGACAAATCTAAGAAATACTGGACCTTCGTTATTCTTGGATATACCGTGCAGATGGCTGCCATTCCACTCCTTGCTCTTGCACCGGACAATGGCTGGATTGTGGCCTGCGGTCTGGTGATAATGGAGAGAACGGGGAAGGCTATTAAGAAGCCTGCCAAAAATACTCTTGTTAGCTTCGCTTCTGCAGAAATTGGCCAGGGAAAAGGTTTTGCGTGGCAGGAGTTTCTGGATCAGCTGGGAGCCTTTGCCGGCCCACTGATTCTTTACGTAATCAGCCGGATAAATGGGGGAGGAGAAGAGCTGAAAACCTGCAGAGAATCTTTCCTGTTTCTTGGTATTCCAGGAGCCATCACAATAGGGCTGATACTGTGGGCATGGCACAGATATCCTCATCCGGAGGAGTTTGACAAGGAGCCAGAAGTAAAAGAGAAATTCCAGATCAGAAAAGACTTTGCATTATACTTGATTGCCATATGTCTCTTTGCCTTTGGCTTCATTGATTTTCCACTAATCACCCTCCAGGGAGCCAGAAGCGGTGCTTTTTCATTATCTGCTTTAAGCCTGATGTACGCCCTGGCAATGGCGGCAGATGCAGTTTCCGCTCTGGTTTTCGGCTGGCTATATGACAAGGCAGGGCTGAAAAGCCTGATGATATCAACATTCCTTTCAGCATTCTTCCCTTTGTTGATTTTTTCCGGCAGCAGCAGGCCGCTTATGATTGCAGGAATCATCCTCTGGGGCGTAGGAATGGGTGCTCAAGAAAGTATTATGAAAGCTGCAGTAGCGGGAATTGTTCCTAAATCCATGAGATCCACAGGATTCGGCATTTTTGAAACCGGCTTTGGAATAGCCTGGTTCCTTGGAAGCTGGATAACAGGGTATTTCTACGACCACAACCTGTATTTGATGATCTTCATATCCGTTGCCTCTCAAGGCATGGCAATACTTTTTTATTATCTGTCGATCAAAGTCATAAGAAATTCGCAAAATAATTAAAATAACTGTATAATACATACAAATGACTCCACAGGAAACACAGGCAATAGAGGTGTATTTATGGGCTTCAGAAAAATCGATATTACAGATATTCCGGGATTCAAGCTTGGAAATGCAGAAGATATTCAGGGAGGCACAGGGTGCACTGCCGTTATCTGTGAAAAAGGAGCTGTAACAGGAGCAGATGTGCGAGGAGGCGGTCCTGCCACCAGGGAGACAGATCTTCTTCGCTCGGAAAACACTGTTAGTGGAGTTCACTGCGTAATGCTTTCGGGAGGCAGCGCTTTCGGCCTGGAGGCTGGATCAGGGGCAATGAACTATCTGGAGAAAAAAGATATTGGATTCAAGATGGGAGATATCTGCGTTCCTATTGTGTGCCAGGCCTCTCTCTACGACCTTGAAGTAGCCTCAAAGGATATGCGGCCTGACAGAGAAATGGGGGAACAGGCGTGCCAGAATGCATACGACGGCTTGTTCCAGCACGGGAACCATGGTGCCGGAACAGGTGCAACCGTTGGCAAGTTCTGCGGAATGGACAGAGCAATGAAATCAGGTCTTGGAACCTTTGCCTGCAGTGATGGAAATCTTTATGTAGGGGCTGTGGCGGCCGTTAACGCTATCGGCGACATCTATAACGGAGGGGGCAGGCTTATTGCAGGAGTTCTTTCAAGAGACAAGAAGGAAATAGAAGGATCTATTAACATCCTGAAGAATATGATAGTAGCGAAAAAAGAAGAAGACTCATATGAAGGGATAGATGAGGTGAAGGAAGATTCCGTAGAAGAAGCTGAAATACAAGACCAGAACGAACCGGCAGTTGAAGACGGGGAAACTGTTCTCGACTACAGAGAAGAACTTTCACCAGAGGACCTGGGAGAAGATGTTATATTCAACACCACCATCACCTGCCTCATCACAAACGCAAAACTCACTAAATCACAGGCTAACAAACTGGCATCTGTTCTTCATGACGGATACGCCAGATCCATCAAGCCAGTCCACGGAACACTGGACGGCGACAGTATTTTCGTTATGTCCTCAGGTGATGTGGAAGTCAATTTCGACGCATTTGCAGCTCTGGCAACGGATACAGTTCAGTACAGCATCATCGACGCCGCCACCTCTGCAGAAGATGCCTATGGTTTTCCTTGTGCAGCAACAATGGCAGGGATCAGACGCTAACCTTAGACTTAACTTCAACCGAGCCAGATTCATGGCATAAAACTGACATCAGAATTTAACAGGAAGTAAATATGGAGAAACTAATAATCATAGACGGCAACAGCCTGCTTTTCAGAGGCTATTTTGCCATGAAACCAATGGTAACAAAGGACGGAGTATATACCCAGGGTGTGTACTCCTTTATTAACATGCTCAACAGAATTCTTCAGGAGGGAAAGCCGGATTACATCGCCGTTGCCTTCGACATGAGAAAGCCCACCTTCCGCCATGAAATCTATAAGGATTACAAAGGTGGAAGGCAGAAAACTCCTCCGGAGCTGCTGGCTCAGATACCCATTCTGAAAAAAGTCCTGAAGGCCATGAATATTGCAGTTCTTCAGCTGGAAACCTTTGAGGCCGACGATATTATAGGTACCGTGACAGCCCGTGCTTCAGAACTGGGCATGGAGTCCCTGATAATAACCGGAGACAAAGATGAACTCCAGCTGGTAGGCCCAGATACCAGGGTAATGATCAACAAAAGAGGAGTAACCGATTTTGACATTTACGATCAGGAAGCAATGATGGACCGTTACGGCCTTACACCTCTGGCCTTTATAGATCTGAAAGGTCTCATGGGGGACAGTTCGGATAACCTCCCTGGCATAAAAGGCGTAGGTGAAAAAAAAGGACTGGCTCTGCTGAAAGAGTACGGCTCAGTAGAAGGTGTCATCCAGCACATGGACGAAATAAAAGGAAAGCTGGGCGAAAATGTAAGAACATATAAAGACGACGCCCTGATGACAAAGAAGCTTGCCACTATCAAGAGAGACGTTCCCCTGGAATATTCTATGGATGACCTGAAATATGAAGAACCTGACCTGGAGGAACTAATCCGGATATACCAGGAACTTCAGTTTAACAGCTTTATTTCCAGAATAAGAAACAAGGGAGGAGATAAGACACAAAAGGCTGTGGAAACAGTCAGCACAGAAGATTCCATCCATGAACTGGCAGATAAAATAAATACCGTTCCACTTGATGAATTCCTTGAACAAACAGAGGCTGGAAGCAATGTTGTCTTCTGGATGGATACTGATGACAATCACCTGCAGGTGCCTTCAGCAACTAGAGTCGCACTGCTTTCGCCAGACAAAAAACTTTTTTCCATAAACCCTGTTACGCCTCTTAATCTTACTGCCCTTCTCGGCCAGGTGGCTCAGAGGGAATACAAATTCACCGGATTCTCCCTGAAACCTGCTGCATATACTATGATCATGGCAGGAATAGAGGCCCCTGAATGGCAGTGGGACATTATGATTGCAGAATATCTGATAGACCCAAATCAGTCAGGATATTCTGTGGAAAAAATGGCTGCCGGCTACCTGGGGGTTATCGGGTCTCCAGATGAAAAAGGAAAGGGGTCAAGGTCTTCAAAGAAAGAAAAGAAGATTTATTCCAGCGAAGAGGTATTGAAAGAGCTGATTACAATCTGGCGCATCAGACTGGCCCAGGAACCGGTAATGGAAGACCTGGGAGTTATGCCTCTTTATACTACCTGTGAAATTCCATTGATCAACACCCTTGCCGACATGGAAGCTGCGGGAATCAGTGTAGATGTGAAGGTTCTGGAAGACGCAGGAAAAGAGATAAAGGGATATGTGGACAGCCTGGAAAAACAAATTATTGATGAGGCAGGAGAGGAATTCAATGTGAACTCACCGAAGCAGCTTTCGGAAATCCTGTTTCAGAAAATGGATATACCTTATCCGGGAAGAAAAAAATCCGGCTCACTGTCTACAGGTGCAGATATTCTTGAAAAACTTGAAGAGGATTATCCCATTTGCGGCAACGTTCTGAAATACAGGAAGTATAAGAAACTTTTGGGAACATACGTGGAAGGGTTGATTCCGCTGATCTGCCAGGATGGGAAAATAAGACCTCATTTCAATCAGACGGTTGCGGCAACAGGACGGCTCAGCTGCACGGAGCCAAATCTCCAGAACATTCCTGTCAGAGACGATTACGGAAGGAAGCTTCGCAAAGCCTTTATCGTATCCGAAAAAGAGAACACATTCATCGGTTCAGATTATTCCCAGATCGAGCTTCGCATAATGGCCGCTCTCAGCGGCGATGAGAACCTCATAGATGGTTTCAAAAGGGGCGAGGACATCCACCGGATTACTGCATCCAGAGTGTTCAACATTCCTTTTGATGAAGTTACGTCCAGTGACCGTTCCAGAGCAAAGGCGGTAAACTTCGGCATAATTTACGGAATAAGCGGATTCGGCCTGTCAGAGGATCTTCACATCTCCAGAGGCGAAGCACAGCAGTACATTGACGAATATTACCTTAAACACCCGGCCGTAAAGGAATTCCTTGACAAGCAGGTGGAAGAAGGAAAGGATACAAGAATTGTAAGAACCTGGTTCGGAAGAGTCAGGCAGATACCTGAATTCAGTTCCAGAAAGTACATGGACAGGCAGCTTGCTGCCAGACTGGCGATGAACACCCCGATTCAGGGAACAGCAGCAGACATAATAAAAATCGCAATGAACAACGTTCATAAAGAGCTGAAAGATAGAAATATGAGCTCCCGTCTTATTTTGCAGATTCACGACGAGCTGATAATTGAGGCCCCGGAAAGTGAACTGGAGGATGTGAAGGAGCTGCTGGAAAGGAACATGGAAAAGGCAGCAGATCTGGCAGTTCCTCTTAAGTGTGACCTCAACACAGGAAAAAACTGGTACGAACTGAAATAATGTGTATCTAACTACCTAACTACAGAAATTATCTGACAGGAAATCGTAAATGAAGAAAATTGGCATTACAGGGGGAATAGGATCAGGGAAAACAGCAGTAACTGACTATCTTGAGGAACTGGGTTATACAGTACTGGATGCAGACCTGATGTCCAGGGCCCTGACTGCCCCTGGGGGAAAAGGAATACCTTATATACGGAAGAACTTCGGAGATCAGTTCATTACGGCTGAAGGTGGAATGAACCGGAGCAAGATGAGAGATCTTGTTTTCAGAGATAAGTCAAAACTCGAACTCCTGGAAAAGGGCACTACCCGGATCCTTGTAGAGAATTTGGCTTCAGAAGCTGAAAAACTGGAAAGGGAAGGCTGCGAAGTCCTGTTCTTTGCAGTTCCCCTTCTTATGGAAATGGGAAAACTCAGCTGGTACGATTCTATCTGGCTGGTTACAGCTTCTGAAGAAACAAGAATAAAGAGGGTAATCAGCAGAGACGGGGTAGACAGAGGAGATGTTTTGCGTATAATAAAAAGGCAGATGTCTGAAGACGAAAAGAAAAAACTGGCATCTGAGGTGATCACAAACGACGGAGATCTGACGGAACTTAGAGATAAGATCAATGAGCTTCTGAAGAAGTACCATCTCAGAGACTATCACGAAGATCCGGATGTGATTTCCAAAAAAAAATCAAATTTATAAAAAAACTACTTGCGTTAAGCGGGTAGCAGGTGTATTATAACACTTGTGATGTGGCTGTGGCGGAATGGCAGACGCGCATGCTTGAGGGGCATGTGGGAGACCGTGCTGGTTCGAGTCCAGTCAGCCACACCATTTTTTTTACTTAAAAATAGTTATCTTGGAAATACAATGTTGTCCGGGGATGTTTACAATCAGCCGGTGTGGCGGAATTGGCAGACGCGCGGGATTCAAAATCCCGTGATAGCAATATCGTATGGGTTCGACCCCCATCACCGGCACCATATTGGACTTTATGAAATAAACTAAAACAGTTCTGACTGTAACAGGAGGAAACTATGAACGCACAGTATTTTAATCTTATCCTTTGTGTTGTATTCGTACTTCTGATCTATCTGCTCATGATCCGTCCTCAGAGAAAGAGGGACAAGGAAGTCACAAACATGAGAAACGGCCTGAAGACAGGCGATGAGATCGTTACTATTGGCGGCATCCTGGGTAAAGTCATTAAAGTTAAGAACGATACAGTTGTTATTGCTGTTGGTACTGACAGAGTTAAGATGGAAATTCTGAAGAGTGCAGTAGGAAGCATCAGAAAGCAGGCTGCCGGAGATGCTCCAGTACCTGTTGCTGACGAGAAGGAAGAAGAAGCTCCTAAGAAGCACCGCAAGGTGACACCTAAGAAGCTGACTCCTAAGCACGAAGAAGAGGCTGCAAAGGAAGAAGCTCCTGCTGAGGAGGAGAAGTAGCATAAGATATATGCTCTTATAAACATCTGTAAATTTATTTTAAGGCGCACCTGTTGGTGCGCTTTTTCTGTTAGTTAAAACGACGAAAAGACTTTTCGTTTTCATATGTTCTGCTGGTATACGATTATGGTAAAGTTCCTGAATCCCTTGATAAATGCGGATTCGGCATGATTTATCCTTGAATGGTATATGGTGTTGTTGTACAATAAAATGAATTGGTTCAATTATTTGTAATGATTTTACTTAATGAGATACAGGCTTGAGAAAGGTGAACGTTTTACGATGAAATCTCAGAACAAAAAGAACAAGATCCTGGCTGTTGTGATTATTGTGGTGATCATATTTGGAGCAGTAGTTTCCTTTACAGGTATTGGTTCTGTCAAGAAGCTTAAGGATCAACTGAAATACGGTCTTGACATCAACGGTGGAGTTTATGTGTTGATGCAGGCTGAGACTAAAGCTAAAGGCAAAGACAAGGCTGCTCTTATGGATCAGACAAAGTCTGTTCTTGAGAATAGAGTTAACGCTATGGGTATTTCCGAGGCATCTGTTGCTGTCGAGGGAAGTGACAAGATCCGAGTAGAGATGCCAGGTATCAGCAATGCCGATCAGGCCATACGACAGATTGGCAAGACCGCCCAGCTCCGTTTCCTGCTGGCCGATGGGACTCTGGTTATGAACGGTAACGAAGTAAAGAACGCAGGTTTCTCTACTGACCAGGATCATGGTGGATATAAGATCACCATGGACTTTACTTCTAAAGGTACTGACGATTTTGCCAAGGGCACGGAGAGAGCAGCTTCCGGAACAGTTAACCCGGTTCTGAAAGACTCTGATGGAAATCTTGTTCCAGCAACATCAGTTGTAATAATGCTGGACGATAAGATTATCTCCGCACCTAATGTAGATCAGAAGATTGACAGCAGGAGCTGCGAGATCTACAGACCAGGAGGATTCTCTAAAGAAGAGGCTTCCAATACTTCAGCACTTATCAAGGGTGGTGCACTTCCAGCAAGCCTTACAGAAGTTAATTCCTCAGTGGAGACTGCTACTATTGGTGCAGATGCTCTTAACAAGAGCATTAAGGCCGGTGCAATAGGTCTGGGCATAATATTCATCATGATGCTGGTGGTTTATGGCTTCATGGGAGTCGCCGCAGATATTGCTCTCGCCCTTTATGTTGAGATTATTTTGTGGGTTATGGCCGGATTCGGTGCTGTGCTCACACTTCCGGGAATTGCCGGTATCATCCTTGGAATAGGTATGGCCGTGGATTCCAACGTAATTATTTTCACCAGAATCAGGGAGGAAATAGCAAAAGGCAAGTCAGTAAGAGTCAGTGTTGACTCCGGATTCCATTCTGCTCTTTCAACAGTTATCGACTCTCAGACTACTACACTGATTGCCGCCTTTGTTCTGTATCTTATCGGTACCACTTCAGTAAAAGGCTTTGCTCTTACCCTGATGATCGGTACAGTAGCATCTATATTCACAGCTGTTTTTGTAACTCAGGTTTTCGTAAATCTGATGGCCGAGAGCAGGACTTTCGGAACGATTACACACTTCGGCTTCAAGGAAGATGGATCTAAGAAAATGCAGTTAAATGGATACTTCCACTTCATCAGGAACAGGAAGATATTCTACTGCATCAGTGCCGCAATCATCATCTGCGGAATCGTATTCACCGGAATAAGGGGATTCAATTACGGAATCGACTTTACCGGCGGAACTATGATTCAGCTGGACATGGGCAAGAAAGTCGATATAGATGAGGTTAAAGATACAATAAAAGACTATAAGCTGAATCCTACAATTGTGTACGCCGGCAAGGATAACGACCAGATTGTCATCAGAACCATCAAGGCCATGAAGACTAAAGAACGTACTGCTGTTGTCAATACCATCTCAGATAAATATCATCTTGGCAAAAATGCAGTGCTTTCATCTGAGGAGTTCGGCCCTACAGTAGGAAAAGAACTGAGGCACAATGCTGTTAAATCAGTGCTTATTGCAACTTTCTGCATGCTTATTTACATAAGATTCAGATTTAAGAACTGGCAATATGGACTGGCAGCCGTTGCAGGTCTGGGACACGACGTCCTGGTCACACTGTCCTTATATGCTATTTTCGGATTCACCATCAACAATCCGTTTATCGCCGGCATTCTTACGGTAGTGGGATATTCCATTAACGATACAATCGTAGTTTTCGACAGAATACGAGAGAACACTCAATTTTACAAGAGGAAAGAACGGGAGAAGATGATTGATGACAGTATTAATCAGACTCTGTCCAGGTCCATAATGACTTCTCTTACAACAATCGTAGTAATGATTCCTTTGTTTGTTCTCGTATCATCACAGCTGAGGGAATTCCTCATACCTTTGATGATCGGCGTAATCTGCGGAACTTACTCATCTATTTTCCTGTGCAGCCCTCTGTACTACGAAATGACTAAGAAGGGGACGCGTTCTAAATATGTTGAGGACAAGGAAAAGAGAGACAGGCAGAAACAGAAAAACAGAGCCAGGGAAAAAGCCAGAAGAGAAAACGAAGGAATAGTAAAATAATATTTTCGTGATTATTGGGAGATAATATGGGTAATCAGTACTCGGAGCCTACAACTGAACAGTTTATTAATGATCTAAAAAAGATCAGCTATAAGTACGATGATCCGATAATAGTGAAGGCCTTTGAATTAGCCAGTAAACAGCACGCCGGCCAGTTCCGCAAAAGCGGTGAGCCTTACATTATCCATCCTATTGCTGTTGCCAAAATTCTGGCAGAATTCGGAATGGACAGCGAAACTATAGTCAGCGGACTGCTTCACGACGTAGTAGAGGACACAGATTACACAAGAGAGCAGTTAATTGAGGATTTCAACGAAGACATTGCTCTTCTTGTTGACGGCGTCACAAAACTGGGAAATATCAAATACGATTCAAAGGAAGAACTGCAGGCAGAGAACTTCAGGAAAATGTTCCTTGCCATGTCAAAGGACATCAGAGTCCTCATAATCAAGCTGGCTGACCGGCTTCACAACATGAGGACTCTGGAATACATGGTACCTAAGAAGAGGGAAGAAAAGTCTCTGGAAACTCTTGAAATTTATGCTCCACTGGCCGGAAGGCTGGGAATTTACAGCATCAAGTCTGAGCTGGAGGATCTTGCTCTCAAGTATCTCCATCCTGCAGAATACAAAGATCTTTCCATAAAGGTTTCTGAAAAAGAAAAGGAGAGAGGCGAGGTTGTTGGCCGGCTCATAGAGGAAGTCAGAAAGATACTGGATAAAACAGATATCGAGTATGACATTATGGGCAGACGGAAATCCCTGTATAGTATTTATAAGAAGATGGTAATGCAGCATAAGCAGCTGGATGAAATCTTCGACCTCACTGCAGTGAGAATCATAGTTCCTTCAATTAAAGACTGCTATGCAGTTCTGGGCGCAGTTCACACCCGGTGGATACCTATTCCAGGAAGGTTCAAAGATTATATAGCAATGCCAAAGCCAAATCTGTATCAGTCCCTTCACACCACTGTTATTGATGATAAGGGGGATCCTTTTGAGATACAGATCAGAACCTATGAGATGCACCGTATCGCTGAATACGGTATTGCAGCTCACTGGAAATACAAAGAAGGAAAGACCGGAAAGGCCAGTGCAGATGACAATGATCAGAAGCTGGCCTGGCTCAGACAATCTCTTGAATGGCAGAAGGAAACTGATGATTCTACAGAATTCCTTGAGACCCTGAAGATGGACCTCTTTGACAATCAGGTATTCGTCTTTACTCCGAAGGGAGATGTAGTGGACCTTCCTGCAGGATCCACGCCTCTTGATTTTGCCTTTAAGATTCATACAGACGTTGGTCTGAGATGTGTAGGAGCCAAGGTCAACGGAAAGATGGTTACTATCGATCATACTCTTGCAAACGGAGATATTATCGAAGTAATTACATCAGCAAATTCCAGCGGTCCAAGCATAGACTGGCTCAACATTGTGAAGAGTTCCCAGGCCAGATCCAAGATAAGAACATGGCTGAGGAAATCTGACAGAGGGGACTTCGTTGATAAAGGAAAAACCAGTATTTCTAACTACATCAAGAAGAAGGGATATGATCCGGCACTTGTTGCTAAAAACGCCTATCTTCTTAAAGCAGTAAAAGACTTTAAGCTGAACAACGTCAATGAACTGTATTCACAAATAGCCGGAGGCGGCAGCGCTCTTTCCAAAATTGGAACAAGACTTATTGAGTACTATCTGGACGATAATGAAAGAGCTCAGAAGAAGAAAGAAGAAGAGATAAGAGAGCGCAAAACCATTCGCCGTGACCCGGGAGATGGTCCTGCTATTGTCGTAAAGGGTTCGGAAGATGAATCAGGTTTTCTCATAAGAACTGCAAGATGCTGCAGCCCTGTGCCTGGAGATGAAATAATAGGCTTCATTACAAAGGGAAGAGGAATTACAGTACACAGAAAGGATTGTACAAACATCGTCCATCTTCCAGAAAGAGAAAAGGGGAGGCTCATCGAAGTAGAATGGGAGACTCCAAAGGAAGGCCAGACCTATTACGCAGACATTGTCATTCTTGGAACAGACAGAAAAGGAATGTTCAGCGATATTTCAAAAGTCTGCGAAGATATGGATGTAAGGCTTTGCGGAGTTAACATGAATCCTGTAGAAGACGACTATGTGAAAGTTGTTATTACAGTATCTATTTCCGGAACCCATCAGATGCAGCGTCTTCTCATTGCATTGAGAAACGTTGTAGGAATAGAGAAGGTATTCAGAGCAAAATCCTCATAGGACATTTATCTGTTACCGCAACAAATATATATCATATTTTAAGAGGAAGAATTTATGGGTCTTAAAGTACTGAGATCAGATAACGGAATATTCATGGAGAATACGTATATTTTGCTGGACCAGGATCAATGCCTTTCAGCAGTTGTAGACCCGGGAACCATAAATGATGATTTGATAAATGCAATCAGGAGCACAGGTTCACTGGACATGATCATTCTTACCCACGGGCATGCAGATCACATGGCAGCAATCTCAGAATATACGGCCCTGTATCCCGAAGCAAAGATTATTGCATCCTCCGATGAAAAGCACTTCCTTACAGATCCGGAGCTTAACAATTCCAAATCTATTGCAGGCAAAGAGGTTACAGTAGAGGCTGATATTTATGTTGAAGATGGACAGGTGATTAAGTTCGGAACCCATGATCTCAGGTTTATGAAAACCCCCGGCCATACTCCGGGAGGCATGTGTATCTATACAGAAGGCCTGCTTTTCAGCGGGGATACGCTGTTCAGACTAAGCGTTGGCAGAACTGACCTGGCGGAAGCTGATACAGAAAGGCTGATGGAATCAATTTCCAATAAACTTTATTCGTTACCTGACGAAACGCTGGTCTATCCAGGCCACGGGCCTGAAACTACAATAGGATTAGAAAAGAGGATGAACCCTTTTGTATAGATTTTACATAAACGGAATCAAGAACGAATACCATTTTGCCGAGCTTTGCCGGCTGTTTATGGATGATCATCAATTTGAGGTCATTCCCTTTAACAGTCCCGGCATAAATTCCAGTCTGCTTGGGGAAAACAGCTACTTATTCAACAGCAGCGGCAGTCAGGGCCGAGAAGAGATTAAGAGAAAACTTTACTGGGTTTTATCTGATATTACAGGGGCTGAAATGCCATGGGGAACTTTAACGGGAGTAAGGCCTTTGAAACTTGCTTTTCAAATTGCCCTCTCTCTTTCTTCTGGCGATGAAACAACAGATCAAAAGATAGGAAAAACCAGGGCTGAAATGAAGGATATGTATCTCATTTCGGATTCCAAGCTGGATCTTCTAATGGATATCCTTCGGTACCAGCTGGACAACGTTCCTGCACCAGATACCTGTGAGGATTCACTCTATGTAGGTATTCCGTTCTGTCCCACAAGATGTTCCTATTGCTCCTTTGCTTCTAATATCGGAACTGCCGGGGAAATAGAAACATATCTGGACAACCTGATCAGAGAAATAGAATACACTGGCAGTAAATACAAACAGGCAGGAAGAAAGCTTGAGTCAGTGTACATAGGAGGAGGAACTCCTACTACCCTAAACCCTGAACAACTTGAAAGACTGATCACCTCTGTTTACCACAATTTTCGTATAGAACCGGGGTCCATCGAGTTTACTGTAGAAGCGGGGCGGCCTGATACCATAACCCAGGAAAAAATGGATGTTATTAAATCCCTGGGCATCGACAGAATCAGCATTAATCCTCAGTCCATGAAAAAGAGAACCATGGAACTAATTGGAAGGTCTCACGGACCGGAACAGATAAGAGAAGCGTTCAAAATTGCTGAGAAAACCGGATTTAAAACCATAAATTCCGATTTAATCGCAGGCCTTCCGGAAGAAACGGCAGAAGATTTTACAAGAAGCCTTCAGGAAATAATCGAACTGGGTGCATCAAATATAACGATTCACACCCTGTCGGTAAAACACGGTTCAAGGCTGAAGCAGCAGGATCCGGAATATTTCAGAGAAAAAGGACGACTTGTTACTTCTATGCTGGAAAAAGGGAGTCGTATGCTTTACGATTCCGGATATTTGCCATATTATATTTATCGTCAGAAGCATCAAACCGGCGGTCACGAGAATGTTGGATGGTGTAAGCCCGGAACTCATTCAATTTACAACATCCGGATAATGGAAGAAAAACAGACCATTATTGCTCTTGGCGCCGGAGCCATAGGGAAGATTTATTTTCCTGAAAGAGATGGTCTGGAAAGAGTTGCGAACGTAAGTAATTTCAGAATCTACACAGAGCGGTTTGAAGAGATACTAAAGCGCAAAGATCAGTATTTTACGGGAACCCATGATTCTGATAAAAAATAGATGGAGGAAGAAATGGCACTTAAAGCACCAAAGGGAACGAAGGATATTATGCCTTCAGATTCCGGCAAATGGCAGTATATAGAAGAGAAATTTGCCGAAATCTGCAGAGAGTATGGTTTCGGAGAAATCAGAACTCCTATGTTTGAGAGCACAGATCTTTTTAACAGAGGAGTTGGAGAGACTACCGACATTGTACAGAAGGAGATGTACACATTTGAAGATCACGGTCACAGGAGCATAACTCTTAAACCGGAAGGAACTTCACCAGCTGTAAGAGCGTTCATTGAAAGCAAGGAATATGCTGAATCCCAGCCTACAAGATACTGGTACAACACGCCTTGCTTCAGATACGAGAAGCCTCAGGCCGGCAGACTCAGAGAGTTTCACCAGTTCGGAGTGGAGATTTTCGGTTCTCACAGCGTAACAGCTGACGCCGAAATTATTGCTCTGGCTCATGACTTTCTCACAAGAATGGGAATAACCGATGTGGAACTGCACATCAACAGCGTTGGATGCAGAGAGTGCAGACCAGTTTATAAAAAAGCACTTCAGGATTTCCTGAGACCTCACCTCCACCAGCTTTGTGAAACATGTCAGTCCAGATTCGAGACAAATCCAATGAGAATTCTCGATTGCAAATCTGAAGAAGATCAGAAGATTGTAAAGGATGCTCCGGTTATGCTTGATTATCTCTGCGACGACTGCAGAAAAGCATTCGAAGAACTTAAAGAGATGCTGACCGCTATGGATATTCCCTTCGTAGTAGACGACAAGATTGTCCGCGGCCTGGATTATTACACGAAAACGGCTTTCGAATTTGTAAGCACAAGAATAGGAGCCCAGGGTACTGTTTGCGGCGGCGGAAGATATGATCACCTTATTGAGGAAGTGGGTGGACCTGACATGCCAGGCGTAGGCTTTGGACTTGGAAAAGAACGGCTTCTCATGCTCATGGAACAGAACGGCCACCAGTTCGGCGGAACTACGGCTCCTGAACTCTTTATCGCATATATTGGCAAAGAAGCAAAACTTTTTTCCATGGGACTTCTGAGCAAGCTCCGTACCAGCGGCATCAGAGCTGTTGTTGACGCAAATGACAGAAATCTCAAGGGCCAGATGAAATACGCAAACAAGATTGGTGCGGCATACACTGTGGTAATCGGAGACGATGAGGTATCATCTGGAATGCTTACTCTTAAGGATATGGAAACGGGGAAGCAGACCAGCGTGGCAACAGAAGATCTCATCAGCCACATCAGGAATTAAAGACCGGGAATTAAGGTAAGTTATTAAAGATACATAATAGAGGAAGAGAGAAGGTATTGAAAATGTCAGAACTTTTCAAACGTACCCACATGTGCGGAGAGCTTAGGCTTGAAGACGAAGGGCAACAGGTTGTTCTCAACGGATGGGTGGCAAAACAGCGAAGTCTTGGAGCTCTTGTTTTTGTAGATCTTAGAGACAAGACAGGCATCACCCAGATTACTTTCGATGAAAACTGCAGCCCTGAGGTGCTGGACAAGGCCAGGTCACTTCGCAGTGAATACGTTATCGGGGTAAAAGGAACTGTAAGAGAAAGAAGTTCCAGAAATCCTAATCTGGATACAGGTGATATCGAAGTATTCGCAGAAGATCTTGTAATATACTCTGAAGCAGATACTCCTCCAATCTATATCAAAGATGATGATAACGTAGATGAGAATCTCCGTCTCAAATACAGGTATCTTGACCTGAGAAAACACAAGATGCAGAGAAATCTTACCTTCCGTCACAAGGTAACAAAGTGTGCAAGAGACTATTTTGACGAAAATGGTTTCACTGAGGTAGAGACTCCGGATCTGATTAAGCCTACTCCTGAAGGAGCAAGGGATTATCTGGTTCCATCAAGGGTAAACCCTGGCTCATTCTACGCTCTTCCTCAGTCACCTCAGATGTTCAAACAGCTTCTGATGGTAGGGGGAACTGACAGATATTTTCAGATTGCAAAGTGCTTCAGAGATGAAGACCTGAGAGCTGACAGACAGCCTGAGTTCACTCAGATTGACCTGGAAATGTCATTTGTTGATACAGACGATGTAATCCAGATTCAGGAAGGCTTCCTTAAGAAGTTGATGAAGGAAGTCAAGGGAATGGATATTGAAACTCCTTTCCCTCGGATTACATATAAAGAAGCAATGGAGCGTTTCGGTTCCGACAAGCCGGACACTCGTTTTGGTTTCGAATTGAAGGACATCAAAGATCTTGTTGCCGGCAGCGAATTTCCTGTTTTCCAGAAGGTCGTTGAAGAAGGGGGAGATATCAGAGCCATTTGCATTACAGGCGGTTCGTCAGTATATTCAAGGAAGAAAGTTGATAAACTGACTGAGGAATGCAAACACTATGGTGCCAAGGGTCTGGTTTGGATCAGAAAGGAAGAAGATGGCTTCAAGTCATCTGTCAGCAAGTTCTTCGATGACGAAAAGCTGGCAGAAATTGCTGACAGAATGAAAGCACAGAACGGTGATATCATCTTCATTGCCAGCGACAGACCAAAGGTTGTGTTTGCAACTCTCGGTTTCCTGAGAAGAAGAATTGCAGGACAGATGGGTCTTCTGGATGATAATGTCTTCAACTTCCTCTGGGTTGTTGATTTCCCTATGTTCGAGGAAGATGATGAAGGTAACATCAAGGCTATGCATCATCCGTTTACACAGCCAAAGCTGGACCAGCTTCACAAACTTGATGAGGGAGACATTCTGGGGCTGGACGCAGACGCATATGACATAGTACTGAACGGAGTTGAGCTCGGTGGTGGTTCAATCAGAATCCACGACAGGAAGCTTCAGAAAAAGATGTTTGATACTCTGGGACTTTCCGACCAGGAGTGTGAAGAGAAATTCGGCTTCCTTATTGAAGCATTCAAGTACGGTGCACCGCCTCATGCAGGACTGGCCTATGGCCTTGACAGAATGGTCATGCTTCTTCTGGGTGAATCCAGCATCCGGGAGGTTATTGCCTTTCCTAAGAACCAGAATGCCCAGTGTCTTGTATGTGAAGCACCTGGTAAGGCTGATGGTGCTCAGCTCAACGAGCTGGGTCTCCAGCTGTCCAAGGTGGATGATTAACTGGCCATGGAACCATCATTACCAAGGATCGGAATATTTGGAGGAACCTTTGATCCTGTCCATGAAGGGCATATCAATCTTGCTTCAGCAGCTGCAGAAGGAGCTGATCTGGATCAGGTGGTATTTGTGCCAAACTATATTTCTCCTTTTAAGCAGAACACAAATGTGACACCAGGAGAAATGAGATGCGAAATGATACGCCGGATTCTCCACCGCAATCCTGCATTTTCACTTTCCGATCACGAAATCAGATTGAATCGCTCATGCTATACATGGGACACGTTATCTTATTTCTCTGAGAAATACAGCTGTGATCTGTATTTCATCCTTGGCCTGGATTCTCTCATGACCCTGGATTCCTGGTACAGAGGAGAAGAAATAATAGAAAAGTACAAGATTATAACAGGTGTAAGGCCGGGAACTGACTACGGCGCTGCAATAGAAAAAGCCAATAAGTACCGATCCCAGCTAAAAGGAAATATTACTTTTGTTGATCTGAAACCTATGGCCGCAGCTTCTTCAGAAATCAGAAGAAATTATTCAGCCGGCAGAATTACGGAGAACATGGTTCCTCCCGAAATAATTGGATTTATAGAAGAAAATGGATTATACAAAGACTGACGAAATAAAAGAATATCTTGAAAAAACTCTGACACCTAAGCGGTATACCCATTCACTTGGTGTAGCCCGGGAAGCTGTAAAACTGGCTTCAATTTACGGAGTAAATCAGGAAAAGGCATACTTCGCCGGCCTGGTCCACGACATTGCCAAGTGTTACTCTGTTGAGGAAATGAACCGGCAGATCAGAGATTTTGGGATGTCACTCTGGTACTGGAACAATCAATCCCTGGCTCACTCAAAAATAGGAAAAAGAATTCTTGCCAGAGATTTCGGTGTTGATGACCAGGATATTTTAAATGCTGTTTCCTATCACACTACAGGAAGGTACGGAATGTCCATGCTGGAAGAGATAATTTATGTCTCCGATGCAGTTGAAGTAAACCGTACTTATTCAGGAGTCAGGAGATTGAGACACCTGGCCAGATACAACCTGGACGAAGCCTGTCTGGAAATACTGGATTTCTGCATCGACAGCATCACTTACAGGAACAGAATCCTGGATCCCGATACTACCGAAGCCAGAGACTTTATTTTAGAGAAACTGAAAAGGAGAGATTAGCTGATGGAAATGAAAGAAACTGCTATGATGATCGGCAAAAAGCTTTCTGACAGAAAGGCAAGAGATGTACTGGTAACTGATATCAGTGAAAAATCCAGCTTTGCTGATTATTTTGTAAATGCCACTGCAGGATCTGAAAGGCAGCTGGATGCTCTTGCAACGGATGCCCAGGATGCTGCTGCAGAAGCAGGACTGGAAATCAAGGGAGTAGAAGGCCGTGGAAACTCCGGCTGGATGCTCATTGACCTTGGGGACATAATCGTAAATGTGTTCACAGAAGAGAACAGAGAAAAATATGCTGTAGATAAAATCTGGAGTGACTGTCCTTCTGTAGAAATTCAATAATATTCAGTCAGAACCGGGACCACGTCCCGCTGGAAATATTGGAACTAGGATACCCACAAATGAGGAGAGATGATGAACGAAAGATATGATTTCAATGCCATTGAGAAAAAATGGCAGAAAGTCTGGGAAGATGAAAACGCCTTCGGAACCAGTGAGGATTTCACAAAGGAAAAGTTCTATGATCTTGAGATGTTTCCATATCCTTCTGGAAAACTGCACATGGGCCATGTGCGCAACTATTCAATTGGAGATGTAATTGCCAGATTCAAAAGAATGAAGGGCTACAACGTTCTCCACGTAATGGGCTGGGATTCCTTCGGCCTTCCTGCAGAGAACGCCGCCATCAAGCACAACATACCTCCTGCAGAATGGACAGATTCAAACATTGCGGAGATGAGAAGACAGCTTAAATCTCTGGGATTCAGCTATGACTGGGACAGAGAGACAGCAACATGCAAGGAAGATTATTACAAATGGATGCAGTGGCTCTTTATTCAGTTTTACAACAAAGGACTGGCAGAAAAAAGAGACAGTTCTGTAAACTGGTGTCCAAGCTGTCAGACCGTACTGGCCAACGAGCAGGTAGTAGAAGGATGCTGTGAAAGATGCCACACACCTGTTACCAAGAAATACCTTTCTCAGTGGTACCTTAAGATAACAGACTACGCTGACAGGCTTCTGAAGAACCTTGATGAGCTTCCAGGCTGGCCTGACAAGGTCAAGATGATGCAAAAAAACTGGATAGGAAGGTCCACCGGTGCCGAGCTGGAAATGAAGATCAAGGACACTGACAAGGAGCTGACTGTCTATACAACAAGGCCTGACACTATCTTCGGTGTAACATTCATGGTTCTGGCCCCTGAACATCCATATGTATCAGAACTTGTGGCAGGAACTGAATATGAAGAGGCTGCAAAGGCCTACATTGAAGAGTGCAAGCATAAATCCGAGATTGAAAGAACATCTCTCTCAAAGGAGAAAACCGGTGTGTTCATCGGTCATTACTGCGTAAATCCGGTAAATGGCAAAGAAATTCCTATTTTCATTTCTGACTATGTCATGATGGATTATGGAACAGGTGCCATCATGGGCGTACCAGCTCACGACCAGAGAGACTTTGATTTCGCAAAAAAATTCGATCTGGAAATAATTCCGGTAATCGACACACACGATCCAGATGTTGATTTCAATAACATGACAGAAGCAACACCTGCAGAAGGTACAATGTTTAATTCCGGAAAATATGACGGAATGAACAACAAGGATGCAATCAAAGAGATAATTAAAGATTTCCACCAGAAGGGAATCGGCAGGGAAAAGGTCAACTATAAGCTCAGAGACTGGCTGATTTCCCGTCAGAGATATTGGGGATGTCCTATTCCTATGATTTACTGCGAGGATTGCGGATGGGTTCCAGAGAAGGAGGAAAATCTCCCAGTCAGACTTCCTATAGATGTTGAATTTACAGGAAAAGGAGATTCTCCATTGACAACCAGTGCCGATTTCCAGAACACAACATGTCCTTGCTGCGGAAAACCAGCTAAGAGGGAGATAGATACTATGGATACCTTTATGGATTCATCCTGGTACTTCCTCAGATACTGCGACCCGCACAACTCAGAGAAGCCATTTGACAAGGAAAAGGCTGATTACTGGATGAACGTCGACCAGTATATCGGAGGAGTAGAACACGCTATTCTTCACCTTCTTTATGCCAGATTCTTCCAGATGGTACTCCATGACCTTGGACTGGTAGAAGCAGAAGAACCGTTCAAGAACCTTCTTACACAGGGAATGGTAATTAAAGACGGTACAAAGATGTCAAAATCCATAGGCAATGTTGTAAGCCCGGAGGAAATACAGCAGCGCTATGGTTCAGATACAGCAAGACTGTTTATTCTGTTTGCTGCACCTCCGGAAAAGGAACTTGACTGGTCCGACTCCGGCGTTGAGGGAAGCTATCGTTTCCTGAACAGAGTTTACAGACTTGTATATGATTATATTGAAAACATTAGAGGTGAGGTTGTTACTGACTCCAGAATAGAGATCAGAAACGAAAGAGATAAATCTCTTAACTACACTCTCAATGGAACTATTAAAAAGGTAACCGAGGATGCAGGGGGAAGGTACAGCTTCAATACTGCTATAAGCTCTATTATGGAACTTGTAAACGAGCTTTATAAATACAAGCAGTCAGGTGAGATAAACATTCCTCTCATGGAGCTGGCCATTAATGACCTTCTTCTGATCCTCAACCCGTTCACTCCTCACATTACAGAAGAACTGTGGAGTGATATGGGTCACAAGGAAAGGGTATATCAGACACCTTGGCCTGAATATGATCCATCTGCACTTGTACTTGATGAAATCGAAGTGATAGTTCAGATTAACGGCAGGATTAAGGACAAGCTGGTAGTCCCTAGAGACACAGATAAGGAGAAATTAGAGGAACTGGCAAGATCCAGCGCAAAAGTTCAGTCAGCATGTGAAGGCAAAACAATTGTTAAGGCCATCGTAATTCCGGGCAAACTGGTTAACTTTGTTGCGAAATAGGATTATTGTCCGTTGCCGCTGAATTATGGAAAATATTACAGAAAACAGCAAGAAAAGAGGATCCGGATCAGCCGGTTCCTCTGGCAGAAAACCGGCTGATGGAAACAGCCGCCGAAGATCTCTGAACAAGGGATATAACAGAGGCCGGCAGAAACCATCAGCAACGAAAGAAAAAAAGACGGCAAAGCAGAATCAAAAGCACACAAATCAAAAGGGAAAGGCTGCCGTAATTTCAGGCAGTCCGGTTCCTGCTGATAAGAAGAGATTTTCAAAATCTGCAGGGAAACAGAATCAAAGCAAGATCAAGAGCAACAAGCAAAAGCGCAAAGACAATGCCCAGGAAAAAAGAATCAGAACCAGGGGAACCGGTGATCCACTGAGAATCATCCCCTTAGGTGGAATGAAGGAGATAGGAAAGAACATTACCCTGATTGAATTCAGAAACCAGATTCTGATAATTGACTGTGGAATGTCATTTCCTGAAGATGAGATGTTCGGAATAGATGTAGTTATTCCAGATTTCTCATATTTGAAGGAGAACGCCAATAAGATCAAAGGCCTCCTGATTACACACGGACACGAGGATCATATCGGTGCCGTTCCATATCTTCTGAAGGAAATTAATGTACCAATTTACGGATCTGCTCTTGCCTGCGGACTAATTGAAAACAAACTTACAGAGCACAACATGCGGGCCGACCTGAGAACAATCCATGCGGGAGATATATTCAACGTTGGAATTTTCAGAGTTGAAGCTGTCAGAACCAATCACAGTATTGCTGACTCAATGGCATTTTCTATTAAATGCGATGGAGGTCACATAGTACATACTGGGGATTTCAAGGTGGACTATACACCTCTGGATGGAAAAAGGATTGATATCAGCCGCCTGGCCGCCCTTGGAGATGAAGGGGTAGATGTGATGCTCTGTGACAGCACAAATGTGCTCAGAAGCGGTTATACACCGTCTGAAAAGATCGTCATCGATTCAATGAACAGGATCTTTGACAAAACTGACAAGCGCATTATCATTGCAACATTCTCATCAAATATTTACAGGCTTAAGTATTTCATGGAAGCGTCAATACTACACGGCCGTCAGATTGCAGTGTCCGGCCGGTCCATGGAAAAATGCGTCAAGCTTGCTACTGAGCTGGGATATCTGGATCTTCCTGAAACTGCCTTTGTGGACATCAGAAAGATCAATAACATTCCTGACAGCAGGCTGACTATTGTGACCACCGGCAGCCAGGGAGAGCCTATGTCAGCTCTCACCCGCATGGCCAACGACAATCACAAAGCCGTAAAACTCAAGAAGGGTGACGTAGTTGTTTTTTCATCTTCACCTATACCGGGAAATGAGAAAACAATTACAAACGTAGTAAACAAGCTCTACGAAAAACAGGTGAAGGTATTCCAGTCAGATTCAGTGGATATCCACGTTTCCGGCCATGCGTGCAAAGAGGAACTGAAGCTCATGCATTCCCTGATCAGGCCGAAGTATTTCATTCCGGCTCATGGTGAATACAGACACCTTGTTGAACACGCTGAACTGGCAGAATCCATGGGAATGAACAAGGGAAGCATCTTCATACTCAGCAATGGGGATTCTGTGGTAATCAAAAACAAGCAGGCTAAGAAAGAAGCCGGTTATACATCGGCAGAAGATGTACTTGTAGATGGATACGGTATAGGTGATGTAGGAAACGTAGTTCTGAGAGACAGGAAACAGCTCTCCGAGGCAGGACTTATTGTAATTTCTGCAGCTATTGACAGCAATTCCGGTCTCCTGGCCGCTCCCCCTGAACTGATTACAAGAGGTTTTATCTACGTCAAGGAAAACGGTCCACTTATTGAGGAAGCTACCAATGTCGTATATGAAGCCATTGATCAAATGGGAAGAGGGGAGACAAAGGATCTTCAGGCAGTCAAAGGTGCTCTCAGAGATGCCATGAGATCTTTTATCTACAAGAAAACCAAGCGGAATCCGGTTATTCTCCCGGTTATTCTTTATGTTTAGGAGGTTCATATGAACGTATATGAAGAAGCTCACAACCTGGCAACGGCAATAAAAGAAAGCGGAGAATACAAGGAATTCGACCAGGCAAGAAAAAGCATTGACCAGGATCCTCAGCTAAAAGAAATGGTAAAGCAGATGGAGTCCATCCAGATGGAAATGCAGTTAAGCCAGGCTAGAGGCGAACAGATAAATCCTCAGCTGATGTCTCAGCTTCAGAGCATTTCTGCAATGCTTATGACAAAGCCTGAAGCAGCCGGGTATATCCAGTCCATGACCAGATTTTCAGTGATGATGAAGGATGTTTATGATATACTAATGGATGCAATAGGCGTTAATATGCCTGGTATGTAGTTTGTGCCTCAGCACGTGTTAATGATTTGCTGCTTTAAACAGCGTTTAACAAAACATATCTGAACAGTTATTTCAATATTACTTATTAAGGAGAGAAAGAATGATCACAGCAGGAGATTTCAGAAAAGGCATGACCTTCGAGATGAATGGTGAGCCACATGTAGTACTTGACTTCCAGCATGTTAAGCCAGGTAAGGGCGCAGCTTTTGTAAGAACAAAGTACAAGAATATTCTTACAGGTGCTACTCGTGAAGATGCCTTCAACCCTAACGACAAGTTTGAGCCTGCAAGAATTGATACTAAGACAATGCAGTATCTCTACAATGACGGTGAGCTTTATTACTTCATGGATATGGAGACTTACGACCAGATTCCGCTTACTCACGATCTTGTAGAGAACGCTGTAAAGTACATCAGAGAGAACGATACTGCTACAGTTAAGTTCTACAAAGACAATGCATTCGACGTTGAGGCTCCAAACTTCGTTGATCTGGTAGTAACAGAGACAGAGCCTGGTGTTAAGGGTGATACAGCAACTAACGTTACTAAGGCTGCAACAGTTGAGACTGGAACAGTAATTCAGGTTCCTATCTTCATCGAAGAAGGTGAGAAGATCCAGATAGACACAAGATCTGGTGAATATCTGGGAAGATCAAAGGAGTAATCCTTTAGTGATCATTCTGTAAACGAAAGGATTTAAATGAATAAAACCGTTAAGAAAGCCATTGTCATACTGGTCATCATCTTGGCTGTTGTGGTAGCTGCCAGCCTGGGACTGTCAGCTCTCAATAAGCCTCTGAACAGGAATGACCAGACATATAAGAATGTGACCATTGAGCAGGGATCTTCCACTGGTGATATTGCTGCTATTCTTAAGAAGAACGGCCTAATCAACAGCGAAGGCAGCTACAAGTTCCTTTCCAAGATCTGGCGCTATGACGGAAAATATAAAGCAGGAATGTATTCTCTGTCACCAAGCATGACGAAAAGCGAAATAGCCGATATCATTAAGTCGGGTAAAAGCCAGGGACTTACAGTAACTATTCCTGAAGGATATACTGTAGATCAGATAGCTAAGCTTCTGGCTGATCAGGGACTTGTAGATAAGGATAAATTCCTTGACGCATGTGCAAATGGTGATTTTTCAAAATTCAGTTTCGTCCCTTCAGACAAGAAGGGCGATCCTAACAGACTTGAAGGATTCCTCTTCCCTGAGACTTATCAGCTCCCTGTAAATGCTGATGCGGAACAGATCATCGTAATGATGTTAAGTCAGTTCCAGACAGTGTATAGCGACAAGTATCAAAAGAAAGCTGAATCCATGGGACTTACCACCGAACAGGTAATAACCATTGCTTCTCTTATTGAAAAAGAAGCTGCTGCTGATCAGGACAGAGCAAAGGTAGCCAGCGTCATCTACAACAGACTTGACAAAGATATGGCCCTTCAGTTCTGCTCCAGCGTCCAGTACCTTCTGGATAAGCAGGGCATACACAAGGAGATTCTGTCGGAGGCGGATACTCAGATAGATTCTCCTTATAACACTTATATTAACAAGGGACTGCCTCCGGCACCAATATGTTCACCGGGAAAGGCATCTATCAGGGCCGCTCTCTGGCCTGACAAAACTGATTACCTGTATTTCGTAGTCAGCCCTAAACTGGATGGCACAAACGAATTCACCAGTGACTATGATGAGTTCCAGAAAATATCCAGTGAATATGCAAAGGCTGTGGAGAAGAGAGACAGCAAGAAGTAAATATCATTATTATCAGGTGTCTGACCGCTGAGGCGGTCAGACATTTGGTGTATTTTTAAAACCATATAACAATTAATGAATATAACTAACGACAAGATCACAGAATATATCAGGTCCTTCTCTCCTGAGAAGAACCAGGGTCTGGAAGCCCTGAGAGAGCAGTGTATTGAAGAGAGGATTCCGCTGATACTTCCGGAGACAAGGGAATTTATCCGGGTTCTTCTTAATATCACTAAGCCTTCCGGCATTCTGGAGATTGGTACTGCCTGGGGATATTCCTCGGCTTTTTTTGCCATGACCCTTAAGGATGTCTGGATAACCACCATTGAGAAATCTCAGAGAACTGCTTCAAGGGCGTCTTTTAACCACAGAAAGCTAGGTGTCAGCAGCCGCATCAGTATTATTACCGGCGACGGTGCTGATATATTAAGATATATGAACGAAATGAGGATGAACCCGGATGCTGCGGAGGAAGAGCTGCTGCGCCGGGTCAAGGAAGATCCGGAAACCGCTTTTGCAGGTGCTCCAGCATCTGTAGATGATCCTGAGTGGGAACCAGACATAATGACTACTGACAGGATTGAACAGATCAAGGAAGCCTCAGAAAGAAAATACGATTTTTTGTTTATTGATGCCGCAAAAAGCCACTACCGGGAATTCTTTGATCAGGGCATGAGTCTATTAGAACCAGGTTCTGTAATCCTCTGTGACAATGTGCTCATGAAGGCTTCAGTGATTGACAGCGATTATGACGGCCATCGAAGGCACAGGACAAACGTCAAGAGGATGACTGAGTTTCTTGATTATATAAACTCAAGAGACGACATGGTATCCTCAATAATATCCTGTGGCGACGGACTGGCGCTGATAAAAATGAAAGATTAGAAAGATTGGAAAGATTTATTTTATGACTGATTTTACAAATAAAAGGCCGGCCATAGAGCTTCTTGCTCCAGCCGGAGATATGGAAAAACTTAAGACAGCTGTATACTATGGTGCTGACGCAGTATATTTCGGAGGAGAGATGTTCAGCCTGAGGGCAGGAGCCGGTAACCTTTCTGTTCCTGAAATCAGGGAAGCAATGGACTTTCTCCACGCCAGAGGGGCCAGGGGATATATGACAATAAACATATATCCTCACAATGAACACTTGAATCTCCTGAGAAATTATTTGATGGAGATCAAGGATATTCCTGTAGATGCCTTTCTCGTATCGGACCCGGGAGTGATGACTATACTTAAGGAGATCATTCCAGATGCTGAGATACATCTTAGCACACAAGCAAATACTACCAACTACATGACTGCCAGATTCTGGGCCTCAATGGGTGTGAAGAGAATAGTAACGGCCAGGGAGATGAGCCTCAAAGAAATCAGAGAAATGAGAGATCAGCTTCCTGATGAAGTGGAAATCGAAAGTTTTGTTCACGGAGCAATGTGCATCTCATATTCCGGCAGATGTCTCATGAGCAATTTCATGACTGGCAGAGATGCAAATATGGGCGCCTGTACTCATCCCTGCAGATGGAAGTACTCCATCGTAGAAGAGAAACGACCTGGTGAGTATTATCCTATTGAGGAAGATTCCCACGGAAGCTATATAATGAACTCCAGAGATCTCTGCATGCTGGACGGCATTCCTGACCTGGCAGCAGCCGGAGTTTCTTCCCTTAAGATCGAAGGAAGAATGAAGAGCGCCTACTATGTTGCTACAGTTGTTTCAGCATACAGAACAGCTCTTGACAATTATCTTGCTGATCCGGACAACTACCAATATGACCCTGCCTGGTTCACAGAACTTTGCAAGGCAAGTCACAGAGAATTTACTCACGGTTTCTACTACAACAAGCCTTCGGCTGAGGATCAGAACTATCAGTCCAGCGATTATATCAGGGAATATTCTTTTGTAGGTATGGTAAAAGGAGTTGAGCCCGAAACGGGATTCGCCCTGGTTGAACAGAGAAACAAGTTCTCTATAGGAGATGAGATTGAAATCTTCGGACCTGGTGTTCCTTTTACAAAAGAAGTTATAACTGAGATGTACAACCAGGAGGGGGAACCTGTGGAATCGGCTCCTCATCCTCAGCAGATCATAAAGCTGAAACTCAGTACTCCTGTTAAAGAAAATTACATACTGAGAATGAAAAAACAGATTTAGCCTGTAATCACTTGTTTTTGGTAATTTTAATATGATTAATTCAGAAAGGAATTGTAATTTATGTCGTCTGACGGGTCTTTCCCCTTATTTATCTTAGCAGCTGCCATAATAATAATGGCAATCGTAAACGGCTTTGCTGTTGCAGCCAGAAGAAGCCTTGACCATCTGGACCGTAATGCAATCAAAGAAAGTCTTGAAGAGGACTGTGACAACAAGAGACTGACGAGAATATTGAACTTCCTGGACAAACCATCTGGCTACCATTATGCAGACACTATGATCAACAGTCTGTGCCTGCTTTGCAGCATGGTGATGTTCAGCATCTACATATTTGCAAAGACAGATATCTGGTGGCACAGACTCATTTTTGAAGCAGTATTTTTCATAGTATATCTTGCTCTTTCCGACTTGCTGCCGAAGAAACTGGCCGTTCAGAATGCAGAAGATTACGCTATCAGCCTGGTGACTTACCAGAGGTTCCTGTATTTTATTACTCTTCCTCTGGTAAAAATAACTGTGGCCATTGCCAACTTTGTTCTCATACTGCTCAGAAAAGACACAGATGTAGATGATGCGTATTTCTCGGAAGCACGGATTATGTCCATGCTTGATAAAGGCCAGGAAACAGGAGAGATCAAAGAAGAAGGCCGGAAGATGATTGACAGCATTTTTCAGTTTGATGACCTTCTTGCCTACGAAATCATGACACCTCGTACTGATGTGTTCATGATCGACCTCCAGGATGACAAGGATGAATATTTTGACCAGCTGATGGAACTCAGATATTCCCGGATTCCCATCTGTGACAATGATGCTGACAATATTGTGGGAATCCTCCACATAAAAGATTACCTGCTCAAAGGAGGTCTGGAAGGATTTGACAATGTAGACATCCGTCAGATTATGAGAGAACCTTATCTGGTTCCGGAAACCAAGAACATAGATTCACTTTTCGTTGAACTTCAGAGAACCAAGCAGCACATTGCAGTGCTCATCGACGAATATGGCGGTTTCAGCGGGATCGTATCTGTAGAGGACATTATCGAGCAGATTGTGGGAGACATTGATGATGAATTTGACCAGGAGGAAAGGATAATCACCAAGGTAGATGATAATACTTTCATCGTGGACGGAGATGTTTATCTAGACGACCTGGACGAAGAAACAGGAATCCAGCTGGAGTCAGAGAATAATGAGACCATAGGAGGTTTTATTATCGAACTCATGGGAGAAATCCCTAGAGAGAACAAGACCTATCCTGAAATCAGATATCAAAATTACCTTTTTGAAATTCTCAAAGTCAGAGACAGACGAATAGACAGCCTGAGGATTACAATCGACAAGGAAGAGCCTTCTGACAATCAGGAACGAAAGGAGAAATAGAAATGAGCGAAGAAAGCATCATTACGGAAAACGGCCAGATAAACGTTGAAGACCAGGTGATTTTTCAGTACGTTTCAGAAGAGGTTCTGAAATACGAAGGTGTCAGCAGGCTGGTTGGCGGAATAACCGAAAGCTTTGCTAAAAACATTTTCGGAAGAGATACAGACGTTCAGGGCATAAAAGTCAGCAGAGACGGAAACAACATTACCATCGACATCCATCTTATTGCTTACTACGGTGTAAACATTCCTCAGATGGCATTCGATATTCAGAACAGCGTGAAGGAAGTAGTTGAGTCATACACCGGCCTTTCCGTTGAAGCTATTAACGTTGGAATTGAAGGTATTGACAAGAGAAAGTAATCGACAGACAGAAAGAGAGAATTATGAAAATCGAAGAAGCTAGAGAAAAAACCATGCAGCTGGTTTTCCAGATGGATGCCAACAATGATTTCAATTATGAGAATCTCTCAATTATAAGTGAAGACAGAAATGTCCTTAAGTCCGGGCAGGCCCTCAGAGTCCTTAAAGCCATAAAGGAACACATTTCCGACATAGACGAAACAATAAGCAGCCACATGGATAAGTGGAAAATTGACCGTATTGGAAAGGCCGACCTGGCAATTCTCCGGGTGGCCGTTGCAGAAATCCTCTATGTTGAGGAAGTTCCTCAGGCTGTTTCAATTAATGAGGCGGTAGAACTTTCCAAAAAATACGGTGATGCGAAGTCTTCATCCTTCGTTAATGCAGTACTGGGCAAAATCTGTAATGAAAACTGATGACCGCAAAATAAGGCCGGATGAAAACAGTTTTTTCCTGGGAATCGACACATCCAACTACAAAACATCTGTATCTCTTCTGGATCACCAGGGAGCTTTGTTCTTCCAGAAGTCTGAGCTTCTTGAAGTGAAAAAAGGGGAGTGCGGTCTGCGCCAGTCTACGGCTTACTTCAATCATGGCAGGAGGCTGCCCTCATTTTTAAAAGAAGGGCTGGACTGTATGAGGGAGAAGTGTCCTGAGGGGAAAATCAGGGCGGTTGCCCTTTCATTCAGGCCTAGAAATGTTGAAAAAAGCTATATGCCGGTTTTTCTGGCAGGTCTGGAGGCCGGCGTTAACATTGGAAATGCACTGAACATTCCGGTCTATGGATTTTCACACCAGGAAGGTCACATCCATTCCGTTATCAGCGGGACTTTAAACGAACACCCTGCCGTAGAAGAACCGGAAAAGCCGTTTATTTTTTTCCATATCTCAGGTGGCACTACAGAAGCACTCTTGTGTTCTCTTGATGGAATACATTATTCTGCTGAGATTGCAGGAGGAACGAAGGACATAAGCCTGGGTCAGCTGCTGGACAGAGCCGGTGTTCAAGCCGGTTTTCCTTTTCCTGCCGGAAAATACCTGGATCAGCTGGCTCTTGCAGCTCCAGTTACAGTCAAGCCTTCTAAGGTCAGGATCAGGGACGGATGGTTCAACCTCTCCGGCCAGGAAACTCAGGTGAGAAAAATGATCACCCCAGATGATTGCAGCTGCGTTCCGGGAATTTTCCATATGATATCTGAACTGCTGGCTGAAGAAGCTTTCTTTCTGTGCAATAAGTACGGTATTACAGACCTGGTAATAGCCGGGGGAGTCGGCGCCAGCAAATATCTGCGGACCAATGTGCCAAAAGAACTTGAAGGGCTTACAGGTATGAGAAAAGCCACAACGGAAACAATTGGCCCCAGGATACACTGGGGATCCCCTGAACTCTCTGGAGATAATGGATCTGGCATAGCCGGACTTGGATACAACGCCTGGATCTCCGGAGAGCCGTCTCACGCAAACATGCTTCTTGATTTTCTAAACAGGTAAACAAAATGAATCCCATAACCGTTTCTCAAGTAAACAATTACATATCGAACAAGCTGCGCTCAGATTTCAACCTGAAAGACATGGCTGTAGAAGGGGAAATATCCGGCCTGAGTCAGGGGGCAGGGCATATTTATTTCACCCTTAAAGACAAAGACAGCATGATCCGGTGCGCAATCTGGAAGAGCATCCGTAAAAACATAGATGAAAGTCTTCTGGAAAACGGCCGCCAGGTAGTTGTGATTGCTGACATCAGCCCATACGCAAAGGGCGGCTCTTATTCCTTAAGCGTAAGAGGTGTAATGGCCAGGGGTGAAGGTGCCCTTATGGCAGAATTCAACAGGGTGAAAAAGCTTCTTGCTTCCGAAGGGCTTTTCGACGAAAGCCACAAAAGGCCTTTGCCTTTCTTTCCTGAAAGAGTGGGAATTATTACCTCCAGCACAGGAATGGCCATTGACGATATACGGAAGACTATTTTGCAGAGAAACGACTACGTAGATTTAATTGTTTTCCCTACTATCGTCCAGGGTCCTGCTGCTCCCCAATCCATTATTGAAAACATACGGGAAGCAAACAGGCTGAACAAGGAGGGAAAAAGAATTGACATCCTCATTGTAGGAAGGGGAGGAGGATCCCCTGAGGACCTTGCTGCCTTCAGCGATGAACAGGTGGCCCGGGCGGTGTTTAACTCTGAGATACCAGTTATTTCAGCTGTGGGACACACGGAGGATGTTTCCATCTGCGATTTTACTGCAGATGTCTGCGCAAAGACTCCAACAGAGGCTGGAAAGCTTATTACAGACACCTTCCAGCTTAAAGAGGAAATCCTGGACAGAATCCGCATGCTGGATGACAGCATTGAAGGCCGTGTAATATCTGAAAGGAGGGCAGTAGAAGACAGCATGAGGCTTCTCAGCTCTGAAATCAGAGGCAAAATACGGCAGCTGAAAATGGAAGTGGACAAATCAGTTCTTGTCCTGAGAGAAAACAACCCTCAGAAGATATTCAGTAAAGGCTATGCCGCAGTTACTGATTCTGACGGAAAAATAATTTCCCATGTTTCAGCTATGTCAAAGGGAGAACAATATGAGATAATAATGAATGGCGGATCAGCAGAAGTGACGGTGCTGAGCACGAAGGAAACAAAACAAACAATATAACAATATAAAGTTACAAGAGGGGAATTGACCATGGAGAATGAAAACGGCAGCAGAACATTTACCAGTGCCCTTGAGAGCCTGAGAAAAGCTGCAGATCAGATAGGAAGACCTTCTGTCTCCCTTGAAGAAGCAATGGAACTCTACAATTCAGGAATGAAAGACGCTGAATACTGCAGAGAAATTCTGGACAAGGCTGAACAGAAGATTGAAATATACAGGAAGGGGGAAGAAGATGACCAGAACTTATGATGAATATAAGGGAATAATCGAAGAGCATCTTCTTGACTATTTCCCCACCATGGATTCAAGAGTAGATATTCTCAGGAAGGCTATGGCATACAGCCTGGAGGCTGGTGGAAAAAGGCTTCGCCCTGTTCTTCTTCTGGCCGCTTGTGAATTTGGCGGCTGTGATTACAGGGAAGCTCTCCCATACGCTGCAGCCATTGAATATGTACACACTTATTCTCTTATACACGACGACCTTCCTGCCATGGACAACGACAATCTCCGCCGGGGCATACCTACGAATCATATTGTTTTCGGTGAAGACATGGCAATACTTGCAGGAGATGCACTGCTGAACACAGCCATGGAAGTCATGATGAGGAATCTAACCCTCCACTTTGACAATCACGAAAAGCTGATGAACTGCGTGAGAGCAGCTCTTACCATAGCAAAGGCTGCCGGAGTAACAGGAATGATTGCTGGGCAGGTAGCCGACGTAAAGAACATTTCAGATAATGTAGACTCCGATATCGTAGATTTCATTGACAGCAACAAAACAGGAGCTCTCATTAAGGCACCTGTAATTGCAGGCCTGAGAATTGCAGGGGTCAAGAAAGAAATGATTCTGGACTTTGACATCTATGCAGAAAACATAGGAAAAGCTTTCCAGATATCAGACGATATCCTTGACATTACCAGCAATCCTGAAACCCTTGGAAAATCCATTGGAAAAGATCAAGAAGAAGGAAAGTGCAACTATGCCGCAGTAAACGGCATGGATGCCGCTAAGAAAGAGCTAAATATTCTTACGGAAAACGCTATTGCTGCTCTTGAAAAATACGGAGAAAAGGCAGAATTTTTCACTGACCTGGCCGAAAAACTCAAAGAAAGAGATCATTAGCTTAGAACGGAGGTGTTCAGATGATATACGACCTGGAACACGATGATCTGCTTCAAGCAGTTAAAGAAGATAACTACGCTGATTTGGAAGACCTTTGTCAGCAGATCCGCGATTTTCTTATTGACAAGATATCAAAAACAGGAGGCCACCTGGCTTCAAATCTTGGAGCAGTTGAGCTTACAGTCATGCTCCACAGGGTTTTCAACAGCCCTGAAGACAAGATAATATTCGATGTAGGACACCAGTCATACGTTCACAAGATACTGACAGGCAGAGCGTCTGAATTTGACACGTTAAGACAGTACAAAGGACTTAGCGGATTTCCAAAGGCTTACGAGAGCCCCCACGATGCTTATGACACCGGCCACAGCTCCACTTCAATCGGAGCTGCCGCAGGATATGCTGCAGCCAGAGATCTGAAGGGTGAATTCAATCAGGTGGTGGCAGTCATAGGAGACGGGGCCATGACCGGAGGACTGGCATATGAAGCATTGAATAACATTGGAAGCAGAAAGCTCAATGTTAAGATCGTCTTGAACGATAACGAAATGTCCATTGCAAAAAACGTGGGAGCCCTCAGTTCCCACCTTACCAGGCTCAGGACTTCAGACAATTATCTGAAGGCTAAATCTTCTGTGAAATCCACATTGAAGACTATTCCTGTAGTAGGTTCCAGAATAAGCGGAAATATCAGCGCTACAAAGGAAAGAATCAAATTCTCCATTCTCAGCGACCAGGCAGTTTTCTTTGAGGAGCTGGGAATAAAATACATCGGACCTATTAGCGGATACGACCTGGAAATGCTGGATGAGGCCTTTACAGCTGCAAAGGCCATTGACGGCCCTGTAATCGTTCATGTAACCACAAAAAAAGGGAAGGGATATCCTTACTCCGAAAAATATCCAAGGAAATTCCACGGAATCGGTCCCTTTGACAAGGATACAGGAGAAGTATTAGCTAAATCTGAAGGTCCTTCATATTCCAAGGTATTCGGACATAAGCTGAACCAGCTGGCAGATAATAATGACAAAATAGTAGCCATTACTGCAGCCATGGGGACAGCCACCGGACTGGGACCTTTTTATAAAGATCATCCGGAACGATTTTTCGACGTGGGAATTGCAGAGCAGGTGGCTGTGGTCTTTGCTGCGGGACTGGCCAAAGCAGGTATGGTTCCTGTCTGTGCCATATACTCTTCTTTTCTGCAGAGAGCATATGATCAGATTGTGGAAGATGTATGTCTCCAGAATCTCCACGTTATTTTTGCCATTGACAGGGCAGGCCTGGTAGGTGCTGACGGAGAGACCCATCACGGTGTTTTCGACCTTTCATATCTCAGCTCCGTTCCGGGAATTGAAATTCTCTGTCCAGCTGACGGCAATCAGCTGGAAGAAATGCTGGATTATGCAGTTAATGTCTGCAAAGGTCCTGTAGCAATAAGATATCCGAGAGGTTCTTCTGTTTCAGAACACCTGAGAATCAAAGCTTTCACCGGAGACAATATCAGGCTTACTGAGGGAAAAGATGTAACACTTCTTGCCGTAGGTGCCATGATGGATCCATGTCTCAAGGCTGCGGAAATCCTAAGGGAAAATGGCCTGGACACAGGTGTATGGAACGTGGGAAGGGTGAAACCTTTCGTCAATACATGGAAGGACCTGGACACCAGGCTGGTGGTAACTGCCGAAGATAATGTTTATAACGGCGGGTTTGGTGAAAGATTTGCCGCCGAAAACCAGCATGCAGATTATGAAGTCATGAGCGTTTCAGTTCCAGATGAGTTTGTAGAACAGGGAACTGTTGCACAGCTCAGAGCTCAGTGCGGCATGACTGGTGAACAAATAGCAGAAGGAGTGCTGAAAAAATTTGAAAGAAAGGCTTGATGTAATTCTTGTTCAGAGAGGTTTATCTGAATCGAGAGACAAGGCAAAAAGAACTATTATGGCCGGTCTTGTCACTGTAGATGGATGTGTAGAAGACAAGGCCGGACAGAAATTCGACATAGATGCTGAAATAGAAGTTAAAGGCAAGCTGTGCCCATATGTAAGCAGAGGCGGGCTGAAACTGGAAAAGGCCATTGAAGTCTTCGGAATCAATCCTGAAGGTTGTACCTGCGTTGACATGGGAGCTTCAACTGGAGGTTTCACCGACTGCATGCTCCAGAACGGCGCTGTAAAAGTCTATTCCGTGGACGTAGGCTACGGTCAGCTGGACTACCGTCTCCGCGTGGATCCCCGGGTGGTCTGCATGGAAAAAACAAACATACGGTACATGGACACCAGCCTGATAACAGATCCCATCAGTCTGATTTCCATAGATGTTTCATTTATCTCTGTAAAACACATGCTTCCAGTTGCTGCAAAACTTCTGGACGGAGATGGCACTGTTCTCTGCCTTGTAAAACCACAGTTTGAGGCAGGTAGAGAACAGGTGGGGAAGAACGGCATTGTAAGAGATCCGGACGTTCACAAGCAGGTCATCAGATCGGTTATCTCCTATGGTAATGAAAACGGATTCACACCTGCAGGCCTTACCTTCTCACCTGTAAAGGGCACAAAGGGGAATATTGAATACCTTTTATATCTTAAAGCAGGAGAACTCAGCCCCGGAGAGAAGATAGTAGATGAGGATATGATAAACGGAGCAGTTCTTGAAGCTCACGGGAAACTGGACTGACGAGGAGGGTTTATACCATGAAAGCCTTAGAGGCTCTATTTCCTGTATTTTTCATGATGTTCCTGGGTTATTTGGCCAGGAAGAAAAACTGGATCACAAGGGAGCAGGATGAAGGAGCTAAGAAAATAGTTTTCCAGATTCTGTTTCCTTTTCTTGTATATAACGTACTTGTTTCATCCCAACTCTCCCAGCACCTGCTGATCCAGATTCTGTTTCTGGATGCAGCCTGGATAATTATTTACTTTATCGGGAAAAAAACCGCATCTTTCACCAGCAGCCAGTTCAGCAGAATTTCACCTTTTCTGCTTCTCACCTGTGAAGGAGGAAATGTAGCTCTGCCTCTCTATATCACCATGGTTGGTTCGGCCTATGCAGTAAACATCGTGACCTTTGACGTTGCCGGAATACTGATTAACTTCGGCTTCGTCCCTGCAGTAATCGCAAAACAGATATCAGGGCGTACAGACTGGAAAGATGTAACAAAGAGCATTTTCACCAGTTCTTTCGTAATTGCTGTCCTTGCAGGAGTTCTTGTAAACCTCTCCGGACTTCACAGCTCATTGATGGACACATCCTGGGGGCCGGTTTATACAGCCACCGCAGAAATGGCAATCAAGCCTATAACGGGAATCATCCTGTTCACTCTGGGATATGAACTGCAGATACAAAGCTCATTCATGAAACCCCTTATCCGTCTGGCTGCAACCAGGCTGATCTGCTGCGGCACTATTATATGCCTGTTTTTCCTTTTGTTTCCCGGGCTAATGGCTGACACCATATTCAGAATAGGTGTAATTTTCTACTTCCTTTGTCCTACAGGGTTTCCCGTGCCTCTCCAGGTCACTCCTCTTATTAAAGACAGTGAAGAAGAGGCTTTTATGGCCGCGTTTCTATCACTTTTCATGGTGATAGCCCTTGTGGCATATGCAGTTATTACAGTCATTTACTTGTAAAAAATTCTCTTTTATCGAAAGGAATACGACTATGAGCAATGAAGTCAAAAGTCCATGGCCTGGTCCAAAGGGACTGATACCAGTAACTTCTGGAAGAGCCGATGACGCAAATATCTACAACAGAAATTACCTGGACAGCATACACCTGGAAATGAGAATAATAGATGCTGTTAAACCAGATCTGTCGACGGAGATCTTTGGCAGGAAATATTCCTCGCCAATAATGATGCCCGCCTTCTCTCATCTGAACAAAGTAGGAAAAGACGGAAGAAAACCCATGGTGGAATACGCCAGGGCAGCAGCAGCTCTTAACGTTCTTAACTGGACAGGAATGGAGCCAGATGAGGATTTCAAGGAAATAACAGAAACCGGAGCAGACACAGTCAGAATAATAAAGCCTTTTGCTGATCACTCCATTATTCTTGATCAGATATCTTTTGCAGAATCCTGCGGAGCTGTGGCAGTAGGGGTGGACATAGATCACGTTCCCGGAACCACAGGAGGTTATGATGTGGTAGATGGATTCCCAATGGGAACAGTAACCACTGATGATCTGAAAGAATACGCTTCATCCACCTCCCTTCCATTTGTTGCAAAGGGAGTTCTCTCTGTATCAGATGCATTGAAAGCTGAAAAAGCAGGATGCAGTGCCATTGTGGTATCCCACCACCACGGCAGACTGCCATTCGGTACAGCTCCAGCCCGCATTCTCCCTGACATTAAGAAGGCCTTAGAAGGCAGCAACATGAAGATTTTCGCAGACTGTTCTGTAGAATCGGGCTACGACGCATATAAACTCATGGCCCTTGGTGCTCACAGCGTTTCAACGGGCAGAGCAATACTTTCACCTCTGCTGAAGGAAGGGGCTTCTGGAGTTGAAAAAACTTTCACTAAGCTTAATCAGCAGCTCTCGGAGGTAATGATGTATACAGGCGTCAGTGATACCGGTTCCTTTGATCCATCCGTACTGCATTTTTAACACTTCGAAGGGGTGGCCCGTTCTTTTCCCTTTGAGGTTCAAAGAAATGTTAATTAAGTATCTATAGTTTCCATCTAATTCAATTATGTTATAATAAGAAACAGTATCAGGTTTTTTGTTCTAACAAAATAAATTATATGGGGAGAGTTATAGCTATTATGAGAATTAGTGATGCAGTGAAATCAATGCAGTTTTCTCCGATCCGCCGCTTCAATCCGATTGCCGCAAAGGCCGAAGAAGAGGGAACGAAGATCTACAAACTGAACATTGGACAGCCCGATATTGAGACACCACAGTGCTTTATGGATGCCATCAGAGATTGCACCAGCAGCACAATTGCTTATGAACAGTCTCAGGGTGACAAACTGCTGGTAGATTCAATCATCAGATATTTCAAGAGAGATTATGGCGTAGAGTATACAGAAGATCAGATCATCACAACAAACGGTGGATCTGAGGCGCTGACCATGGCATTCCGTGCCATACTCAACGAGAATGATGAAGTCATCATTCCAGAACCCTATTACACGAACTATAACAGTTTTGTAAAGACGGCAGGGGCCATTGCCAACCCGGTAAAGACCTCTCCAGAAGAAGGTTATCAGTACGCCAGCATTGGTAAACTGGAATCCGCCCTTACAACCAGGACCAAGGCCATTGTTGTAAACAATCCTAACAATCCTACTGGAAGAGTCCTGGCTGACGAGGAAATGGAATACATCGCCGACTTCGCCATCGAACACGATCTGTGGATCGTATGCGATGAGGTATACAGAGAGTATGTATTTGACGGTAAAGCTCCTCAGACCTTTGCCTCCCTTGACAGAGTTTCTGACAGACTGATCATCATTGACTCAGTTTCCAAGAGATTCTCTGCCTGCGGCGCCAGAGTTGGATTCCTGGCATCAAAGAACCAGGAGTTCATGCAGGGCGTATTGAAGATGGCTCAGATGAGACTCTCTGTCTCCACCCTTGATCAGATTGGAGCTGCCGCTCTCTTCGAGCTTCCGAATTCCTATTTTGACAAGATCAGAAACATTTACGAAGCCAGAAGAGATGCCGCATATGACGAGATTTCCAAGATTCCTGGAGTAACTTGTCAGAAACCTGGCGGAGCTTTCTACATGATGATAGATCTGCCTGTTAATGACGCTGAGGAATTCCTTATGTTCATGCTTACAGAATTCAGAGATGAAGGGGAGACCGTTATGTTCGCTCCTGCTGCCGGATTCTATGCAACAGAAGGCCTTGGAAAAAGCGAAATTCGAATAGCCTACGTGCTCAAGGAAGAAGACATGAGAAGAGCCTGCTCCCTTATCAAAAAAGGCGTAGCTGCTTATAACAAAAAAAGAGAGCTTCTCAATGCCAGAATCTGGAGGAATCAGCTATAACAACAATTATTTTATCGCAATTTGCAGGAAGCATCTGCTTCCGGCAGCATAGGAGATAGACATATGGCGCTGTCACCGATGATGCAGCAATACAATGAAATAAAAAGATCCTATCAGGACTGCCTGCTCATGTTCCGTCTGGGAGACTTTTACGAGCTATTCTTTGAAGATGCCGAAACAGCCTCCCGGGAACTGGGTCTCACACTTACAGGCAGAAACTGCGGGTTAAAAGAAAGGGCTCCCATGTGCGGAGTTCCTTTTCATGCTGCGGACAGTTATATTTCAACATTAGTAAAAAAAGGTCACAAGGTGGCAATCTGCGAACAGCTGGAAGATCCGGCTACCGCTAAGGGAATCGTCAAGAGAGACGTTATCCGGGTTGTAACACCAGGCACCCTGGATTTCGATCAGAACGACTCAAGAAATCTTTTTATCGCCTCTCTTAATATTTCCGGAAACACAGGATCACTGGCTTATTCAGATGTCTCAACAGGAGAGCTTTATGCCCTTGAGGTAAAAATAGATGGACGGGACGATTCTCTTGGTTCAGAGCTTGCCAAGATAGGACCTGGCGAAATAATTCTTACAGGATCCACTCTGGAACGGCTGAGCCAGGTAATCGGAGATGACCTTCGTGCATACTACTACAACGTTTTAGACGATTCCTATTACAAGAAAGGAACCTGTGAAAGAGTCATTAAAGAACATTTTTCCATTGAATCTCTGTTGCCTCTTGGAATAGAAGACCGACCGGGATTAATAAGTTCTGTTGGCTCAATTTTAATGTATCTCACAGATACCCAGAAACAGGATCCATCCCAGATAACCGAATTAATTCTTAATGATCCCTCAGGCCATATGATTCTGGACAGGGCCACCGTCAGGAATCTGGAGTTGCTGGAGACCCTTTATGATAAGAACATCCAGGGCTCTCTCCTTGGTGTTCTTGATAAAACAGAGACGGCAATGGGTGGCAGACTTCTCAAAAGATATATCCTGCAGCCCCTTACTGATCCAGAAGAAATAAATCTCAGGCTGGACGGTGTTGAAGCTCTTGTAAACGACAGAGACCTTCTGGACCTGGTTTCGTCCAGCCTTAGAAAAATCTACGATTTCGAGAGATTAAGCGCAAGGGTAAGCAGCGGCCGGGCCAACGCCAAGGACCTGACCGCCCTTAAATTAACCCTCCAGGCTCTCCCTGAACTCCACAGGGCTCTTAAATCCAGTAATTCAAAACTTCTTTCAGAAATTGACAGCCAGCTTGGGGATTTTGAAGAACTGGCTGATTCTATAGACAGGGCAGTAGTAGATGATCCTCCCTTCCTGATTACCGAAGGAGGAATAATCAAAGATGGATTTAACCAGGAGCTGGATGATCTCAAGGACTCCATTGCAGATGCAAAAAACTGGATCACCGGTCTTGAGGCTTCCGAGAAGGAGCGGACGGGTATAAGAACCCTGAAAGTAGGATACAATAAGGTCTTCGGCTACTACATCGATGTTAGCAAGTCGGCCATCGATAAAGTACCTGAAGAATATGTAAGGAAACAGACTCTGGTAAATAACGAAAGGTATATAACACCGGAGCTTAAAGAAAAAGAAACTCTTGTTTTCTCCGCCGAAGCCCGGATAAACGCCCTTGAGTACTCGATTTTTTCCACCTTGAGAAACAACATCAAACCATATATTCCGGCACTTCAGAAGGCATCTTCCGCAGTGGGAATCCTGGATGTGCTTTCGTCCTTTGCCAAGGTTTCTATTTCAGGGGGATTTGTCCGGCCAGATGTTGATTCCGGCGATGTAATCCAGATCAAAGAAGGAAGACATCCTGCTGTTGAGAAGATGATCGGCCGGGAGATGTTTATTCCTAATGACGTTCTAATGGACTGCAGTTCGGAAAGCATGCTGATTATTACAGGGCCAAACATGTCCGGTAAATCCACATACATGAGGCAGACTGCGGTTATAGTTCTGATGGCCCAGATAGGATGTTTCGTTCCTGCCGGAAGTGCCAGAATCGGAGTAGTTGACCGGGTGTTTACCAGAATCGGCGCATCGGACAACCTGGCCTACGGTCAGTCTACCTTCTTCGTGGAAATGAGCGAACTGGCCAACATTCTGAGAAACGCCACAAACAGAAGTCTTGTGATCCTGGACGAAATAGGCAGAGGAACCAGCACCTTTGACGGCCTTTCAATTGCCTGGTCTACCGTTGAATACCTGTGCAGAGAAGGCCACAAGATCAGAACAATGTTTGCAACTCACTACCATGAGCTGACAGTACTGGACAAGAAGCACGACTGTATCAAGAATCTTTCAGTAGATGTAAGCGAAAACGGAAGCGACATTCTCTTCCTCCACCACATCAAAGAGGGGGCTGCCAGCAAAAGCTACGGCATACATGTTGCCAAGATTGCCGGTATTCCATATCAGGTCAGAAGGGGTGCTCAGGCAAAACTCCAGGAGCTTGAAGCTGGAGAAGCGGCAAGCAGAACAGGAAGAGGAATATCCAATGAGCAGATATCAATCTTCGACCAGGTTGCTTCCCCTGAACCAGAAGCTGATAGCAGTTTGGAATTGTATAAAGATGCCATGGATACAGTAAGGTCTGTAGACGTTAACCAGATCACACCTGTAAAGGCTTTAAACATTCTCTGTACTCTCCAGGAGCAGATCAAGGAGATTGATCAGATTGACCAGACTGACACAGAATGAACAGGTTGACCAGCAGCATACCTTCTAATTTGAACAGCTATTTCAGGAGGTTAAAGTGATACAAAAACTTGACCCATTTGTAGCCGACAAGATTGCAGCAGGAGAGGTTATTGAAAAACCTCTTTCTGTTGTAAAAGAACTTGTAGAAAACTCTATTGACGGCGGTGCCAACCGGATTACCGTGGAAATTCGCCAGGGGGGAAAGAGCTACATCCGTGTAACAGACAATGGAACAGGAATCCCGGCAGAGGAAGGAGAACTGGCCTTCGAGAGACATGCCACAGGAAAGATCAGAACCATGACTGACCTTGATTCCATTGAAACTCTGGGTTTCAGAGGTGAAGCCCTGGCAAGCATCTGCGCCGTCTCGAGAATGACCATGTTTACAAGAACAAGAGATGAGGCGGCAGGACTTAAGCTGGAACTTCACGGCGGAAGGGTGGTTACAAAGGAACCCTTTGCCATGTCTCCGGGGACTTCCATGATAGTGGAGGATCTGTTTTACAACACTCCGGCTCGCCGGAAATTTATGAAATCAGATGCTGCCGAAGCAAAACCGATTATCACCCTGATTCAGGAGATGGCAATCTACTATGCTTCCATCAGTTTTACCTTGATTAACAACGGCAGTGAAATAATGAACACTGACGGCAGAGGGAACCGCTTCTCCGCCGTAAATCTCATTTACAAATCGAAAGAATACAAGAATCTTATAGAGATAAACGGCAAATATGTAAATGGCTACATTTCCGGTCCTGGAGTGACAAAAAGCACCAGAAGGAGTCAGATTTTCTTCGTCAACGGCAGGATTATTCACAGTGATTTTATAGAAAAAGCTCTGATGGAAGGTTATGGAGACCGGGTCTTTTCCGGATATCCAATAGCCGTTCTTTTCCTGACCATTCCTCCTGAGGACCTGGACGTTAACATTCACCCCAGCAAGAGAGAAGTGAAGTTTTACGATCAAAAGGACCTGCGATCGGACATAATTACGGCAGTCCGCAGCACCCTTGATTCAATTAATTCCATTCCTGAGGTAATGGAAAGCAAAAAAACTTCCGCCAGCCAGGAACTTCACGAAAACCCTCTCAGCAACCTCTTCAGTACATTGAAAACATGGGAGGAACAGGAGAATAAGCCAGAACCTATTTCCACAAGCCAGATCAGTTTAAATCTGAAGGAAGGTTCTGAAACGAACGTAGATAATGACCTGGGACCTGAGGGGGAAGAGAAGGCTGGAGAAGATGTAAAAAATAATGACCTTTCAGCCCATAATCTTCGGCAGTTCCTTGAGAAAATGCCCTCTCCTGAAGAAAGGAAGAGGAATCGAAATGAAGGACCTGCTACCACTGTTCAATCACAATCTGGTGATATAATTACAGGGATTTCAGAAGACGGGGAATTCGATATTGAACCACCTTCAATCCGTCCATTTGATTTTAACGAGCTGCAGATAAAAGGCTATCTTTTTGACAGCTATATTGTGACTCAGACAGGAGATGCTGTATACCTGCTGGACCAGCATGGGGCTCACGAGCGCATTAACTATGAAAGGCTGGTAAAGGCTTACCGGCAGACCCGCAATCTCCCACAGTCAATACTTGTCCCTTTTTCCATAGAAACCTCTGCAGACCTCTACAATGCAGACAGAACATGGATGGATGATCTTCAGAAAATGGGCTTTGACATTGAGGATTTCGGTAGCGACACCTTTATTGTCAGGGGAATTCCGCCATATATGACCTTGTCTGAGGCCAGAACTTTTGCGGAATCCTATCTTGAAGAGCTGGGGCAGCTGAAAAAAGGAAACAGAATTGTCATAGACAAGCTTATTATGAAGTCCTGCAAGATGTCTGTGAAAGCTAATGACCGGCTGTCGCCCCAGGAAATGGAGAAGCTGCTGGAGCAGCTGGCAGGCTGTATCAATCCATTCAGTTGTCCCCACGGAAGACCTACTTTTATCAGCTTCACCAGAAGTGATATCGAACGTTGGTTCAGAAGAAAATAATTACTGGAAGTGAATTAGAAAATGAGCAATACCGCAAATATGAGTACCACTAATAAAACAGTTTATATTGTAGGCGGACCGACCTGCACTGGAAAGAGCACCGTAGCCTTTTTTCTGGCAAAACGTATAAACGGAGAAATAGTAAACTGCGATTCTGTCCAGCTTTATAAATACATGGACATCGGCAGCGCAAAACCATCTGAAAAACACATGGCAGCAGTTCCTCACCATCTTTACGATTTTGTGGATCCAAGAGAGAACTTTACTGTTGCCCAGTACCAGAAGCTTGCAGAGGAGAAAATCGATGATATTCTCGCAAGAGGGAAGACCCCAATCCTGGTAGGGGGAACAGGTCTTTATCTGAATTCTGTTCTTTACGATATGGATTTTGCTGCAAAACCTGTAGACATGAAAAGGCGTAAGGAACTGGAAGATCTGGGGGCAAAATACGGCTCTGATTATCTCCATCAGCTCCTCTCCGCCGTAGATCCTGAAGCAGCCGCACGGATCCATCCCAACAACCTGCGGAAAATCGTCAGAGCCATCGAAGCATATGAACTTGGAGGTTCCATTAATTCCATGGACAAGCTGAAGCCAAACAAGAAATATGACTTCCGTTTCTATGCCTTGACCATGGACAGGGAGTGGCTCTACGACAGAATCAACAAGAGAGTCATTACACTTATAAGAGCCGGCCTTATTGATGAGGTCAAGAAACTACGGTCAATGGGCCTGACTTTAGATGACCCGTCTATGAAATCCATAGGATACAAAGAGCTTTTTCCATATCTGGACGGAGAAACAGATTTGAAGACAGCTGTCTACGAGATCATGAAAAACACCCGCAGATATGCGAAAAGGCAGATGACCTGGCTGAGAAGATATGATAACGTCCACTGGGTGGAGATCAGAAAAGGCGAGGCTGTCAGCGCTGTTCTAGATCAAATTCTTGCAGATGTGCCAGATGCAAAATCAGCAAATTCTGAAAGGCAGAGTAAGTAAATGGAAGAAAGACCCGGGAAATTCCGTTCACACAACAAAAGCGGCAAGCCTGACAATATTGTTGAGAAGGAGAACGAAATCTTCCTTGAGTGTGAGAAAATTCAGAAAGAACTTCCTGCTTTCCTGAGAAGTTACTTTAACTACCTTAAGGGAAACGTGCTGCCTATGACCAGGCTGGCATATCTCCACGATGTGAAGTTTTTTTTCAACTACCTGGTCAGTGAAACAGATCTTACGAAGGCCGATTCTCCTGGAAAAATAACCATTGAGGAAATTCGCCAGGTTACGGCCGGCGACGTGAATTTTTTCCTGGACTACTGCCGGAGATACGTTGTCTCTGACGGAGAAGACACTACGGTCTACGAGAACAGCAACAGAACTCTTGCCAGAAAGCGTTCATCTGTCTCTGTCTTGTTCAAGTCTCTTTACAGAGAGGGCATACTGGATAAAAACATCACTGACGGATTTGACCCTATTCGTGTTCCCAAGGCAGGAGAAAGAAAGATAAAAGCTCTCCAGGACGATGAGGTCATGATAATGCTGGATGCCGTTACCACAGGCAGCTGTTTTACAGACCATGAAAAAATCTACTGGGAGAAGACAAAGCTCCGGGACAAAGCCATTCTGGTTATCTTTGTTACATACGGCCTGAGGCTTTCTGAACTGCAGCAGCTTAATATATCCAGTTTCAATTTTTCCAGAGGTGAATTTACAATATACCGGAAAAGAGACAAGGAATCGGTAATGCCCCTTAACAAATCTGTGATCATCACCGTCAAGGACTATATTGAAAACGAAAGAGTTCATATAATTCCTCAGGGTGATGAGAATGAAGATGCTCTGTTTCTTTCATTGCAGGGAAAGAGATTGACAAGCAGGGCAATCAGGGATCTTGTAAAAAAATATACAGCCATTGCACTGAATACCACCAGAGATAATGGCTACAGTCCCCACAAGCTGAGAGCCACAGCTGCTACCAGCCTTATTGGAAGGGGAAATTCCATTTATGACGTACAGGCTCTCCTGGACCACGAACAGGTAACAACAACTCAGCTTTACGCTTCCCACAAGATGAACGTCCGGCGTGATCTTGTAAACGATATGGAGTGGGAACTGGAGCGAAGAGAAGGTGACCCTGAGGAACAATGATTTTCCAAAAGCAAATAGAAACGGTAACAGTAATAGTGATAGAAGGGAAAGAATAACTTGACAGATAATATTTACAAGAACTATCTTGCTGAAAACTTTGATATTGACAAAAATGTCCTTGATTACGTGGAATACTGCGAGGGCCAGCTGAAGGAATGGTTTGATGAAGCTGACCAGATCATGGGCATCGCTCAGATGAGGGTGCTGAAAGCTTTTCAGGATAATCATGTGAACGATACACATTTTGGCTGGAACACAGGATATGGATATGACGACGCAGGGCGCGAGACCGTTGAAAAGGTTTTTGCCAGCGTCTTCCATACCGAAGCCGCTTTGGTCAGGCCAAATATTGTTAATGGCACTCACGCTATTTCAACAGCACTGTTTGGTGTGCTGAGGCCAGGGGATCAGCTCCTTTACGTTACAGGTTCTCCATATGACACTCTGGAAACTGTTATCGGCAAGGACTGGCTCAGGCAGAAAAATGCCGGAAAAACCCCGGAGAAGTTTACCGGAACCATGCTTGAATATGGAATTCTTTACGACGAAGTTCCCCTGAATGAGGAACTTGATATTGATATTCCAGCTGTTCTGGCATCTCTTAAACCGGAAACAAAGGTAGTTGCTTTCCAGAGATCTACTGGCTACGACTGGAGACCTGCTATCTCCCTGAGCAGCATTGAAAAAGCTGCCAGTGCCGTAAAAGAGGCTCGTCCTGATATAATTATTTTTGCAGATAACTGCTACGGCGAATTTGTGGACGAAAAGGAACCTACGGAGCTTGGAGTTGACCTGATGGCCGGATCACTGATAAAGAACCCAGGGGGCGGCCTGGCCCTCTCCGGCGGCTATATTGTGGGACCTGAGAAACTGATTGATCAGATTTCTTACAGGCTTACCTGTCCGGGCATAGGCGCTGAATGCGGTCTTACCTTCGGCCAGAACAGAGCCATACTTCAGGGACTTTTCCTGGCACCACAGGTTGTAAACAGCGCAGTAAAAGTGGCCATGCTCTGCGCTCTGGCCTACAGCGGACTGGGATATGAAACCTGCCCGAAGCCTTTTACCAAAAGAAGCGACATAGTGGAGGCCGTGAAATTTAACGATCCTGACAAGATGGTGGCCTTCTGTCAATCCATCCAGTCAGCTTCTCCAATTGACTCATATGTAACTCCAATTCCGTGGGATATGCCAGGCTACGACGATCAGGTAGTTATGGCTGCAGGAAACTTCGTTCAGGGATCTTCAATAGAACTGAGTGCTGACGGTCCAATGAGGGAACCATTTATAGGATATTTGCAGGGAGGACTTACATATCCTCACGGAAGATTCGGTATTATTAAGAGCCTGGACACTCTTGTAAAGAAAGGTCTGATCCATGTCAATAAAGGAAGATCTTAAGGAAAAACTGAATAACAGACCTAAGAAAAAAAGGAAGAAGCGCTATGCTGTCTATCAGCGGCAGAGGGACAGCCGTTCTTTTTTCAATGCCGAACGCAGAAGAGAGAGAAGTGAATCCTGGAGGCGATTCAGGCAGGATGTAGGCTACAACCTTGGTAATTCCAGTTTCAAGGAAAGAGTCCGTGCCTTCTCGAAACTGCTGCTGCTGATTCTGATAATGGTGGGGATTCCTCTCATTCTGGTGTTTGTCGCAAAAGACACGCTGCTGAACAAGGCATATCTCTCCAGCCTCCCACAGAGACTGGCAACTCACAGGAAATCCGCTTTTCTGATTCTTGTTCTGCTTCAGATTGCCCAGATCGTATGCAGCTTCCTTCCCGGTCAGCCAATACAGTTTGCTTCCAGCTACCTGTACGGACTGCTGGGAGGATATGTCATCACCATTCTGGGAGCATTAATCGGATGCTGGATAACTTATTTGCTTGCCTCATTCCTCGGAAGAGATGCTCTTCATCTTCTTTTCGGTCAGGCCAGAGTCAATGACTACATGGAAAAGCTGAACAGCGGAAGGGCCTATACCATTATTTTTCTCATATATCTGATTCCGGGAATTCCAAAAGACCTGGTAAGTTACGTTGCCGGTATTTCAGATATAAAGCTGGTACCTTTTCTTGTGGTATCGACTCTGGGAAGAACACCTGGTGTCATTGAAAGCCTGCTGATCGGCATGTTCTGGGCTCAGAAAAACTATCTTGGAGTAGGTATTGTTGCTGTAGTTGCCCTTGGTCTTCTTGTTTTTTGCATTAAGTACAGAGAAATCATCATGAATTTCATTGACAAAGTACAGGGAAAAGAAGAATAATAGACACCTGGATCAAAGATCCAGAATAATAATTGGAATAATTCAAACAAGGAGATATTAACATGACCATAGTAACTAAAATTCTGGCAACGCTTGTAGCCCTTGAATTTCTGTATATCATGTACCTGGAAACCTTTGCTACAACTTCAGACAAGACATCCCAGGTTTTCGGAATGACAAAGGAAGAACTGGGAAGGGAATCGGTAAGAACCCTGTTCAAGAACCAGGGAGTTTACAACGGGCTGATTTCCGTACTGATACTGCTGGCAGTATTCGTGTTTGCCAGTAAAACAGCCGTAATGATTCTCATGGGATATATTATCCTGGTTGCTCTGTACGGAAGTATCACCAGCAATCCAAAGATTATTATCATGCAGGGAGGACTGGCCATCCTGGCACTGATCTCCGCATTCTTTTAAGAGGAGTTAGTATGAAAGAGATAAAAGCATTTGTAATAAGTATGTGTCCCTACTGCGCTGGAAGCAAAAGAGCTTACAAGGAATTAATCCAGGAGGACAGCAAGTATCAGTATGTTGAGATTCAGTGGATCAACGAGGCACAGCATCCGGAAATAGCTGAAAAATATGATTATTACTATTGTCCGGCCTTCTTTATTGACGATGAAAAGGCTTTCGAAGCTCACCCAGGCCAGTCATATGACAGCATTAAAGAAAATGTGAAAGCAGTTATGGATGAGGCTCTGGCCTGATCAGTTTTACAGTCTCTCCATCAACCATGTTTGACGATAAAATTATATCGTCAAATTGCCGCTGAAGACTATTTGACAACAAGAATTCAACCAAGCAGGCCGCCTTTGTGGCCTGTTTTAGTATACTAAAACAATTACCAGGAAGTGCACCCTCAACATGAACTTAAGAACAAAGAACAACTCAGAAATTCAAAATGTAAATCCCACCTCAGGCCCTAATGACCAAGTCTCCCTTGAAGAGGCAAAATCACTGGAAGAACGTCGTATCCAGATGACAACCACTCCGGTCAACAGACTGGTTGTAAAACTGGCTATTCCATCCATGATATCCATGCTGGTAAGCAGCCTTTACAACCTGGCCGACGCCTTTTTCGTGGGGCAGATATCCACCCAGGCCACCGCTGCCGTAGGCGTTGTTTTACCGCTGATGGCCATCATGCAAGCCTTCGGATTTTTCTGCGGACACGGATCTGGTAATTTTATCTCAATGAAACTGGGAAAAAGAGAAATCGAAGAAGCCCGCACCATGGCGGCCAATGGCTTTCTCCTGTCATTTTCCATTGGAGCAGCCATAATGGTTCTAGGTATTATTTTTCTCCATCCTCTGGCCCGGATTCTGGGAGCAACTCCAACAATCATGAAAGATACTGCTGCCTATATGAATATCATTCTTATAGGTGCGCCATTCTTTACTTCTCAACTTGTTATCAACAATCAGCTGCGATTTGAAGGCAGTGCATCATATGCAATGGTTGGCCTCGTCAGCGGGGCAGTCCTCAACGTTATTCTGGATCCTCTTCTGATGTTCGGAGCGGGGATGGGTGTAAGAGGCGCGGCTCTTGCCACCATAGTCAGCCAGTTTGTAAGCTTTGTTCTTCTATTTATCGGCAGCCGGAAAGGTCCGAATGTTCCAATCCATTTAAAGAATGTGAGGATAAGCAGATACTATTTCTTGCAGATATGCAAGGGAGGAACACCTTCTCTTGTGAGACAGGGCTTAAACAGCGCTGCTGTGTCAGTAATGAACACCATTGCCGGTCTCTTAGGAGGAGATCCTGCAATTGCAGCAATGGCCATCGTAGGAAGGGTGATGATGATATCCATATCTCTTCTCATTGGTTTCGGACACGGAATGCAGCCTGTATGCACTTTCAACTACGGTGCAGGTATTCTTGCACGACTTAAGGAAGCCAAAAGATTCTGCATAAAATACGGCACCATTTTCATGACCTGTGCTGGCATCCTGTTCTCTGTATTCGCCCCTGAGGTAGTAAAATTTTTCCGCAATGACCCGGAGGTAATAGTCATAGGAACTAGAGCACTGAGATTCCTGGTAATTGCATTTCCCCTTGAGGCCTATATTATGATGAACAACATGTTGATGCAGGCCATTAACAAAAGCGGCCCTGCGACCTTGCTTGCATCGGCCAGATCAGGTTTGTGCTACATTCCTTTTGTCCTCATACTTTCTCATTTCCTGGGCCTTACCGGCCTGGAAATGTCACAGATGTGGGCGGATATAGGAACTTTTCTAATAGCAATTCCACTGACCAGAAAGGTAATGAAGGACCTGGACATGGAAGATAAATTAAGGTCTATTTAGTTGTAGCTGTTGACACTACAACTAGCCTGAGTTATCGTCCAGCTTTCTGAAGGGTTCTTTCTCTATTGTCGACTAAGCTTTGCCAGTAAAGCAGAAATAACAGTAACAAGGGGAAAAATCCTTGCATCTCTTAAGCAGGCGAAGATTATTACTGTAAAACCGGGAGTGGCCGGCACTTATCTGGCAATGAAGCCAGAAGACATCACCCTTCAAACTCTATGATATCTGCCGTGACATGAAGAGTCATCTGTAATAATATGAGAGGAACAGCATAATATAAGAGAAAGGATTACAGCTATGAGCAATTCCTGCGGAGCCTGGTACGAAGGTGATACACTCCTTGAAAATTACCATGAAAATGAATGGTGCAAGGTGAGCCATGATGACCGTTTTCAATTTGAAATGCTATGTCTTGAGGGAGCCAGTACAGGTCTCTCCTGGAAAACCATTATGCACAGGCGAAATGCCTACAAGGCGGCCTTCAATAATTTTTCCATAGAAAAGTGCGCCTCCATGACAGATGAGGCCCTGGAGAAGCTTATGAATGATTCATCACTGATCCGCAACAGATCCAAGATTTTCAGCGTACGCAAGAACGCCAGAGTGGTTAAGGAGCTGCAGATGGAATTCGGGTCCTTTGATGCATATCTGTGGAGCTTTACTGATGGAAAAGTGATCGACAGTCACTGGACCGATACAGACCAGATTCCTGCAGAATCAGCAATCTCTCAGGCCATGAGCAGGGACATGAAAAAAAGAGGCATGAAATATGTCGGCCCTGTGATTACCTATTCTTTCATGCAGTCCATCGGAATGGTAAACGATCATCTGACAGACTGCCCATTCAGATAAACAGAAGGGGGATTAAAATGAGGAAAATACTAGTAGTTGTGGACATGCAAAACGACTTCATCGACGGTGCTTTGGGAACGAAGGAAGCTGTTGCAATCCTTCCTGCCGTTATAAAGAAAATCCGTTCATATGACAGGGAAAACGTCTTTGCTACCAGGGACACCCACCCCCTGAACTATCTTGAAACCCAGGAGGGAAGGAATCTTCCGGTTCCGCACTGCATCAAAGGTACCAACGGCTGGGAGATAAGGTCTGAAATCATGGAGCTGTTAGATCCTGACAATATAATTGATAAACCATCATTCGGAAGTATTGAGCTGGCAGAAACTTTGAAAAAAATGGCCGAAAAAGAAGAGCTTCAAATAGAGATAATCGGCCTCTGTACGGATATTTGCGTGGTTTCAAATGCGCTCATGCTGAAAGCCTGGATGCCAGAAGTCCATATTTCCACAGACAGAAGCTGCTGCGCCGGAGTAACGCCAGAGCAGCACAACGCAGCACTTTCCACCATGGCAAGCTGCCAGATAGAGATAAAATAACTTGATAACTTGTTTAAGATGTCTGGAGCAGTATTCTTTCTGCACAGCTCAAATCATGTAAAAATTTCTTAAGGGCGTCAGAACCGGCAATGCCGGTAAGACGCCTGTTTTTTTATACCTGTTTTCCATTATATTCAACACATCAAAGAAAAAACCTGATATCCAGGTATGAACCACGGTTCAGTTTATGATAAAATTACAACAATATCTTATTATGTTTTGTACGAATAACCGATAACGAAGATTAAAATAATCATAAAAGCACATGAAAATGACTGAAGGCATAGAAAATGAAAACAAATCCCAGCTTCTGCTGAACAGTGGATACATGATTCCCGTAATTGGATTCGGCACATATGGACTGACTGGCGATAAATGTGTTAACACAGTGTCCCTGACAATAAATACAGGATACAGACTTGTAGATACAGCTCCCATGTATGAAAATGAAACAGAAGTGGGAAGTGGAATAGCTCAAGGCCTCTCAGTAACAGGACTACACAGAGACCAGCTCTTTATTACATCAAAAGTCTCTGAAGATATGAGCCGAAAGGAGACAGTAAAGTCGGTAATAGAATCTCTCCGCAAAATGGAATTGGATTACCTTGATCTGGTGCTGATACATGAGCCATATGATAGCTTTAAAGAGATGTACGCAGGACTGGAAGAATGTGTCAGCAGAAATCTTGTTCATTCCATCGGTATCTCAAACTTCAACAGCGAAGAATACCTGGAGCTGCTGAAAAACTGCTCCATTATCCCTGCAGTCAATCAGGTGGAGTGTCACATATATCACCGGAACCTGAAGTGGAAGGAGATACTCAACCAGAAGGGAACGCTTATGCAAGGTTATGCGCCTCTCACGCAGGGGAAAAAAGATATTTATAATGAGCCGGTTCTCAGGAGTATTGCAGAAAATCACCAGCGGACGGTTTCCCAGGTTGCCCTGAGAAGTCTTACCCAGCCAGGAACACCGGTAATTGTAAAATCCGGGGGAGCAGGCCACATGAAAGAAAACCTGGAAAGCCTGAACTTCAACCTGCACGGAGAAGAACTGGAAAAAATATACCTTTTGGACAAAGAACCGTCTCTTTTCGGTTGGGATTAAAGCTTGTATCCAATAATTATTATTAGTAAATATTGGCATATATAGTCAAATTATCCCTATAAAACTACTGTATAATGAAAATGAAAGGACATAAGTATGACAAAGTGGCACACCGAGCTGGATCCCAACTCCAGGACCACGGCAATGGAAGTTTTCTATATTCTCGTTGGAAATTTCATATCTGCTGCGGCAATTAACTACATAGTTTACAGCCACGGCTTCTACATGGGCGGTTTTGCAGGTATATCAATGCTGTTAAACCTGCTTTTCAGAAGCGTGTTATCCATGCCCATACCATCTTCCATCAATCTGGTAGGTGTGCTTTACTTCATCCTCAATGCACCACTTTTTATCTGGGCTCTCCGGATTATGGGCATACCTTTTACTTTAAAAACCCTTATATCAGTAGGGCTCCAGTCCGTCTTTCTGGCCATGGTTCCAGTTCCACATACGCCGCCTTTTACTGATCCTCTTACTACCTGTATAGTTGGAGGAATCCTGGGAGGTTTCGGAAATGGGCTTGTGCTGAGAGCCAGGTGCAGCTGCGGCGGCCAGGACATAATCGGAGTATTGATGAGCCGGACACATCCTAATTTCACCGTTGGAAAAATCAGTATCATCATCAACATCGGTGTTTTCAGCACCTGTTTCCTGATTTTCAACGCTCAGATGGTAGTATATTCCTTTATTTTCGTTACTATTTACAGCTTGACTGTGGACAAGATCCACACTCAGAACATCAAGACTACGGTTATGATTTTTACGAAAAAAGAAGGTATTGCAAAAGCCATAATGTCCGAACTTCCAAGAGGAGTGACAGACTGGGTTGGCGAAGGTGCATATACTAACGAAAAAACTTATATTTTGGTAACTGTTGTGTCAAAGTACGAGATGAACAGATTGAGAGAAATCGTAAATAAAATAGATCCAAATGTTTTCATGATCGCTACAGAAGGCAATCAAATATATGGCAATTTCCAGAAGCGCCTCAGCTGATTATGAAATAATATTCGATATAAGAACTTGCAGATATTTTGAAATCATAAAGATAAAGCAGTGGGGAAATACAAATTCTCCACCTGCTCTCTCTACAACTATTCCTAAAATCATAATTTTGGGAATAGTTGCTGGCTTTTAAGTCCGTTTTCTTTTATTTCCTTTCCAACAATTCTCTCAAGGCACCGATCTTATCCCGACCTATGGGAAGAATTTCCGAAGAATATCCTTCCATTTTCAGGCAGTAATTATTTTTGCTCCACGGAAAAACCTCACTGACTTTTGCCGGGTTCACCAGATAGCTTTTATGAATCCTGAACAGTTCTGGCAGTTTCTGTTCCAGACTTCCTATGGAATCTGAATCATAATACTTATTATCAACAGTATAAATGTTGCATCCCCGTTCATAAGTTTCAATGTAGACTATTTTGTCAATGTCTATGTAAACAGTCCTGTCTTTGCCTTTGATTCCGATTCGTTTGATGTTAGTCTCTTCCTCGGCTGATCCTGTTGATCCATTGGAAGAATAAGTTCCAGCAGCTGATTTAGCGGCAATGACTTTCTTTACTATCCGTTCGATTCTCTCTGGATCAAAAGGTTTCATAATATAATCGTCCACTTCAAGCTGAAAAGCCTGAACCGCATAGTCAGAATAAGCTGTAACGAAGCATATAGCCATTTCAGGATCCAGTTTGTGGAATGTGGGAACAAGATTGGTGCTTTTCGTATCCCCAAGGTTTATATCAAGGAAAAGAAGATCCACTTTATTGTCTGTCAGCATTTGAATAGCCGATATTCCTGAATCGGCAACGAAAATTTCCGGATTTGTTAAAATATTCTCAATCTCGTAACGCAGTCCTTCTCTGGCCGGACGTTCATCATCTACGATTCCTATTCTAATATTGTCATTCAACTTTTCACTCATGATTGTTATCTCCATAGAAATTAATTTCTACGATAGTTCCGCTGCTGCTGCTTGAAATATTCAGACCCCGATCCTCACCATATATGTTCTTCAGCCTGCGGTTTACATTTATCAGTCCAATGTGGTCCTCTAAGTCATTATCCACTTCCAGATCTGACATCACTTCTTCAGGTATGCCAGGCCCTTTGTCTTCAATAGTAACTCTGATGTGATCTTCTATTTTGCTTATGCAGATGGACACGTGCCTGTGGCCGTCAGATGATATTCCATATCTTACTGCATTTTCAATTATTGGCTGTAAGATCAATACCGGTACAAGAATATCAGATTTTATTTCCTCGATGAAGACTACCTCCAGCTTCTCTTCAAATCTGGCCTCTTCAATTTTCAGGTAGTCTTTCACGTGCTGAATCTCATCAGAGAGAGGTACCATAAAACCGCTTTGTCTCAGGCTGTATCTGAAATATGATGCCAGCACTCTGAGAAGAGTTACTGCCCTTTCAGGATCCTCCCGGCAGACGAAGGAAATTGTATTGAGAGCATTAAATAGAAAATGGGGGTTAACCTGGAACTGCAGGGCCTTCAGCTCGGCCTGAGCCGTAAGCTCCAGCTGTCTTCCCAGCTCTTCCTTCGAAAGCTGAAACAGTATGAGATTCTGTACTATCTGCAGAAACTCCAGTTCCACTGTTTTCTGAAACCATTTACGCTTAACCCAGACAATCAGGCATCCTCTGGTCTTTCCGTTAACTACAAAGGGTACAGCCGCTGAATAGTTGTCTTTCAGGGTATTTTCCCACACACTTCCTTCAGGAGGGGTTTCCATGGTTTCCAGTTTGCCTGAGGCCATGGCCTGGACAGCTATTCTCGGAAGTTCCGACAATTCCTCCACTGAAAGCTTGATGTCAGGATGGCGCCAGTGAATGATTTTCTTCGTATCCGTGATCATAACTCCACTGTAGTCGAAGTTGTCCATCAATACATCCACAAAGCGCTTAAGATCGTCGCCGTGGCTGTTGCTGTCTTCAAAAATATCCCTGCATTCCTGAGTTACCATTCCGATACGCTGAAGCTGCCGTGAGATCTCCGCATCCTGCTGAATGAATACGTAGTTGAAATTCGCAATGAACACAACAAGACCGACAACGTTTGTGATCAGCATAGGGATACTCATGTTGATTATTGCCTGGATTGCCACCTGCATTGAAACGGTCAGTCTCAGCAAAGAAAAAATCTCAAACAGCTCAGCAAACACAGCCAGAATAATCAGATCCCTGTATTTCCATTTTCCCCTCTGAAAATACGGATAAAAACCGGCTCCCAGCAGTCCGAAACACACAGTGGAAAATGCAGCAGATCTTGCCATCACCCCTGGAGAAGTTGTTATCAGAACATAGGCTCCACCAAGAATAGAAGCGAAAAATCCGACCATGGGCCCGCCCAGAAGCCCGGCAGACATAGCTCCAATCATCCTGGTATTCAGAACATAGGTGCTGATGTCCACCTCCAGCGAAGTAGAAACAATGATGATTCCCACAAAAACCAGTGAAAGGAGAAAATCCTGTTTTACACTTCTCCGTTCCTGAAGGATCGCCTTCTGAAACACGTGTATGTGTGACAGCAGATTTGCTATTATTATTAACGCCGCAAGGTTTATTATCAGATGATCTATGAGATCCCTTGTTATCATTTATTCCCCTTAAAATCCTGTTTTACAGATTATTTAATTACAGACTCTTAATTATAAATCGCCAAAAGGCCCGCTGACAATAGCCAGCGGGCCTTTTGGCGCTATGTATGAAATACTGATGTAGCACTTTTATTTAGTATGTAACTACCTTCTTGTCATCGAAGACATCGTGGTCCAGCTCACCAAGCTTGCTTGCAACGAGCATTCCAACCATTACGTCAACGTCAACGTTCATAAGTGTACGGAACATTCCAGCGAACCAGTCGATTCCGATAAGGATAGCGATGCTCTCAAGAGGAAGTCCCAGGGAGCTTGCCAGGAATGTATATACGATTACTGAACCTCCAGGTACAGAAATGGTTCCCAGGCACATCAGGCATGAAAGGAGAATAGCCATTCCCATCTGATAAGGGCTGAGGTTAATGTGCAGTGACTGCGCCATGAAGAAAATAGCGGCTACATAGCACTGTGCAGCACCACAGCTGTTCATTGACATTGTAATCGGACCTGTAAAGTCAGCAACCTTGCGGCTTACACCGAACTTAGTAACTTCGTCCTCAATCTTGGTTGGCAGGCAGATAGCTCCTGAAGTTGTAGTAACAGCCATGATTGACATCTTAGCAAACTTCTTAGGCATCTTTGTAATCTTTGTCTTTGTAAGGAAGTTTGTAAGCGGTGTGTAGAGAAGGAACTGAATAGCATCTCCGATTGCAAGGAGCAGCAGGAACTTCAGCATTGGAATGATTACCTTGAATCCAGTTGATCCTGCAACGTTTGCCAGCAGGCAGAAGATACCGATAGGAGCGATGTTCATGACGATCTTAATGATTGCCGTAATCGTTCCATTAATTCCGTTGATCCAGTCAACAACTACTCTGTTTCCGCTCTGTCTTGCGTAGGATCCCATTGCTACACCGAAGAACAGTGCGAATACGATACATGGAACCATTGCACCTTCAGCCATGGAACCGATGATGTTGGTTGGTACGAAGTTCAGGATAGTATCCTGAAGTGATGTAGACTCAACCTTCTGCTTGCCCAGGTTAGCGGCTGTGGAAATATCAACGCCTACACCAGGCTGCATAATCATGGAAAGAGCAACACCCAGACCTGCAGAAATGATGGTGAAGATAATGATCCACTTGAAGGTGTGGAATCCCATCTTTCCTACATCTTGTCCGTCACCGCTTCCTACTGCACCAGCAACAGCTGTCATTACAAGTAATACTACGGACATCTGGATCAGTCTCAGGAAAATATTTCCGATGAACGCCAGATTTGCTGCCCATGGTCCAACAATAGCACCAAATACAATACCTGCAATAGTTGCTATCAGGATCTGGGTAGTAAGGGAAATCTTGAATTTCTTCTTAGTGTCATCCATTTTTTGTACCCCGTCTAAAATGTATATCCCAATAATTAATTTCTTCATCATTCTACTTAAACCGTTCATTTAATCAACACATTTTGCACGAACGGTGGTTATGCTTGTTTTAACTGTACCTTTATTGCAAGTAGGAAAAAAGTCTCTGATTTCCCGTAATCCCGTGGCTTTCCGGCAAAAAATTTTTTTGCATAAAAATACCCGCCTGCCGGTAAAGTAGCTGACGGGTAAATCATGAACAATCTTTAAATTATTCATATATGTGAGGTAATGTATCTATATAGAGATCCTGGAGGATCTTAACATAGCTTAGTTCTGAGCCTTAAGCTTCTCGTCGATAGCAGCGGCTGCTGTTTTTCCTGCACCCATTGCCAGAATAACTGTGGCTGCACCTGTAACCGCATCTCCACCGGCGTAGACGTACTCTTTGCTAGTCTCCATTGTAGCTTCATCTACAATGATTCCGCCCCATTTCTGTGTGTCCAGACCTGGAGTTGTTGTCCTGAGCAGAGGATTTGGACTTGTACCAACAGATATGATAACGGAATCAACATCCATTACGTAGTTGGAACCCTCAATAGGAATTGGTCTCCTTCTTCCGGAAGCATCAGGTTCGCCCAGCTCCTGTTTTACAACTTCCATGCCTGTAACATATCCGTTCTCATCACCGAGAATCTTGCAAGGATTGTTGAGGAATTTGAAAATTATTCCCTCTTCCTTGGCGTGGTGAACTTCTTCCAGTCTTGCCGGGCACTCTTCTTCACTTCTTCTGTATACGATGTAAACCTCTTCTGCACCGAGACGCTTAGCTGTTCTTGCTGCATCCATGGCTACGTTTCCGGCTCCGACTACAGCAACCTTCTTGCCGATTTTTACTGGTGTAGGTGTTTCAGGGAATTTGAATGCCTTCATCAGGTTTACTCTTGTGAGGAATTCATTTGCTGAGTATACGCCCAGGAGGTTTTCTCCCGGAATATTCAGGAACTTTGGAAGTCCTGCGCCGCTTCCTATGAATACAGCCTTGTATCCATCGCTCATCAGGTCATCGATGGTAATGGACTTACCAACGATAACGTTAGTCTCAATGTCTACGCCCAGTTTTTCAACGTTCTCGATTTCCTTTGCCACCAGAGCTTTAGGAAGTCTGAACTCAGGAATTCCGTAGCTCAGCACTCCGCCTGGTTTGTGAAGAGCTTCGAAAACTGTAACATCGTATCCCTTTCTTGCCAGTTCACCGGCACATGTTATTCCTGACGGACCGCAGCCGATAACTGCAACTTTAATGCCGTTTTTCTCGATTTCAGGGACGGTTGTGTCTCCTTTTGCCATATGATAGTCAGCAACGAATCTCTCCATGCGGCCGATTCCCACTGGCTCTCCCTTGATGCCGCGAACGCATCTGCCTTCGCACTGGTCCTCCTGAGGGCATACACGTCCGCAGATAGCTGGAAGTGCATTTTCACGAGTTATAACCTGGTATGCAGCCTCGAAATCTCCCGCTGCCACCTTCTCGATGAACTCCGGAATCGGAACGTTTACAGGGCATCCTCCAACGCAGGGTTTGTTCTTACAATGAAGGCATCTCTGAGCTTCTTCCATTGCCATCTCAGGAGTATATCCCAGAGCAACTTCGTCAAAGTTTTTATTTCTTACATCAGGATCCTGCTCAGGCATCTTTACCTTCTCAAGACTCATATTTCTCTTTTCCATTCTTAGCCCCTTCCTATCTTGCATACATGATCGTTCATTTCCTTCTCCTTATCCTTGAAGAAGTTCTGACGTTCCATACACTCCTTGAAATCTACCTTGAATCCATCGAAGTCCGGTCCGTCAACACAGGCAAACTTCATTTCGCCGTCTACTGTTACACGGCAGCATCCACACATGCCTGTACCATCGATCATAAGCGGGTTAAGAGATACCATTGTATGGAGTCCGCGAGGCTTAGTTACATTGACAACGCCGTTCATCATTCCAAGAGAACCTATTGCAATGCACTCCTCGTACTCCTGTCCTTTATCTAGAAGCTCCTGGAGAACAACAGTTACAAAGCCCTTTGTTCCATAGGTTCCGTCATCTGTACAAATGTACACGTTGTCGCAGAACTCTCTGAACTGATCTTCAAGAATGATAAAATCCTTGGATCTTCCGCCGATGATTACATCCACCTTAACTCCCATTTCGTGAAGCTTCTTGAGCTGTGGGTAGATAGGTGCAGCCCCCAGTCCGCCGGCAATACCGATTACCTTCTTGTCGGTGTACTTGAGAGGAGAAGGAACTCCAAGAGGTCCTACGAAATCAGCTACATAATCTCCCTCCTGCTTCTCTGACAGAAGATTTGTTGAATATCCCACCTTCTGATAGATGATGGTTACTGTCTCTTTTTCTCTGTCAAAGTCAGCAATTGTGAGAGGAATTCTTTCACCGTCCTCATCCACTCTGATGATTATGAACTGACCTGCCTCACATTTCCTGGCAACAAAAGGAGCATAAATCTCCATGAGTTCGAGGGCAGGATTCAAAATTTTCTTACTAACTATCTTGTACATTTTGCCTCCATATTAAAATATTTAATACGATATAAATTACAAAGATCTTGCCTGATGTAATCATATTGAATTGCGGATCCTGTTTTGTACAGATTCGCGAACAGCTTATTTTTCAAGCTTTCCAAATATTTATACTACGGAAATCTCCTCCTGTCAATGGAAAAAGAAAAATTGGTTGACCCAATTTCACGACTGCGAAATTGTTAAAAATCAACCAATTTTTAAAGACGTTTACTTCTAAGAAAAAGCGCAATATTAAGTTTTGATTCTAGAGCTTATAACGCAGGCTGGATGCATCCAGATGCCTCTTCATAGACGCAGCTGCCTCCTCAGGATCCCCTGAAGTAATAGCCGCATAAAGCTCCCTGTGCTCTGCCATGACGGCGGTTACCTGTTCAGCTTCCACCATACCAGTACCACTTACTCTCTGAAGAAAGTTCCTTATTGTACTAAGCATTGACAGAATAATCTGATTTCCGGAACACTCAGCAATGCAAGTGTGGAAATCAATATCGGCAGAAAGAATTTCTTTCAGCTTTGCCTGAGTGTTGCTCTCTCTTTCACAGTTAGTAAAAACATCTTCCATGCGCTTGTAGTTATCCGCCAGTCTCTCCAGCTTTATCTTGTCGGTGCAGCCCGCAGCAAGCTCTGCAGATTTCACCTCAAGTATAGATCTGACTGTCAGTATGCTGTCCACCTGTTCACCGTCAAGGAAAAGAGACCAGGACAGCGGGATAGAGAAGAAATTTGTTTCACGGCTGGAAATGTACGTTCCCTGTCCCAGTCTGATATCGATCATCCCCAGTACATCCAGTACTTTAAGAGATTCTCTTACTGCCGATCTGCCAACCCCCAGCTTCTTTGCCAGTTCCCGGTCAGATTCGATCTGGTCACCCCGTTTAAGACGTCCCTCAAGCATCTCGTCTGCAAAATACATTGTCAGGCGGTTTACCAGCTTGCTGATGCTTCCCTTTTTCTCTGATCCCTGAATGAGCTCGCTGTAATCTTTATTCTCAGCCAGGTAGCTTTCGATTTCCTTTATGAATTCATCAGTAGGCAGAGAAAAGATCATAGTGTCAATCTGAAGTTTTGCACAAACTGTGCTCACAACTTCATTAACACGTTCTCCTCCCTTGGACTCAAGGTTGGAGAGTGTCGCAATGCTCATGGAAGGCTTTTTATCACTATTACATAGAAAATAATCAATGAACTCTTTCTGAGTCATCTTAAGAGCACGTCTCAGGGTTCTGATATTGTTTTTTTTGTAGGCAGAATTATATCTTCCATCTACCATAGTTCTTCACCATCCGTCGTAAAAAAAGTTATTACTTGTTCAGGAGTTCTGCAATCAGATCTGTCATCAGTACAGAAGCCTTTGCCAGATCACTGTACTTACTGAACTCAACAGGTGTATGGCTTCTACCGTCCTTGCTTGGTACGAATACCATTACAGTTGGAAGCTGCTGTCCTATCTCAAGAGAATCGTGGCCGGCACCGCTTGGCATTCTCATGTAAGAATATCCTCTCTTCTTGCATGAATCTTCCAGTGTATCAAGCATGGAGCTGCTCAGCTCAACAGGTGTGATAACCAGCTTTGTGTCGATCTCGTAAGATCCGCCCATGATCTTGCACTCACGAGCCAGTGCTGCCTTGATTCTGTTAGCAATATCATTGATATTGTCATTGTTCATTGAACGGATATCTACAGTAAATTCAACCTGCTCTGCAACAATGTTCATTCCGCCGTTTGGAACCTTGATGAGGCCAACTGTAGCAACAGTTCCATCAGCCTTTTCTCTAGCCCAGTCAGCAATCTTGGAAATAACCTTTGCTGCTGCATCTGCTGCGTCCAGTCTCATATCCATTGGAGTTGTACCAGCGTGGTCAGCTCTTCCGTGGATAGTAACCATGTATCTCTGGATTCCAACAATACCTGTTACAAGGCCGATTTCAATATGCTTCTGATCAAGAACCGGTCCCTGCTCAATGTGAGCTTCGATGAAGTTTCCGATAGAGCCATCAGGCCACTTTGCATCCTGAATCTTGTCTGGATCAAGGCCATACTCCTTCATAGCCTCAGCAATAGTAACGCCGTTAGTATCAGCAAATTTTCTAGTATATTCAGGATCTCTGTGGCCAAGCATAGCACCAGATCCGAAATATCCTGTGCCGAATCTCATGCCTTCCTCGTCCATGAATCCTACAACAACCAGGTCTCTCTTGTGCTCAAGTCCCATATCTACGATCTGTCTTGCAGCCTCGAGAGAGCATACAACTCCGCCGATTCCATCGTAGTTACCGCCGTGAAGAACTGAGTCTATATGAGATCCTGTCATTACACATGGCAGTGAAGGGTCTGTTCCTCTCAGAATACCAAAAACGTTACCAGCAGCATCTTCCTTTACCTCAAGGCCGATGGACTCCATCTCACCCTTAAGATAGTCTGCTGCTTCACGAAACTCCTTTGTGAAAGGAAGTCTTGTGCATCCAGCTTCCGGAGTAGCAGTGAATTTCTTAAGATACTCAAGGTCCTGAGCAATTCTTCCTGTTACTTTTTCAATGTCCATTGTTGATCCTCCTACTTATTCTTACGATCAATTATAAATACTTTTACTGGAGAAATTAATACTGCGATAATTACAAGAACCAGTCCCAGGTTCTGAACCATCTCAGAATTCATTTTTATGCCGACTAAAGTGACAACAAAGCTTATCATTGCAATTATAAAACCGATGGTCAGCGCACCAGCTTTAGTTTTCCAGAAATTAGACTTCTCCATACAGCACCTCCTACAGTCCAAACACCATGAACAGGAAAGCTCCGATCAGGATAGTTGCCGGAATTGTAATTGCAAGCATGATTCTGAGAACTTCACCCTCTCTGCCAAGAATGTTGGCAGTAGTAGTTCCAAGAATAATTTTACTTGGGCTGACAGCAGAACCGATAGCTCCGCCGGCAGTCTGAGCACCAAGTACTCCCGGGGCTGAAACATTAAGAAGATTTGCTGTAGTAACCTGGAATCCTCCAAACAAAATGTTTGAGCTCATGTTGCTTGCTGTCATAAATGTTCCAAGGAGTCCTACAAACGGTGCAAGGAGCAGATACTTGCTTCCAAGAACGTTTGCAATTCCCTGTGACAAAACCACGGTCTGGCCTGTTCCTCCCATAATCTTGGACATTATTACCAGTCCAATAACGGCCATTCCGGAAGGCATAGTCATAGCAATTGAGTTTCCAAAAGCGTTCTTGACTCCACCTTCTTTAATCCATCCCTTTTTCTTGTAATAAACAAGGGCGATAATTGCCGCAAGGAAAAGGAACATACTTGCCTGAGTGAAGATAGCAATTGGAGAATAGTTATTGCTGGCTGCATTTACTATACCATATCCTGTACGGGTTTCTGGCACGGTAATTCCAATTTGAATACTGCCAAGAGCGTGGTTGATAGAAGGCACCGCAAGAACAACCAGTGTCATAACTGACAGCAGCAGATATGGCAGGAATGCCTGAAACAGAGACATGTCTTCAGGAACATTACTTTCCTCCTGGATTTCAGTTTTATCCCTGTCCATAATCGGTGACTCATCAATCTTCCACTCTGTATTGTATATCTTCATTCTGCCAAGAAGCATAACAACTACAAGAGCAATAACTGCAGGTATGAAGTTGCTGAGGGTTGTGTTTATCTGGCTGAGAATCAACTCTCCGCCGCCTCCGATGATGCTGATTACAAGGACAGCCGGAAGTCCTCTTTTAACGGCTTTTCCTTTTCCATAGAACCAGCAGATGATGATACCAGTAATAACATCCCATGCCAGAAGGAAAACTGCTGCCCAGAAAGCAGCCTTGAAGTATTCCTCACTGCCCTTGTTCAATCCGGCTGAATCAGCCAGTGCATCCCAGGCTGCTCCCAGTGTTCCAAAAGTATTTCCCCAGGCCTGGCCCAGAAGGGAAATCACAACAGCATATATTGGCTTAACTCCAAGTCCTATAAGAAGTGGAGCAACTACTGCTACTGGAACGCCAAAACCGGTGATTCCCTGAAGGAAGCTTACAAAAACCCAGCCAAGAGCCAGTATGAGAAGAAGCTCATTGGGTATGAGTTTGCTGAGCTCATTCTTTATAACAAGAAAAGCGTTTGCTTCCTCTCCTGCCTGATAAAGCAGTATTGCAGTCCAGATGATCAGAAGAATAACCAGGGAACTCCATACGCCTTTTGCACTCTCTACGGCAACCAGATGGGCTGGTGCCTTATAGAACGTCATGGCAGAAAAAATCGTTACAAGCAAACCAACTGGGGCTGCCTCTGTAGCACCCCAGTGGAACTTGATCATTAATACTATTAATACGATGATAGGTAAAAACGCCATGCCCCACATCGCGAAATTAACAGGTATGTTCATTTCTAAATAACTCCCGTGAATTTTACAGATGATTTAGTGAATTGGCAGGAACTATTTGTGAATGACAGTTCCTGTTTCTCCATTAATTCCTTCTTTAGCCTTCTCAAGGAGGGTGATGAGGGCATTTCTGCCTTCGCCTGACTCTGCAAAGCGGATAGCAGCCTCTACCTTAGGAAGCATTGAACCCTTGGCAAACTGCTCCTCGTCAATATATTTCTTTGCCTGTTCAATAGTCAGATCAGAGAGCCATTCCTGGTTCTCCTTACCAAAGTTAATGGCAACCTTTTCAACAGCTGTGAGGATTACAAGGTAATCTGCTCCCAGCTCTCTGGCCAGAAGGCTGGATGCATTATCCTTGTCAATTACTGCTTCAGCACCTACCAGTTTTCCGCCTTTATCGAACACAGGGATTCCGCCGCCGCCGCAAGTAATAACTACATGACCGGCATCAGCAAGAGTTCTTATGGTTCCCAGCTCACATATTCTGAGAGGCATTGGAGAAGCTACAACCTTACGATATCCTCTTCCTGAGTCCTCTACTACAGAGACGCCTTCTGCAGCCAGCTTATCAGCTTCTTCCTTTGTCATGAAGCTGCCGATTGGCTTAGTTGGATTCTTAAATGCATCATCCTCAGGATCTACTATTGTCTGAGAAATAATTGAAGATACCTTCTTGTCAATACCTCTCTTCTTCAGCTCGTACTTGATGGCGTTCTGAAGGTCGATTGCAATGTAACCCTGAGACATTGCTACGCTTGTAGGCAGAGGAACTCTTCCATATTTAGCATCTGATGCTGTAAGAGCATCCATGGCTTTCTGAATCATTCCCACCTGTGGTCCGTTTCCATGTGTAACGATGAGATCGTGGCCTTCTTCAATCAGATCTACGATTACTTCCGCAGTATGAGCAACTGCCTTTCTCTGCTCATCTACTGTATTGCCAAGTGCGTTTCCACCCAGCGCTATGACAATTTTTTTTGCCATGAAAATATCCCCCTTGATATTCTGTGATAATAGTAACGGCCTGATCTCTCAGGCCGTTAAATTACTTGTTATTTTACCTGTAAACTCCCTTAACCTTCATATCCGAGTTTCTTGGCATAAGCAAGTACAGCCTTTTCAAATGCTTCGATTGGCGGATGTACTGTTCCGGCACCAATCTGTCCGAATCCGGCAATCTTGTGTGCGATACCGGTATTGATTACTGGAGTAATACCCTTTTCAACAACCAGTCTTGCATCAATTCCAAGGCAGGTACCTGTGAAGTTCCAGTTAGGAATAATGTAGTTAGGATTTCTGTCAATGGTAATCTCTGTCATCTCGTTAGATGTGTTCAGAGCGTCCTCATATCCGCCTGCACCTACAAATCTTGTTACAGCAGGAGCAGCGATCATTGCCATTCCGCCTACACCTACAGTCTCTGTAATAGCACTGTCTCCAATATCAGGACAAGCGTCATCACCGTCATAACCTGTGAAGTACAGACCCTGTGGTGTGTTAACAGGTCCTGTGAACCACTCATCGCCCATTCCTGCAATTCTGATACCGAAGTTTACTCCGTTTCTGCACATTGCAGTAACAACAGTACCCTCTGTCAGAGTCCTTGCACCATCCATGATAGACTTGCCAGTAGCCATCATGATGTTCAGGAAGAACTGGTCTGTGTCAGCCAGGAACTTGATAACCTGTGACTTCTCATCCTCTGGCATATCCATATCAGTGATGATTGGAGCCATTTCCTTCAGGAAGCAGAGAGAAGCAGCAATATTTCTCTGGTGGAACTCATCGCCCATGGCAATAGCCTTAGCGATCAGCGGATTAACTCTAAGTCCGCCGTCAATGCTTCTGATGGCTCTTCCCAGAGTTGGTCCAAGAACGTCTCTCATCCATCTCAGTCTGTTTATTACCTCTTCAGAATAAGCACCGAATCTCAGAACTTTTCCGATACCCTCGTTCATCTGGCAGTAAGCGTAGTTTCCATCTGTCTCGTTCTGTACAACGAATACAGGCATGTGCTGAGTTGTAATTCCTCCCATAGGACCTACTGCATTGCAGTGGTGGCATGGAATGAACTTGATTTCGCCGGACTCCAGGAGTTTACGGGCATCTGCCTCATTGTCTGCCCACTCCTCAAACAGAACAGCACCTACGCAAGAGCCCTGAACTGTTGCAGGCATATCCTTATACTCAATTGGCGGACCTGCGTGGAGAATTACTCTGCCATTGTTCTCATTAAGCTGAGGAATTACATCCATAGCAGGAACGTTGTCCTTAAGTACTGGCTGAGCAGCAACTACCTTGGCGATAACCTTGCGGTTTGCCTCGTCAATATCAAAGCCTTCATAGTTTCTCAGGAAACTGAGTGCCTTGATCAGCTCAATGTTTCCGCCTGCAGGTGGCATCCAGTCGTATTGAACCACATCGCATCCGAACTTAGCAGTAACCTCTGCAAAGCTCTTCAGACCAATGTTGATAACCTTTGGCTTGTTGGAAAGCATTGAAAGCAGCTTCTCTGATGGCTCTGCAGGAGTAAAATCTCTTACCTTCTTAGGACGAATCTCCTTTGGCTCCTCTGTGAACTTGTAGCCAACTGCTTCAATTGCAGTTTCAACTGCCAGTTTGTTTGTCTCAGCTACGATAACGCCGGCATCCTGAAGCTTCTTAACGGACTCATCGTATCCCTGATAGTCATTTCTTGTTCCGCATACCTCAGCTACGAAGAAGATCTCTCTGTTCTGCTCAGCAGCCTTCTTCTTGAGGGTCTCAACTGCAGGAATAAGAGCGCCTGCCATGTCGTCGTGAGAACCATATCCCAAAACAACATCAAAGAGAATGACACCTGTGCTTGGATCGTCCATTGCTTCTTCCATGCACTCAACTCTCTTGGTTGGGTCGATCATTGGATGAGGCTTGCCCTGTGTGTACATATCGTCACCCAGGTCGATTACAACATGTCCGTCGTGGTTAAGCTTAAATCCATCTTCGTGAGTGTTGTCTGTGATCTTCAGAGCATCCTTGATCATCATTGCAGCTTCCCCTGCAAGAGTACCGCCGGAATAATAAGCCTTGATTGTCTTCTTATCCTCAGCCTTGAAGAATCTGGATCTGTCACAGTCAACTTTTCCTTCAGGAACCTTCTGACCTCTTACCAGGCTGACTGCAAGTCTTGCGCATTCATCAAGAGTATATGTCTGATACAGGCCTTCCTCATAATACTCAGGCTTCTCACCAAGGAACAGGCATACAACAGGCTTGCTATAAACGCTCAGTCTTGCAGCAATTCTGTCTCTTACGTCCTTTGCCGGTGGTTTGGAGATAACTACCAGAACCTTCACAGTCTGGTCTTTCTCCATAGCGTCAATGACATCCATCATTGTAGTTCCGCCAACCTCCTCGGAAAGGTCACGTCCACCAGTACCAATGGCGTTTGTAACACCCTCTCCAAGTCTGTCTATGATTGTTGTCAGCTCCTGGATTCCTGTGCCAGATGCACCAATGATGCCAATAGGACCAGGATTTACTGTATTTGTGAATGCAATCGGAACACTCTGGATGATTCCAGTACCGCAGTCAGGACCCATTACAACAAGTCCCTTCTCGTGAGCCTTATCCTTGATCTTTTTCTCATCCTCAATAGTTACATTGTCAGAGAACATGAATACGTTCATGCCCTCATCCAGTGCTCTATCTGCCTCAAGAGCAGCATAAGCTCCAGGGATGGAAATAACTGCCAGGTTTGCATCTGGCATCTGGTTCAGTGCCTGCTCCCAGCTCTTTGCTGACTTGTTTCCTTCGCTCTTCTTGTTTGCGTTAGCTTCTTTTGCGAAGTACTCGTCAACTTTATCCATAAGAGCATCAAGAACGCTGTCATCGTCTACATCTGCAACGACTACCATGTCATTTGCTGTAGCGTTCATCAGTTCCTCTGTCTCAAGTCCGCTCTGCTTAAAAATATCCTTGTTAGCAGGTGTTGCCATCATGATGGAAACCTTCTTGACACCTTCGACTGTAGAAACAGCGTTGGTGAGAAGCATCAGGGTAACTGAATCATGGTAGCTTCCGGCTTTTACAATTGTCTTCAGCATTTAATTTCTCCCTTGTAATTAGTCAGCAAATCTGTTCTTGTGATCGTATCTGTTGAAGTGAACTGCATCGCCCTTCAGGTACTCAACCAGCTCGTCTGCAACATCAAGGCCGCCAGTTGCATATGCCTTCTCCATTCTTGCCTTAGCTCTCTCGCCAGGATAGTTAACCTTGTCGAATCCAGGAGCCGGCTTCATTGCATCAAGTTCATCCAGGCACTGTGACATTGCAGCCTTGAATGCATCTGCACCAACGAATCTGTCAGGATCCATTACAATGTGCATCTGACCCAGTCTTCTGCCTTCAGAAAGGTCATGATACATTGAGCTTACATGTCCGCCGAATGGAACTCCCAGGAGAATTCCGGAGAATACATCTACAAGCATCATCAGGCCGTATCCCTTTGCACCTGCTATAGGATTAAGGGCGTTAACCTTGTGAGGATCAGTTACAGGAGCACCATTCTCATCAACTGCCCAGTCTGCAGGGATTTCCTGATGCTTTGATCTCTTGTCAAGAATCTTGCCCCAGGCCTGAACTGTTGTAGCCATATCGAAGACTACCTTTCTGTCGTCAGCTGATGGAGCTGAGAAAGAAATAGGGTTTGTGCCGTAATATGGCTCAGCGCCGCCATAAGGAACTGCCATTGGATCTGACTGGCAGAAGGAAATTGCAAGAAGTCCCTCATCTGCTGCCATTTCTGTATAATAACCGATAGATCCGGAATGTGACAGATTAGCCATACCAACAACTGCTACTCCGTTTTTCTTAGCCATCTCAATGGCCTTTTCCATTCCCTTCTTAGCAACACTGAATCCGATACCATTGTCACCATCAAGGATTCCGGAGCACGGGCCAGTTTCCTTCCATGTCATCTTCGGCTCTACAGTAATACCACCCTTTGCGATTCTCTCACTGTAGTACTCAACTCTTACAGCACCGTGGGAGTAATATCCTCTTTCATGAGCCCATGTAAGAATCTCTGATGTAGTCTCTGCATCATCCTCGTGCAGACCAGCCTGCATAAGCTTGTTCTTCATCAGGCCCTTAAGCTCTTCTCTTGATAATTTCACTTAATATACCTCCGCAAATTCGCAGTTAATGAAATTTTCTTAAAAAACAGGTCCGCATCCCTGACACGAACCTGTTCAAACAATGTCTCTTATTGTTAAAACCTACAGCTCAACGTCTCTGTTGCAATCCTTTGAGTAGATGTAGATGAAGTCCTCAGTTCCTACGCCGTAGCAAGCCTGTGGAACATAGGAGTCCATGAATACATAGTCACCCTTCTGAAGTGGAATCCACTCATCGTCCAGTCTGTACATTCCCTTGCCCTGCAGGAAGTACATTCCGTGCTCCTGGATATGTGTTTCGATGTATCCGTGGCAAGCACCTGGGTTGAACTTCAGGATGTGCATGTTCATATCGAATCCCAGATCCTTAGCTGAAGGCAGGAAATCCTTGCTCTGGCAGTTTGTCATTCCCTCATAATCCATCCACTCAACGTCATTGATGTTTCCAACAACTGTGTGAGCTGAAAGACCGTCGATAGCTGCATATCTCTTTCTGTAGATATAAACGAAAGCATCTTTGTCGCTCTTGTTCTCGAAGCAGAAAGGCTTATCAGCTGGTGTATAGATGTAACCGCCCTCTTTAAGTGTTGCTTCCTCGTCAGCATTCTTTACTGTCAGCTCTCCGCTGATAACATACAGGAATGCCTCGATTCCGTCTCCACCGATCTTGTTGTTCTTTCCACCTGGATGAACGGTTGAAATGTAATCAGCGAACTTTGCACCCATCTCAGGAGATCCGAGAATTGTTGTATCGCAGTTCTCATATCCTGGAATAGCGTTCTTTACAAGGCCGTCTGGTTCAAGAATTACGAAATTGTCCTTCTTATAAACAGATCTTGTGTCCAGCAGTGTCTTTCTGTAACCAGTATTATTGTTCAAATAGCTCATGAAGTTTACCTCTCTTCCCTATGCCATTAAATTAATAACTACGTCAAGAAAAATGATTAATACTTTTCAACCAATTTTCAGTTTGTATTTAACCACCTTTCAACCAATTTTTCAAGGCTATTTTTTTAATTTCAATGCATTTATATTGTATTAATATTAAGCCAAAACCATCTTAGAAAATTTTTTAACATTATTATATAATTTCATAGAAAGTTTGGCTGGAAACGGGATATTTCAATTGAATTAGACAAACTTCCTGTATTCCCGCCCATTTTGCACAAAGAATAATGAATATCTTTTAGAAATTAAAATATTCTTTTTTTATGCATGGAGTGCGGGAAGAAGAATTGTGAAAAAATTATTGCATTAAAATTTTAACATACTAGATTGCGAGGTAAGGAAAGTGAACACTAAAATTATTCCGGTTATAAGTGAAGGATATAAAACAGGAGCTGATGCAGATTCCAGAAATTTTATTTTCTATACTCCTGATTCTGGTAATATAGAGGCCCTTATTGTCTACATCCACGGTGGTGGACTCTTATATGGAACACCTGGAGATCTGCCGGAAATGCACCTGCAGAAACTTACCGGCCATGGATATGCCATACTTGCCATCGACTATCCCCTGGCACCTCAGGCGAAGATGGATTTAATACTGGAAGATGTCATAGATTCCATTAACAAAGCCTATGAAATATCCGGAACAGACAAAAGCGTTCCCCTTTTCCTCTGGGGACGTTCGGCAGGAGCCTACCTCGTTCTTCTGGCATCTTCCAGCAATAAACTGACGGTAAGCCTGAACGGAATAATTTCGTATTACGGTTATGGTTTTCTGAACGACGGATGGTATGATGCAAAAAGCTCTTTCTACTGCCAGCTGCCAGCTGTACCTGAAGACCTCACAAAGATAACTGAAGAAAAGATTGTATACAGCGGATCCCTGGATGAATATTACAGCACCTATGTATATGCAAGACAAACGGGTAAATGGAAGGATCTGATCTATGAAGGCAGGGATAAATACTTTTTCCTTTACTACACTCTGCGCGCCGTTGATCAGCTTCCTGCCCCCGTATTTGCAGCCCACAGCTCAGGTGACACAGACGTGCCATACAGTGAATTCATCGCCTTTTCCAATAAATACAGGCCTGAAAAATTCATAGTTTCCATTCCTGAGCACGATTTTGACAGGAACACAGACAATCCGGAAACAGCAGAGCTGCTGGACAGAACTTCTTTATTTATCGAGAAGCATTTGTAAAACGAAAAAAGCAGGGGCCAGGCCCCTGCTTTTTACTTGGAAATCATTACTCATTCCACTATTCATATTCCGGAAATGAAATACTACTTCTCAAGTGTAGTTCCCTTTCTGAAATTCTCACATGATTTCATGTTCTTCATCAACAGGTAGTAAACAACACCAGTTGGAATAGTTGCAGTGAAGAAGGACAGGTTTACGTTTACCAGTCCGATAATGCATCCAACAATAGTAGCAATAATTGCTGCCATGTTGACACCCTTCTTGGAACCTTCAGGATCATACAGATCATCCAGCTGCTCCTTTGTGAAATGTCTCTTATGCAGAATGAAGAAATCTACAATAAGAATTGCAAAGATTGGAGCGAAGAATGCAGAGTAAATCTTTACGAACAGTGAAAGTCCTGCTGCAGATTTGTCGTTTGTAAGAATCCATGGGCATGTAGCAACAGCAAGAACTCCGATGAGAACTACTGCTGTCTTGTGCTTCATCTTGAAAACGTCCATGAATACATATGCAGGCGGAATTACGTTACTTGCCAGGTTTGTTGACAGCTGTGCAAAGATGATGAATGCCAGTGTTACAACCAGTACTACCTTGTTATCTACCATCTCGGCAAATGCGTTAATAGGGTTTGCAATTCCAGTTGCTGTTGATGCCATTGCACCAATAACTCCCAGCATTACAGTTGCAGGAACCATTGCCATGAAGTATGAGAAGCCACGTACAGGAGCGCTGTAGCCCTTCTTCATCTCACGGGAGTAGTCAGAAGCATTCAGCATTACTGTTGTAGAGTTACCGAAGAAAGCGATTATAGATGCAACAAAAGGAAGTCCCCATGTGCCTGTTTTGTGCATCAGGTTTGCAGAAATAACATCCCACTGAGTTGTTACGCAGATGTAAAGGAGATAGAACATTGCGATTACAATAACTGTGCCGCCGATGTTTCCTACCCATTTTGCACCCTTGAATCCCTTGATTGACAGAAGAATCTGAACAACCTGGAAAAGAATGAAGAACAGCCAGATGTTGTCATAGTGAAAGAGGAGCTTTGAAATGTTGTTGATTGCAGCTCCACCCAGCCATGTCTGGTAGCCATACCATACGATTGCAGGAAGACCTCTGATCATTGATGGAAGAATGTTACCCTTTGTTCCGTAAGCACTCTTCAGATGGATTGAATAAGGTGCACCAGTTGTGTAACCGAACTGGTCGTTCATTGCTATACCAACTACAAGAATAGTTGATCCGATCAGTACCGCCAGGAACAGCTGAAGAAGGTTAAGGCCTGTCTCAAGCTGTGCAGAACCCATTGCCAGGGTTCCGATGGAAATACATCCACCAAGCCAGAGCATGGTGTTTGAGCCCCAGCTCATAGTACGTTTTTCCCAAGGAATTGGCCTAATGCTTTCACCCTCTGATGCAGGGGTGTTCACGTTTTTGTTTTCTGTGCTCATTAATTGTTCTCCTTAGTTTAAATACCTGTTATTTTACAGGTGTTACATACTCTCCGTAGCCCTTTGCATCTTCCAGATACATTCCGTCCTTTGCAACAACGCGGCCGCGAATAACAGTGCATGTCGGGGCTCCTTTTCCTTCAAGACCATCGAAGCATGTTACATGGCCCTTTGTAAAGAGCTTCTCCTGCTCAACCTTCCAGGATTTTTCAGGATCGAGGATAACAGCGTCAGCATCGAAACCGATTTCGAAGGCACCCTTCTGTCCGTAGAATCCGAAGATCTTTGCAGGGTTGTAGTCCATAACCTTTGCAATGAGACTTGGGCTCAACTTCTTCTGGTGCACTACCATATCGAACATCATTGGCAGGAAGAACTGAATTGCATTAAGGCCACCCCATGCCTGCCAGATATCTCTTGTTTCGTTATCCTTCTCTTCGTCAGCAGCTGGAGAATGGTCGCTGCCTACGCAGGAAAGTGTTCCATCAAGAACGTAGTCCCAGAGCTTTTCCATATCCTCTTTAGTTCTCATTGGAGGAGTGCACTTAGCAGGTGCTCCCTTCTCGAAAACGAAATCCTCTGTGAATCCAAGATAGTGAGGACAGGTCTCAGCTGTAATAGGAAGACCTTCGTGCTGTGCATCCTTAACAACCTGAGCAACCATCGGATGGCTTACATGGCAGATGTGGACTCTTCCGCCTGTTGCTCTTGCCATGTCGATAACATTTTTAGTAGCCACATACTCAGTCCATACATCGTGAGAGTCCAGGAAGGCTCTGATCTTCTCTTCTCTGGACATGTCAGTCTTTGCCTTTGCCTTCTTTTCTCTTTCAAGAACCTGGCCGTACTCCTCACAGTGGAATCCGCAAAGTGCGTTATAAGGCTTGAGAATCTCAAGTGCTTCACGGACATTTCCCATATTTACTGTAGGGAACAAAGGCCCATTTGGACAAGTGAACCCCTTGAATGCAGCAACGCCAGCCTTCTCCAGATCAATCAAGTCTGCCAGGTTGTTGTGTACTGAATCAGGATCGTCATCAAAGTCTCCGACGATTCCGCCCCAGAGTCCGAAATCAACATAAGAATGTTTGCTGATCTTGCCCATCTTAAGGTCAAAAATTTCTTTGTTCATCAGAGATGGATCGTTGTTGAGAGGCATGTCGATCAGCGTTGTGCATCCGGCTACTGCAGCTGCCCTTGATCCTGTCTCAAAATCCTCTCTGTACTCGAATCCAGGCTCGTTCAGATGTGCGTGGCAGTCGATGATTCCCGGGAAAACCAGATTTCCTTCAGCATCGATTACTTCCTTTGCCTCAGCGTCTGATCCAGGTGCCAGGAATGCAGCGTACTTGCCATCCTGTACAGCAATATCTGCAGCATAGATTCTGTCAGGTGTAACTAATTTGCCGTTCTTGATAATTAGATCATACATATCTAATCCTCCATATTGCTTTTAAGGTGCAGAGAGCCGGATTCGCAGCTCTCTGCAGGATAGAAAATTTATTTTACCGGTTAAAATGCATTAAATCCGGTCAGCAGACTACTCTTCGAAAATAGTTCCTTTTCTGAAGTTTTCAGCAGCAGGCATCTTCTTCATGAGTATGTAGTAAACCAGGCCTGTAGGTATGAGGCTCACATACCATGAAAGGTCTACAACGAATACAGATACCAGTGCTCCAACTGTGATGGCAATAATTGCTGCCCAGTTGACTCCCTTGAATGGGCCTGTCTTATCATAAAGTGTATTAACATCAAGGGTGCTCTTGCGGAGGAAGTAGTAGTCCACAACCATTACAGCAAAGATAGGTCCCAGGAATGCGGAATAGATCTTTGTGAACATTGAAAGGCCAGCTGCAGAATCTGCTGTAACCAGCTTCCAAGGCATTACACATACTGAAAGCACTCCAACCAGAACGGTAGCGTGAGACCACTTCATCTTGAAGGACTCCATCAGCACATATGCAGGAGGAACGATATTGTTCAGTACGTTTGTTGTAACCTGAGCAAATGCAATGAACAGCAGTGTTACTACAGTCAGGAACTTACTTCCCATTGTTGTTGAGAATACAACTACAGGGTCGGAATTACCTGTAGCTGCCGTTACCAGAAGTCCGATAAGTCCCATGAACAGTGTTACAGGAAGGATAGCAATTGTGTAAATAGAACCTGTCTTTACTGGTCCGATGTTCTCCTTAAGGTTTCTGGAATAGTCGGAAGCGTTGATAATCATTGTGGAATAAATTCCCAGGAATGATGTGGTGGCTGCCCAGAAAGGCATTCCCCATGTACCCTTTACATCTGCAAAGGAAGCGCTGATGTCCACAGCGAACTTTGTTTTTACTACATACAACATGTATGCAAGAATTACTACGATGAACACGCATGAGAAATTCTCAAGCCACTTGATTCCGTGGAAACCCTTGATTGCCAGTGCAACCTGAAGGATGGTGAACAGTCCGAAGATCAGCGGAAGATTGTCAAATCCCCACAGAATCTTGAAGCAGCTGTTTATGGCTCCTGCACCTACCCATGACTGGAAACCGAACCATACAATGGCCGGCACACCTCTCAGCACGCCAGGAACTTTTACACCTGTAACACCGAAGCTTGATCTAAGCTGAACTACATATGGCATTCCATACTTATGGCCGGCATTGCCGATGAGCACCAGGGCAACAGCGATTACAAGGCATCCGATGGCCATGGCCAGGACCGCCTGAGGGATTGTGAGCACACCTATAAGTGCTGATCCCATGGAGAAAGTACCGATTGATACACAGCCTCCAAGGAATGATGCTGTGTAAGAAAGGGATCCCATGATTCTTTCTTTAGTAGGCTGAAGATCTGCATCAACACCTGCAGAAAGCTTCGGATCCAGGACTTTGTTGTCTACAATACTCATTTATTGTTTCTCCTTGATAATAGTAATTATTAAAACAATCTCTTAACCAGCTGGCCTGTTCCCTTCTGTCCAACCAGCTTGCCATTCTCTGCCATGAGCTCTCCTCTTACAAAAGTTGCAACAGGCAGGCCTTTGCCCTTCATGCCAACGAATGCTGAAATCTTGTTTACGTAATACAGGGAATCAGATGTGATCTCCCACCCCTTGTCAGGATCTATGATGATCAGGTCAGCATCGAATCCAACCTTAATGTCGCCCTTCTTTCCGTAAATATGGAAAGCTTCAGCAGGCAGCTTAGCCCATGCGTTAGCCAGAACTGTGGGATCAACGCCGCGCTTTACAACGCCCTCGGAATAGATGGCCTGAACACAGCTCTGGATTCCGCTGATTCCTCCCCATACATCAAATACGTTCTCAATCTTCTGTCCGAGAATTTCGCTGTACTTCTCCTCGTATGAGCAAGGAGAGTGGTCAGATGCCAGTCCAGAGAAGACTCCTGCCTCAACGTACTCCCACATAGCTTCAACGTCATCATGAGTTCTGAGAGGAGGTGCACACTTGAACAGAGGACCGTTCTCCAGTACATCGTCTTCAGTAAATGCCAGGTAGTGACCGCAGGTCTCAGCAGAAACTTCATATCCGTCCAGCTGTGCCTCATATACCTTCTCTGCTGCTGCAGGATGGCTTACGTGGCAAATGTGAGCACGGCAGTCCAGTTCCTTGGCGATTTCGATTACAGCCTCTGTTGCCACAACCTCGGAAGCTGGTGTTCTTGAATCCAGGAATCCCCTCCAGTTGAGATTTCCTGCTTCTTTCTGAGCCTTCTCACCTTCCTTGATCATTGCAAAATCTTCGCAGTGGAATCCGGCCATTCCGCCAAACTCCTTGATGATCTTCATTGCCTGGTAAGCCTGTCCGTATGTTAGCGGTGAATAGTCAGGCGATACAGGTCCGAGGAAAGACTTAAATGCGATTACACCTCTTTCGTCAAGGCCCTTCAGTTGATCGAAATTAGATGGAACAAGTCCGCCCCAAAATGCAAAATCAGAATATGCATTAGGCTGAACTTTTGCCAGCTTGGCATCGAAGATCTCTGGTGTTGTGAGAGCCGGCTCGTTCTGGAGAGGCATATCAATAACTGTTGTGTATCCTCCTACAACAGCTGCAGCCGTTCCATGCTCGTAGTCTTCCCTCCACTCATACCCCGGATCATTCAGGTGAGCGTGAGTGTCAATTGCTCCAGGGAAAACTTCCTTTCCTGCTGCGTCAATTACTTTTACAGCTTCAGGCTCGTCACCCCAGGACAGAATGGCAGCAATCTTGCCGTCTTTGACAGCAACATTTGCTTCCTGAACAAGCTCAGGCGTTACAACCCGGCCGTTCTTAATCAGTAAATCATACATAGCTACCCTCCCCTGTGACCATAGCAAGTCACATGTGCAGAAGTAAAATAATTCTGATGAAGCTTTGTTATGGCAATCCACCTTTAGAAAAGTGGTCAACCAATTTTAGTGTCTCTTCATGGGTTCAATAATACCATTACCAAGTAGCAATCTTCAATATAACTTGATGAATTTAAAATTGTTTTTTTGTATTATATTTTACGGCATAAAATGTGAGTTGATAAAGGTATTTGTCCCTATATATAATGTATCCGATAGGCTTTGTTATATTACAACAATTATTTAAAAGAAGTGAGGCTCGGCTATGATAAAAGTTCAACAAACTTCGTTATTTGTTTTGAATAAATTGAACGAAATAACCAGAACAGGCACTTCCCCGGACAATCATTTCTTCGTCCACTCCGCCTACGAAAGAACCATAAACCTCATGATTGACGGGCAGCTTATAGCCTTGCAAGTTAAGGGCTCCCCTGTTTCACCCATAAGCGTCATACTTCCATTAAACTCAACTGAAATCCGTGATCTTGATGCACACGAAGGTCAGGAGATAGTCCTTGAAGAAAACAACATTGTTATAGGAAAAACAACTATCACCTTTGATGCTTCTACGGCTGTGTACGACGGGTATTTAAATAAGTACAATTTCAATGCTGATATAAAACATCTCATAAAATCTATAATCGAAAAAGCACACCGGGGCGGATTTTCTTTTTTGACCGATCCTGCAAAAGCCCCCGATGACCTGGTACTGTCATATGTAAAGCAAAAGCTCAAAGCAGTCATAACTTATATTCATTGTGGCAGAACCGAGGCTGCAGCTGAAGCCATTTCCTCCCTCATTGGAGTGGGAACAGGGCTGACCCCCAGCGGTGACGACTTTATTACTGGTATGCTCTCTGCATTTTCTGCTTTTCCAGAGGCTTTTAATCAGGACATTGTTGAACAAATACGAAATTCCCTCAGCCTGAATTTACAGAACACCAATGAAATAAGCATGGCTTTTATTAAATGTGCTCTTGATAATCAATTCAGTGTTCCAGTCATATCACTGTACCAATGGCTGTGCTCTGAAAATGGATCACCGGAAGCCCGAAAATCTCAGTCAGATAAGATTCTCCAGTCTTTCCTGGCAATAGGACACTCCTCAGGCATAGATACCCTTACAGGAATCTGGTGGGCCCTTGAAAATCTGCTATGATATAGACATGGGGCAGAAATTTTGAAAAATGTGTTTTGACCACCATCAGTCTTGAAAATATTGGTATGGAATTGGATTTTTTTGGAAATTTTTCAACCAGTTTTTAGCAATCGTGGTACAATAGGGCCGTAAGGAAAGGACTTACTAAAACAAATCATAAAACGAAAGGAAGTATTGAGATGAGTGTACTGAATGCTATGCAGAATCGTCGCAGCGTACGTAAATACAATAATCAGCCGGTTACAGATGAAGAACTGAACAATGTACTGTCAGCAGCCCTGCTGGCTCCTAACGGCAAGGGCCTCAGACCTTGGGAGTTCGTGGTAGTAAGAGACCAGAATACTCTTAAGGATCTTGTTGACTGCCGCAAGGGAGGCGCAAAGATGCTTGAAACTGCAAATGTTGCTGTTGCAGTTTATTCCGACTCAAGCAAGACTGACACTTATATTGAAGACAGTTCTATTGCAATGAGCTACATGCTTCTGGCTGCAGCAGATCAGGGCCTGGGTGGTGTATGGCTCCAGCTCCGTCTCCGTCCTTCTAACCAGGAGGGAGTAAGTGCAGAGGAATTTGTAAATTCAAAGCTCAACGCACCTGAAAACATGAAGGTAGAAGCACTTCTGGTTCTCGGCCATGTAGATGAGCAGCCAGAGGCAAAGGCTATGCCTGTATTCCCATGCGATAAGGTCCACAAAGAGCAGTGGTAAGCTGATTCCTTATAGTCAATATTGAATTAAAAACTTTAAAAAACAAAAATCCGCATTCAGGTCTGGGGACCCGGTGCGGATTTTCATTTGCAATTTAATAATTTATTTTGGAGCAATTCATAGAAATCTCTATAAAAAACTTCCGTAGATTGCTGGAGATTGCTGGTGATTCCAGCAACTTAACAGGCTGAATTCCTACAGCATTTTCCTGATCTGCTTACCTTCCATCCATGATATTACGTTCTCAAAGACCATGTCAGCACGTCTGTCAATGGACTCTCTTGTATCGAAGCCCACATGTGGAGTGCATACAAGGTTTGGTGCTCCCAAAAGCGGATGATCTGCAGGCAGCGGTGGATCTTTCTCGAATACATCAACTCCTGCTTTGATTCTGCCTTCTCTCAAGGCCTTTGCAAGAGCTTCTGTTTCAATAACCGGACCTCTTGATGTGTTGATTATAATGGCGCCCTCTTTCATAGCTGCGATTTCATCTTTTCCTATGAGTCCCTTAGTCTGGTTTGTCAGAGGAGTATGAACAGAAATAATATCAGCCTTAGCCATTACATCATGAAGTGGCATATATTCAAGGCCCAGTGCCTTAGCAGCAGTCTTCTCACTTCTGCTGTATCCGATAAGCTTGCATCCGAAAGCCTTGAAAATAGCCGCAGTTCTCAGGCCGATAGCCCCGGTTCCTATTATTCCTACAGTCTTTCCAGCCAGCTCATGACCTGCAAGATTTCCTTTACCCTTACCTGCCTGAACAGCTGCATTGCACTCTGTAATATTTCTCAGGCAGTCCAGTGTCAGTCCAATAGCAAGTTCTGCAACAGCATCGTCACAATATCCACCAGTATTGGAAATCAGAACCCCCTTCTCCTTACATGCCTCAACGTCAACGTGATCAATACCAACAAAAGCAACTGAAACAAGTTTCAAGTTCTTATCAGCCCTGATTACTTCTCCCGGCAGAGGATGATTTGCTATTATCAGCACTTCTGCATCTTCTGCTCTTTTTATCATTTCTTCTGTATTAGTAGTTACACTATCATATGCCTTAAAGGTATGACCTTTATCAGTAAGAGTGGCTGACAGCTTATCCAGGGTTTCCTTGGAAATGCCCAGCGGCTCCATCAAAACAATCTTCATTGCTTGTCCCTCCTCTTAGTATATATGTTTAAATCGTTGCCATTATAGCACAGTTTAGATTTTATGATTAATAACCGGGCTCCTTATTTCTGCCGGATATTATTCTTCCTCAATAAAGCTCAGGAGATCCTGTGCCGCTCTGTCCAGACCTTCGCTGTTCTCCGGATCCACTCCCAGATGAGTAAACACTTCACCAACGAAGACCCCATTAGCCTTCAGACAGTTAAACACCTGGTCAATGATTCCTCCACACAGATCCTGCTGCTGCATAGGTCCAAATGGATTTGCAAAGAATGTCTTAGAAAGTCCCTGTTCCTGAGTTGTGCCCTTAGCCATTCTCTTGCCTTCGATGAAAATGCCCTTTGCTTCCTCCAGGTCCTCAATCCTGCGAAGTCCGAATCCATCGCCGTAGTTATTGGCATAAGCGAAGAGATCCACCTTGTGGTTGGAGGTAACAACAGAGTATGGTGCTGCCGGTGTAATAACGCGGGCATTTGGCCTGTCCGGGTTGAAAAAGATTGAACGGTTCATGTCACGGTACGGAGTGCCCGGATCCAGGTCATCCAGCCGTACAAATGCACCAATCTCTGTGCCTTTCGCATAAACCTGACCGTTCTCGATATGGAAAGTTCCCATATCGTCAAACACAACCTCGATATTTTTGATCTTGTCGTTTCCAAGGTTCTTCAGAGTCTCAATAGTCTCTGATTTACCAGCCCCGGAATCTCCCATAAGACAGATTCCCTTGCTCCTGTCATCATTAAGTGTAATGTTAACAAAGGCTCCGTGAATAGGCAGCCACCCCTTGGCCATCATGGCCACATTGTGGAGAGTCAGCACAGTCTTCTTCATGTAACCGAAGTAATCAATTTTTTCATTATATGTAACACTTCCTACCCACAGATCCATGTCATCATCGTGGTAGAAAGTACATTTGTTCAAACCATCATCGTTGCCAAAAATGAGAATGCAGTCAGGCTTGCCTACAGTTTCCTTCTTTGTAGCCAGTTCAAACAGGTTTGCACAGGATACCCCGCTGGACATGAAGTCTCTGTGGAAATAGATGAAAATCATCAGATCTCCCACCTTAGCAGGGAAACAGAAATAATCCTCAGAATTACCCTTGAAAGAATAGATAGGATTTGTTTCAACCTCCTCAAATGCCCATTCACGTTTGTTTGACTTAGGATGAAGGATCATTGGTGTACGCAGCATAACGGCGTCAATGAACATTACCTTACGCAATGCATCGTAATTATCTCCAAGTGTAAAAGAATCATTGCGGTACAGTGCCAGGCCTGCGTTTGTTCCTGCAGGCTGCTGACGATAGATCTTATTCGCCCTTCCCATTAATGTCTGCTCTATGCGCCTGAATGTGGAAAGTACAAGATTGTTATAGTGATCATCAGCCGTTACAAAGAATGTAGACTGGGCATCTCTGCGGCGGTCTGTAGTAATAGAATAACGTTCGTGAGTTTTCCAGAAATCGTAACAGCGCTCAACGAATTCCAGGGCTGTTTCAGGATCATAAGTAAACTGAACATTAATCTCTTTATAATCGAATACAATTAAAGCACGGGCAAACCGGCTGAGAGCATCTATGGCTTTCTTCTCCGACATACCTGCCCTGGCCCAGTCGTAGAGCTTTCTGTTCTTCGCTGCAAGATATTGCATATACTGTTCGAGAAAACGGCGGAACTCCCTTGATTTCAACAGATCCGTCTTTGTTTCTGGATACGTTAGGTCAAAATTCATGATGACCTCATTGTCGTTAAAGTACATTTTCTCTTTCATGATAGTCTCCAGTTATTTATTCCAACACAATCGTACCAAAGCTTCTTATTTTTTATAGCTCTAAACATAAACATACCTATAATATGGTAGTTGATTACAAAATATAATTCAACCTCTTTTTAGCATTTTTAACACCTTCACTATATCTTCTAATAGTAAGCCATATGCTAAAATACATCTAACTAATTTGATCAAGTTTATAAAACAAGGGGGATTATTAATGAAAGACAAATTGATATGCGGCTGCGTAAGTGTTTACAAATCAGATATTGAAAAAGCTGTACAGGAAGGTGCCCGTACTTTTAACGATATACAGAAAATAACGGGAGCAGGAACAAGCTGTGGCAACTGCCGTCCCCTGGTAGAAAAAATTATACGGGAAACCCTGAACCAGAAGTAAAGTAATTTGTACAAGTAAAGCCTTGCATGGATGCAGCATGCAAGGCTCAGGAGCAACGCCGACCCTTGAGAGCAACCACTCTGCCGGCTGTATATTTGGAAAGTATTTCTGAAATATGTAACTTAGATGGGATTTGTCAGAAATACATGGTTGCAGGTCATTTAATCTTCGCGTTTACTGTACCGGAACGAAGATTGTATCCCCTGCCTGGATATCTCCCGGCTGGATATCGTTGATCTCGCATATTTCCTTTACAGTTGTGCGAACATCCTGATTACTGCTGCTATATTCTGATGCAATCTCCCAGAGAGTCTCTCCTTGAGATACCTGCACCTGTCTGTATGTGTCCGCAGTGGAGGCGTCTGATTCAACACCGGAAAAGGCACTGAAAACTATCATAATAAAGAGGATAACCGCTGTCATTACGAGAACAGTATTTCTAATGCTCTTATGGCTCTTATTCCTTGCTATTGCTGTGTTTGCTGCCTTCATTATAATCACCTCTCCGTGCAGTTTACGAATATTTGTTCAGAATGTATGTTCAGAACGTTTGTTCTTTTGATATGTGAATTATAGAAGACCTTGCTGACCATGTCAACAATTTTTTGAAACATTTGTTCGTATTTTTCTCTGTATCATTTCCGGGCAATTTGAAAGATGAAGGATTTTGAGACACAACAGAAAAACCGTCAGTGGATTAAACCACCGACGGTTTTTCTGTAATTTGAAGGACTGGAAAATTTAGTTAATAAGCTATTTTTCTACATTTGCGATATCTTCAGCAATGCTGATGCCGCTCTTTCTTACTGCCATAACTTCATCGAACTTCTTGGCAACTTCTTCATCAGGTCCACCTGTAGCAAGGCTTACGATGATGATTACGATAAGTCCAAATACGAAGGATGGAAGCAGTTCGTAGATTCCGAATACACCGCCCAGAGGAGCGATGAGGAACTTCCATACGAAGATCATTATTCCTCCGGAGAGCACGCCTGCAACCGCACCTTTGAGATTAGTTTTTCTCCAGAACAGTGAGCAGAGCATAAGAGGTCCGAAGGATGCGCCGAATCCGGCCCATGCGAAGGATACGATACGGAAGATTGAGCTGTCTGGGTTCCATGCGAAGATGCATCCCAGAATGGTGATACCAAGCACTGTGATTCTAGCAATGAGAATACCCTTCTTTGCCGGCATATCCTTATAGAAAAATCTGTGGACCAGGTTTTCGGATACACTGGATGAAGCTGCCAGCATCTGTCCGCTTGCTGTGGACATGGTTGATGCCAGAATTCCGGAGAGGATCAGACCGCCGATAATAGCAGCAAATGGGTTAATCTTGCTTATAGTATCAGCAATGTAAACGATGATTCTTTCTGGGTCAAAATTTGACATTCCCAGGTATCCCTCGTTCTTTGCTACTGCATATCCGAGAACACCGATGAGAACGGCTACGCCCATGGAAATTACTACCCATGTGCTGGCAATACGACGGGAAACCTTAATCTTCTTGTCGTCTGCTATAGCCATGAAACGAAGAAGAATGTGAGGCATTCCGCAATATCCAAGACCCCATGCAAAGTTTGAAATGATTGTAAGCGGAGTGTATGATCCGTCAGGTGCATTGAGGTTATAATATCCAGGAACGATTTTGTTTGGAGCATTGATAGCATCGTGCCATCCACCTCCGGTGCTTATGCAGAACCAGAGAACAACTGCCAGAGCAATGGTCATAATAATTGACTGAACAAAATCTGTGAATGAAGAAGCAAGGAAGCCGCCGAGAATTGTATAAAGAGCAATTACAAGGGCTCCGATGATCATTACTACGTGATAATCAACACCGAACAATGTATTGAACAGTTTTCCTACAGAAGCAAATCCTGATGCTGTGTAAGGAACGAAGAAAATCACTATGATGATAGCACTGATTGCCAGCAGTACACCTTTCTTCTCTCCGTAACGATTTGAGAAAAAGTCAGGAATAGTATTGGCTTCAATGTGCTCAGAATAGATTCTAAGAGGTTTTGCAACAATCAGCCAGTTGAGATATGTACCAACTGCCAGTCCTGCTGCAGTCCAGAATGCCTCTGCAAATGTTCCGCCTCCGCCAATTACTCCGAAGAGAGCAACACCAGGAAGTCCCATAAGCAGCCAGCTGCTCATGTCTGAAGCTTCAGCACTCATTGCTGTGACGAAAGGTCCCAGCTGACGTCCACCCAGATAAAAAACGTCGGTCGATTTGTTTTTCTTAGATACGCTGACACCAATCGCGATCATACCGACCATGTAAACCACGATTGTCCCAACTACTAGAACAATATTCATAATACTCCTTTCGGTCACTTTGCATGAGAGAGAAACCTTAAGTGACAACGCAAAGTGACAATTCACTTGTGAATTAGTATAGTCACTTTGATACAGTTCGTCAAGGAGTTATCAAATAAATATGTCATTTTTGTGAAGAAATATTTTTAAAATGAACTATTTGCTTGTTTATTGTTGTCACTTTGGTCGGAAATTGAAACGAGATTATTTTAACGTTGCTGCTTATAAATAAATTATTGCTAATAAAAGCTCCTGGTGATAACCTCTATCTTGTGCTCTATATATAATGACGATATGAAATTTTTCATAGATATTTCTTCCCCGGGAAAAAACCGGGAGAGAGAAATCTTTTTGAAAGGAAATAATATTACATGAAGAAACATAAAATAGAAAAGACCAACGCTATGCGCATGTTGGACCAGTCAAATATTCCTTATGAAACTGGTGAGTATGAATATGATGAATCAGATCTTTCCGGGGATCATGTAGCTGACTATCTGGGCATATCAAAAGAAGAGATATTCAAAACCCTGGTAACCAGGGGAAATGACAATGAGCTCTATGTGTTTGTTGTACCAGTTAGCGGGGAACTGGACCTGAAAAAGGCCGCTGCGGCTGCAGGAGTAAAGAAGGTTGAGATGATTCACGTGAAGGAAATTTTCAACCTTACCGGATATTTGCGGGGAGGCTGTTCACCTATTGGAATGAAGAAACAGTATCCCACCTTTATTGACGAAACCGCCATACTTTTCGATAAGATATACATTTCCGGCGGAAAGCGCGGACTTCAGATCATAATAGATCCACAGGTGCTGGCAGATTTTACAGGTGCAAAGCTGGTGGACATTGGAAAAGAATAACAGATCAGGCGTAGTTGCCGGGCCGGCCTCAGAGGCCGGTTTTTCTGTTATATCCGTTCAAGTGTTTAAATCAATTAGTTGTCACAAAACATGCCTTAACTAAATACTTCAGTAATTTTTTCTTCTCCTGTCCACGCCCTCTTTTTGGTAAAATCTTCTCTTTGCTTCATACATTTCCCGGTCTGCCACGCGAAGGACCTCTTCTATTCTGTTGCTGTTTGGGCACCAGCAGGCCCCGAAAGAAAATCTGTATGGATTGCTTTCCTGCAGTTCTGTATTAAGTTTTCCAAGCCGTGCTTCGAAATCCTCTTCTCCCACCTCAGGCATGATAACCACAAACTCGTCTCCTCCTGCCCGGTACACGTTTCCCCTTCCGAAATGAAAGGCCAGCTTATCTGCTGAACAACACAGTGCCTGGTCTCCGGCTTCATGCCCTTTCGTATCGTTAATATGCTTCAAATTGTTCACATCTGCATAGATAATACCTGTTGCGACGTTCTTACTCTCAAGAGCATTTATCTCTTCTATCATGGCATTGCGGTTGTGGACTCCTGTCAGGATATCCATGTGGCTCATCCGGTTAAGGTCCTCCATCAGCCTGTGATTGACGATTTTTGCTCCTACGAAGTAAGAGATTGAATTAAGTACGGCTTGTGTATTGATCAGCTCATTTTCCTTATAATTATCTGCTCCCAGGTAGCCAATGAGCTTTCCGCTGTTGTAAAACGGGGCGGCAGCAATGCATCTGATTCCCTGCCGTTTCAAGTTCTCATAATCAGCAAAATCATCAGCCTTCAGATTTTCTATGTTCTCAATGACCACGCTGGAACTGTCTGTCATGTACTTTTCCCATCCGCGTAGATAATCATTGTAATCCAGATGCTGTAACGTCTGGATCTCAGGTTCAACTCCCCGGGCACACCACTCAAAGGTATTGCTTGCAGTATAACCATCTGTCTCCAGTACATAGAGGCGGTCTGGATGGATGTACCTGCTCAGTTCCTCCAGGGCGTGATTCATGCTTGTTTCAAATTCTTCATCGTTATTAAGAATCTTCGTGATCCCCATTATGATATTGTCAGTTTTTTTCTGACGCTTCGTCTTCCTTACAGAATCGTCAACATTGTTAAATATGAAAGCAACAGCATCTTTTATTGACGCAGGCCCCACTGTAAAATCAAGCCAGTGCTTCGTTTCTTCCGAATAAAAACATGAATGAACTGGTTCCTTCCTCACCAGTGCTTCATGACAATATGCGAACCACACATCGCCCTCCGGGTATATATCCAGAAAATAATGGTGAGTCAGTTCTTCCCTGCTGTATCCGGCCATCTGGCAATAGGCCTGGTTGACATATAGGTAGATCGCATTCACCACTTTCCTGTGGCTAGCGTCATAAACCGGCTGAAAGACAGCAAAAGGCACTGGAATATCTTTATAGAAATCCGGTTCGGATAAGTTTTTCTGAATTGTTTCTGCTATCATAATTTCTCTCAGATTTATTCCTTAGAGCATCCCCGTTAGCTCCCTCCTGACTAGATTCTGAAAACAGTTTAACACTTCCAATATCTAACTGCAAAAGGCCTTACATAAGGAAAGTCTCAATCCCTTCGATGCTTTTTCTTCCTCATGTTCTTCACTATGAAACTTGAGATTTTCGGACCCGGGGCGAAAAATGATATTATCGGCAACGCAAGATAGAGATAGAAAGCAAGACGCGGCCGGTAAACTGCAATGGCAATAAGAACTGCATTTATCAAAATGACAATTATAAAGTTCGTAAGCATAGCCCGGACAAAATACGCCCTGTAAGCCTTAAAATGTGTACGGTGCCCGCAGAACATTATGACGTGCATCATAACTGTAGAAATCATATATACCACGCCGTAGTTTATTACCGCCAGGCTGGACCTGTTGCTGATAATCCATTTTGTAGTAACGGGAATCAGAGACAGGACGGCCAGGAAAACAAAGTCTGATATGATCACCCAGTGGTCGGCTTTATCGAAGGTGAGAAACTCCCTGTGAAGTCCGTACCAGAAGTTGGCAACCACAAAGAAACTTACAAGAAACACGAATATGCTTCGAATAAACATCTGATAAGACACATTTGCAGAAGGTACCGGGATTTCCAGTACCATAATGGTAATGAGAATGGCCAGAATTCCATCGTTGAAAGTCTCCAGGTGGTTTTTCGTCTTCAGAGGCATTTCACTCCGTGCCCTGTCCATTCTCTTTGCGACGTCTTCTTTTGAATAAATCTCTTTAATATCCTCTTTTATGATCTTCATGATTCCATTTTTTTCAAATCTAAAATAACTCCGGATTGTGACAGTATGGTTTATTTTAACATGAACATCATCCAATGTATTACATTATCCCATCCCAAAGTTACCCTCCGGCTCTTGACAAAAGTCCGATTTCGGACTATCCTGTTATCAGTAAAGTCCGATTTCGGACTTTAAACTTAGAACGATCCGATAATTTCTGCACGTTCCACCAGAGAATACATATAAAGGCCATAAAGATATGACACAGAATAACAACACTGCACTTCAAAGATTCAACAGAATATGGGATAAGGTTAACGCCGACTTTCACAAGGCCAGCGGAAGAATGGGACTGGCAGACAGTGAGCTCACCATACTCTACATGCTCTGCGACTATCAACGTCCATTCACTCAAAGTGAGATTATACAGCTTACAGGACTTAGCAAGCAGACCGTGAACTCATCTGTCAGACGCATGGAAAAAGCAGGATGGCTGGTACTGGGAGAGCGGTCCAGCCGTCAGAGACAGATGACGCTTACAGACAAGGGACAAAACATAGCCCGGGAAAAAATATTTCCCTTCATGAAACTGGAGTCAGGCATTTTCGACCAGTGGACTGAAGATGAACGGGAGACCTTTCTAATGCTCATGGAGCGCTATGAAAGGTCTTTAAACGAGATAACAGAGCAGATTGATAACACCAGGAGATGACCATGATCACCATGCTGAAAATAAAAAAGAACAAGAAGCCCATCCAGCTTTCAGATCATTTTTCATATGGAAAGATGATTCGTTTCACCCTCCCTTCCATTTGCATGATGATTTTTACTTCCATATATGGCATAGTTGACGGATTTTTCGTTTCCAACTACGTTGGTTCCGTGCCTTTTGCCGCCCTTAACCTGGCCATGCCATTCATAATGATATTATCTGCCTTCGGATTCATGTTCGGAAGCGGCGGTACCGCACTGGTATCAATGCGCCTGGGAATGGGAGAAAAAAAGTGGGCAAACGAAACTTTTTCCCTGCTGACCTACGCACTGCTTATAAGCGGCATCATCCTGGGTATAGTGGGGGCTGTTATTGCTCCACAGATGTGCAGACTTCTTGGTGCAACAGATGAAATGCTGCCCTTTGCCGTACAGTACACCAGAATCAACATGCTTAGCCTTCCACTTTTTATGCTCCAGCGGATGTTCCAGAGCTTCATGATAACCGCAGAAAGACCTCACATGGGCCTTGTGGTCACAGTAATCTCCGGATGCACAAACATGGTGCTGGACTGGCTTTTCGTAGGGGTCTTCAGATGGGGACTGGCCGGCGCAGCTTATGCCACAGTAATCAGTGAATACGCAGGCGGATTGATACCACTGCTGTTCTTCCTGATGCCAAACAACTCACCTCTTCGCCTTGGAAAAACCCATTTTCACTGGCGGGACATTGCGAAAGCCAGCACCAACGGCTCTTCGGAGCTTCTCTCGGTCAGCGCTTCATCAATTATAGGAATGCTTTATAACCTGCAGCTTCTCAAATACGCAGGTACAGACGGGGTGGCAGCCTACGGTGTCATCATGTACGTGAATTTCATATTTACGGGAATCTACTTCGGATACACCATGGGAATTTCCCCTGTAATAGGATTTCACTACGGTGCGGAAAATGAAAACGAACTGAAGAATCTTTTTAAGAGCTCCATAAGAATGCTCATCATCTCCTCTTTCGTCATCACCGTCCTTTCAGAGCTGGCTTCACGGCTGCTGGTAAACATTTTCGTGGGCTACGACCTGGATCTCATGGCCCTGACGGTAAGGGGCTTCAGGATCTATTCCATTGCTTTTCTTTTCATGGGAATAAACATATTCGGTTCTGGATTCTTTACCGCCCTGAACAACGGTGGTATTTCCGCTATGCTTTCGGTCGCCCGTTCCCTGGTCCTGCAGCTCATATTCATCTATCTGCTGCCATTTTTCCTTGGCACAGACGGGCTCTGGCTTGTGGTTGTAGTTTCCGACGTACTATGCCTCCTGCTGACATTTTACATGCTGGCTAGATACAGAAATAAGTACCATTATATCTAATGCATGTAATTACTTATACATATCCCCTGATTTGCAGATTCTCTGCACCATAAAACCGTGGCCACCACACTTTTTTCGTGAAGCAGCCACGGCCATTTTATTCAGCACTTATTTCAACCCACCGCTGAAATTCCCGAAATACGGGATCTCGGCTTTTACCGATCCTGTCTGGATGTCGGCAGAATATGTTTTGTGAATCAGGCAGAAAACAGGATCCTCCGTTCCGATGACTACTGCCAGGCGGTGTCCCTTTGCAAGGGTGTACCTTGTGGCATTCAGGAACACCTGATAGTTGTGATACTCCCCTTTTACCAGCTCTATTCCATCAGAAGCCGTTACAGGATCGTAGCCTGCTCCCGGATTGCACAGGTCCATATATGCCCTGGTTATTACGTTGTACTTCTTTGAAGATGTGGCAAACTCTCCCTCGTCCAGAGCCGGAAGCTCTCCGCCGTTTGGAAATTCTTTTTCCCTTACCACATCAACAGGTATGACATTTCTCGTAGGATCTGTTGCCGAGATGCTCTCGAATTCTTCGTCGCAGACATCGCAGAGAAGCAGTGTCAGCTTAAGGTCATCCTGTTTTCCGGAAGAAGTTCCTATGGAAAAAGTAAGCTTATCTGCGTCATGAGCGTTTACCCCATGGTATCCATTGGCCGGGTCTCCTGCTGAAAGTGCAGCACTAAAGTCCACACGAACCGTTCCCTGAATAATGAGATCGTCCTGGAGGGGTTCAGTAAGAAATCTCATGTTCATGTTGGACGAGGCGGTACTCATCTTCTCATCAAAGTTTTCCTGGTTTATTCCAGCTGCCTCCCAGTCTGTATTAATGGTGGCAGTACCCTCGTCAGGCCACTGAAGTTCAAGGCTTTTTCCCGTGTGCCATGAATCTGCAGTCTCCCAGATATGCTGATCCCTGTTGTTCTGGACCAGGACTTCAGGCATTTTCTCAGCGCCGTTTTCTATGCCATACAAATAGTGGGAATACCAGCGGTTGGTAATATCCTCGTAGAATTCTCCGTTAACACGAAGGCTGTATCCTTTGTTCTGCATTGCGGGCGTTATGTGAGGTCCCTGGTGAAGAAGAAGCTTCACGTTCTGGCCTGCCTTTTTGAATGAATCGAACATCATTTCGAACTGTTTGGTAGATACATTTTCGTCGTGAAGTCCGTGGACTATCAGGGCCGGGCACTTAAGGCCATCTGCTGCCAGGGTGTAGTTTCCATCTTCCCAGAACGGGCTGTAGTCAGTGCCTGTTTTAAGCTGTTCAAGGCTGAGGGCGTGGTGAAAAGCATCCAGCCTGTTACGCATTTTCTCTGTCAGTTCCGGGTCGTTATAACGGCTGGTGCAGTAATACGAAAGGAAGCTGTTCAGCACCTCCTCAGGCCAGTAGCGCTGGGCTCCCTGCTGGTTCTGCTGGCTGTACCAATCTGCAATACCTGCTACTGGTACTATGGTTTCCAGGCCGGGAACCCCTGTAGTTGCAACGGCAAAAGGCATGGTGCCCGCATAAGAACGACCTGTCATGGCCACTTTTCCATTGGACCAGTCGGCATCCACTGCAATGGTACCCTTCCTGTCAGCATATGCTGTCCTGTCTCCATGAAGCCATTCAACAACAGCTTTAAACCCGTCTCTTTCGTAATGGGATCCCACAAATTCAAGGCCGTCTGAGCCCAGGGTTCCGAATCCGGCACAGGTGACTACCGCAAATCCTCTTACAAGATAGTAGTTGAAATTATCTATGTTCTCGTAGCACATGGATCCGCTGTTTCCTTTATCCGGAAAATACCAGTCCGAAGGGCGGGCGTTCATGGAAGCTTCCAATGTCGTCATCCTGCCTTCAGGAACTCTGGCCGGTGCTTCATTGTCAAGATCTCTGCAAATATCAAATGGCGGATACTCTTTGGAGTCCACCTCCTTCATGTGGTCATAACCATCAGCGTTGATGCCTGCACAGTATGGACGAGCCTCATAGATTGCAGCTGCCTTGTAATTTCCCATAGCTGCACTGCGGGGAACCTGAACGAAGGCCTTTACCAGGTCTCTTTTTCCATCTCCGTCCATGTCGTAGTCTGTCTCAACATAGACGCAGCAGCGGACGATGGCAGAAGTGGCGGGATCGTATGCTTCCCCAGTCTTGCCATCTGTAAAAGGAAATACAGGCTGTGCTGCACCGTTCTGGAATACCGGTAACTGGTTGAAATCGTTCATTATTTACCTCCATGATAAAACGTCAATTAAAACATGAAAAACTGAACAGATATGCCTTATACAGCTAAGAGTTATTGTACCATTTTCAGACCACAGTCTGAATATAAAAAAGAACCCTGAAGAAATAATCTCCAGAGTTCTTAAAAGGACTGTGATGAAAGTCCGATGTTAGCTTATTAGTCTTCGTATGTCTTGCGAAGAATGTAGAATCCATCTTCCAGAGCATCGATGATGATATTTCCTCTGTCGTCAACAACAACATCCTCTGTGGATGAAATGTGTGGTCCAGGGAACGGGAAGAATCTGTTTGTAGGATTTGGAGGAATGAAGTATGCCTTTTCCTTTATGTAGAAAGGATCAGACACATCGTATATTCTCAGGCCTGCGTGGAAGTAGGCATCATATACAACGTCTCCTCTCTGCTCCAGCCATGGCTTTCCATCCATTGGCTCGTGAAGGTTGTGTGGTCCGAAAGGTCCCTGACATCCCAGTGCATAAGTATTGAAGTTTGGTGCAGGGAAATCTTCTGGAACTTCTGGATAAGGGAACTCGGCAATCAGAGTAGGCTTAGCCGGATCTCTTACATCTACCATATGGATGTTGTTCAATGCCTGTGCCTCTTTGATTGATCCCTTCTCGAAGAACTCGAATCTCTCACCTTCGTTCATAACTACACACAGATCTCTTCCAGGCAGAGGGAGAGCTGTATGAGTTCTTGCACCTGCCAGGTGGCTGGAGAATGCCGGCATGAACTTAAGCTGACCAAGAGCCCTTGGTCTCTTGAAATCGCTTACATCCAGAATGATCAGGCCGTCTCCGCAGTAACCCATGTAGCACTTTCCATTCTTTACGAATGGCGGGCCGTGAAGCCATCCTTTATCCATGAAGTCAGGTACGTGTGGTGCTGAATGATCTACTGTTCTTCCAGGATATCCGTCAACATACTGATGAGGTGCCCACCATCTTCCTTCTTCAACTGGATGAGCAGGATCAGATATATTGATTATCCTGTAAATCATGCCCTCGAATTCCATTGCCTCCGCAGACAGATGAACGTAGTCTCCGCCATTATACATGAATCTGTGGACGCCCATTGAATGTGGAACTCCGCAGTCCCAGTAGCCAAGGAACTCAGGATTCTCTGGATCATCCTTCAGGCTGTAGATCATAATACCCTGAAGACTCTTCACCTTATCCCTGTCTCCTACAAGAACACCAGGACCAGCTCCTGATGTAAGTGCGAAGATCAGCTTGTCGTCGGCAATCTGAACTTTTGGTATGGAAGTAGTTGGATATTCCTCAATTGAGAATGGCAGCCACTTCTTAATGAAAAAAGGCTTTTTAGGATCAGTAACATCACTGATCATAATACCAACTCCGGCTGGTCCGGCCGCAAATGCTGCACCGTAGAGCAGGTATCTGCCTTCTTTTGTCTTGTAAAGGGCCATCTGGAACATTCCGCAGCTGTCATCCATGCCGCAGAACGACAGAACTTCGAGGTTTTTAATATAACCGTCGTTACCTTCGCCCTTTGAATAAAAATGTTTAGGCATCTAATTCTCTCCTTTCTTAATTATTGTTTATCACTCTGTGAATTTTGTCCATGAGAGCACCTACATAGTAGACGCCAACAAGCATGGCTGCAGCAATCTGAACTGTAAGTGACAATCTAGGAGTTGTTGTATCCAGGTTCATTGTAAGCATTCCTATAGCCCACCCGGCAAGCCAGGAAGGCATGTATATAAACTTAGGCACAGCATTGGAAACTACAACTACTATGAAGCCGAGTACGAACAGCACCAGGAAAAGTCTTATATTCATGTTCAGAAAGTTTACAGACATTGCCATTGACGCCACCAGTGCCCACAGATCTCCAAGGAGATATCCTATGGAGATTTTCAGAGCATCTTTGAACTGATTGTTATTGGCTCCGTATATGCCTGCGCTGATCAGTGCAATGGGCCCCACACTGTTACCAAGATATGGAGCTGCCACAGCCCAGGCTGGAGGTAAGACAGCCACTAACAACGCCAAAGTGAGTATTTCTTTTTTCCTGCTTTTCTGACTCATCAGCAGTTCCTATCTCATTGTGATATAACCGCGGTACTGAGTCATGTTGTCTGATCTTGCAATATCAGACAGGAAAATTCCTGTAAATCCATAAGACTTCTTCAGATATGGGAAGTCTGAAGTCTCAGCCCATTCAGGCTTCTTGCACTTCTTGGATGCCTTCTCAACTGCGTTTACCCAGGCTGTCTGGCATGGGAACCACATCTCGACCAGTCTGTCGAAATCGCAGTTGTTAACTTCCTTCATGATTCTGCTGGAGAGGCATCTTGTCACCTCTTCGCAGTCTGTGAATGCAGGAATAAACTCTTCCTTCAGCCACTTATCGCCTTCCTCACGGCTGACACCTTCTGGATATCTTACCATGAACTGCCATCTGTAGTTAGGGCCGTCTTCTACAGTTCTTCCTTCGCCCTTGAAATCATCTTCCCACCATACAGGAACAAAGGCAAATACGAATGGAACTGTTCCAAGAGCCTCATTACCCTTTGTGGATCTTGCGTCATCACCCTCGAAGTTCTCTTCTTCTCCCTTTGTGATGAAGTGAGAATGTCCCTCGTCAGGCAGGTTGTTCTGCCAGATCAGTACGTCCTTAGGGAAAAATTCTGTCAGTGCCTTATGGTGTACGAATTCCCTTATGTCATTAGGATTTGCCAGCCAGTAATGCTCAGTCATCTGCATTCTTACAGTTCCGAATCTCTCTCCCCCTGGAGGAACAGGCAGAGCCTGGTAGAAAGCATATTTTGAAACATATGGTCCGAACTGTGAAATACTATCCGGAACATGATATCTGTACAACCAGTTCTCCAGCTTGATTCTGTAGTCTTCATGAGCCAGATCTACAAAAATCAGACTCCTGACCGGATAAAAATCAGGTCTCTTCATTGTTACTCCTTTCATGTACCTCTTCGGTACCGGCATAATTGCCCTATTCACAAACACCGGAGACAGAATGTCTCCGGCAATTGAATAACTAATTCAACATATTATACTAGTTTGCCTTGGATGGTGATGGAATTGGTTCAGCAACAGCTGTGTAGTGAGCCTTGCGTGCCTTGAACTCCTCGTCCTTGCTGAGGCCCATCAGTCTTCCCTCGTTCTCGAAAATATCTTCTCCGTGAAGCTTCTTTCCAGAGAGAATGTCATGAGCATGGAACTCAGTTGCAGGATCGAACTTGAATGTCATTACATCTCCGTCCAGAACCAGCTTACCCTTAAGTCCGCACAGTTCGCACTCAGCAACATCTGTGCCTGGGTGGATATAGAAATTGTTTCCGTGGCAGTGAGGACATGCACCTTTCTTGCCCTTCCAGTAATCCAGCTTGTCGTTCTCAGGGCTGAAGATCATCAGGTGTCTGTCAGCAATGTCCTGTGCAGCGTCTACCAGGTTTCTTGCGATTTCTCTCATACGCTCAACCTTGTCATCCTGCATGATTACATCCTTGGACCATGAGAAGTAATCGTTGTCTACTACCTTCCAGCCAGGGCTCATAGCCAGCATAGCATGGTCTGTCTCAACTCTTACAGCCCAGTCAGATCCGCCAATTCCAACGAAGGAAATAGCCTTCTGCTTGAAGTACTTCATGTCCAGAGGCTCCTTGCCCTGCTCCTTCATTTTCTCACAGCATCCCAGCATCAGACCTGTATCATGTCCAGGTCCCATTCTGTCCATAAGTGTGTGGAAGAGACCGGTGCAGCCTGATTCGAAGATCGGGTCAACGAACAGAACTCCGTCTGCATCTACCATTTTCTCATAGAGAGCCTTAAAATCATCTTTCTGTGAGCAAACCATGCCCTTGCCTGTTACCAGCGCTCTTGAACATGCAACACAACCTGTGCAAGGTCTGATGTCCCAGTCAAAGAGATGAATGAATTCGATCTCAGCGCCCTTCTCCTTTGCAGCCTCCAGAGCTACACGGCACATTGTGTCGTTGTTTCCGTTCTTAGTTCCCAGCGAAATTCCCAGAATCTTCATTGATTTCTTCCTCCTGATTTCATAATCAGATTTTAATTTCTAAAATGATTTTGGACTATAACTTCTATTCTGTCCGTCTTACTGACGGTAAAAATGAATACTACTTATGCTCATAATCTGCAGGTTCATGGCAGATTGCTCTGCTCAGCTTGTCAGCTGGAACATTGCAGATAAATGCAACGATAAAAGCTGTAACGTAGCACGGAATGAAAGTTCCCAGTGCTGCGAAGACAAATACGATGAATGGCTGATGTGCAATGATCAGTACGCCTACTGCTGCCATTACAATATCAAGTATGATTGTGAACACAGCAGCCACAAGGATGTTGAAGAAAACACCGAACTTGAACGTAGCTGGCTGTGCAAACTTAGATGCAAATGCAAATCCCCATTTAGGGAAAGGAACAAACATATTGATCAGGAATGTAATGATGTAAGCCAGGATACAATTCATTATAAATGCCTGAGTTGAGAAGTTCTTTCCTACAAGAAGGGCTACCAGAGTTACAACTATACTGAGTGGCAGATCCAATATAAGCGCATTCACTGCCATGAGCTTTTTACTCTTTACCATTGTTCTATATCCTCCTGCAAAGTAGTAATCGTGAAAAGAATAACGTCTTTCAATGAGATAATATAGAATCCCGGTAACTTTGTACAATTATTATCAAGGTATTAGATGCATAACCTGCAGGTTATGCAAAAACAACAGGCTACAGGCCTGTAATTTCAAGGTATTAAAAAAAACAATCCTGGCTTGTCAAGACTTCCGGGATTGTATATTTTTCAGGAACTTCTTTCATTAATCTTTTCTTTGTTGCTTACTGTTATTTCTTCCAGAATGCGGGAAGCTGTTTCTACCACCGGCCTTGAATCTCTGGCGATGGTAACCACACAGATTTTGTCCTGGATATCCACATCGAAATACTTTATGTCATGAGAATGCTTTGCCCAGTTCCAGCAGTCCGCAAAGGCTACCCCCATGTCATTCCGCACATAAGTAATCATGGCCTCAAAATTATGAACAAACTTGATCTCAGGCGTAAACCCGAAAGGTCTGCAGTAGGAAGTAATAATTCTTTCGATGACGCTGTTCATAATACAGGACGGAGCAACAAATGTCTTGTCTTTGAAATCTGATATTGCAGGTTTAATTGAGTTATCAGATGACCATTTTGATGAATACATCAGAATCTTGCGGGATTCCATTATATCTCTGCATTCCAGATCATCAATGTCATAAAGGCTGTTGTGCAGTGTCATCACAATGTCCAGCCTTCCGTTCAGAAGGGAAGCTTCCAGATCCTTTATTCCTCCGCAATCAATCTCAATCTGTATTCCCGGAAAGGCTTCCTGCATTCTGCGATTTAACTCAGGCAGAATCAGCGTCAGATCCCATCCCTCCATAAAACCGATTTTCAGGGTTCTCCGCTCTCTTTCCTGAAGTTGAACAGCCTTTTCCTTTACGTTTTTCAACCCTGCCTTGTAGTTTCCAAAGAATTCGTAAAACAGTTTTCCTGCTTCAGTTAATTCAGTTTTCTTGTTGTTCCTGTAGAAAAGCCGTACTCCCAGTTCCTCTTCCATCAGCTTAATCTGTTTTGATATGGCAGGCTGAGACACATACAGTTCCTGAGAAGTTTTTGTAAAACTCAGGTTTGTTCCCACAGCCATAAAATAATCTATCTGCAGGTCATTCATCTGGACTCTCCTTCCATAAATTATCTTCAAAATCCACTGCGGAACCCTATTCCAGACTCATAAAACGAAGGGCCACCTTCTGCAGGCAGCCCCGTTCTTACAAATTAGTGGTGGAAAAGTCTGATTCCGTTGAAAACCATTACCATGTTGTTTCTGTTGCAGCAATCCAGCACAACATCATCTCTTGTAGAGCCTCCTGGCTGAACAACATACTTCACTCCGCTTTCAAGTGCTCTCTCGATATTATCGCTGAACGGGAAAAATGCATCTGAAGCCAGAACCACATCGTTCTCCTGGGAAAGGAGCTCCTTTTTCTCAGCAATCGTAAAAGCTTCAGGCTTTGAAGTAAATTTTTCTTCCCAGTTAAAGTTGCCTGTTGCCTCAGGGGTCTCTTCCATTGCAATATATCTGTCAATGAAATTGTCCTTGTCCGGTCTCTTAATACCATCCTTCCATGGAAGATTAAGAACCTTGTCTGACTGCCTCAGGAACCAGTTGTCTGCTTTGCTGCCGGCCAGCCTTGTGCAGTGGACCCTTGACTGCTGTCCTGCTCCAACGCCAATGCACTGTCCATCGTAAGCATATGCAACTGAATTGGACTGAGTGTACTTCAAAGCTATGAGAGCAATAATCATATTCTCCTTAGCTTCTTCCGGCAGATCTTTATTTTCCGTTACGATATTGGTGAGGCAGGAACTGTCCAGTTTAACATCGTTGTGCTTCTGGGAAAAAGTAATTCCGAACACCTGCTTCTTCTCCAGTTCCGGTGGTTCGTAAGCTGGGTCCATCTGCAGAACCAGGTACTTGCCGCCTTTCTTCTTTGTCAATATCTCAAGGGCAGCTTCATCATAACCTGGAGCAATTATTCCGTCTGATACTTCCCTCTTGATCAGCCTTGCACAGGTCTCATCACATACATCGCTGAGGGCAATAAAATCTCCGAAGGAAGACATCCTGTCTGTTCCCCTTGCCCTGGCATAGGCAGTAGCAATAGGAGAATCATCGAGACCATCTACGTCATCTACGAAGCAGGCTTTCTTAAGTCTCTGACTCATAGGTCTTCCAACAGCTGCAGAAGTTGGACTTACATGTTTAAAAGAAGCTGCTGAGGAAAGGCCTGTTGCTTCTTTAAGTTCTTTAACCAGCTGCCAGCTGTTAAGAGCATCCAGAAGATTGATATATCCCGGCTTTCCATTAAGAACAGTAAAGGGAAGATCCGATCCGTCTTCCATTGAAACGGACGCAGGCTTCTGATTAGGATTGCATCCGTATTTCAGTTCCATCATATTCATATCGAGTCTCCTATTATATCTATACATTAATCTCAGCGTCCAGTTTCTCGTCAGGATATCTGTCGAGAATAGGTTTGATTACATCATTGAGGAAGTCTGTAACCTGACTGGCTGAACGACCAGTGTACAGCTTCGGATCAAGATGACTCATGATCTCTTCCTTTGTCAAATGGAAGGCAGGGTCTGCTGCCAACCTGTCTACCAGATCAAGAGGCGCACCCTCCATCTTGACCCTCCTGGTTGCAGCGTGAGAATGTTCCCTGATAATTTCATGGAGCTCCTGGCGGTTTCCGCCCTTCTTAACGGCCTCCATCATGATGTTTTCAGTTGCTATGTATGGAAGCTTCTCCATTACTCTTGCATAGATGACCTTAGGGTAAACCACCATATCACTGGTAATGTTAATGTAAAGATCAAGAATTCCGTCCATGGCCAGGAAGGCTTCCGGAACAGAAAGTCTCTTGTTGGCAGAATCGTCAAGAGTCCTTTCGAACCACTGAGTAGCTGCCGTAATAGCAGGATTGAGAGAGTCAATCATCACATATCTGGAAAGAGAGGTGATTCTCTCAGATCTCATTGGATTCCTCTTGTATGGCATAGCCGATGAACCAATCTGATTCTTTTCGAAAGGCTCCTCCATTTCGCCGAATGACTGAAGAATTCTCAAGTCGTTAGAGAACTTAGATGCAGACTGGGCAAGGCCTGAAAGAGTCGATAAAATATTATAGTCAACTTTTCTTGTATATGTCTGTCCAGATACAGGAACGCATCCCTTGAACCCGAAATCGTCGGCAATAAGCTGATCCAGCTTTCTCACCTTGTCTTCGTCTCCGTCGAAAAGGTCCATGAAGCTTGCCTGAGTTCCCGTTGTTCCCTTGGATCCCAGCATTCTGAGATCTTCTATTCTTCTCTCCAGCTCCTGGATGTCAAGGGAAAGCTCATACATCCACAGTGTTGCCCTCTTTCCAACAGTCGTAAGCTGGGCCGGCTGAAGATGAGTGTATCCCAGGCAAGGAAGGTCCTTGTATTTGTCTGCAAAAGCCGCTAGATTACGCTCAACCTGAACTGCTTTTTCCAGAATAACATTGAGGGCATCTCTCATCAGGATCACATCTGTATTATCGCCTACATAGCAGGAAGTTGCTCCCAGGTGGATAATAGGTTCAGCCTTCGGACATCTTTTTCCGTAAGCATATACATGGCTCATTACATCATGGCGGACTTCCTTTTCCCTCTTCTCGGCAACCTCAAAGTCCACAATGTCCTTGGCTGCTTCCATCTCGTCAATCTGTTCCTGAGTTATGCCCAGTCCCAGCTCTTTTTCCGCCTTGGCCAGAGCAATCCAAAGTCTGTGCCATGTGGTGAATTTCTTCTCATCTGAGAAAATATACTTCATCTCTTTGCTGGCATATCTAACTGAAAGCGGTGACATATACACCAGTTTCTCTGCAGGAACGTTTCTCTGTTCCTCTGGAATTTCAAAATGTTCAGCCATTTAGTCCCCCATTCTCTTGTTCTTGATTATTGTGGTTCTATCCCCTGTTTCCTTGTCTATTGACATGACGCACAGAGAGATCTTGTTTTCATCATCAAGGCAGTTCCAGATGGTGTTTCCAAAGGTTTCAAGATCTCCTGCTCCTGACAGATCTATGCTCCACGGTTCTCCGCAAAATGTCGGCAAAGGATTGTCATTTTTTTCATAGGTATGTATGAAACGGCCGTTGCCTTCCTGGCATCCGTACTCGTAGAGATACCTGGCGCAAAGCTCTCCTTTTCCGTCCTGGTTCTTCAGGATGCTCATGGAAAAATCTCCTGTCTTCATAGAAACAAGACCGCTGATCCTTGGAGTGTAGTTTGGTTCGTCAGGTTCAAAGCATCTTGTTCTAAGGGACTCCTGGAAGGTCTTTCCTTCCCTGAAGCCTTCTTCAATAGTATCAGTCTGGTCACCATTGGTAACGATCAGCTTATCTCCTGATGTCTTAACAGGATAATAGATGATGAGACTTGGATCTTCCAGCTTATCTACATCATATGGAGCGATTGCAAGGTTCTCTCCATCCTCATAGAAATAACGGTTCCTGCTGTTCTGGCTTCTTCCCATAATGAAATATCCGATGTATACCTTGCCCTTGAGATTTCCTATTAGGATACCTCTGCCCCAGTATTCATTAGATGAGAGAAAGCTCAGATCCTGAATCAGATTTTTTTCCATTTGCACCCTTTCCTTACCACAAAAATACATCTAAATACAGCCCGGGAACAATCGTGACCCCGGGCATACATGCATCAGCTCTGCAGATTATGCTGTCTGTCCATGTAACTTTGAAGAATAACTATGGCAGCTTGCCTGTCCACAATTTTCTTCCTCTCCTGTCTGGTCATGCCAGCCTGAGACAGTACGCTTTCTGCTATTACAGTGGTAAATCTCTCGTCCATCCAGTCCACTTTAACATGAGCCATGGCAGAGCTTCTCAGTTTATTTTCAAGACGTCTCCTGAACTCTCTGACCTTCTCGGTCTGAATGCTGTCACTTCCGTCTAAACTGAGAGGAAGACCTATGACTACAGTATCGCAGTCATATTCTTTGATAAGATTAAGCACTTCAGTAGTATCCTTCTTTATGCCCACTCTTTCTATGGTCTTAACCCCCTGGGCTGTTATGTCCAGAATGTCGCTTACTGCAACACCTATGGTCTTATCTCCCACATCGAGTCCTATTTTTCTGCCCAAAATTTATCTCCTGTCTTCTTTGTAGGGACTGTCTTAAAACTAAAGATCTTCTTCGTTCTTTTCTTTTCCCAGATATGCTCTCAGAATCTCTTCAAGAAGATCGTCTCTGTCCACCTTCATGATCAGATTTCTGGCTCCATTATGGCTGGTAATATATGAAGGATCTCCTGAAGTAAGGTATCCTACCATCTGGTCAACGGCGTTATACCCTCTTTCCTCAAGGGCATTGTACACCTGCTCCAGTATTTCCCTTCTTGTGAGCTGTGTAGCCTTTACTCCTTCAAACAAAATCGTATCCTTGCTCATTTCCGCACCTCCTTACATAGTTCGGTATTAAGTGGATAGCCTCAGAAAATGAGGAAACAGTATTCATACATTATTATTCTACGCCTGTGCCTCAAGAATTTCAGCAGCCTTGTGGAATGCGTCTTCCAGTTTCTCCGGATTCTTGACTCCGGCCTGAGCCATTCCGGCTTTTCCGCCGCCACCGCCGCCTGCAGCCTTTGCTACTTCCTTAATAATCTTTCCAGCGTGGTATCCCTCTCCAACAAGCTTGTCACTTACTGCGCAGATCATGGAGGCCTTACCCTCTGTTACTGAAGCAAAGACGATTACAGCGTTATCTACTTTTTCCTTAACACTGTCTGCCATCTCTCTCAGCTGATCTGCATCAACATCATTGAAGGATGCTGTAATCAGTTTCGCCTTTCCTGCATCCTTTCCAGAAGCAATTATATCATCAAGAGAATCAGCAAGCTTTCCTGCTTCCATGCTCTTAATGGTTTTGGCCAGCTCCTTGTTCTCAGCCATTACCTGTGCAGCCTTTCTTGCCACCTCGCTTCTGGTTGTCTTGAGGGCCTCTGCAGTTTCTTCTACTGTATCATCAGTTCTCTTTAGCAGGTCTGAAACAACTGTTCCGGTAACAGCTTCAATCCTTCTTACCCCTGATGCTACTCCGCTCTCTCCGGTGATTCTGAATGCGCCGATCATACCAGTGTTGTTAAGATGAGTACCTCCGCAGAACTCAACGCTGTAGTCGCCCATGCTTACAACTCTTACAATTGAGCCGTACTTCTCACCGAAAATGGCCATAGCTCCCAGCTTCTTGGCATCTTCAATAGGCATCTCTTCCATCTTGATATTAAGGAACTGGTCAATCTTCAGATTTACCAGGCGCTCCACATCACTAATCTCTTTGTCTGTCATAGGCTGGAAGTGACTGAAGTCGAACCTGAGATAATTGTCATCAACGAATGATCCGGCCTGCTGAACGTGATTTCCCAGAACATCTCTCAGAGCCTGCTGCAGCAGATGGGTAGCACTGTGTCCTCTTGATATCTTGTGTCTCCGTACAGAATCTATAGACATCTGGACTTCTGTGCCGTTTTCCAGCTGAAGGGCTGCATCCATATCTTCCGGTCTGATAATGTGGAGATAGATTCCATTCTCCTTAACCACATCTTCCACTCTAAGCACTGTCTTTCCGGCTGAAATAAATCCTGTATCGTTAATCTGTCCGCCGCTTGTTGCATAAAATGGGGTTCTGTCTGTAATAAGCAGAGCATGGGTCTCATCCTTCTTTCCTGTGTAAAGGACGTTTCCGTTGCAGGATTCCATCTCATATCCCACAAATTCCGTGGCAGGCAGGCTGTCATAATCGGCAGCATCCTTCCATGCATCATCAGAAGTATCCTTCTGACCGGCTCTGGCCATGTCCTTCTGACGGGTCATATGTTCACGGAAGCCTTCCATGTCTACTTTCTTTCCCTTTTCTTCCAGAATCTCTTCTGTAAGCTCTACAGGGAATCCATATGTATCATAAAGTTTGAATGCATGCTCTCCATCAAGAGTGTCTTTTCCCTCTTCTTCCATATCTGCCACATATCCAAAGAGAAGGTGTAAACCGTTATCCAGGGCTTTGCCAAATCTCTCTTCTTCAAGGGAAATCATCTTCTTGATGTAATCTCTTTTTTCCACCAGTTCAGGATAAGCCTCTCCTGAAACTTCAATTACCTTATCTGCCAGCTGTGACAGGAACTCAGGCTCCTGAATGCCCAGAAGTCTTCCGTGTCTCGATGCACGTCTGATAAGTCTTCTGAGAACGTATCCTCTGCCCTCGTTGCTTGGCAGAATTCCGTCAGCAATCATGAACACCATGGATCTCAGGTGGTCCGTTACGATCCTGATACTCATGTCAGCCTTCTCGTCTCCGTCTTCGTATTTGACTCCTGCCATTTCTGTTACGGCATTGAGAATGTGACGGACAGTATCTACATCAAATATGGAATCCACACCCTGCATGATGCAAGCGATTCTCTCAAGGCCCATTCCTGTATCAATGTTTGGATGAGCAAGATTTGAATAACTGCCATCCTCTTCCCTTGAGAACTGAGTGAAAACGTGATTCCAGAATTCAACATACCTGTCGCACTCACATCCAGGCTTGCAGTCTGGCTTACCACATCCGTATTTCTCCCCTCTGTCGAAATAAATTTCGGAACACGGACCGCATGGGCCAAGACCGATCTCCCAGAAATTGTCTTCTTTGCCAAGTCTGACAATATGATCCTCTGGCATGCCCAGGCTTATCCATATATCATGAGCTTCCTCATCATCTTCATAGATTGTAGCCCAAAGCTTATCCTTCGGCATCTTCAGGTTTTCTGTAATGAATTCCCATCCCCAAGTAAGTGACTCTTTCTTGAAATAGTCACCAAAGCTGAAATTACCAAGCATCTCGAAGAATGTGCCGTGTCTCGCAGTCTTTCCAACATTCTCGATATCGCCTGTTCTGATGCACTTCTGGCAGGTGGTCATCCTCTTTGAGGGAGGAGTCTCAACTCCTGCAAAATATGGCTTAAGAGGCGCCATTCCCGAGTTGATTATAAGCAGGCTCTTGTCGTTCTTCGGAATAAGCGATGCGCTTCCTGCGGCATAATGTCCCTTGCTTACATAAAAATCTCTGAAACGGCTTCTGATTTCATTTAATCCAAGTTTTTCCATGAAAAAATCTCCTATTTTGCAAACTTATAGAATTATACTATATTTGAGTATTCTTGTCATACAAAGCCCCTCCAAATATTAGTCTTCAGGGGAAAAAAACTTTCAAAACTCTTCTGATGGCCCATAACCTGACCGATAAGGCATTGATTATGACAATTTGTTCGGTTCATACTCGCGAATATCGATGGTCTCACCAGAAATATGATCCACCAGCTCCGAGTCAGGCTTTCTTTCTTCTGCTCCTGATTCTTTTGGATTATCAACAATTTCTATGTTGTCTAGAGTAGCCTTCAAATCCGCCCTTATCTCTGCCAGGAATTCCTTCCGGAGTTTCTTCTGTTCATCTGCTTCCGCTTCAGTAAGCTTACGCTGCTTCTTTATTCTCGCCAGCTCATTTATCCGCTCTATCTTTTTCTTCTCCATTATTTGGTCATTTCCTTTCGTTTATTTACTTGTTTACCTGATAGGATACCACACAACCCCTTTTCTTACAGGTAGATTGAGGGAATTTTTGTCATCGGCTGCTCCATTTGGTACCAATAGAAAGGGACGGCAAAAGCCGTCCCTTGACAATCACTGATTGAACAGTCTGCTACTTGTTACTGTTAAAAGATTCTTTTCTCCTTACAAGATCTTCGTATCTTCTGGAGGCTTCAGCAGATGCTTTCTCAAAAAGCTCCTCAGCATGTTCGCTGTCTGCCTGTGCCAGTGAACTGTAACGTACCTCGCCCATCAGGAATTCTCTGTAATCTGCTGACGGCTCCTGGCTGTCAATGGTCAAAGGATTCTTTCCCTTTGCTTCTGCAGAAGGATTGTATCTGTACAGATTCCAGTATCCTGCCTTTACAGCCTTCTTCATCTCAGCCATAGCTGTGCACATTCCAGTCTTGATACCGTGGTTGATGCATGGTGAGTAAGCGATTATCAGTGAAGGGCCATCATATGCTTCAGCTTCTTTAATAGCCTTCAGGGCCTGATTCGGGTTTGCTCCCATTGCAATCTGAGCTACATATACATAGCCATATGACATTGCCATGGTACCGAGATTCTTCTTTGCTGTAGGCTTTCCACCAGCAGCAAACTGGGCAATTGATCCTGTTGGAGTAGCCTTGGATGCCTGTCCTCCTGTGTTTGAATATACCTCTGTATCAAATACAAGAATGTTTATATTCTCACCTGATGCAATGGCATGGTCAAGACCGCCGTATCCGATGTCGTAAGCCCAGCCGTCTCCGCCGAAAATCCACATTGACGGCTTGATCAGCATATCCCTGTTTTCAACAACATATGCTGCATCAGCATCACCGGATCTGGAAACAGCTTCCAACAGCTTATCGCCAGCTTCCTGGGAACCTTCGCTGTCGTTCATGTTTTCCAGCCAAGCCTTTGCCGGCTCTTTAAATTCCGGCTTCTCGGCAAGTCTTTCTACAACGGCCTTCATTTCGTTTCTTCTTGTCTTTACAGAAACTGCCATTCCAAGGCCGAACTCAGCATTGTCCTCAAACAGTGAATTAGACCAGGAAGGTCCTCTTCCATCTTTATCCACTGTATAAGGAGTGGAAGGAGCTGAACAACCCCAGATAGAAGAGCAACCTGTTGCGTTGGCTACTATCATTCTGTTTCCGAACAGCTGGGTAACAAGTCTTGCATATGGTGTCTCACCACATCCAGGGCAGGCGCCTGAGAACTCCAGATATGGCTTCTGGAATCCTACATTGACAACCGTCCTTGAATTGCCAAGCCCTTTGCTTCCCACATGTTCCTTGCAATAATCGAATACTGCCTGCTGAGCCTGGGCCTCCGGACTTTCAAATGGAACCATCTTGAGAGCCTTGTCCTTGGCAATGCAGGAATCTGCACAGGATCCGCATCCAACACAGTCCAGAGTAGATACAGTTATAGTAAAGTCGTAATCAGGCTCGATCTTCAGCGGATCTGTTACAGCACCGCTGGAAGCAGCCTCTTCCTTAGTTACTGCAAACGGTCTTATTGCAGCATGAGGGCAAACATATGAGCAAATGTTGCACTCAACACAGTTCTCCTTTATCCATACGGGAACAGAAGCTGCAACACCTCTCCTCTCAAAGGCTGATGTTCCAGATGGCAGAATACCGTTCTTTGTAGCCAGGAACTTGGAAACAGGAATATCATCACCCTTCTGTGCTGAAGTTGGTACAAGAACATCATTCAGATACTTGCACAGTACAGGATTTTCTGATTTTAACGGCTCTGCTGCCTTGTCATCTGAAGCGTTCTTCCAGCTTTCAGGAACGTTGACCTTGTGAGCACCTGTAACACCTCTGTCAACAGCTTCACAGTTCATGTCAACAATCTTCTGGCCCTTTCTGCCATAAGTCTTTCTGATTGCTTCCTTCATAGACTCAACAGCCTTGTCTTCCGGAATTATGCCTGTAATCTTGAAGAATGCCGACTGGAGCACTGTATTTGTTCTTGTGGAACCCAGGCCTATCTCAGTTGCTATTCTGCTGGCGTCGCAGGTATAGAACTGAATATTATTCTGAGCAATATATCTCTTGGTCTTTGCTGGAAGCTTTTCATCAAGTTCCTCATCAGACCACGGGCAGTTGAGCAGGAACTGTCCCCCTGGATTTACATCGGAAACAATATCGTATTTGCTCATGTATGAAGGATTGTGGCAGGCGATAAACGAAGCATTATTTACATAATATGTAGAATGAATCGGGTGGTCGCCAAACCTCAAATGGGAAATCGTCAGTCCTCCTGATTTCTTTGAATCGTACTGGAAGTAAGCCTGAACGTACTTATCCGTGTTGTCTCCAATGATTTTTACACTGTTCTTGTTGGCGCCAACTGTACCATCAGCTCCAAGACCCCAGAACTTGCACGCAACAGTTCCCGGCGCAGACGTATCAGGATTTGAAAGCCTTGGAAGTGAAAGATTAGTCACATCATCTGTAATTGACAGGGTGAACTCTTTCTTAGGCTCCTGGCTTATCATATTGTCATAACATGCGATGATGTCACCAGGCTGAGTATCTTTTGATCCCAGTCCATAGCGGCCGCGGAAGACTCTTACTCCACTGAACTCAGAATCACTGAGAGCTGTGACAACATCCAGATACAGAGGTTCTCCTGCTGAACCAGGTTCCTTCGTTCTGTCAAGAACAGAAATCGTCTTAACTGTAGATGGAATCACCTTGAGGAGATACTTGCTGGAGAAAGGTCTGTACAGTCTTACTTTAATAAGGCCTGTCTTTCTTCCCTTTTTGTTCAGATAATCAACTACCTCTTCTGCCGCCTCGCAGACTGATCCCATAGCTATAATTACTTCTTCAGCATCAGGTGCACCATAGTAATTGAACGGTGCATAGTCTGTCCCCAGCTTCTCGTTTACCTGGTCCATTACGCCCTTGAACACTTCCACAGAGTCGATGTAGTCCTGATTTCTCGCTTCAGTGTGCTGGAAAAATGTTTCCGGCTGTTCGGCAGATCCCACCATATGAGGATGGAGAGGATTGCTGGCAGCAGCTTTAAATTCCTTTACTTTATCCCAGTCCAGCATTTCTCCCAAAGTCTCATAATCCCATACTCCGATCTTCTGCTGTTCATGGCTTGTACGGAATCCGTCAAAGAAATGAAGAACCGGCATGCTGGCCTTAACTGCGCCCAGATGTGCAACAGCTGCCAGATCCATTACTTCCTGAGGGCTGTTTGAACTCAGCATGGCGAATCCCGTTGCCCTTGTTGCCATTACGTCTGAGTGATCTCCGAAAATTGAAAGTGCATGGGTAGTCAGAGCCCTGGCTGCAACATGAAAGACGCCTGGGAGCTGTTCTCCAGCGATCTTATACATATTCGGTATCATCAGCAGAAGTCCCTGACTTGCTGTAAATGTAGAAGTTAATGCACCTGTATTCAGAGAACCATGTACAGCACCTGCTGCTCCTCCTTCGGACTGCATTTCCAGCACCTTAACCTGCTGGCCGAACAGATTCTTCCTGCCCTGGGTAGCCCATGCATCAACGTCCTCTGCCATTACTGAAGATGGCGTAATCGGGTAAATTGCCGCAACTTCAGAAAATGCATATGCAACATGAGCAGCTGCTGTGTTGCCGTCCATGGTTTTTTGCTGTCTTTTTAAGAAATTTCCCATAGGTATCACCTTTTGCTTATATGAAAAAGCCCTTTCAAATAACAGATGAATAATATCTCTGTGCCTTCGCAAACTACAGTAAGTTTACCATCAGAAATAAGGTAATACAACAAAATTATTGTGAAGAGCGTATATTTTCACGTCCCTAATTTGTAGGTTTCCACAATTGTGCAGATTGTTTTTCGTGCATTATGCAAATTTTATTGTATTAAAAAAATGCATAATCAGCAGTAACCGTCCGGCTTGTGAGGGTAATATCTTAAAACGTAAGATTTATATCACTAAATAAATCCAGTCATTTACTGGACGGAATCAATCACATATATCACAAAGCAAATCTAAATAATTACGATTTCACTTAACTCAAAGTCATATAACACCTAATAAGTACTATTGCCTTTATCCCGGTTTTGTATTAATCTAAAAACACATCAGCGTCCCGGCCAGGAGGAGTCAATGTACACTAAACACACTGCTGATCAGCCGGTATTTCAGAAAATATTTGAGCAAATAAACCGCAACCGCAAGTTATTTTTTAAAGTTCTCCTGATAGTATTCATACTGGCTGTTGCCGCCGGTCTTCGAATACATCAGAGCAAAACAGAAGCCGTCACCATAAAGCAAGACTCTTCCCATGTGAAGGAATCTGCTCCCGTATCTTTCTACGTTGACATAAGCGGTGCCGTTAATTCCCCAGGAGTTTATAAAGCAAATGAGAAAACAAGACTTTTCCAGGTCATAGAAAAAGCCGGAGGATTGTCTGAAGACGCAGATATTGATGCTGTTAATCAGGCATCATTCGTGAAAGACGGAGATAAGATTCTGATTCCTTCAAAATCTCAGTCTTCTGATTCACAGGAAGGCTCTTCAGGGGGAGATGAGGGCATTACTGCTGATGGAAAAGTGAATCTTAACAAGGCAACAAAAGAACAGTTGATGTCACTAAATGGTATTGGCCAGGTTATGGCTGACAGAATAATCGAATATCGCGGGACCAGCAGATTTGAATCTGTAGAAGACCTTAAATCAGTGAAGGGTATCGGCACAGTTACTTTCAATAATCTGAAAGATCATGTGACCGTATGATAATACATCCCTTGTAATCAGTCGACACATTGTCTATTAGAAAGGAGTTCATTATATGAAGACTGATCACATTAAATGCTTGCTGTCAAAAAAGCGCCTTTGCCACTCCTGCAGATTGGAACTACTCATTCAGGACAGAGACCTTCTTGAGACTCTCAGTTACGCAAGCAGAAGGATTATTGCTGAAAGCTGTATCTCATTCCGTTTTAAGGGGTACCAATACATAACTGAAGCAATGATCATCTTGTATTTCTGCGGTCAGTCACAAGGGGGATTGACAAAACTGATCTACCCGGCCATCGCATCTCAATATAATGTCTCCAGTGCATCTGTAGAGACAGGCATTCGAAACGCCATAAAATGGGCATGGTTCACCCATAGAGACATTGTCGGCAAAGTCCTTGAAGAAGAAGAACAGGTTAACCAGAATCCTCTCAACGCCATGTTCCAGTTTGACCACAGACCAACCAACAGTGAATATCTGTATGGAGCAACCCTACTGCTGCATCAGGCACTTCAGACATCACCTGTTGACATTACCACTTTGATTCCGTCATTTGCCAGAGATGAATCCGGCGTAAATGAAATTCCTGATGAAGAATAACAAAGCAGGGCGTCCTGACAGCAAGTCCGGTACGCCCTGTTACTTTATTCTTCTGTGTATTCAAACTCGTAGTTTTCAATGCGGACAGTGTCCCCTTCTTTGAGTCCGAGTTTTATCAGCTGTTTGATGCCGCCTCTGTCTGAAATATACCTGTAAAGATATCTCATAGATCCCATATCGTTGAAATTGGTGGAATTGAATATCTTTGTGAGCTGCTTGCCCTCCAGAACGTAAACTCCGTCCTTATCCTTATATCCACGTATTTCCCGATACTCTGCTCCCCGGTTTTCATCAGCGCTGAAATCGAACATCTCCATTTCAGGTTTTTCAGATGGCACGTAGGTATTGATCCTGTAAAGTACTTCTTTCAGAAGTGAATCGATGCCAGAGCGGGTAGCTGCTGATATCTCAAAGAAAGATTTTCCTTCAGCCTTTACGTAGTTCTTCAGTTCATCTACCTTTGTTCTGTCCGTTACCAGATCAACTTTATTTGCGGCTACGATTTGCGGTTTATCAAGAAGTGAAGGATCATACTCTCTCAGCTCATTGTTGATCTTGATGTAATCTTCAACAGGGTCCCTTCCTTCAAGTCCGGAAACGTCAACAACATGTACCAGCACCTTAGTTCTCTCGATGTGTTTGAGGAACTTAAATCCAAGGCCAAGCCCCTGATGTGCTCCTTCAATTATTCCGGCAATATCGGCCATGACAAAGCTCTGATCTCCCATATCCACAACGCCAAGATTAGGGTCAATTGTAGTAAAGTGATAATCAGCTATCTTAGGTCTGGCACTTGTAGCAACAGAAAGGAGTGTTGACTTCCCGACATTTGGAAAACCAAGAAGTCCCACATCAGCGATGAGCTTAAGCTCAAGTATTACGCTTCTTTCAATTCCTTCTGTACCAGCTTCCGCAAAGTTTGGAGCCCTTCTGATTGAATTCTTGAAGTGTACGTTTCCCTTGCCACCCTTGCCGCCTTTTGCGGCAACCAGTTTAGCGCCGGCGTGATCCATGTCCTTCATGAGGAGTCCGGATTCTTTATCTATAATAAGAGTACCTACAGGAACTTTAATAACAAGATCCTGTCCTTTCTTGCCGTACTTCTTCCTCTTCATTCCGTTCTGACCCTTTTCAGCCTCGTATCTGCGCTGATACTTGAAGTCCATAAGGGTTCTCAGGTTAGAATCTGCAACGAAAACGATACTTCCCCCGTCTCCGCCGTCTCCGCCGTCCGGGCCTCCGTCAGGCACAAATGGATCGTGGCGGAACGTAACTGCACCGTTGCCTCCCTTTCCGGAAGCGATTACAATTTCAGCCCTATCAACAAACATTGAATCTCCTTAAAAATCAAAAAACGGTTCCTGTTCAGGAACCGTCAAAACTGCTTAAGCCTCTACGTTGTAAACGCTGACTTTCTTTCTCTTCTTGTCATATCTCTCGAACTTTACAGTTCCGTCGATCTTGGCAAACAGAGTATCGTCTCCGCCAATACCAACGTTGTTACCAGGGTGGAACTTTGTTCCACGCTGTCTGACAAGAATGCTTCCAGCTGTTACATACTGACCTGCGCCAATCTTGAGTCCCAGACGCTTCGCCTCAGAATCACGACCGTTCTTGGAACTTCCTACTCCTTTTTTACTTGACATTTGATACCTCCCTTATGCAGAACAAATTCAGACTAGTTAGCTTCAATTGCTGCGAGGATCTCTGCCTTAGTAGCCTTGCTGCTTACCTCAAGTCCCATTCCCTCAGCAATCTCAAGAAGCTCTGCTTTCTTCATGTTAATGTTTGCCTTTGCATCAGATGATGCAGCCTCAGCTACAGGAGCCTCTGAAGGCTCAACTCCGAGAGCAGTAACTTTAACCTCTGTGTAAGGCTGTCTGTGGCTGTTCTTCTTTCTGTAGTCCTTCTTTGCCTTATATTTGAAAATAACTACCTTGTCACCCTTGCCCTGTCCGAGAACCTCTGCCTCTACAGCACAGTTCTCAACATATGGCTTACCAGTAACAAGCTCTCCATTATTAATGGCAAGAACGTTGAAGTATACCTTCTGTCCAGCAGCTGCGTTAAGCTTCTCAACCTTCAGTACATCACCCTCCTGGACTCTGTACTGCTTGCCACCTGTCTCGATAATTGCGTACATTATAAATATTCCTCCTCAATCCAGACTCGCCTATCACAGGTGATGCAAATTATTTGCATACTTAAACAAACCCGTCTCGCGCGGCTAACTATTGAAGTGTACTATACCATTTTAATTATGTCAATACTATTTCAAGCAAAATCAGATAAAATCAGGATAAATTATTCTATAACAACCCCGTCTTCGTCCACCATGATATCCTCATCATCCGGATTCTCGTGAACCTTATCCATCACCTGCTTCTTGACAGCTTCAAGAAGATCTGGATGTGTCTCAAAGTATTCCTTCACATTCTCACGGCCCTGACCAATTCTCTCTCCATTATAGCTGTACCATGAGCCGGACTTATCAACAATATCCATGTCTACGGCAGTATCCAGCACATCTCCTGCAAGGGAAATTCCCTCACCGTACATAATGTCAAATTCGGCCTTCTTAAACGGCGGAGCTACTTTATTCTTGACAATCTTAACCCTCGTACGGTTACCAAGGATCTCATCACCCTTCTTAATGCTGTCCACACGTCTTACGTCCATTCTCATACTTGAGTAGAACTTAAGAGCACGGCCACCTGTAGTGGTCTCAGGGCTTCCGAACATTACGCCAATCTTCTCTCTGAGCTGGTTGATGAAGATAACACAGGTATTAGACTTATTAACTGCACCGGCAATCTTCCTGAGAGCCTGGGACATCAATCTTGCCTGAAGGCCCATATGTGAATCTCCCATATTGCCCATTATCTCATCTTTCGGAACCAGAGCTGCAACGGAGTCTATTACAATTACATCAATAGCTCCACTCCTGGCAAGAAGCTCACAAATATCCAGAGCCTGTTCTCCAGTATCCGGCTGTGAGACCAGAAGCTCATCCACATTAACCCCAAGGTTTCTTGCATAGATAGGATCAAGAGCATGTTCAGCATCGATGAATGCTGCCTTACCTCCTGCCTTCTGGGCTTCTGCAATAATATGAAGGGTCAGTGTAGTCTTACCTGAAGATTCAGGTCCGTAAATCTCTACTATTCTTCCCCTTGGCACTCCACCGATTCCCGTTGCAACGTCCAGGCTCAGAGATCCTGTTGAGATAGCCTCAATACCATCGTTAATAGCACCGTCACTGAGCTTCATAATAGAACCTGCACCGTATGTCTTCTGAATCTGATTCAGAGCCTGTTCCAGGGCTTTCTCCTTATCTGCAGGATCTGCAGGAATGCTCAGATCCATATTTCCATTCTTCTTTGCCATCTGTCCTCCTATAAAAACGAACATTTGTTCTTGCTACAACATTTTAAATCACATACCCTGCAGTGTCAAGGCAGATTATATTTTATTACTCCAGTATCCGCAAACCAGAATTTACCGTTCTGTAACAATTATATGCCTTTGTTATCCATCAGGGCCGGAACTTTAAATATAAAAACGAACAGACATTCAACATTTACTGAATGTCTGTTGCGAGCCTATTCGTTTTCCCCTCTATCCGTTTTCTCATCCATCTTACCGTCAAGGATTTCGTTGATGACCTTAAACATTCTTAGAACAAAATAGTTTCTGTTCCACTTTCTATCATCTCTTCCCGTCCTGATTTCCACGGCTCCTTCCTTATTCTGGAAGGAATATCCGATATAAGCTGTTCCTGCAGGAAAACCATCTGAAGGTCCCGGGCCGGCAACACCGGTAACCGACACTGAAATATGGCTGCCTGCTCCGGTCCGGACACCTCTGGCCATCTCAACCGCCGTCTCCCGGCTGACCACAGAATATTTTTCCAAAGTCTCTTTACTGACTCCAAGAAGCTTTACTTTTTCCTCAGGTGAATAGGTTACAAGACCCCTTCCGAAGACAGCTGAGGCCCCTGGAATATCAGTTACTTCCGAAGCGAACAATCCGCCGGTACATGATTCGGCAGAAGAAAGGGTAAGACCTCTGTTGATCAGCTTCTCAACCACAACCTGATTCAGAGGCTTGTCCTCTGTGCTGTAGATATATTCCCCTATAATATTCTCAATTCTGCTGCACATCTGATCCACGGCTTCCACCGCTTCATGGATGGAATCTCTCTGAGAGGCAACCCGAAGGGTACACTCTCCTTCCTTTGCGTATGTAGCAATGGTGGGATCGTCCTGAGTATCTATAAGCGGCAGCAAAGCAGTCTCAAGGTCAGACTCTCCAATGCCAATGGTTCGTATAACCTTGTAGTACATATTTCTGTGAGAAAACTTCTGAAGGAAATCAACTGCCCGGTTTTCGAACATCCATTTCATCTCCCTTGGAGGGCCAGGCAGGCAAATTGCCACCTTTCCGTCAACTTCCAGTCCGAATCCGGGAGCAGTGCCTACGCTGTTGTGAAAGGCCACAGAACCCCGGGGAAGATCAGCCTGCTTGTAGTTGTTTTCTGCCATCTGGCGTCCTCTGCTCTGGAAAAATTCTTTTATCTCTTCCAGGCATTTTTCGTCCCGGTCAAGAGGAACTCCGAAGACCTGAGCTACAGTTTCTTTCGTAAGATCATCCTGAGTTGGTCCGAGGCCACCTGTAAATATGAGGATATCAGTGTCCTTCATGGCTCTTCCGATTACGGCCTTCAGACGATCTTCGTTGTCTCCCACAACAAAATGATACAGGACATTAAATCCCATGAGATTCATTTTATTAGACAGATAAGTTGCGTTTGTATTCAAAGTCTGTCCGAACAACAATTCTGTTCCGACTGCAATAATAGATACATTCATTTAATGACCTTCATTTTCAATTAATAAAATATATTGATTTCTACAGACTACATTGAAAAAACTTCTTTGTTCTTAATAATATATTCGCATCCGGAATATACTGTCATGAACAGGGAAGCATAGAAGATAACAAGTCCAGGCAGTCTGAGAACAGGAACCGGAATCAACGACAGAATAAGAACCGGAACTGCAATCATCTGAAGAACGGTCTTGATTTTTCCGCTCATTCCTGCGGCAATAACCTTTCCTTCACTGGCGGCAACAGTTCTCATACCTGCTACAGCAAACTCCCTTGCAAGGATGACTATCAGCATCCATCCGGCTATTACACCATCCTCCAGAAGAAGACAGAGAGCCGAGTACACGAGAATCTTGTCAGCCAGAGGGTCCATAATCTTTCCGAAGTTAGTAACGAGACCTCTGGCTCTGGCGATTTTTCCATCCAGCATATCCGTAAAAGACGCAGCGATGAAAAGAATAAATGCCACCAGATAGTATCCCATCAGGAATGCTGCAATAAAAAATGGAACTGCAATTATTCTTCCTATGGTAAGTTTGTTCGGCAAATTCATAGTTCGTCCTCCTATAATGTTTTATCAGTAAACCAGCTTGCCTATAACACTTCTTTTCCAGTTAAATCGTACTCTCCCGCCTCATCTATCAGCACTTTTACAAAATCTCCCGGCTGATGTCCGGCTTTACCGTAAAATTCAACTTCATTATCTATCTCAGGTCCGTCATATTCAGTACGTCCCACATAGATCAATTCTCCATCTTCCCCCTGGTTGACCTCGTCAATCAACACAGGGAATACCTTTCCAACAGTCTTGCTGTTAAGCTTGTAGCTTACTTCCTGCTGGATCTCCATAATGGAATCTCTTCTTTCTTCTTTTACTTCCTGTTCCAGCTTTCCGTCCATGGTGTGGGCAAGGGTTCCCTCCTCATCTGAGAACGCAAAGACTCCCAGCCTGTCAATTTCCGCCTCTCTGACGAAATCTTGAAGTTCACTTATATCCTCTTCTGTCTCACCCGGGAATCCCACCAGCAGGGTTGTCCTGATATGGATGTCCGGAATTCTGTCTCTGAGCTTTTGGATTGTCTCTTTGATATCAGAGGAAGTGGATTTTCTCCTCATCATCTTCAGAACGTGATCAGAAATATGCTGAATAGGAATATCAATGTATTTGCAGATTTTTTTCTCAGAAGCCATTACATCTATAAGCTCATCTGTAATGCCGTCGTCATAAACATACATCAGCCTTATCCACTGAATACCGTCGATCTTGCAAAGCTCGTTAAGAAGCTCAGGAAGCATTACTTTTCCATATAGATCCTCTCCATATCTGGAGGTATCCTGAGCAATTATCAGAAGTTCCTTAACGCCTCCTGCTGCCAGTTCCCGGGCTTCTCTCACACAGTCTTCAATTGGTTTTGACCTGTAAGGTCCTCTGATGGACGGAATAGCACAGAAAGAGCAGGTGTTATTGCATCCTTCGGCTATTTTCAGAAAATCCGAATAAGTTCCCTTTGGAATAATTCTCTCTTTGTAATTAAGGATTTTCCCGGCTCTTCCTCTGACCTTATCTCTGCCTTCTGAACCAGGATCCTTTTTTCCATCCTCTCCCATCAGAACAGAAGCAATATCATCATAATCGTTAACACCAAAGAAAAGGTCTACTTCAGGCAGCTCGCTGCTCAGCTCCTGGTGAAAACGCTGGCTGAGACAGCCTGTTACAACAAGCTTCTTGTCCTGTCCCTTCATTCTCGCCATCTCAAAGATGTGATCTATGGATTCCACCTTGGCTGCATCTATAAACCCGCAGGTGTTAACAATCAAAATATCCGCATCTTCCGGATCATTCACAAGGGAACAGCCGGCCTTCAGCAAGTCCGCCGCCAGCACCTGTGAATCGTATTCATTTTTCTGACACCCAAGGGTATCAATAAAGAATGTCTTACTCATTATTCTGGTCCTCAGTTTCTTCAGAAACCCGGGTCTGATCTCCATCCTCCAGGTCTGACTTCTCTGTAAAAATATCTTCCTCTTCTGCGGGATCTTCCGGTTCCTCCGTCAAGTTACCGGCATACTGGCCTTCTCCATCTCCAGACTCCCGCCTTGCGTACTCTTCTTCGGTCATAAGCACCTGACGAGGCCTGCTTCCATCTGAAGGGCCGATGATTCCCATTGCCTCAATCTCATCAATTATCCTGGCAGCCCTGTTATATCCAATTCTGAATCTTCTTTGCAGCATTGATACAGATGCCTGTTTCTGGTGAAGAATAAACTCTATTGCTTCATCTGTCAGCTCATCAGAGGCTTGAACATTGTCTGCAGATTCAGGGGATTCGATGGTGTCGATTACTTTATGGTTATATTCGGCGCCGCCCCCTTGTTCCTTAACGTATTCTACCAGATTGCTTATCTCTTTATCAGAAATGTACGGTCCCTGTATTCTAACCGGCTTGTTTTTATTCACCGGCTTAAACAGCATGTCGCCCTTTCCCAGAAGTTTTTCTGCACCTCCTATATCTATTATTGTTCTTGAGTCAAAGGAAGAACTTACGCTCAGGGCTATTCTTGAAGGTATGTTAGCCTTGATAACACCTGTTACTACATCTACAGAAGGTCTCTGAGTTGCCAGAACAAGGTGCATTCCCGCTGCTCTTGCCTTCTGGGCCAGCCTCATAATCGCTTCATCCACCTGGTTGGAGGCAGTCATCATAAGATCTGCCAGCTCATCTACAATAATCACTATCTGAGGAAGAATCTTATCCGTTTCTCCCTCCTCCGCAAGTTTTTTGTTATAGGACTCAAGGTCTCTAACCCTGTGCTCCGCAAAGCTGTGGTACCTGTTGTTCATCTCATTGACGGCCCAGTTCAGGGCAGCTGCTGCCTTTTTAGGATCCGTAACTACAGGTATGAGCATGTGAGGAATATCATTATAAATCTCCAGCTCAACAACCTTAGGATCGATGAGAACAAGTTTGACCTGATCTGGAGTTGCCTTGTAAAGTATGGAAGCGATCATGGTGTTGATACACACCGATTTTCCCGATCCTGTGGCACCTGCAATAAGCAGGTGAGGCATGTCTTTAAGATCTGCAACAATGTTGTTTCCGGAAATATCCTTTCCAACAGCGAAGGATATTTTTGATTTGGCTCTTCGGAACTCCTCGGAATCAATAAGCTCTCTGACCAGAACCGGTGCGGGATTAGAGTTCTCAACCTCAATACCAACTGCGGCTTTTCCTGGAATAGGCGCTTCGATTCTGATGCTTTTCGCCCTCATATTCAGGGCAATATCATCTGAAAGCTTTACTATGCTGCTTACTTTAACTCCTACAGCAGGCTGAACCTCGTATCTGGTTACTGAAGCACCCTGAGTAACATTAATTACATGGGCATCTACGTTGAAGTTTCTTAAAGTGGTCTCCAGTTGATCAGCCTTGGCCTGAAGATCAGATTCTGAGGCTGATACTCCTGAATTTACTGGTTTCTTCAGCAGGTCCACGGGAGGAAGAACGTATCCAGCGTACTTTCCTTGTCCTGCAGCAATTTCTTTCTCTATCTCTTTTCTGTCTGCCTCTGTAGCCGGTTCTGCCTTCGTTTTGAGTACAGGTGAAACTGCTGCAGCTGCAGCCGGAATCTGGGCTGGTTCCGGTTCTGATTCCGGTACTGAAGGTGATGGTGCTGCAGGAACTTCTGGAGCACTCTGCTGATCCGGCTCCAGACCGGTCAGCTTTGCCTTTGTATCTGCTTTTTTCAAACCACCAAGGCCAAGTCCGGAGCTGACACCTGCCTTCTCTTCATTGTCTGAACTTGAACTGGAGCTTCCCTCAAGACCAGTTTTCTTTTCTTTTACGGAACCTGCTATGGAAGAGATTACACCTCCCAGGCCATGGCCTGCCGCCGGCCCCTGACCCTGAACCAGTCCTTTTTTTCCTGTATTGGAGGTCAGACCTTCTCCATCCTTTACGGTGCTGTCGTCGTTCATGTATTCCAGGATTTTCTTTCTACTCTTTTCATCTTTTAACAGCTCAGAAAGATAGTCACGCTGATCTGAAATGCCTTCTCCACCGTACCTGCTGAGTTCTGCAGAAAAATTTTTTCTCAGCTCTTCATCAGACAGAGTATCTTCATCAGACGCCCTGCTTCTGATTTCCATTTCCTTAAGGAGTTTTTTCTCTTCTCTCTTTTCTTTAAATGAAGAAAGCTGGGTGGAAATAGGCGTGTTCACAACAAACAAAATAGATATGAAAATCAGGGTGAGGGCTAGAATATACAGCCCCGGCATTCCTATGAGTTTCACAAGAATGTTTCCGATCTCCATGCCGATAACACCGGCGCTCCTGTCATGAAGGCTGTCACTGTAATATTTTCCCAGGGCATCCAGTGAAAAATCTGGTCTGGATGGATTGATATATCTGGCGGAATTGAGGACGCAGAGCATTATATATATTACGGCCGAAAAGCTTACAGTTCTGGGGTTCACATGCTGCATCTTGTTCATAAAAACAAGTACAGCAAAAAACATCATGATATATGGCAGTACATATGTCATGATTCCAAACAGACCTCTCAGAATATCGTGAATCGCATCCCCAAAGGCGCCTGTAGTATTAAACTGTGTTGTAATAACAAGGAATATTCCAAGGGCAAATATGGTAACAGCCCAGATTTCGTCCATCAGTTTATTGTGGGCTCTCCGCTGTTCCTGCATCTTCCTGATGTCTTCGGCCCTGGTCAGATCTGCCTCCGCCAGGGCTTTTTCTGAAGTTCTTCCCGAACTCTTCGCCTTTGATGTACTCTTGTTTTTACTGCCCTTTGGTCTTCCCGGGCTCCTCTTCTTACTTTCCGCCATAGTCTCCTGTGTGTTTTAGTTAAATAATGCTGTGAATCAGCAGAATTGCAGCTACGATCCAGACATAGATCGTGAAGTATTTAAGGCTGTATTCTCTTACCACCTTGATCATGAACTTGATTGCAAAGATGCCTGAAATAGCAGCAACTATCATTCCAACCATTACCGGGCCGAAATTGCTTGCCAGAGATGCACCGATATTTCCATTGCCTCCCTCTACTACAAGAGATCCGAGTATTGAAGGAATAGAAATCAGGAATGCGAACTCAACTGCAAAATCTCTGTCCAGACGGGTAAGAAGGCCTCCTACCAGCGTTGAACCTGATCTGGAAATTCCAGGCGTGATTGCGATGCCCTGAAGTACCCCGATAAACAGAGCGTTGCGGAACTTCATGTTTTCTATAGTAACATGGCCTGGTTTTACGCTTTCTGCTCCCCAAAGGAGAAATCCGGTGATTATCAGTCCGATGGCCGTAGGCATGAGGGTTTTGTAAAAACCTTCAAACATATCGTTGAAAAGCAGCCCAATAATACCTGTAGGGATGGTTGCTACTATAATCATAACTCCCAGTTTTCTCACAGGTCTTTCCTCCAGTCGAAGGCCCTTTCCTGTGCACAGATCCTTAATTGTAAGGAAAAGTTCCTTTATCAGTGCCCAAATGTCGTTCCAGTACATATAGAACACTGAAATCAGTGTTCCTATGTGAAGCATTACAGTAAAGGCCACTACTGAATCTCCGTTAATTCCGAAGAAATGCTGAAAAATAGTAAGGTGTCCGGAACTGCTTACAGGAAGAAATTCTGTAAGGCCCTGTACCAGACCAAGAATAACCGCATTGAAATAAGTCACTTAAGTATCTCCTTTATCCGTTTCGTTAATATTGCCGGTATTGTTTGTATCTCAACTCAATCGTTTAATTATAAAGTTTTTCATTGATGGAAACAATACCAGACCTGCTCATCAGATATTCAGCCAGTTTTCACATTGCATATAATCAGAAAATTCAAAACCAGGTTCTTTGATAACAAAAAAAATGACCCGATTTCTCGGATCACCTGGTGTCACATTGCATTCTGACTATTCAGCGTTAACAACATCCTTGCCATCGTAATATCCGCAGTTAGGACAAACTCTGTGAGGAAGTTTAGGCTCATGACACTGAGGACAAATTGAAAGTCCAGGAGTGCTCATCTTCATATTAGCTGCCTTACGGCTGGAAGTCTTAGCTTTCGAAGTTTTCCTCTTAGGTACTGCCATTGTCGACACCTCCTTTATGTGAATTGAAATAATAATCTAGTGGTCACGAATTGATATTATAGATTAAAAACTAGTAGCTGTCAATAAGAATTATTGCACATGTTGTGTTTACCTGGCAGGAACCAGGCTTCTGACCCGGTCAGAATTTTTATAGAGCTCCCTTCCTGTAATCAGGTTATAGACATCAGTACCCCGAACCTCTGTCATAAGCTGGTATCTGATCTTCCTGTCATTTTCATCTGACTCATCAAGCCTTCTGAGTGTTTTATTCACATTTGTGATAACCGGCAGGGTATTTCTGCCATTCTTGACGGAATCTTTCAGCAGTTTCCGCCCCCTGCTGTTCATTGCCAGGACCCTGATGTAAGCGGGGTCTTTCATTTTCCTGTCTGTTTCCACCAGAAGCTCCATCAAGAGCCTGGAAACGTGAGTATATGTATATCTCCGGGATTTAGTAAGGCCAATCAGCTCTTCAATGCTCTCCGCAGAACGGACCGCTTTCTTGAGGCGGTTTCCAATGCCCTCTCCCCCATCTGGCAATTTTGCGAAGACCGCTTCGTCGCTCATCAATATCTTGTAACGTAGAAGATCAAAGTACCGGTTTTCTCTTTGCCTTAATTCTTCAGGTGTTATTTGAAAAATTCTTTTTTCTGAAGCGGGAGGAACGAATTTCCCTGTGTTTTCTCCTTCTGCCAGGAGTTTTCTTATACCAGTTGCACTTTGAAAAATGTTTCCCGGATCGCTGTCCGCCGTATCGTTATATCCCGGCCCCACCCTTTTTACAGGAACAATTTTAAGACGAGATTCCAGCTGATTTACTGTTCTGATATATTCAAGAGCCAGAATGTCATTTGAGTCTGATGGAAGCTGATATTCACTTCCTGTAACCTGGCTGAAAGCCTCTGAACGGGCAGCGGGCCAGGACATTCCATTCCTTGAAAGGGTGCCTGTTTTCTCTGAAATTTCCACTTCATATCGTTCAAGAAGTTCTGCAATTTCCTTAAGTTTCCCGGAATCTCCTGATTCAGATCCGAAGGCCAGGTGGGTGACCATTCCAAGAGAGTTTAGAAGACTGACTCCTCCCTTGGCATAAATGCCAGCGTTGGAAAGGCAACAGAAAACCGGGATCTCTATCACCAGATCTGCACCGCAGTCTATAGCAATCCCGGCTCTTTCCCATTTGTCAATCAAGGCCGCCTGTCCCCTCTGTACAAAATTACCGCTCATGGCGCACACTACCGCCTGACATCCAGTAATCTTTACAGCCTCTCTCATCTGGTACAGATGGCCATTATGAAAGGGATTATATTCTGCAACAATGCCCAGAACTCCAGGTTCCTGACAATTAATCATCTTCTCCGTCTCTGTCGAATTCAGGCTGCTGATATTTGTTTCCATCGTAATCAGCATCGTCGCTATAATCAGGTGCAGGCACTGCAGCTCTGTCAGCAGCAGTATTCTCTACATTATCCTGAAGGCGGCTGGCCATATCCTTTACTTCCTGCCTGTTTCCGTTAACCTTGCCATTTACATCGTTAATAATGTCAGCAAACTTCTCGTTCATAGGCTGGATAAACTCATTTGCCAATCCTGCCATCTCGTTCTGCATATCATAGAGCATCTTGTCTATATACTCATATGCTCTGAGTTTAATATATCTGCTGTGGCTCTCTGCCTCGTTTACAAGGGCATTTGCTCTCTTTTCGGCTTCCTTCTTGACAATATCGTTCTCGACCAGGTACTCCGCCTGCCTTTTAGCTGCAACAATTACCTTGTCATACTCGCTCTTGGCTTCGTTGAGGATCCTTTCCTGCTCGTCCTTAACCCATCTTGCCTGCTGAATATCCTTTGGCAAGCTGAGTCTGATATCATCGATAATGCTCTTCAGCTCATCTCCGTCTACAATTGTCTTGTCAGAGAACGGAACTTTAGATGCATTTGTTACCAGGTCCTCCAGTTCGTCCAGCAGAGACATTACTCTGATCGATTCATCACTCATTTCTTATCCTCCTATTGATCATGATAAGGAATCATGTTTGATACAACGTTGCTCCAGTACAGGACGTATTATCTACATCTCTTGTCCGACTTTCTCACTGAGCCTCTCTCTTACGTACTCCGGTACAAGTCCTCTGATATCTCCCCCATAAGACGCCACTTCTTTGATCAGCGAAGAACTGATAAATGAAAATGACGGATCGGCCATCAGAAACACTGTCTCTGTACCGTGCCTGTAAAGGCGGGCATTCATTTGAGCCATCTGAATTTCATACTCAAAGTCGGTTGTGGCTCTTAAGCCTCTGACAACTGCCTGAAATCCATGGTCATTTACATAATCAGCCAGCAATCCCGAAAAAGAATCTACTTCAACGTTGTGAAGCTCCGACGTAACATGCCTCACAATATCCATTCTTTCATCCAGGGTGAAAAGAGATCTCTTACTGTTATTAACAATCACTCCCACTGTAATGGAATCGAACATTCCTGCAGCACGGCTGATTATATTAAGGTGTCCGTTTGTAATCGGGTCAAATGATCCGGCAATTAATGCATTTCTCTGCATAGAAACAATCCTGCCTTTTGTGTATTTTATCAAATGGTATTTGTATATGCAACAATTAACGAGCCTCAAACAGGTCAACGCCAATGGTTCCGTACTTTTTTTCCTTAATTTTTACAAGCCTTCCGTATGAATCCGATAATTTATTATCGTAAAGATGTTCTGCAACCACTATCATACCTTCCTTAACCAGGTCATTTTCTTCTAATAATCTGAAAGCTTCTTCATAAAAGCCTGACCGGTATGGAGGATCAAGAAATACAATATCAGGCTTTTCGGTCAGAAGGCTCAGGCACTTTCTGAAGTCGTGATTATACAGAACTGCCCTGTCTCCAGCCTTGCAATTTTCACTATTTCTCTTCAAAACACGGAAATTAGCCCTGTCTCCCTCATTGAACCAGCAGATATCTGCCCCTCTGGAAAGAGCCTCCAGACCCAGGCTGCCAGAACCTGCAAAAAGGTCCAGCACCTTTGCCCCTGGAACACTGAAATTAATCATGCTGAAAACAGCCTCCCTGACCTTCTCTGTTGTAGGCCGGATGCCTTCTGGAATCTCAATCTTCCTGTATTTATATTCTCCTGCTACTATTTTCATTTATTCACGTCTCCTTTGACATTCTCTACTAGAAATAATCTATTGGTGTCAGATAACGTTGCTATTGTCAACAACCGAAAGTTTTCCTATCCTCCGGTTCATTTCATCCATGTCCAGATCTTTGTAAGATCCTGAGATGATCTTTAGAGCATCATCTCCCGCTGCTTCAAGAATGTCCTGATATCTGAGGAGATTTGAAACTTCTGCTGCCGCTCCGTGCTGCATAGTTCCCATTATGTCCCCAGGACCTCTGAGCCTGTAGTCTTCCCTTGCTATTATGAAGCCGTCGCTGGTTTCAGTCATAATTCTGACCCTCTCTTCTGACTGGGAGGAACTGCCGTAGTTAATGAGGTAGCAATATGACTGAAGATCATTTCTTCCCACTCTTCCGCGAAGCTGGTGAAGCTGGGCAAGGCCGAATCTTTCTGAGTTTTCAATAACTATGATTGTGGCCCCGGGAACGTTTATTCCAACCTCGATAACCACAGTAGAAACAAGAATATCCGACTCGCCCCTGGCAAAAGCCCACATTATTTCTTCCTTCTGGTCTTTTCCCATCCGTCCGTGGATGAGGCTGACCTTGTAGCCGCGGAACTTTTCCTTCAGTTCATTGTAGAGCTTCATAGCGGAATTCAGATTCTCATCTTCATCAATGCTGGGAGCTACAACATAAGCCTGGTGACCTTTGCTCAGCTGATCTCTTACGGCAGCATATGCCTTGTTTCTTGTTTTGCCTGTCAGTCCTCTTGTAATCACAGGCAGCCTGCTGGCCGGCTTCATCTCTATGGTGCTGAAGTCCATGGAGCCGAAAACAGTAGATGCCAGCGTTCTGGGAATAGGTGTGGCTGACATTACCAGTACGTTAACTCCAGAAGACTTTTCTGCCAGCGCTCTTCGCTGCCTCACTCCGAAGCGGTGCTGCTCATCAGTGACAACCAGCCCCAGATTGTGAAATACAACTTTTTCCCCTAGAAGAGAATGAGTTCCAACAATAAGGTCTATGTCACCGTCACACAGCTGTTCAAGAATCCGTTTCTTTTCACTTTCCTTCATGCTGCTTACAAGAAGGCCTGTTCTGATGCCAAACTTTTCAAAAGCCTGACTCATATCGTGAAAATGCTGACGAGCCAGAATCTCTGTGGGTGCCATGACTGCAGACTGCTTTCCGTTTCTGAAGGCAAGGTATACTGCCGCTTCAGCCACCACCGTTTTGCCGCATCCCACATCTCCCTGAATCAACCTGTTCATGGGCTTTTCTTTCGCCAGATCCTTCCGTATATCTTCTACAGCATTTCTTTGACCCGAGGTAAGAGTAAAAGGAAGACTTTTTATAAACTCTGAAGGATCGGTGAAATCCATCTTTCCGTTTCTATCTTCTTCCCTTTCTGCTTCTTCAGATCTGAGAGCCAGCTGATATATCAGAAGCTCCTCATACACGAGCCTGTATCTGGCTGCAGCAAATTTATGCTCGCTTTCAGGAAAATGGGCATTAGTATAAGCATATCTCTGGCTGCAGAGCTTACGTTCTTCCACCAAAGTCTCTCCCAGCCATTCCTTGTCAAGGCTTCCGCAATTTTTCAGGATCTCGGTCTCCCATTTTATAAAATCCCTGGTGGTAATGCCTGCTGTACAATGGTACACGGGAATTATGCCCAGGCGGTCCTGTTCACTGCCTTTCTCTGTAATCTCAGGAGTTGTGAAAACAGCCATGCCGTTTCTGTGGGACACTTTTCCAAAAACAGAATATTCTGTCCCCACGTTAAGACTCTTCATCAGGTAGGGCATATTAAAGAAAACCGCCACAAAACTATAATTGTCTCCCCTGAAAGTTATAGTCGACATGGATCTTCCGCCGCTGATTCTCCGGTTCCCCTTCCTTATAAGAATACCGGATGTAAGAATTTCTGATCCGTCAGAAGCCATTACCGGTGAAAGGAACTTTCTCCTGTCCCTGAATCTGAATGGGAAATGTCTGAGCATATCTCCTGCGGTGAAGATATTCAGGTTCTCCAGCAGATCTTTTTTCTTATTTCCTATGCCTTTTATTTCTGTTACGGGGCTGTTAAATTCCAGTTTCTCGTTAGATTTCATTGGTTCTCGTAATCACCCTGCTGCCCTCTGTAATCAGACCTTTTCCAGAAGAACGGCCTTTTTCGCCAGGGTCTTTTCGTTTATCAATAGTACCCGCCACATGTGCAGTCAGCACCTTTGGCTTATCAAGGCACAGTGTTTCGAAGTCTGCTTCTATCATGTCAAATAGCCTGCCGGCCGCATCCTCAGGATCAATGCCAGCATAGACCGCAAAAGTAACATCAACATGAACGTCGTGGTCTTTGGACTGAATATTCACCGACTTCAACATATCTCCAAGGCCATTCCAGAACCTCTGCCTCAGCAGCCTTCCCTTTTTGCTGCAAGGAACCAGCATTGAGGAAAGAGAAAGCATGTTGTCTACAGTAAGCTTCTCCAGAACCGCGTTGTTGACCGCTACGATTCCATATTCATTTCTGGTCAGTAATGCCATGATGCCTCCTGATATAACAAGAACAATAGTCTGGAAAACAAAAAAATCCTGAGCTGAATTGCTCAGGACAATAACCGGAATTTATTTATTAGATGGCACGGTTTACTTTGCCAGCTCTCAAGCAGCTTGTGCAAACGTTAGCCTTTCTTACTGTTCCGTTATCATTCACTCTTACAGTCTGAATATTAGCATTCCACTTTCTTCTGCTGTGTCTGTTAGAATGTGAAACAGCGTTTCCGGATGCCTGGCCCTTACCGCAAACTTCGCATTTTCTAGACATTTGCCGCACCTCCTTACAATCTCAATATCTCACGTCATTCAACGCAAGGAAGATTTTACCACAATGGAATGCCTCATTGCAAGGACTATTTTTTTAAAAAAACTGAATTTCTCTCCGGGAATGTTTTCGACTGTAGAAATATGTCATTATTGTGATGAATATTCCCCAGTTTCCAACTTTATCCCTTCTCTATATTAGTGTATAATACCACAGAATTTCAATAGAAAGGTTCTACTATGACAGAGCATAAGCACAATAATAAAACAACATTGATCGTAGTTCTCATTGCAGCTGTTGCCGTTGGCCTTCTGGCATATTATAAGACAGCACGTCTTCATATGGTAAACAGAAGCGAATACAAGAAGATGTTTGAGGCTCTCGAGGAAAAGGGTGAGACAAAAGGAAGCAACAGCGACCAGCTTTCATCCCTGGAGAAGTGGGCTGAAAAGAATAAACTCAGCTGGAACACCGACAGCAAAGGCAATCTGATTATACAGCGTGCTGCAACGTCTTCAAAGTCTGATCAGCCTGCGACTGTAATAGTTACTGAATACAACAGGAATACCCTGGCAGATGACGCTTCTTCCCTTGCCACTGCAAAGTATATTGCAGAACACGGAAAAGGCACTCCCCTTACAGTTATCTTCCTTAATAATGAAGACAATCTTCACAAGGGTGCTGCCGGACTTTCCGGATCATTGATCCCTGACAATTCAAACGTGTTCTTCCTGGACTCCAATAAATCATCATATCTTTCCATGAATTCCTTCGCCGGAAAGATGTCTGATTTTGCGGTAAAGAAAGAAATGACTGCCAGAACCTGCGATTCAGGTGTGAAGATTACCATTTCAGGCTGCACCACAAACGATCCGAGATCCAGCATGGGTTCTCAGCCTGATCCAATAGATACCTTTGAAAACCTTCTCACCTATCTGAAGGGAAAATCAGTCCCATTCCAGATTTCAGATCTGAAGGTGGTAAGTCACGGAAATATGTATCCTGAATCCCTGACAGCAACCGTCATGGTAAATTCATATACAATGCCTGATCTGACCAAATACCTTGACAATAAAGGAGAAAGCTTCAGGAAGAAATATCACAAGGACTATCCTGATATTGCCTATACATACGAAACCATAGAGAAAGAGGAACAACTGCCTTCACAGGTATACAGTGACGAAACAACCGGCTCCATGATTAACCTTCTCTACACTATTGAGAATGGAGTTTACAGATTTGACAAAACCGAGGCTACAGACGTTCATAAAGAGAACGATCCTTACGCCTACAACTGTTTCACCGACCTGAAGGAAAACGGAGACACAATAGATCTTACAGTCTCTACCAGCGCACTTAACAAGATTTACATGGATCAGGTTGAAGACGAGAACAGCACTGCAGCCAAGCTGGCAAATGCATCAGTATCCACAGTATCCGAAACAGATGCATTCACTGGAATTAACCCTCAGCTTCCTCTGCAGTTCTCCAACTTCTACACTAAGGTAAACAATGTTACAGGAAAAGACATGGGACTTCAGGAGAATGACGATACGTACGTAACTGCATGTTCATATCTTTCAGCTGCTAACGACAGAGCCAGCATACTTCATGTAAGCGTGGCTCAGAACGGCAAGAGCTACATAGCAAACGCCCTTATGAACTTTATTGCTCAAAGCGTGAAAGTAAAGTAGTTTCCAGTTTAATAAGTACAAATATACAAATTTTATGCAGGGCTTCCTTTTATGGGGAAGCCCTTTTTTCTTCTGTTTCTCCTGTGTAAATTCTCCTGTGTAAAGGCCTGAAATCTTAATATTTTTTCAAGATAAAAGAATTTTTATTAATTATTGCTTAAATTTACGTATTCCGGGATATGGGCCTTCTATTATGCTATAATACTGTAATCTATGTTCCCAATTTCAGGAGGTATGAGATGCGAAAGGAAATAGAGGACAGAAATCAGGAAGAGAAAGAAATTGAATACTTTCTTTCCCGGTTTGATGATTCTGATTCCAACAACAGCAGCAATGATAGTATCACAACAGATCCCGGCTCCGGCTCTCCCGGAGACAGAGATTTTATAGTTTCCGAAGACGGCGTCGATCTGACTTCTGTAACAAACAAAGATCATAAAGCCCGCAGGAAGGTAGCTTTATTTGACAAGGCTTCCCGCCGTTATGAGAAAGAGAAGAAAAACAGCAATAGTATGAGCGGAACACATTCGAAAAAGAAAAAATCTTTCCTTTCCGGCGATACCATGAAGGAAAAATTAACTCTCCTTTTCAAGAAGGAGAATCCCAATTACAGACCAGGTGCCGGCAGCACGGTAAACGTCAAGGGCAAAGAAGTCAAGAATTCGCTGTACCTGTTCAGTCCATTAAGGACTCTCCGGACGCTTCTAGTGCTCTTTGCCATAATGGTGGTCATCTTGTTTATATACTGCTTCATCGTAATCAGTATGGCTCCGAAGATCGACCCTTCCAAGCTTTACGATAACATTGCCGAGAGTTCTACAGTATACAACGATGAAGGAAAAGCTATTGACAATGTTTACTACACGGAAGACAGGAAGTTCATCTCATATGACGATCTCCCTGCAAATGCCGTAAACGCCTTCGTTGCTCTGGAAGACAAAACATTCTGGAAGCACCATGGTTTTAACTGGACAAGAATGATGGGAGCTGTTGTCCAGTCAGTGACGGGAAGTGGCGCCATTTCTGGTACCAGTACCATTACCCAGCAGCTGGCTCGTAATGTATATCTTCCTAATATCAAGAGTCAGCGAAGTATCAGGCGTAAAGTAATAGAAATGTATTACGCCAGCCAGATTGAACATGCATTAAGCAAGAAGGAAATCATTACCGCATACCTTAACACCATCTACCTTGGTTTTGGCAACTACGGAATAGACACAGCAGCCCATTCCTATTTTTCAAAGGATCCTAAGGATCTCTCCCTTGAGGAATGCGCTGCCCTGGCTGCACTTCCACAGGCTCCTGACAGTTACGCTCTGGTAAAACTGGCTGACAGCAGCACAGTAACCGAAGGTGACACTAACATAATAATGAGAGAGCCTGACACCTACATCTGTAACGATATGTCAAAGGACAGACGTCAGACCTGTCTGGACCTGATGGAGAAACAGGGATACATTACAAAGGAGCAGCATGACCAGGTTTACAACAAGCCTCTCATAGACTTCATTAACCCTGATATCAAGACTACAACAGGCAATGATTCTTACTTTACTGATTACATGGTAAATGAAGTAAAGAAAGATCTGATGAAGAAGTACAACATCACCGAAGAAGAAGCCAGCCGTATGATCTACACAGGCGGTCTGAACATCTACTCAACTCTGGATTCAGATGCACAGAATGCAATTGTGAAAGAGTTTAAAGATGAGTCCAACTTCCCTTCCCTCACCGGATTCAGATATGACGGAAATGGGAACATGTTGGATTCTTCCGGCTATGTAATGCTTTACAAATACAGCAATTTCTTCGACAGCAGCGGCAATTTCATCATGGGACCAGATGAGGCAACTGTAAACAAGAACGGCTCTGTAACCATCAAACGGGGACACAGGCTGAACATTTACAGAACCGAGTCTAACGGAATAGTTGACTACAGCCTTGAATTCAAGCAGACATTCATCAATGAAGATGGAGTTCTCAACGTATATCCAGGAGGCTATATTAAGATTCCGGCTGAATATAAGAAACTGGACAAGAATAACGACCTTGTTATCTCCTCCAAATTCTTTAAGAAATATCCGGGGCAGATACAGATTGACGGAAGCAAGGTTATCCTTACCCAGGACGTGTACTCCCTGCCTTCAAAGGTTATGCAGCCTCAGGCAGCCATGGTCATTGTTGAAAACGGCACTGGTCACATAAAGGCAATGGTAGGCGGACGAAACGTAGTGGGACGTCAGCTTTATAACAGAACAATCCACACCAGACAGTCAGGATCATCCATCAAGCCTCTCAGTGTATATGGTGCAGCTCTTCAGAAGAGTTATGAGCTTCAGGCTGAAGGACAGAAATTCTCCTACCATAATGTAGGCAACTCCAGGCAGGGAACTTCCGGGTACGGTGATTACCTGACTGCTGCATCAACCATTGTAGATGAGCCTCTGTACTTTGGAGGACAGCAGTGGCCTAAGAACGCTGAAAACAATTTTGTCGGTTCTGTTTCATTTAGAAAAGCCCTTCAGCAGTCCATCAACACCTGTGCTGTAAAGATACAGCAGCAGGTTGGAAACGAATATTCTGCTGAAATGCTGAAGAAATTCGGACTCACTACAGTTGTAACAGATACATCTGAGTCTTCAAACGACATGACCCCTGCTGCTCTCGCTCTTGGAGGTTTCACCCACGGTGTTAAACCTTTGGAAATGGCCCAGGCATATGCATCCTTCCCTAACGGAGGAGTAAGAAAAGATTCAGTTGCTTATACAAAGGTAACCGACAGGAACGGAAAAGTTCTCCTTAAATCCAAATCCGGTTCTCACAAAGTTCTGGATGAAGGTGTGGCATGGATAATGACAGACCTTCTGAAATCCGTAGTTTCAAACGGACTTGGTCAGCCTGCTGCAATATCGGGAGTTCAGGCAGGAGGAAAAACCGGAACAACAAATGATAACTACGATATCTGGTTTGACGGATTTACGCCGCACTATACTGCTGTACTTTGGATTGGATCGGACGTAAACATCAAGCTGACCAGCATGTCCAACATGGCAGCCGCTCTCTGGGGCAAGATCATGAACCAGATTCCGAAGGCAAAAACCGGATCCTATAAGAAAATGCCTTCAGATGTAGTTAAGTCAAATGGAGAGTATTTTACAAAGGGAACAGAAACCGGTGTTCAGAAGCTTGTTATGAAGGTGGAGGAAGAAACCACTACGAAGGAAGAGGAAAAGAAAGAAGAAACTACTACTCAGACAACACCTTCAACGCCATCGACACCAACTACCCCATCCACGCCAGATAGCGGAAATACTGGCGGCACAACTGGAGGAAATACAGGCGGTGGTACTACCGGCGGCGGCACAACCGGAGGAACCACTGGAGGTGGTACTACCGGCGGAGGAACTGCTACACCGTAAAATCTCCAGGCAGTATGTAATAAGTAATGTAATACAGCATTTAAATCAATCCCCTTTCATTAACCATGGAGGGGGATTTTTATTTGATGAATCTGATTAAACTGGTGGAAGATCATGTTCCTTACAGAATAGGCTGGGATTAATTTAACCTGAATTAATTTGTTAATGAATAAACATAAAAAATTCTTTATATACATTTTTTATTCAAAATTAGTGTATCGTGCACAGATATTGGTGCACGATACATTTTTCTTGTTGTAATTTGTGTGAACGCATTAAACCATTGATTTTTACGGCATTTTTATACTGATGAAATTAAACGTGACTATTATGTGACCCCCATATCTCGGTTGTGTGATGCACTTCATCATATTGACAACATATTGTACAGGTTTTATAATTTGTGCATAAAAGCTTTGGTTATTCATTATATGGAGGTAACTATGGAAGACAACAATAAAGGCCAATTTAATTCCAACTTTGGATTCCTGATGGCCTCTCTTGGTTCAGCTGTAGGACTGGGTAACCTGTGGTCATTCCCTTACAAGATGGGAATCGGCGGCGGATTTGCTTTCCTGCTGATCTACATCATCCTGGCAGTAATCGTAGGATATCCTCTGATGCTTTCCGAGATTACTCTTGGTCGTAAGACACAGAAGGCTGCCATCGAAGCCTACAAGGAAGCTGATCACAGATTCACCTTCAACGGTGTTCTGCAGACCGCAGTTCCTTGGTTCCTGATTGCTTTCTACTGCACATTCGGCGGATATATCACCAAGTACCTGGTAGATTCTGTTATCGGACTTTTCTCCAGCAAGACAGATATCGAATCCATGGATCCTGGACAGATGTTCGGCGACATGATCAGTGTTGGTCAGGTAGGCAAGGGAGTAATGTGGATGGTACTGTTCCTTGCAATTACAACTGTCATCGTATTCGGCGGAGTATCCGGCGGTATCGAGAAGTTCTGCAAGATCGCAATGCCTGCCCTCTTCTTCCTTCTGATTATCGTAGTAATCAGATCCTGCACACTGCCTGGCGCAGGTCCTGGACTTAAGTTCCTGTTCAGCCCTGACCTTACAATGTGGAAGAAGAGCTTCTTCGATGTAGTTTCACTGGCTGGCGGACAGATGTTCTTCTCACTGTCACTGTCATCTGGATGCATTATTGCCTACGGTTCATATCTGGGCAAGAAAGAGAACCTGGAGAAGGATGCTGCTATTATCACCGCTGGTGACTCTCTGGTAGCAGTACTTGCCGGAATGGCTATCTTCCCTGCAGTATTCGCATTCGGCCTGGAGCCTGGTGCTGGTCCTGGACTGCTGTTCGTATCCATGACTACTGTATTCCAGCACATGGGATTTGCAGGAAGAATCTTCCAGCTCATGTTCTGGCTGCTGGTATTCTTTGCAGCACTGTCTTCTTCCATCGGAATGATGGAGGCTGGTATTTCCGCTATTCTGGACTCCAGAATCAAGGCTGGAAAGTCTGCAAACAGAGTAGTAGTTTCTTCGATCATGTGCGCTGTAGCATTCATCGGCAACTTCCTGACAGTATTTGACTGCCTGGGCGGAAACCCTAAGATGAACTGGTTCCACCTCTTCGGACAGGGCAGTGTTCTGGACGTTTGGGACTGCCTGGCAGAAGGAATCCTGATGCCTCTTACCGGACTTATCATGGCTATCCTGCTTGGATGGGTTGTTCCTCACTACATTGATGATGAAGTTGCTTCATCAGCTCCTGGCGGAGTATTCAAGACCAAGGGCTTCTACGACTTCTGCATCAAGTGGCTTGGACCTCTCTTCATGGCAATGATCGTTTATGGTCAGATTAAGTCATTCTGGGGCTAAATCACAAACGCAATTATCGCTATAGTTATTTATCACATTTACTACTTCATCCAAAAAAAAATCAAAGCTAGGAAAGGCGCTCCGGTTTATCCGGGGCGTTTTTTCTAGCTTTATTTCTTTCGATTCACTAAAAAACAGGGGCACCGTATCAACGGTATCCCCTGCTCCATATTTATTTAACTATCTAAAGATACTTATATGCTTTCGAGAGCCTTCGATACATCTTCGATAATATCTTCTATATTTTCTATTCCGCAGCTGAATCTTACCAGATCAGGCGCAACTCCTGCTGCAACCAGTTCTTCATCTGAAAGCTGCCTGTGAGTTGAAGAAGCCGGATGAAGTACACACGAATGTGCATCAGCAACGTGGGTGGCTATGATGGCAACTTTGAGATGCTTCATAAACTCCTCTGCCGCTTTCCTTCCCCCTTTTACACCGAAGGAAATAACTCCGCAGGTTCCTTCTGGCATGTATTTCTTTGCCCTTTCATAATACTTGTTTGAAGGGAGACCCGGGTATTCAACCCAGGATACTTTATCATTTGCCTCAAGGAATTCAGCAAGCTTGAGAGCATTCTCACAGTGCCTTTTCATTCTGACCGCCAGGGATTCCAGTCCCAGGTTCAGAAGATAAGCGTTAACAGGAGATTGAACTGCCCCGAAATCTCTCATGAGCTGAGCTGTAGCCTTTGTTATATAAGCCCCTTCCTGGCCGAATTTCTCTGCATAGGTGATGCCGTGATATGATTCATCCGGGGTGCAAAGTCCAGGGAACTTTTCCTTATGGGCCATCCAGTCGAATTTTCCGGAATCTACAATACAGCCCCCTACTGTTGCGTCATGGCCGTCCATGTATTTAGTTGTAGAATGAGTTACAATATCTGTTCCCCATTCAAATGGCCTGCAGTTTACAGGAGTAGCAAAGGTATTATCCACAATGAGAGGAACACCGTGGTCATGAGCTGCCTTGCTGAATTTTTCAAAATCGAAGACTGTCAGAGCCGGGTTCGCAATGGTCTCTCCGAAGACACACTTGGTATTAGGTTTAAAGGCCTCATTTAATTCCTCTTCAGAGCAGTCCGGATCCACAAAGGTAAAATCAATTCCCATTTTCCGCATGGTAACGTTAAACAGGTTGTATGTTCCTCCGTATATAGATGCAGAAGAAATAACATGATCTCCTGCCTGGGCCAGATTGAAAACTGCAAAGAAATTTGCCGCCTGCCCGGAGGAAGTGAGCATAGCCGCTGAACCGCCTTCAAGAGCACAAATTTTTGCAGCAACATAATCGCTGGTTGGATTCTGGAGCCTGGAATAAAAATATCCTGATGCTTCCAGATCGAACAGTTTGCCCATATCCTCACTTGTATCATATTTAAAGGTGGTGCTCTGAATAATAGGAATCATTCTCGGATCACCATTTCCCGGGTTATATCCAGCCTGAATACACTTTGTTTCCTGCCTCATAAGCGTAATACTCCTTTCGCTTTTCTTAGATCAAAGGATCAAGAGCATCTGAAACTACGTTCATCTGCAGATGCCTTTAATAGTATACATCTCATAGGCTCCTTACTTCTACGGAAATTTCCCTGTTTTCATAGTCCAGGTATATTTTTTTGTTATTATAAATATAAATTCTTTTTATCAACAGTTTGTATCTAACACATTTATATGTTATTGTATTATCGCTCAATTAATAGTGAATTTTGTTGTACTACGGTACAATAAAATTCAAGAAAAACGAGGAAATACGAAATACTATTTAGTTCAGAAAGGAAAAATCATGTCCGTCTTAAAGGGTATCGTAAAGAAGTATAACGACACCAGTCTGATAGTTAGAATTGTAATTGGACTGATCATCGGCGCTGCTCTTGGAGTTGCTGTTCCAGGAGCAAAGGGACTAAGCGTTTTCGGTGATATGTTCGTAGGCGCATTGAAGGCTGTTGCGCCGATTCTGGTGTTTGTTCTCGTCATAGCATCTCTATGCCAGAGTTCCAGCAAGCTGGACCGCCGCTTCGGTCTTGTTATAGTACTCTACCTTGCAGGAACAACACTGGGCGGTGTAACTGCAGTTGTGGGAAGCTCTATTTTTCCACAGACCATCACATTTGCAAAGGCGGCAGCCTCTGAAACAAACCCTCCAAGCGGCTTTGCCGAGGTTTTTCACAATCTCCTGATGAATCTTGTAGACAACCCTGTCAGCGCACTGGTCAATGCCAATTATCTGGGCATACTGGCCTGGGCAGTCATTCTCGGTCTTGCTCTGAAGATTTATGCTGCTGATTCAACAAGGAGATTCATGAGCGACCTTTCCGACGCAGTATCCCAGGCCGTAAGATGGGTCATTAACCTTGCTCCTTTCGGTATCATGGGACTTATGTTCACCAACGTTTCTTCAAACGGACTGGCTATTTTCAAAGACTATGGCTCTCTCCTTCTCCTTTTGATAGGATGCATGTTCTTCGCTGTGCTGATAGTCAACCCATTGCTCTGTTTCATCATTCTCAGGAGAAATCCGTATCCCCTGCTTATGAGATGCCTGAAGGAATCTGCTGTCATGGCCTTCTTCACCCGTTCATCTGCAGCCAACATACCGGTTAACCTTAAACTCTGCGAGAAATTAGGCCTTGACGAAGATATGTACACTGTATCTATTCCTCTGGGTGCTACTATTAACATGAACGGCGCAGCTATTACCATTGCTGTAATGACCATGGCCGCCTGCCACACTCTTCACATACAGGTGGATATTGCCTCCTCCGTTGTTCTGTGTGTTCTTGCAGCCCTCTCTGCTGCAGGAGCTTCCGGAGTAGCTGGCGGTTCCCTCATGCTGATACCTATGGCATGTTCCCTTTTCGGAATCAGCAACGACCTGGCCATGCAGGTAGTAGGGGTTGGCTTCATCGTTGGAGTTATCCAGGATTCTCTCGAAACAGCTCTGAATTCATCAGGTGACGTATTCTGGACAGCAACAGCTGAGTATAAGACATGGATGAGACAAGGAAAAGAACTTCCTACATTTCTTGGAGGTTCACGTCAGGTTGGAATATAACCATTTTCCATATTATTCCATCTCTAACAGTAAGGGGAGCCGCGGATACGGCTCCCCTTGCTGTTATTAAAAAGCATCTACTTTACTGCATAATTCTGCCTTATGCTGCCTCATATTCTGCAGATTCTACAGCAACGGGGCAATGAGTCTCAGGAGGCATTGAGCTGCCCTGACCGGAAGACTTCTCTTAATGCTGAACCGAGTGGTTACATCCTCGCACTCCCGGAACATTTCCTCAAAATCTTTTCTTATTTCTTCCACAACGTGAGAGTTGTAGATCAGACATCCATTCTCAAAGTGAAGGTATAAGCTTCTGTAATCAAGATTAATAGTTCCGACGGTGGCCAGATGGTCATCAGCTATGCACATTTTTGCATGGCAGAATCCCGGTCTGTACTCAAATATTTTCACTCCGTTTCTGCAAAGCCTGGTGTAAAAAGACCTGGTAAGCTTGTATATCACCTTTTTATCAGGGATTCCAGGAGTAATTATCCTTACATCAACCCCTCTTCTGGCAGCCATCTGCATCTCTCTCTGCATCTCGTCTGTGAGAACCAGATATGGAGTAATGAAGTAACAGTATTTTTTCGCATCTTTCAGGATGCTCATATATACATTCTCTCCAGTCTGTTCCTTGTCCAGAGGACTGTCACCATAGGGCTGGATGTAGCATCTCTCCACTCCATCATAAGGAATATCAGGAAGATACCGGAACAGCTCCTTATCTTCTCTTCCATTTTTGCTGGCACCGTTCCACATTTCAAGAAAAGCCACTGTCAGATTTTTTACTGCCTTTCCTTCCAGCCTTATTCCCGTATCCTTCCAGTGACCGTAAGGCTGAGTTATGTGAAAATATTCGTTTGCCAGGTTGTAGCCGCCGGTAAATCCCACCTTCCCGTCAATTACAGTAATCTTCCGGTGATCCCTGTTGTTCATGAAGATGTTTATAAGGGGCATTACCGGATTAAAGGCTCTGCACTTTATACCCAGTGCCTCCATTCTGTAAGCAAAGTCAGGATTGATGAATCCAATACTTCCCACATCATCGTAGAACAGCCTGACTTCCACTCCTTCCCTGACCTTTTCAATCAGTATTTCTTTTATTCCCTGAAAAGCTTCCTTATCTTCAATGGCGTGGTATTCCATGAAGATAAACCGTTCCGCCTTCCTTAGATCCGCCTTCTGGGCCTCAAGGCCTTCCAGGGCATCTGAATAGTAAGTTATGTCAGTTTCCGACCATACTGGAAAACGAGCATAATTTGAAACATATCTGAAGATATTTGCAACTGACAGATCTTTTTCTTCTATCTCATTTAGGATCTCAGGATCCTGAGGAATCAAAGGAAAAAGTTCATCGTCCACCTTCTGAAACCGCCTCTTCATCCGGATATTTGTATATGGCACTCCCATAAGAAAATACAGACACAGGCCCACTATAGGGAATGCCATGATAAGCATGATCCAAGGTATTTTATATGCAGAGTTAAGATCACGGCTGAATATTGTCAGAACTACTATTAATGTAAGAAATGTTATCCCGGTCTGGATCCACGTGCTGTAATGGCTCAGCCTGTAAGCCAGCCTGACAATAAAATATATCTGCAGTGTCACAAGCACTACTACAGTAAACAACCTGAACACACTGTTCTTTACTTCGTATTTGGTTTCATTGGTAAGATCGGAATAGTTTTTTAAATCCATCACTTAATTCCCCGGAAATACAGAAAACTGCAAAGATGTTTAAACTTTTAACTTTCGTAAGTATAACACAAGTTGCAAATGTATATTTATTAAACATTGTATTCCCAATAATACAGTATTTTGCCGATTTTTTACAAATTTGCCCTTGCATTTATATTCATTTTTCCATATAATCATACCATCGATTGAATGAATATAACATTTTACGCAAATTTATACCAAATCGGCAATTTCCTTCCGGCAGAGATACAGCAGATTATTTTATCCGGAGGGTTTCAAAACAAAGGGAGGCTTGAAAATGAACAGTTCAGAAAAGAAAGAGATCAAAAAAATCGTACTTGCATATTCCGGCGGTCTGGATACATCAGTTATTATTCCGTGGCTGAAGGAAAACTACAATGACCCTGAGATCATCGCAGTTTCCGGAAACGTAGGACAGGCCGATGAGCTGGAAGGCCTTGAGGAAAAGGCAATAAAGTCCGGAGCATCCAAGCTCTACGTTGAGGATCTGACAGATGAGTTCGTAAACGATATGATAATCCCTACTCTGAAGATGGGTGCAAAATATGAAGATTATCTTCTCGGAACAGCTCTGGCAAGGCCTGTTATCGCCAAGCGTCTGGCTGAAATAGCTATTAAAGAAGGGGCTGACGCTATCTGCCACGGCTGCACCGGAAAGGGAAATGACCAGGTTCGTTTTGAGCTTACACTGAAAGCTTTTGCTCCGGGGCTGACAATAATTGCCCCATGGAGGGAGTGGGAAATCAAGTCCAGGGAAGAAGAAATCGAGTATGCAGAGGCTCATCATGTTCCGCTTAAGATCAGCAAGGAAACAAATTACTCTAAGGACAAGAACCTGTGGCACCTTTCTCACGAGGGAATGGATCTGGAAGATCCGGGCAATGAGCCTCAGCTTGAGAAACCAGGATTCCTTGAACTGGGAGTTTCCCCCCTCCAGGCACCAGACCAGCCTGAGTACGTAACTATCGGATTTGAGTCAGGTGCGCCAGTATCTCTTAACGGTGAGACAATGACTGCAAAAGACATCATCCTGGCTCTCAATAAGATTGGCGGAAAGAACGGAATCGGCATCCTGGATATTGTTGAGAACCGTCTGGTAGGAATGAAGAGCCGCGGAGTTTATGAGACTCCTGGCGGAGAAATTCTGTACGCTGCTCATCAGTACCTGGAAACCATCTGTCTCGACAAGATGACCCAGCACAAAAAAGCTGAACTTTCCATTACATTCGGCGAGCTTCTCTATAACGGACAGTGGTACACACCTTTAAGGGAAGCCCTGTCAGCCTTCGCTGAGAAAACCCAGGAACACGTTACTGGTACAGTAAAGCTGAAGCTCTACAAGGGAAACATCATCAAAGCAGGAGTTTGGAGCGACTGGTCCCTGTATTCTGAAGAAATTGCCACATTCAGCGAAGATCATGTTTACGACCAGAAGGATGCAGGCGGATTCATTAATCTCTGGGCACTGCCTATTTCCGTACAGGCTCAGGTAAGCAAGAAGAACAAGTAAAAACAATTCTGGTTCCGGAACTACAGGGGTGAGAAGCAGCCTGAAAGGCCCCTCACCCTCTGGGTGCCGTAACCACCGGACAAGAGAAACCATTTTTTTCATAGTAAACACGCGAGGTAAGGAAATGAACAAACTGTGGGCAGGAGACCTTCACAAAGCACTGGACAGCAAAGCAGATGATTTCAATTCTTCAATCAAGACAGATTCCAGAATGTACAGCCAGGACATAAGAGGCTCCGTTGCTCACGCTACAATGCTTGGTGCCATGGGGATTATTCCGAAGAAGGCAGCAGATGAAATAACTGAAGGTCTTCTGTCAATTCTGGATGATCTGGATTCAGGAAAGCTTCAGATAGACCAGACTGCAGAGGATATTCACACCTTCATTGAGGGAGAGCTGACAGCCCGCATTGGCGAGCCGGGAAAAATGCTTCATACTGCAAGGAGCCGTAACGATCAGGTTGCAACAGATCTCCGCATCTATCTCAGGGATCAGGCTGAAGAAATTTCAAATCTGATCAAGGAAGTACTGAAATCCATTATTAAACAGGCTTCTGAAAACGAGAAGACTATAATGCCGGGGTACACCCACCTTCAGAGAGCACAGCCTATCAGTTTTGCCCATCACCTTCTGGCCTATGGAATGATGTTTACAAGAGACCTGACCCGCCTCCAGGACTGCGTGAAGCGGATGAACCAGAATCCTCTGGGCTGCTGCGCTCTGGCAGGCACAACCTACCATACTGACAGGTATATGACAGCCCATGCCCTGGGTTTTGACGGAATCATGATGAACAGCCTGGACGGCGTTTCCGACAGGGATTACTGCATTGAACTACTAAGTACATTGTCCACAATCATGATGCACCTTTCCCGTTTTTCAGAGGAAATCATTCTCTGGGCAAGCTGGGAGTTCAAGTTTGTCCAGCTGGATGATTCTTTTACCACCGGTTCAAGCATAATGCCTCAGAAAAAAAATCCCGATATTGCGGAACTTGTGCGGGGAAAGACAGGAAGAGTATATGGGGATCTGGTCACCATTCTGACCATGCTTAAGGGACTGCCTCTGGCCTACAACAAGGATATGCAGGAAGATAAGGAAGCTGTTTTCGATGCTGTGGACACTGTCAAAATGTGCCTCACAGTTTTCGCACCAATGCTCAGCACCATGAAAGCAATTCCCGAGAACATGCTGAAGGCTGCAGGCCAGGGATTCATTAACGCTACAGATCTGGCAGATTACCTTACAGTAAAGGGAATGCCTTTCCGAACTGCATACAAGATTACAGGAGATCTTGTATCCTGGTGTATGGCTCAGGGAATCACTCTGGATCAGGTTCCTATGGAAAAATACAAAGAATCCAGCGACCTCATTGAGGATGATATCTACAGCAAGATTGACCTGGCATACTGCGTTGCCAGCAGGACCTCAGAAGGAGGTCCATCCTCTGATTCAATCCACAAGCAAATAGAATATATAAACGGTTTCATCAAATAAGGGGAAAAGGAGCATATTGTGACTAAGAGTAAAATAAGAATTTACGGGAAAGATTTTCTTACCCTGCTGGATTTCAGCGAAGAACAGATACTTGGAATCCTTGACCTGGCCCAGGAACTGAAGGATATGAAGAAAAACGGCATTCCCCACCGGCTCTGCGAAGGCAAGAACATTGCACTGATATTCGAGAAGCACAGCACCAGAACCTTCTCCAGCTTCAACGTAGCAGCAAACGATCTGGGAATGAGCGCAACATTTTTCGACTCCCACGGTTCTCATATTGGAAAAAAAGAGTCCATTGCAGATACTGCCCGGGTTCTCACAAGGATGTTTGACGGCATAGAGTATCGTGGCTACGGCCAGGAAGTAGTTGAAGACCTGGCAAAATACTCCAGTGTACCAGTGTGGAACGGCCTTACCGACGAATTCCATCCTACACAGATTCTTGCTGACATGCTGACAATCAAGGAGCATTTTGGCAAATTGAAAGGCATAAAATTCGTGTTCATGGGTGATAACAGCTTCAACATGGGAAATTCTCTCATGATAGGCTGTGCTAAGCTGGGCCTGGACTTTGTTGCCTGCTGCCCTGAAAAATATCTCCAGAGCAGTGAAATATACGAAAAATGCGTTGAAATGGCCAAGGAAAGCGGCGCCACTATAACTCACGAGCCTGATCCATACAAGGCTGTAATAGACGCAGACGTTATCAGCACAGATGTGTGGGTTTCCATGGGAGAGCCTGACGAAATCTGGAAAGAAAGAATCGGAGATTTAATGGATTACCAGGTTACTTCCAAGCTCATGAAGGCAACTGGGAAGGAATCCACTGTATTCATGCACTGTCTTCCTGCATACCACAACCTGGACACTGCAAACGGAAGATATATCTACGAAAAATTCGGTATCGATGCTATTGAAGTTACCGACGAAGTATTTGAAAGTCCTCAGTCCATCGTCTGGGACGAGGCAGAGAACAGGATGCATACCATCAAGGCAATGATGGCAGCTACCCTTCTCAATATCTGATGATTGCTCATCCTGCTTCTTGATCAATGAAGATCCAGGAGGCAGGAGCAATATAAAAGCTCTTTCTGAACTATTTTTTCAAGCAGAAACAGAACCGGCGGAAATACTCCCTCTCTCCAGATGATTCATCACTGAGAAAGGGCTACAGATCCTCCGGTTCTGTTTCATTTTGTTTTATTGTGTTTCATATCATTTATTCTTCCCACGCCCCTGCTCAATACTAGAAAGCTGCATCTGCAATGACCTTAAGATGCCTTTCACATAACTGTCTCACAGCATCTTCGTCTCTCACCGCAATATATGACAGCATGTCAGAATGCTCATCGTAAATCTGTTTCATAAGCTGCTGTGCAAAATGTGCAGGAAGTTTAACCAGCTTTGCACCGAGAAGGTCATGGCAGAACTGAGAAGAAATCCTTTCTACCCAGTATAGAACCTTATTCCCGCAGATTTCAGCAGCCTTGCAATCGAAGTTCACACCGTATCCCATATAGTGATCGATGCTGTCTCTCCCCTCTGTCCAGGCCTCGTCTAGTGCAATCTGGATCTGCCTGATATCAGAATATTTCCTGAACCGGGCTGCAAACTGGAAAGCCACGGGCTCACATATTTCTCTCACTTCAAACACGTGTCTGAAAGTTATCTCTCCCCGCCGGTACATTATATTAAGGATTCTTTCTGCCCCCATGTCATCTACATTTCTGACCACAGTGCCGCTTCCTCTGTTTCTCTCAATATAACCTCTGACCTCCAGCATTCTCAGGGCCTCGATCAATACGGGCCGGCTTATTCCAAGAGTCTCAGTAAGCTTCCTTTCTGCCGGCATTTTCTGTCCTCCTTTAAGCTGACCTGAAATTATCATGCCCAGAATCTGGCAGTAAGCCTTCAGCGAAGCTCTGGAATCCGTCTTAACACCGTACAATTCTTCGGTAAGGGCCTTTCCATCATAGGTGTATTTCTCTCCTCTTATACCCTTGCTATCATAGAAAAGGCAGCTCTTTCCCTCTTTCAGGGCTTTCACTGCAATTGCAGGATCGTCTGTCCTCATGGCATCAATAAGCCTGCGGTGAGTCTTTATAAGATTCTTAGTATCAAATGTATTGATTTTATCCTTATTTTCTTTTTTTCTTACGTATTCTATCCACAGAAATGACAAGGCAGAAAAGAGGGCTGTAAGACATGGATTATTCATGCCTTTTATCATCTCAATATGTATTCTGCTTAACTGTTCGTGAATACCATCCTGCTCCGGACTCTGGCAAATCAATTCCAGTTTCTCGAAGGCCATCTCCATTTTTACAATGGATTCCTCATCTATCCTGTAAAAGAATTTACTGAGCAGCCGGGGTTCAGATTCTTTTACAAATTCAATTATCTGTCCCATGGAAATGCGGGAAGAAGCTAAGATCTCTACGACTGTTTTGTAAAACGTATCTGTGGAACTTATGACTTCTGCCCCTCCCCCAGGTATTATCCTTACCATTCCCATGGCCTGGAGCATCTTGATCCCGTCTCTGACTGTACCGTGACTCCTGTTGTAACGAAGCATCAGCTCCTTTTCCGAAGGCAGTTTCTCTCCGGTCAGGTACTCTCCCCGTATTATTCTCTCAGACAGATCTTCATAAACCATCTGCGAGGATCTCCCTGTGTTTACTTGTTCGAAGCCACCGGCAGCAGAATGTTCAGTCAAGGCAACATACCTCCTCTATAATTTGCAGCGTAAAATGCAACTGATGTAGAAAAATTCTAATTCACCCAGGTCCGAAGGTCAACGGAATGGAAAATAATCTTCGTTTATGATAACCTCTTTCAGTAGGACTGACACATAAAAGTCCAATAGGAAAAATATCAATCCATTGTTTTGTTATAGAAAGGACGTAAATACCCATGGGTAATCTTCAGAGTTTTTTTGAATCTGGCAAAGGGCAGATTTCTGTCATTGCCGTAATAGTGGTCTTTTTTCTTCTGGCGCTTATTCCACCAAAGAATCAGAAAACTCCTGGCAGAGGTGCAGATGTTAAGGCTCTCACCATTTCTGCACTGATGGTTGCAGCTGCCATCGTTCTGGGACAGTTCAAGCTTTTCTCCATGCCCCAGGGCGGCTCCGTTACTCCCCTGTCCAACCTTCCAATAGTGCTCTGTGCTTACTATCTGGGAACAAGAAGAGGTGTTACTGCCGGAATGTGCGTAGGACTCCTTAATCTGATTTTCGGACCATATGTAATCCATCCTCTCCAGATGCTGGTGGACTATCCCCTGGCCTTTGGAGCTCTAGGCCTTGGAGGGCTCATGAGAAACAAGAAGAACGGCATCGTAAAAGGATATATTGTAGGATTAATCGGAAGATATGCCATGGCTGTTCTTTCCGGTATAGTCTTCTTCGGTTCCTATGCACCAAAGGGATTCAACGCTGTAACATGGTCTGTCTGGTATAATTTCACATATCTTGCAGCAGAAGGAGTTATTACCGTAATAATCGTGAGCATCCCTACTGTAAAGAAAACACTGGAAAAACTAAGATATCAGATTGATCCGGAATTTGCATCACTGACATTCTAATTTATAAACTTAAACGTGAAAAAAGGGAGCAGGCGTATCAGCTTTGCTCCCAGTTTTTTATTCTTCTTATAAAATCCACCAGAACCCATATCACTGCAGCCCCTGCCACTATACCCAGTGCGAACTGAACCAGCTGAGCGGCGTTGTACTGCATCTGCTTCCAGTCATTCTGTACGGCATAGCTCATGACGTAGTACAGGTTCTTTCCCGGAATAAGGGGAATCAGCCCCGGAACTAGGAAAATCGTTGAAGGTGCCTTCATCTTCCTTGCCATAACTTCCGAGTAAAGGGAACAGAAAAGGCTGGCGATCATTGAAGGCCAGAAAACTGCCGTACCTCCAATGAGGTTGTACGAAATAAGATAAATCGTCCATTCAAGCATGCCGCCAATTGCCGCAGCAGGAAGAAGTCCTTTTCTCAGTCTGAAAACCAGGGCGAATCCCAGCGCACCCACAAAGGCCCCTGCTATCTGAATATAATCGTGTAAACCCAGCATCTGACCACCTCCTACAACAGTACCATGATGGCCAGAAATCCTATGGCAAGAGCCGTTGCCCACAGGAAAGTTTCAATAAGCCTCATAAGACCTGCAATAGTGTCTCCAAGAATAATGTCCCTTACTGCATTGGTCATGGCCAGGCCCGGTATTAGCAGCATGATATCGGATATCAGAACCACATCGGGATTGGCTGCTGGAAGGAACACCGCAGTAGGATATATGCAGAATCCTGTAATAAGAGATGCAATAAGGTTGAAAACGATAGTGTTCATGCAGAAAGGAGCCAGATAAATCTGACAGGTGAAAATAATAAGACCTCCAATAGTGGAAAGAATCACGTCCCACAGATTTCCTCCAAAAAAAACTCCGAAACCTGCTCCCACCAGAAGATAGCCTGCCAGATCGGCCACCCAGTTGTTTTTCGCCTTAATAATTGCTGTCACCCTCTGATCCAGCTGATTCAGAGGCACAGGATTTCTGCAGACAGCACGGCTAAGGGTGTTTATGGCATCAAACTTCGTAAAATCATTGCCGGCTACACTTTTCATTCTCCTGGTCTGGGTACACTCATGGCCTCCCTTGAATCTCACCGTAAGCATAATACTTGCAGTGATGGCCATAACGTCCACCTCCACAGCACCGTATGCCTTGGCGATCCTGGACATGGTATCCTCCACACGGCTTACCTCTGCTCCATAACCCATCAAAGCCTCCCCCACATCCAGAATGATGTGAAGGAGGCGGTTTTCGTCATCTCTGTCTTTTATCAGTAAGGAATTATTGATGTTCCTGATCATTTTCAATCTTGCCTATCATCGTAATTACTATCATTGCCGAGAGCTTAGCAGCATTGTCCTCGAATTCTTCATAGGACTGAATTGCTCCCATTCCACCTTGGGCAAGATCAGAGATCACCCTCATAGATGCAAATGGAACATTATTATAGGCTGCAGCCTGGGCAATTGCTCCACCTTCCATCTCTGCCGCCATGGCACCGAACATCTGGAAAAGCTCTTTTTTCTTATGAATCTCGGAAACGAACTGATCGCCAGTGACGATATACCCTTCCTTCACCTGCTCAGCTGACATAAGCTCGGAAGCCGCCTCGGCCATGAGATTGGCACATTTTCTGTCAGGCAGGTACACCGTAGGCCTGGTATCGTCTTCTCCTGTACTCATATATCCCTTAACGTGACCAAATGCTGTTACATCGAAGTCATGCTGGATCAGGCCTCTGGCCACAACTGCATCTCCCACTGAAAGGGAAGGATCCAGAGCTCCTGCAATACCTGTGTTAATAACCAGGTCTGGTGAGTATTCATCAATAAGTATCTGCGTGCAAAGTGCAGCGTTTACCTTTCCAATGCCGCTCTTTGCCACAATTACCTCAGCTTTTCCCAGGTTACCCTTCCAGACTTTAAGGGTTTTACCAGGTCCGGCCATTTCCATTTCCCCATTTTCAATGGTTTCCTTCAGATGAAGAATCTCATTGTCCATTGCTCCTATAATTGCTATTCTTGAAATCTTCTTTTCTTCGTTCATATTATCCTCTGCTATTACGCTATTCTATATTGCTGCCGTATCGCATTATCTTGGCGGTAGTGGTCTTTTCCAGTTCCTTGTCCAGCACCTGGATTACTTTCATAGCCTTGTAACCAGGCATCTCATCGTTTACTGCTCCTACGATGTCCTTAACTGCCTTCTCCAGTTCATCTTTGTCAGGCTGGTGGCCCAGAGCCTCAGCAACAACATCCTTATCCGGCAGAATTTTAACCTTTACCACCTGTTTGCCGTCCTTATCTCTGGCACCGGTAACAATGCACTCCTTCACTTCAGGATAGTCCATAAGGCGGTGCTCAAGCTCTTCCGGATAAATGTTCTTTCCGTTGTTAGTAACTATTACGTTCTTGATCCTGCCCTTAATATACAGCCAGCCCTGATCATCAATATAACCCAGGTCTCCTGTGTGGAACCAACCATCTACCAGCACCTTTGCTGTTGCATCCGGGTCATTGAAATATCCCAGCATGATATTGTCTCCACGGGTAATGATCTCACCCACTTCCTCGTCGTTTACGTTGATCAGCTTCATCTCGTTGCCAGGCATGACTTTTCCTGTTGAATCCATTTTCTGGTTAAAATCACTGTTTCCTGCTACCAGTGGAGCACATTCAGTAAGGCCGTAGCCCTGCAGGGTTTCTATGCCAAGAGCCTCGAAATCCTCTACCAAAGTGGTATCCAGCTCTGCAGCTCCAACGATAAACAGCCTCATCTTTCCACCCAGTGTGGCTCTTACCCTGTTCTTCACGATGGTCCGCAGGAAGAAAGGAAGCTTGTTCAGGGCCTGAGCCAGGGAGAGAGTCTCGAAGTATTCTTTATACCTTGAAGGAACAGATTTAGTAACTGCCTTCCTGATTCTCTTGTCCAGAACTGACAGAAGGGCAGGCACAACTACCAGGATTGAAGGATGGTATTCCTCAAGGTTCTTCTGGATTTTTGTAAGTCCGCCGCAGTATGTAATCTTAGTTCCTCTGGAAAGCAGCAAAAGGAGATTAAGAGTACATTCGTAAGTGTGGTGGAGAGGCAGAATAGAAAGAGTAACATCGGTAGGATGTATCTTTACCACCTGTACGGTAGAATAAATGTTAGAACATATATTGTACTGGGAAAGACATACTCCCTTTGCGCTTCCTGTAGTTCCAGATGTAAAAATCAGAACCTGAGTCTGGTCTTTGGGAAACTCTATGCTGTCTACGGTTTCCGTGAATGTCTGGCTGTCCGGTGTGGATGCATTGAAAACATCCGTAAAAGACAGCTGTCTCACATTTGAAGGCAGCTCAGCGAGAAGTGTCCGGGCAAAATAGTCTCCATAACAAATAGCCTGACAATCTGCAGCCTCTACGAAATTCTTAATATCATCGGTGTGGATTTCCTTATCCAGAGGAACTACGCATCCAACAGTAGAAGCACAGAGATAGCTGAGGCTCCACTCAAAACTGTTTTTTCCTATAACGGCAATCCGCTTGCCCCTGAGCCCCATCTCGATAAAAACATTGCAGAGCTTGTAGTATCTCTCCCAAAGTTCTTTATATGTGATATAGACATACTTCCCTCCTGGAGCTTTTATCTGAAAAGCCGTTCTCTGAGGGAATTTCTCATAACTGGAATTAATTATTTCTCTGTAGTTGTTAAACCTTGCTGTATTATAGGTCTTATCACTGGCCCTGACGTAATCTGCCATACCCTTGTCACCTTTCATTAAACATAGGAGAGCCCGGCTCTCCATACAAATACACCCTATATAATAACAGAAATTCCGCTGATTTTCATTTCAATAATTATGCTCCCCTGTCCCTGATATGGAGAAAAGGGCCCGCCATGAGGCAGACCCTTTCTCCTTTCTATTAAATCTCACTAATTGCTCCACTGTCTTCTGAATCCGTGTTATGCATTATAGGCAGAAGAATTTCTATCTCCGTGCCGGCGCCCTTTTTACTGGAGAGATTCACGCTTCCTCCCATGTCAAGCACCGCATGTTTTACTATGGAAAGGCCAAGGCCAGTTCCACCCGTTTCCTTGGAGCGGCTCTTATCCACTCTGTAGAACCTTTCAAAGACCCTTTCCTGATCCTCCTCTGGAATACCAATACCCGTGTCTTTTACAGAAATGCTGGCTCTGTCCCCTTCCATCTTAGTGGTGACTGTAACACTTCCCCCGTCCACATTGTATTTAATGGCGTTCTCTATGAGGTTGTAGAATACCTCGTGAAGAAGTTCTCTTGATGAAACCAGGAAAACCTGATCTCCATTTACACTTGTGGTGACATTTTTTTCCTGTGCCAGGGGTGCAAGAGCCTCTGATTCTTCTGCTATAAGTGATTTCAGCTCCAGGGGCTCACTGATTACAGGTGCGCCCTCATCCAGCTTGGACAGGTGGATTATATCCTCTATCAGCTCCACAAGGCGGCCTGCGTCTTTTCTGATCTTTCCTGCAAACACCTTCACATCTTCACCCTGGGCCATTCCACTTTCAATAAGCTCTGCACTTCCCATTATGGAATGCATTGGAGTCTTCAGCTCATGTGAAACATTTGCGGTGAATTCCCTTCTGTTCCGTTCTGCATGAACCCTGTCAGTATTGTCAAAGACCAGGATTATTATACCAAACCGGTCTTTTGAAGAATCAACCCTGCTCATATTCAGCTGGTACTCTTTGCCGTATCTGCTGATCTGAAGGCTGCTGTGCCCCTGCTCCTTTGTCTTCAGAATTGCCATGTCGATTCTCTGATCTTTCTCGATGGCCATGATGTTCTTGTTGAGGCAGTCTCTGTCAGTGCCGAAGAACTTTGCAGCTGACGGGTTAATGCTGATAATCCTTCCTTCGGAGCCTATGAGGAGCAGTCCTTCTTCCATGTTAGAGGTAATGGCGTCAAACTCCATCTTCGAGGATTCCAGTTCCCTCCTCTGACTGTTAATCAGGGTAACCTGCTGCTGCACCTTGTTCATAAGGGGAACCAGTTCCTCATAAGGGCAGCTTCTGGACGGATGTTCCAGATCCATGGCCTGCAGGGGATCTACAATGCCCTTTGTCAGTCTGTAGGCCAGGAAAAGTGAAATCAAAAGGGCGATGGTTACGATAATGATAATTGGCTGGAGAAGAGATACTATAAGTCCGAACAGTGAAATGCGAACTGCCGACACCCTCACTATCGACCCGTCATTAAGCCTTCTGGCTATGTAATGGGTCTCTTCCATTCTGGTCACAGAGTAACGAGTGCTTTCTCCTTTCCCGGTCTTCTGCGCCTCCTTTACTTCTTCTCTGTTTTTGTGGTTCTCCATTCCAGAAGCCTTTGCTTCTGAATCATAAATCACTGTCCCGTCCTTAGCTATCAGAGTATATCTGTCACTGTTGTCCGGTGCGTGCTTCAGGAAGGAAGCCCCTTGCTGTTCGACTCCAGCCGAGGCCAGCTCCGCCTGGTTAATCAGTTCATCTTTCTGAATCTTTGTAAAGTATCCGTCAAGAACGCCAAGAATTATTACCATGATCACAAGTATGGTGATCACCGCAGTACCAAATATCGAAGCGAATATCTTTTTTCTCATGACTACGCCTCCAGCCGGTATCCTACTCCTCTGACTGTCTCAATTTTGCTGCCGTAAGGGCCCAGTTTCTGCCTCAATGTTCTTATGTGTACGTCGATGGTTCTGGAATCACCAATAAGCTTCTCTCCCCAGACAGACATGAACAGCTGCTCTCTCGTAAATATCATTCCGGGTCTGGACAGGAAAAGCCTTAAAATCTCATACTCCTTCAGGGTCAGAGACAGCTTCTCCTCATCAAGAGTAACTGTATGACTGTTTTCGTCCAGCACAAGTTTTCCCATCCTGTATTCCTGCTTTGAGTGGCTGTGATCCGCCCTTCTGAGAACAGCTCTTATTCTGGACACCATTTCCATCATTCCAAAGGGTTTCACAAGATAGTCATCTGCCCCCATGTCCAGACTTTGGACTTTGTCATATTCCATACCTTTTGCGGTGGCCATAATAACAGGAATATCTGATGTTGAAGGATTGATCCTGATCTCCTTCAGGAGTTCTACTCCATCTACGTCAGGAAGCATGATATCCAGCATTATCAAATCTGGTCTCTCCTTTGAAAGAGCTTCCATCATGGATTTTCCATTCTCAAAGCCCCTGGCTTCAAAACCGGTAGACTTCAATGTATACAGTTCTATTTCCCTGATATCCGAATCATCTTCAACACACCAGATCATTACTTCCTGCCTCCATAACAGCGAAAACTAATTATTATAGATTATATCAAGCTGATTTAATTTATTGCCTCGTCAAGAGGGAACATATGCTGGTACTTAGTGTACTCTTCCTTGAAGGAGTTCTGATCCTTTATTGCTCTCTTTGTTTCATGGCGTCTGTCAACGTTCATATCTTCCTGAGCCAGAGTTACACCGATGTTTGAGCAGTGGTCGGCTATTCTCTCAAGGTTTGTTGTCATATCCTCAAGAACGAAGCCCATTTCAACGGAACAGATGCCGTTTCTCAATCTGATTATGTGCCTGCTCTTCAGCTCATAGCTAAGATCATCCACTACCTCTTCAAGAGGCTCAATCCTCTCTGCCGCATCAGGGGTAAGCTGCTTAAGTGATTCTCCTGTAATCCTGAGAAGTTCTCTGACGGCGTTCATCATCACCCTCATATCCTCTGCGCCGTTATCGGAGAAGTGCTGATTTTTTGTAACCATTTCCAAAGCGCTGTCCCGGAGATTTACTGCATGGTCTCCTATTCTTTCCAGATCTCCAATTGACCGTAGAATTATGGTAGTCTGGTGGCTTTCCTTCTCAGAAAGGGCCTGGGGAGTAATGCCCAGAATATATGTTCCTATTCTGTCCTCAAAACGGTCTGTAGTCTTCTCAAGCTTCTTAACCCTGGCTGCTGTTTCTTCATCGTAATTGTCAAACAGGCTCATTGCAGTTTCAACAGCTTCTATTGCATAATCTGCCATTTTGAAAACTGCATCGATGCTTACTGAAATGGCAACAGAAGGCTGATTGAGAAATCTGTTGTCCAGCTTCTTGAGGAATGGATCCATATCCTCTTCAGCGTGTTCATGACCATCTCTGATGGTAGCAGTTGCCAGCTTTTCCAGTACCTTTGAGAAAGGCAGCAGTACAGCTGTCGCTGTAATGTTGAAGGTCGAGTGGATAACTGCTATTCCTGCCGGATCCGCCACATTCTTCAGAAATGCAAAACTAAGGAACGCATTCAAACTGTAGAATACTGTCATAAACAATATGGTACCTATGATGTTGAAATACAGGTGAATCATGGCAGCTCTCTTTGCATTCTTTGAAGCTCCAATGGCAGACAGAAGAGCCGTAACACATGTTCCGATATTCTGTCCCATGATGATAGGAAGGGCTGCTCCGTAAGTTACCGCACCTGTAGTGCACAGAGCCTGGAGAATACCAACTGATGCAGAAGAGCTTTGAATAATGGCTGTGAGAGTAAGGCCTACCAGAACTCCCAGTACAGGATTGGAGAACTTAGTGAACAGGTTGATGAAATCAGGCATCTTGCTCAGTGGTTCCACAGCACCGCTCATGGTGTTCATTCCAATCATGAGAACCGCAAACCCCAGCATGATAGTTCCTGCGTTTTTCTTCCTGTCAGAATGAGAAGCGAACCTGAGAATCACACCTATCATTGCCAGAACAGGTGAAAAGGATGATGGTTTCAGCATCTGCATGAAAAAGCTGTCACCGCTGACCGATACAAGAGACAAAAGCCATGATGTCATCGTTGTACCGATGTTGGCACCCATTATCACTCCCACTGCCTGGTGCAGTGTCATGATTCCGGAGTTTACGAAACCAACAACCATTACAGTTGTTGCTGAAGAGGACTGGATTACTGCTGTAACCCCTGCTCCAAGGAGAACACCCTTTACGGTGCTCGATGTCATGTTTCCCAGTCTCTTTTGAAGTTCTCCTCCTGAGAAATTCTTCAGGGCTTCGCCCATGACGTCCATGCCGAACAGAAACAGGGCCAGTCCGCCTACAAAAGAGAGTAAATTAAATATACTCATAATTCCTCCAACACATTTACATACACTTAATGCATATTATCCATACTTTGAAGTTTAATAATCTTTTGTAAAATGGGAAACACGGTAAATGTTAAATCTATGTTAAGTTTTAATTTCTTCTTTACTTACATACGTCTATCCACTTAAGATAGCCGGAACACTTTTCCAGCTCCGGAACTGTCAGCTTAACCGCACTGTTTCCAGTTCCTGCTGCCGGATATACGACCTCATGCTTCTTAAGGCTGTTGTCTAGATAAACCTGAACTCCTTCTTTTACCCCAAATGGGCAAACACCACCTGGAGCGTGACCCACCAGAGCTTCCACCTGGTCACTGTGTATCATCTTCGCCTTTGTCTTAAATTCTTCTTTAAACTTATGGTTATCAATTCTCGCCTTGCCAGATGCAAGAACAAGAACTGGAACGTCCTTTACCAGGAAAGACAGGGTTTTTGCTATCTGATCAGGCTCCACCCCAACTGCTTCTGCTGCCAGATCTACAGTAGCAGAGGATTCATCCAGAAGTTTAACCCTGTCCTTGAATCCATACTCATCAAGACATCTAACTGCACTCTCAAGTCCCATGACTTCACCTCTCATCAAAAGAAAAATATTCCCTTTAACTGATTTTTTCAGTTAAATAAGCACATAAAAATTTTACAATCGTTTGATTATAGGCCATGGAATACAGTATGTCAAAATGATACAATAATCACGTAAAAACAGGGTATTCTAACATATTTCAGAGGGAAAAGAGATTATTCTATGGAAAGTGAAAATGAAAATGATTTAGGCATCAGCGGGGAGGATAAAGACTCCCTCTCCCATGTTATGTTACAGAAAATAGGCAGGCTTCTACTATTTAATAATTACCGGGGAAATGAACAATTTACTAAAAACCCTGAACTGTTAAAGGCTGCAGCCAGAAATAACTGCACCTCAGGAATCGGGGTCTTTTATCTTGTGCTGCTCATTGGTGTCCTGGGCACCATTGGAGAGTTTCTACCTTTCGTAACACCGGAAGTCTTTCCCCAGATTAACGGAACCCTTGTCTACATCATGATGATAGTTTTAAACGCCGGGTTCATTCTTATTTTTCAAGATATGAACAAGAAAGTAGACCTGATGGATCCGGTCCGTGTGCTCAATGTAGCTTATATCTGTTTCTCCGTAGATGCCCTCCTTGCTGGTCTGACCATCTTCAGTACACAGCAGGGAAGTTCTACTTTCTTTGAACTGACTCTCATCATGACCATCCTTTGCTATCTGCCATTTTACAGAAAAGCCAGAGGCTGGTTCATTCCCTTTATCAGCCTTGTAGTTCCCGTTCTCACCGTCAATATAACAGACTCTGACATTCCTGCGGCATGGCAAGACCAGTTTGATATCGTAATTTTCTACATTTTGTGTGAAATCTATATTTACATAAAAAGAAACTGGTTCATTACAAGTGTCCGCCTTCAGCTTGATTTGAAGGAAGCAAACAGAAAACTGGCTGTTAAGAGCCGTACAGACGGGCTTACAGGATTGATGAACCGCACCGCCCTGGAAGAAGACAAGGTATTTTTTCTTCATCACCACCTGTGCATTGCCATGATCGACTTTGACTCCTTCAAAAAGGCCAATGATACATTGGGCCATACCTACGGAGATAAAATACTGAAAGATTTCTCAACTCTTCTCCAGAAACAGGAATACTTCAAAAAGTGTTTCTGCTACCGATATGGTGGTGATGAATTCATCATTATTGCAAAGGAAGCTGATCTTTCTGAATTTGCTAAGGAAATCACTGATTTTCAGAACCTGTTCAACAGCAGTGCAGAAGAACTACCTGTAGCGGTGAGCATCGGATACTCTTATGGCATTGTTTCCACAGCATATCAGTTTGAATGCTGCATAAGAACTGCTGATTCCCAGCTTTATGAATCTAAGTACGACGGCTACGGTCGTCCTTGCGGCAAGCCCTTCACTTCAGATACTGTGAAAACAGAAGAGAAAACATTATCCGGAGATTACGATTATGAAATGAAAGACATGGCAACAGGTCTCCTGAACCGAAAGGGCTTCTACAAGTGTGTCTCCAAAGAGCTGAAAAACAATACCAACTGGACAATAGTATTTCTGGATATTGACCGTTTCCAAGACCTTAACAAGAGATTCGGTTACAAAACGGGAAACACAGTAATAAGGAAAGTTTCATCTGCCCTTTCCTCCTCCTTCCAGGATGCTGTCATCACCCATACAAATTCAGATCATTTTGCCATGATGATTCCTTCAACAGACAGAGAGAATATTCTCCGGCGGATCAGCAAGGCTCAGCAATTATTTTCTACCATGGTACCACACTGGCATCTGGTAGTCCGGGCAGGTGTTAAATTCAATGATGTAGAGGAAGATCCGCTGAGTATCAGAACTGCCATTGATATGGCAAAGTATGCCTGCGACTCCCTGAGGCACCAGTCCAACTTCCTCATAAAAATATATGACAACGATCTGGAGCAGCAGAGGATATACGAAAGCTACGTCATAAACAATCTTGACGATGCCCTTAGAAAGGGCCACATCCAACCATACTACCAGAAAGTGGTAAATGCTTCAGATGGCTCTGTTGCAGGTTATGAGGCTCTGTCCCGGTGGATCACCGAAGACGGCAGTATAATTTCACCGGCCCGGTTTATTCCTGTCCTTGAATCCAACAACGATATATACAAGGTTGATTTCTATATTCTCCGCCAGGTGTGCAGCGCATTCTCGAAAATGCCGGAGGAATTCAAGAACAGCCACTTCGTTTCTGTTAACTTTTCAAGAATAGATTTCGACGTTGTGGATATGGTAAAAAGTTTAAGCTCTACCGTGGAGGAATACGACATTCCGAAAGGAAGTATTATATTTGAAATAACAGAGTCAGCCATGGCTGACAGCACAAAAATACGTAAAAGCGTCACCCACCTTCGGGCCATGGGCTACCACGTGTGGCTTGACGATTTTGGTTCAGGCAATTCTTCTATGAACCTTTTAAAAGATTACCAGGTGGACGGAACTAAGCTGGACATGGGTTTCATCAAGGATCTGGACAGTAACCCAAAAGCCAGAATAATAATAAACGAGCTTATAAGGCTCAGCCACGCTCTTGATATGGAAGTAATAATGGAAGGGGTTGAAACTGAAGAACAGAACCAGTTCATCCGGGACTGCGGTGCCGAATTCATTCAGGGCTTTTACTACGGTAAACCTCTCCCCCTTGAAAAAACTCTTAATCCTGAACTGTTTCAGTAATATGTGCACATAAATTTTCAGGGGCCGGATTAATCCGGCCCCTGAATTAGTTATCCCTATAAATGTTTTTTCAGAACTGTTCTCAAGTTCCCTATGTAATAAAGAGATCCAAAGGCAACTGTCTTGTAGTCCCTTTGACTCCACGCCTTTTCACCAGCTTCTTCTATGGAATCAAAAGCTTCCGCTTCCGCCCCAACGCTTTTCAGATACTCCCTCAGATCTTCTGAACGCAAGGCTCTTGGGCTGTCCGGCGTAACAGTATAATACTTCTCCCCCAGGGGCAAAGTCATCTCAATCATAGAGCTGTAGTCCTTATCTTTAAGAACCCCGGTAACAAACAGGAATCTCTCCCCGGGAAACATCTCCTTCAGACTTCTCACCAGGGCACTCACTCCGTCAGGATTGTGGGCACCGTCAATGAGAAAAACAGGATCTTTTCTCATTAATTCCAGCCTGCCAGGCCATTTTGCATTTTTCAGCCCTCTCAATATGGCTTCTTCCGTCAATCCTGGCCATCTGTCTCTCATCTGCTGAAGAGCGGTGTAGGCAAGAGCCGAATTTGCCAGCTGATAGGAACCTAATTTTCCTATTCGAATCTCTGCTCCACCGAAGCAGTAATCCTGACCTTCCAGATCCCTGGACAAAAGCTTTATGCTGCTAGTATCAGCAAGAACCAGCCTGCTGTTCTTCTCCCTGCATGTTTTCTCGATAACAGCCATCGCAGCCCCGTCCTGAGGACAGGTTACAGTAATGCCATTTTCTTTTATTATCCCCGCCTTCTCGAAGGCGATACTGGAAATACTATCTCCAAGAAACTCCATGTGGTCCATGGCAATTCCTGTAATTACAGATACTTCAGACTCCTTGATAATATTGGTTGCGTCCAGACGGCCGCCCATTCCAACTTCAAGGACCACTATGTCGCAATTGTTTCTTGCAAAATAGATGAACGCCACGGCAGTTACCATTTCGAAGACAGTAGGTTCTTTCATTCCATTGGCCAGCATAGACAGAGACGCCTCTTTAACCTTCTCCGTAATGTCCGCCAGGTCCTGATCTGGAATATCCTCACCGCAGATTCTGATTCTCTCGTTAAATCTTTCTATGTACGGAGAGGTATATAATCCAGTTTTGTATCCTGCTTCTCTCAGGGCCCTTTCTATAAACGAAGATGTAGAACCCTTGCCATTAGTACCTGTAATGTGAACGAATTTCAGCTGGTCCTGGGGATCTCCCAGTCTGTGCATCAGCTCAGTTACCGGACCCAGTCCAGGTCTGGTTTCCGAATACTTAGGTGCGTTCAGAAAGGCCAGCGCCTCTTCATATGTCATTGTTATCCCACTCCCTTACTAAACTATATCCTGTGTGAAACGGCGCCTTACCTTTGCTGAGGCATAACCCCGGCTCTTGAAAGGCCTCTGATAATCACATCTCCAAGGAAGGCATTAATAAATGCCAGGGCAACTGCAGTTACTACTCTGGCCGGAACACCTGCCAGCACAGATTCACCGTACATCTGGTACAGCCACAGTGTATTCATGAATATAGAGCATACTACTGCAACTATGAGCTCTGATAGAATAAGTCTCCTGATTGTGAGAGGCTTGTGGTATGTCATTGCACCTCTTATGAATCCTGCAACTACTGCAGTAAGAGTGAATCCAGGATAGAACCCTCCATTTGGATTGGCAATGTAATTCAGAACATCTGTTACGATTCCGGCACAGGGCGCCATTACTGGTCCGAATAAGTACCCTATCATGAGATTGGCAATTCCGGAAAAACCTATCTGGAACGATGGTGAAATCCTTATTGTGAAATAGCTGAGGGCCATTCCCATGGCGGCCAGCATTGCACAAAGGGTGATGGAACGGACTTTTTTCAGTTCGTCCCTGGATTCAAGAAATCTTTTTCTGAAATCAGTCATAAAAAAAACCTCCATTCCCCCGTGACTACAAATTTGTGGTTCCGGGAAATGGAGACAGGCGAAAGTCCTCATGTCTCCCGCCAGGTGCCAGTATATTTGCAGCGGGATGCGATCCATACACCGCAAGAAATTCTTTTCGCCCGGCAGCAACTCCCCGTCTGTCCGGTACTTAACGCGTATGGATCTACTCTTGTAATTACATAAAATAACCTGCCCAAACATTATAACTGTTCAAACTATGTGGTTCAACTATCAAATACAAAATTGCATTATTTTTCATCCAATCTGATGAAATTTGTAAATACCAGAGGAGTGCCGTCCCCCATGATCTGGTATCTGCCTCTGCATATCATTTTGTATTCACTTCCGCTGGAAAGCATGTGATATAAGGTTACATGCTCTTCAATGTTCTGCATGTTCCCCATAAGGTTTCTAATGGTTTCCACATCTTCCTCTGCCACATAATCCATTCTGCCGCTGTTCAGATAGCGGATAAGTGCAGATCTGTCCATCTGATAGTACTGGCACAAGCCGTTGGAAACAAGAATAGCAGTGGGTTTATTGTCTATTATCTGATAAACGGCGATTGCAAGAGCCGACTTCTCATAAACAGCTCTTTCTTCTTTTCTGAACAAATACGCTGCTCCAACGCCGTCATTGTCCCCAAGAGAGTCCTCACTGCCGGATACCAGTTTTCTGCCATTCTTTTTTCCCTCATAAAGGGCTGCATCTGCACCCTCGATCAGGCCCCGCACATCCGCAAAATTTTTTGCAAAACCGTGAGTGAACCCGAAGGTCATTGAAATACTCTCTGAGGTATCTTCGATCTGTATCTGTCCTATCTCTTGAATGACCTTTTTCATCTTATGGGTGAAATCTTCTGAGGGAGAATCGTAGATTAGGAGGAACTCGTCTCCACCGTAACGATAGCAGGTATCATGAAAGTTCTCCTTAAGAATCATTCCGCAGGCCTTTAAAACCTTGTCACCGCAGCTGTGGCCATATCTGTCATTAAAAGATTTGAAAGCGTCTACGTCTCCGAAGGCAATCCACAGCTCCTTATTGCAAAAGGAATCAAAATCTGCCCGGAGGCCGCTTCTGTTCCTGACCCCCGTAAGAGCATCCACCTGGTTGTCATTTCTAAGCTTGTTTTCTGTTTCGGTATTGATGAAAAATGACATAACAACAGTGGAGAGGGCCATTACAAGATTGGAAGTGCTGGAAGAAAAAACGGTGTTCACTGTTCCCGTGAAGACAAACAGTCCACAGAAAATGTTCATGCCGAGGCAGAGGCTGAACATGCTGTTCAGTTCCTTCCTGTATTTAATTATGACACATATAACCATTGCCACATAAATAATAGCGGCATCAACGATTATCCAGCGCAGTCTTCCTAAGCTGTAGACACCGTTTTTATCAACGAAGAATATTTCATTTCTGGTAGAAGGAATGGCCATGAGAACGAAAACGACTAAGGCCGGTATTGCGGCCATGAATCGTTCAGCTCTGGGCATCTGGTGATCTGGCCTGCAGAATATCACATAGAACCTGAAGAGCATGATATACACAAGAAGATGTGCAACGTGAGCTGAAAAATTTGTTATAAAAACGGTAGTTCTGTCCTGGTCCGTAACTATTCTCAGATAAAGAGCAATTATTTTGAGAACTGTGTACAGAAACATCATGGCTTCAAGATCAATCAAGGCATAGGAAAAACTGGCCTTATACTTCTTGAACCTGAGCTGCAGCACAAGAAGGAACGCTAATATCATGAAAACAGAGATATTAAATGTAACCCCGATAACGGGAATGTAAGCAGCCATTTCCCACCTCTAACTCAGCCGGCACACTATGTATAACATATAAAGAATATATATATGTTACAACGAACCAAGGGCACATTCCATGGAATTTATTCCAAAATAATCATTATTATTCGTAATGCCTGTGGTTATTAATTTTGTGGTAAGGGTTTACGTGAATCATGATGTGCTTGATATTGCTGTCATGGGCCTCAACCTGATTGTGAACCTTTTCAGCAATGGCATGGGCCTTGTCCAGTGACATGGATCCGTCCACAGCGATTTCAGCGTCTACATATATTCTGTTTCCGAAAATTCTGGTGTGAAGCAAGTCTATTCTTTTTACTCCATCCACCTTGCTGATGAGTTCGGACAGCTGGTCTTCATACTCCCTTCCGCAAGAAGTGTCAACCATGTTGTCCAGAGCACCTCTGATAATATCATAAGCTACTTTGAAAATGCAGAGACATATAAAAAGGCTGGCAATGGGATCCAGTACAGGAAATCCCAGTCTTGCTCCGCCAATTCCCACAAGAGATCCTATTGATGAAAGGGCGTCAGACCGGTGATGCCAGGCATCTGCCATGAAGGCCTCCGAATTCAGCAGTTTTGCACAATGTCTCGTGTAGTGGAACATTGCTTCCTTAGTCGCTATTGACACTATGGCGGCAATCAAAGCAATCATTCCGGGAACTGCCAGAGGCTGTCCGCTGATTATTTTCTTGATGGTTACAATGCCAATCTCAAAGCCTGTCATGAAAAGAATGAACCCCAGTATCAGGGATGCTGCACACTCTATTCTCTCATGACCGTAGGGATGCTCCTGATCAGCCTTTTTCTTCGACATGTTTACTCCCATGTATGCAATTACGGTTGCAAACACGTCAGACAGCGAGTGTACGGCATCAGATATCATCGCTCCGGAATGGCCCAGTATTCCTGCGACGAGTTTAAACACTGAAAGCATTATGTTCCCGGCAATTCCCATAACAGAAACCCGGTTAACTATCTTTCCCTCATTAATCTTTTGATCAGATTTATCATTCATATATATTTACCTCTTTCCCATCAGATTATTCCCATTGTTCTGAACAGGAACAGCCAGATTGTCAGCGTAAAGGAGCAAAGGACTGTTGAAAGCATAACCACTGCAGCAGTCAGGGTGCCCTGATGGCCCATTTCTCTTGCCATTACATATGAGCTTACTGTTGCAGGAGAACAGCACATAATCAGCGCCGCTGCCAGTTCGTCATTTCTAAATCCAAGGTGAACTGCCAGGGGAAGAAAAAGTATCCCCAGACCTGCAAGTTTGATGAATGTGGAAACTGCCGCTTCCTTAGCTATGCTCCTGGATGCAGTCATGGAAAAAGATGCTCCAAGTGCTATGAGCCCCATTGGAGTAGCCGTCTTGCCCACACTGTCAAGAGTGGTGTTCAGCACTCCTGGCATGGGCATAGCCAGAAGGGACCAGACCAGTCCCCCGATAATGGCAATGATCAGCGGGTTTTTAATTATTTCTTTAATTGTCCTGCCTATGAGCTTCTTATCCAGCACGCCCCTGTCAGGCTTGAAAAAAGAAAGCTCCGCAACTGCGGCAATATTGTAGAGAGGAACAGCTCCGATAATCATGAGGGGAACCATTCCGGGATTGCCGTAAAGATTCGTTACAAGAGCCGCCCCCAGCAGGGCCGCGCTGCTCCTGTAGGATGTCTGAATAAACTCGCCTCTCAGTTCTTTTCTTTTCAAGAGAAAAGCCCCTCCGGTTACCAGGAGAATGGATGCAGCTGACACCGCAAAGCAGAAGAGCACAAAAGAAGTATCCCAGGCAGTATAGAAATCCATGGCCCTCATGTCATTGAACAGAAGAACTGGAAGAGAAATTCTGAATACGAAAGAGTTCATCTTCCCGGTGAACTCCTTTGTCATAACGCCCTTCTGGCGCAGAAAGATGCCCAGAACCATCAGGAGAAAAACTGGTACAGTGGCGTTCAGGCAGAATACTAGGTCCTTTACCATTGCTTACCGGTTCTCCTGTTCTCTGTTTGTTCTGTTGAAAGCATCCAGAAGGCTCATCAGTTCACCGTGGGCCTGCTGGTAGTACTCAAAAGGAATAGTATTGAAACCCATGGCTGAGGCGGCCTCTATATTATTTTTATTATCGTCAAGAAAAACGCACTCCTCTGCCTTAAGATTGTATTTTTTCAGAAGAATATTGAATATTTCTCTTTCCGGCTTTATCCAGTTAACATCGCAGGAAAAAACGCCTCCATCCATATAAGGAATAAAGTCCAGAGCGTGACTGCTCCTGGTGCTCACATATTTTGAATAATTTGACAGATAAAGGACCTGAAACCCTTCATCCTTAAGTTCTTTAATCCATGGAATAGCATAATCAGTGCGCTCAGTACATTTTCCTACGTTCTCAAAGGCTTCTCTGATGGGAACGGCAATGTCCGGAGCTGCTGCAACGCATTGCTGCATAATTCTCTCTCCATCAAGAAGGCCTCTGTCAAGGCTGCTCCATCTGGGACTGTGAAAAGTTGCTTCTGTTACCTTTTCCACCAGCCTGTCCGGATCTTCGTACCTGCCATCATATAATTCATGAAGATAAGGGAACCACTCAAAGCCTATGAGAACTCTTCCAATATCGAAAACAACTGTCTTTATCATTATCATCCACCTTCTTGTGCAATTTTTACCTATGATTATATACCAGCCAACAGGCATTTCCTAAATAATCGAAAATAATACAATTACGGCTCAGACTGTGTTGAACAAATTTTTGTATTCTCACTGCCACTCCCTTGTTGAATATGTGTCGCAGTGTTAAAATTCCAATGTGTACAAAGCATATAAAATCAGGAAAGGAGAACGGGTGCCGACGGCGGGATAAACTGTCCCGGTTGTTCCTGAAACTGAGTACCAGCACAGGTTAGTATCGGCGCCGGAAAAACAATGGAAGAAAATAAATATACGATTGATGCTGCAGGCAATGTCAGTGATATCACAGATACACCTCAGGTAATCACCAATCCGGACGGAACCCCTGAAATACCTTCCACCCCGGTAACACAGGAAACAGTTATCCCTTCAATAAAATCCCGGCTTCGCCACAACATCCTTGAAATGCCTAAGGAAATCAGGAAGGCCAGCGGAATTATGATCTTCGGCCGCAGAATCAAGAGCCTTGTATTCACAACGGACCTGGCCATCATCAAGAATTGCGATGCAGATGCAATTTTTGCAGTATATCCTTTCACTCCGCAGCAGTCCATCAGCAATGCCATTATTACCGCTGCAAATGTGCCTGTTTTCACGGGAGTTGGCGGAGGTACCACAAAGGGTTTAAGAACAGTTTCACTTGCCAAAGACTGCGAAAGCCAGGGAGCAATGGGTGTCGTACTTAATGCGCCTATTACCAACGCCAACCTGAGAGCCGTATCAAGGGCCATTGATATTCCTGTGGTTATTACTGTTATAAACGAGAACACAAGCATTAAGGACAGACTGAGAAACGGTGCTACTATCATCAATGTTGCCGGTGGCAGAAAAACTCCAGAGATCATCCGGAAAATCAGAAAGGAATTCCCGGAAGTTCCCATTATCGCCACAGGTGGAAACAAGCCTGAAAGAATTCTGGAAACTATTGAAGCCGGTGCCAATGCAATAACATACACACCTCCTTCAATCCAGGATCTGTTCTCCGACATGATGGATGATTACAGGGCGAAGAGAGAAATGGAATATTCAAAAAAGAAATTCCGAAAATAGGTTTGTTTCGAAAAGCCGAACCCCTGCATCAGCCTCAGGCTGCTGCAGGGGTTTTACTATGTCCTTTTCAGTTTCTTATTCCATCAGCTCACTGCAGCTCATAGACCTGGCTACAGACTTACGAAATCCTTGTCATTATGTTCTATGGTATCCTTGTCCCTGATAAATGAGAAGAAAATGTTTCCGTAATGCTCGTCATAAACCAGCCGGCCTATGTCCTTTACATGCTTAACAATTCCATCTTTCGTAACTATTCTGTACTCCACATAGTCGTCAAAGTGTTCCTGACCGTCACTAGTCTGGTCTTCATTGTCATTAATCTGGGCCATGATCTGATCTGAAATTTCCTCATCCACTCGTTCATAATCATCTGGGTGGATCATGTTTTTAATTGAAAATTCAGTAAACTCAAGGAAGTCTGCATAGTCCTTGCAGTTGAACAGCCGCACAAGGTCCATGTTTGCAAACAGAATTTCTCCTTTTTCGTCAGCCTTGTAAACTATGAAGGCTCCAGGCATTCCCGCTGCAATACTCTTTGCACTGAATCCCAGCTGTTCTCTCTTAATATTGGACATTCTGGTTTCGTAATGCTCCGCACAGTGACGTCCGTTTATTTTTGCAGCATAAAGAGCTTCATCTGCCATTGACAGAAGGCCGCTTATGGTCTCGGTCTGCAGTGGATAGTCTGCATATCCGGCAGAAATCGTATACCATGCAGATTTATTGTCAGAAACCACAACCCTCTTATTCTTAATGGCACCTTCTACAAGCTCTCTGGACTTTTCAGGATCTGCGCCAGTAATCATCACGCAGAACTCGTCACCGCCCGTCCTGCCTATAATAGATTTTTCCGGAAAAGACCTTGTAAGGTGGGCGGCCATGTCGCAAAGGGCCATATCTCCCGTTTTGTGACCATAAAGGTCATTGACTATCTTAAAATTATCAAGGTCCAGAACCACCATGGTGACATTGTTTCCAGGATTGCTGTTCAGGAATTTCTCGCATTCTGTCATGAACCCTGTTCTGTTGAGAAGGCCCGTAAGACCGTCAGTATACGCCATTTTCTGCAGGGTCTTTCTCTGCTCATATACTCTCATCAACAAGAAAAGAAGGAACAAGGCAATAATTCCAATTATTATCCCGGTAACAACGGACCACAGGAACTTCCCGGAAGTCCATCCACCTGAAGGTTTTACGCTGAGTTTCCAGATACACTGGCCGGAGCTGAATTTATTGCTTACCATGTTTCTGGCATCGTCGCCATCTGCAAAAGAAGTTTCCACCGGTGTCAGCTTATTGGTGGCAGGAGTTATATTCGTCGAAAGCTTATAGTCATATCCGAAGGATCTGAGGGCGCTCAAGGCATGTTCGTAAGTATCTGGTGCCTTCAATCCAACCAGCACCATTCCCCAGTAGACCTTATTTCCTCCCTGGTCGGTAAAGTAAACCGGGTTCATTATTACCACAACTCTCCCGGTTTCTGGTGTTGAAACAGGTCCGTGAATCACCGTCTCATCTTTATTAATTCCATAGCTTACAGATTTCTTTATATTTTTATTGCTGAAAAGTGAATCCAGCCGATTGCCTCCTGCACCTTCAGGATAAGCCGCTTGTGAACCATCTGCCTTCACTACCTCTATCTGGCTCACATAATCTCTCATAAGAAGCTGTGCATCCGTTTGAAAGTCTCCAGATTCTCCTTTGTTTTTGATAATCTGGCTCTCAATTGCTTCAGAAATTGTGATTCCATAGCTGAAGTCTCTGTTAATCTCGTGGGAAGTAATGCTGATTATCCGTTCAGCTCTTTCCTTCTGCAGTGAAATATCCTGTTTGTATATATTAATGGAGTTAATAACTATCAAAATAATCATTATCACTGACGAAACAGCAACAATATTTCTCTGACCCCTGCCAGTATCCATCAAAATCAAATCCTTTAAATGCTATTAATTACATACAAATACTAAGTTGTTGTATTTATATGGTATTCCCATTTTGCACATAGTCAACAAAACGGTCACAAAAAACTCCATCGTCATGTGATAGTTTCCATGTTTGTTACCGAAAAAGTTCGATTTTTGTTCATCTCTTTTTACCGAACTCCTTATTTGCCACATAATAGCTGCCAATGACCGTCAAACCGTCTGCAATAGTCATTGCCAGCCATATTGCATTTCCTCCTATTGCGGTGGTTATCAGACAGCCGGCAAGGAGGAAAACAGTGCACCTCAATCCAGATAAAACGATGCCTGGAAGAGGTTTCTCAAGACCTGTCATGGTAATAGCTACGATTACCACAAAACCGTCAAGGAGGGCAAAAATCAGATAGAACCGCATCATTCTTGCAGTGTAATCCACCAGGGGCTGCGCATCTCCGCTGAGGAAGATTTCTGCATAGTTTCTTGCGAAAATGCATACCAGTATATACAGAATTACTTCCAGGGAAAGGCCTGCTACCAGCTGGTATTTCAGCAGTTTTTCAATGGACTTTCTGTCGCCCTTTCCATTCTGGTAGCTAACCAGAGGCTGAGCTCCCTGAGCAACTCCAACTGCCATGATGATCATTACCCCGGCCATGTACGCCATGGCAGAAAAGGAAACAAGTCCCTTCTCTCCCAGGTTATATCTAATAAAATGAACGAGAATAAAAGTGATTATTCCAGGGGAAATCTCCATTACTCCTGATGGAAGTCCTCTGTAGACCGAACCGGCCACCTCCCTCATGTTAAGGCTGAACCTGTGGAATTTAATAGTTCCCTTTGGTCCCAGGAAGTGAAAGAGATATGCCACTGTTACCATCAGCTGGGAAATACCTGTGGCGAAAGCTGCACCGAACACGCCCCAGTGGAAAATAAAAATCATCACATAATCCAGGACAAAATTTGCAATAACTCCTATGGTTACGATTTTAGTGGCTTTTGAAGGAAATCCGTCTGCTGCCAGAAGTATCTCGAAAATATACGAATAGATAAAGAATACAGAAAATGGCGCCAGGGTGCGCAGGTATTTCACTACGAAAACTTCCGTATGCACCGTTGCTCCCAGCAGGCCTGCAACAGGCACAGCAAAGACAAGGGTAACCACTGTAATGATCAGTGAAAGGACAGTGGCAACTGCAAAATTCATGGAAAACAGTCCTGAAGCCTTTTCAGACTGACCTTCTCCCTTCAGCCTGGAAACCTGTGTGGATGTACCAACGGCGGTGATAATTGAAATAGAAAAGAGCATGGTAACAAAGGGCGCTGCAATATTCACTCCTGCAAGAGCATTTGCACCCACCCCTCGTGCCACAAAAATAGCATCTACCATGGTATACAATGTAAATACCAGCTGGGATGCTATAGAAGGTACAATGTAATTAATGAATTTACGCTTTAGATTATTGTTTACGTCTTCAGTCATTTTATTTAAGTTTCATTATATGAACCCTCTGTACGGGGTCTGTGTTACGGCTGAATGCATCCATCTTATCAATGTAGTAAAATCGAATACAGGGACTCCTGCCTCTGCCTGAATAGCATAGGCATACGGTGGCATGTCGCTGCACTCCAGAAGAATAGCTCCCACATCGTCAGAAGCCATGATCTCTCTGGTTTTTTCCAGAAGCTCCTCTTTCACCTTACCGTTGTGGAATTCCCCCCTGCCTTCAAGGATGCAGGAAAATTCTTTTTCCTTCCCCAGACCTCTTACTACAAGCCGTTCCTGAAGCTGCGGGCTGATTCCGCAGCTTTCATAAAGCCTCGGTGTAATCGAAGTTTCGTCAGCTGTGAGAACGCCTATTTTCTGGGACGGTTTAAGCAAAGTCTCTATCCAAGGCAGCTGCACCAGGCTGGACAAAGCCACAGGAATATCAATCTCATCGGCAATCTGACGGTGGTAGTTTCCAAAGAAGCCGCAGGCTGAGCTGATTGCCCTTATTCCTTCTCTTTCCAAGGTTCTGCAGGCATCAAGGATTGCATCGTGGACCTGGTCACCGCAGTTAAACAGGTTTGGAATATCCAGGCCCTCCACTGCCTTCAGCCTTACAGGAAAATCAAAAGTATATCCGTTTACAATGTTGCCGGGCATCATCGGGTAGTATACATCATCTATATATATTATTCCAATTGGCCATCCTGCAATATTCTGACCTCTCTTCATGGAAACCGTAACCTGATCTGAATATTCATCCAGATATCCGTATCTTATATTACTTTTCATTTTACTTCTCTTTCTTCCCCGACTTCTTAAAAGCATCATGGAGGAACATTACTGCAGTGTACATTACCACAACGATAACCAGCCACATCAGAATGGTCAGTGGAAGGGATTTTACAAGAAAGTAAGCAATCAGAACTCCCGCAGAACCGAATATGGTATTGGCCAGAGTTGCAACCAGATCAATCTTGTTTTCCTGATGAACTTAGGAGCATTACCGTATGCCATAAGCAGTGAACAACCGCCCATCATGATCGGAAAAGCAGCCTGAACGTTCATTCCCAGGGTAGAAACAAGGGCGAACATAGGAGCATACGCACCTATTCCGATGTTCATGAGCATTCCCAGAACAAATGATACTACAACTGCGCCAACCAGCTTTGCCCCCGTAAGCCCCAGGGCATTACCGGTGATTCCAAAAGGTCCCCAGCCCATCTGACGGACAGCCATTATTATTCCAAGGGCAAACAGACCGAATCCCATTCCCATGCGGATCTTATGAGCATCCCACTTGATAACAATGCCGGCACCGATGTTGGCACCCAGCACCTGGGCGACTATCATTGTGATCAAAGTAATTGTATCTACCTGGACAAACCCTACGAACAGAAAAGCTTCCAGAAGTACAGGAATGCAGTCTCCGGCGTTGAGAGTACCAGGAATATTCACATCATCCACCGATCCCCTGATTTTATATGCACTGGAAGCAATGGCATAGGACCCGATTCCCAGTGTGTCGAAGAAGTTGGAAACCAGAGCAACAACAATATTATAATTCCTGTGCTTCTTCTGTTCTTCTATCTGCTTCCTTCCCTCTTCTGTGGAACGCTGCTTCCTCCAGGCAGAGAAAAGCATGAATCCGATGAATACCATGCCTGCAATAAAAAGAATCTTCATAATCGTGATAACATTCATATCTGACCTCCAGTCCTGAGTATAGTAGTATGCAATACACCCACGATCATCATTGAATATGATGATATTTTAACAATCGAAAAACAAAATGTAAATAGATTGTATTATTTCCCAATCATTAGAAAAATTATTTGCATTATTAGCAAAAATTGCCAGCCAGAAGGCCGGAAGCTGCATTTATGATTATTTCATTTTTAATCAGGCTTTCCATAATAACCGTACTCCTTCATGGATTCAACGTCCTGAATAATCACATAATAAATGTCTCCATGATGATCGTCGTGAACAAGCCTTCCGTTATCCATCACCCTTCTTATTTTTCCAGTTTTCGTAACGATTCTGTACTCAACATAGTCTTCCAGACCGGCAGAAGCCTCTTCAACGGTCTTTCTCCCCTTTTCAATCTGGTCTTTAATGGACTTCTCCACTCTTTCCCTGTCCTCTGGATGAATCATATATTTGAAGCTGGATTTGGTGAGTTGCAGAAACTCGTCATAGCTGTCACACTCATACAGAGAAACCAGATGGTCATTGGCAAAGAGAATCCTCTCGCTTTCATTTGCACTATATACCAGAAACGCTCCTGGCATTCCTGAAGTCATGTTCTTCACGCTGAATCCAAGCTGCTCTCTCTTAATATTTTCCATCTCCGGTTTGTAATGCATTGCACAATTCTTTCCCTGGGTCTTTGAAGCATAGAGAGCGTTATCCATCATGATCATAAGCTCCTCTCTGTTTCCTGCCTGGGAAGGGTAATCTGCATAGCCCGCCGATACCTTATATATAATGGTCCTGCCCTCTGATTCGAAAGATTTCGGGATGCTGGCAAAATCCTGTATCATTTTCCCGCACTTTTCCGGATCTTCATCTTTTATTATGACGCAGAACTCATCTCCACCTGTTCTTCCGATTATTGAATTTTCCGGGAAAAATTCTTTCAGGCTTGCGGCCATGTGGCGAAGCGCTGCGTCTCCTGTGTTATGGCCGTAAACATCATTGATCAGCTTGAATTCATCGAGATCCATAAATACCCCTGTAAAGCCTGCAGTCGTTTCATCATCTATCAAACGGTCCAGGCTGTAAATCAATCCCCCACGATTGAATATCCTGGTCAGGAAATCTCTATGTGCCTCTTCTTTAAGCTCTTTGTTTTTCTCCATTAATATCTTGTTGAATCTTGTAATAAATGAACCTGTGGTCAGGAGAATAATCAGCAGACAGACTACAGACATAATAATATCTATGCCGATGAGATACGGTTTCATTCTTTCCTTCTGGATTTTTTCATATACCCTGATACTGTTCAGGTTCTCTCCTTCACAGATTACCCAGTTATATCTTTTGTACACCCGCGCATATGTAATCTTCTCAGTAACTTTGTTACTATCTAATTCCTTGAAATAGTAATTGTAGAAACCGCTGCCCTTTCCGTTTACAATATCAAGTTCTTGTCTGTAAGGATAATTCCCCTTCTTATCCCTGGTATTTGTTGAAAGAAGCTGTCCCTCTGTTTCCGGAAGGTTAGGATGTATAAGCCTGATTGCATACCCATCTCCTCCGTTGTAATCAATGATCTCGTTGACCCACATGTATCTTCCATCAAGATACTCGTCTGAATGGATCTTTGCGTACACCCGTTCCTGAACGGATTCCTTTACCTGCTCATCAGTCATTCCCTTTTTTTCAAGCAACACCCTGGTGGAATCAATGTCTTTTACTGTATTATCCACAGACGACTTCAGGTCCTTCTTTTCGTTTTCCAGCATGTTTTTGTAACCAAAATCAGTAATCAACTTTGACTGTACTGAAGTGCTTATGAAAAAAATGATATTCATCTCAATCAGCAGGATTACGGCCATGAGAAGAAAACCATAAACAGTCTTCTTATTTATGAACGGGAAAACTCCCCTGGTATCTGTATTTTTTCTCATGTGTACCCCCGCAGTTAGAGAATTTCGTGAAAAGAAACGACCTGGCAGCTCATAATTTGTATTTTAACACAGATTGCGCTGATTCAGTACATACAATAGCCAAAATGCCCATTTTCTATATGCTTGAATTTTGGTAAATATGGGTTTACAGTATTGACAGTAGCTTATTCAGTTAAATTGCACAAAAATATGCACTAAACCAGAGGCGAAATATGAAATTGACTATTGATTTAAAGAATAATATAAAGAACAGATTAAATGATACTGAGGGAGCTAAGCTTAAGAGCACAAAAGGCTTCACCCTTGCAGAGCTGCTCATTGTGGTTGCCATTATCGGAGTTCTTGTGGCAATATCCATTCCGATTTTTACCAGTCAACTTGAGAAGAGCCGGGATGCGGCTTCGGTGGCAAACATCAGATCAGCATACGCTGAGGCCCAGGCAGCATACCTCTCTGGAGACACTACAAAGTCAGGATGGTATGAGGGCAAGCACCATATGTGGATTAATTACAATAGATCTCTGGGATATGTAAACGCTATAGACGTGGTTGTCCAGATTAAGAGCAAGAAGCAGAACAACTGGAGCGGAATGGGAAATAATCTCCCGGGTGACCTTAAAGGCGTAAAAGACAACAAGACTTCAGGTAAATACCTTCTGGCCATAAACTATGATAGTGATGGGAATATTACCAGTGCGTCTCTGTCAGAAATAATTCCTGCCTGGAAGGATCTGCCTGACCTGAATTAGCCGGGAAGGATTATACCGACAAGTACGTGATAACCGTTACAATCTATCCTCCAAACCAATGCGTTACCGCATATTTCAGCCGGTGGTAGCTTAGCTGCTATGCCGGCATTATTTCATTTTACTTTCTTTAAACTTTTCACCCATGTTATCTGTCCGGTTCACCTTGGATCCAGTTTCGGGAAATGCCCCGGACTGGCCTCCGAAACCGGAATAAACAGCAGTTCGGTATCCTGTTTTCTGATCATAGACGAAAGCTGCGCAGTACCAGTCCCAGCCCATAGAACCGTCCTTTTCCCATCGGCTTTTTACATGAATCTTATCTGTATCAACGCTGTGTAATTTAAGGAGTTTTTTCAGCTCTTTGTTCTGCCGGAGTCCGCCGGCACTGGTTTTTCCATCAATGGTTACGCCCGGATCAGCCAAAACCAGTGCATTTCCCTTTCCCGGAATATTCCCATACCCGCTCGGCAGTTCATCTCTGCCTTTGAATACGATTACATATATTCCACCCCGGCCACCTTCTCCCGAAGTAAGATCCACATTGCCGGCTTTTACAGCATCAGTCAGTATTGTCTGTACCGTCCTGGCATTGGTGATATCAACATTCTCTCTGCTCTTCTCAAGATGGCGGCTGAAAGCAGGAAAAAAGATGATCATCAATAGTGCGATGGCTCCGATTATTGCCAGGAGCTCTGCAATTGTAAAACCATGATTATCAAATTTTCGCAACATATGCAGAACCTTCTTTCAATCCCCCTTATGTCAAATTGCAGCTTCAAATTTCTTCCCAGTCAATCTACACAGGCAACCCTGTTTTTGCCTTCTGACTTGGCCTTGTACATGGCTTTATCAGCCCTTCTTATCATGTTTTGATAATCCTCTGGCTTCGATGTATAACCTATTGACACGGTAATATATATGTCTGTATTTTCTCTGATATGTATCTTGGTATTTCTAATCTTTTCCAGAAGATCTTCTGCTTTTTTCCCAATATCAAGTCTGTGATCAGAGGTCAATCCTACAAATTCCTCTCCGCCGTAACGGTAAAAGGTTATGCCGTTAGCTGTACCGAAGTCCTGCAGGATTTTTCCCAGAGTCTTCAGACAGGAATCACCACCGTCGTGGCCGTAATTGTCATTAACCAGTTTGAAGTTATCGATATCGATAAACAGCACCTCCCTAACCTTTCCGTCCTTCTGTCCTTTTTCCCGGTTCAGAACGTTGTAAAGATCCAGACGGCTGTTCAGACCGGTAAGACAATCGTAGCGCCTGTCCCTGTCAGCCTGGGCGTACAATTTCCATGCCTCATCCACCTCCTTGCGGAGCTGGTTTCCCTCCCATTCTTCATGCTGCTGCACTTCTTTGGAAATATCCACACCATAAATGATGCTCTCAACATGATTGTTTGAAGGGTTGTCTATCATGTGGGCAGTGATCCGGGACCATCTGATAGAAAGATCATCATAATAGGATTTTGTTTCCAGAATGATCTGGCGCTTGTTGTTCCCGTATTCTTCCAGCTGTGAATCCCTGCAGAAAACACTGAAGAAATGATCCTGTCCTTCTTTGTCTGGGACAAAGGATGCAATGCGTCTGATCAGTTCATCTACACTTCCCAGTCCCTGCATCTCTCTGGCGTTACGGGCTTTTCCCTGAGAGCTCAGCCATCTGTCAGCTGTCAGGTCCATGTGGAAAACACCTTGACCCTCGGGAATATTCTCCAGAATGCTGCGCAGCTGATCGGCATAACGTCTTTGTGCTGTTTTTGTATTTGTTACATCACGTCCGTATTCGATAAAGACCTTTCTGCCGTTCCATGTAGTATATCTTGCTTTCAGCGCAAATGTGTGAATTCCGTCGTCTACTTCAACTTCTTTTTCCGTCTCACCGTCCATGAGTTTCATAGGACAATGACCGCATGGAGCGTTAAGGCCCAGCATATACTGATAGCACTTCTTCCCTTCGTAAGGAAGATCCGGATGACCAGAGACCATCTTCGTCAAAGCATTTGCATATACCATTGTATGGTCCTCCGGGTAACAAACCTGGATAAACTGTCCTGAATGGTCAACGAGATCGAGAATGGTGTGAAGGTCGAACTGATGAGGCCTGTTTTCCACTGGCCCGCTGGTTTCTTCAGAATCGGAAATCAAGTTTGAATTTAAATATTCACGATATTCTTCTTCTGAAAGAGGTTCTGAATAGTAATATCCCTGAATACAATCACAGCCTAGCTCCTTCAGGTACTTGAGCTGCTGGGGGTTTTCCACTCCTTCTGCCACCGTTTGAAGACCTATGACATGACACAGGTTGATGGTGGATTCAATAACAGCTCTTGCAGTCGGTTTTGTAACTATCTGGTCAATGAAAGACTTGTCTATCTTAACCATGTCAAAGGCATAATCGCTGACCATTCCAAGGGACGAATATCCTTTTCCAAAATCGTCCAGCAATACCTTGGAACCGGCCTGACGTATCTGCTGAATAAGATAGTCGCAGTTTTCCTTCAGAATTGACACTGCTGTTTCCGTTATCTCGTAGTGAATGTACTTTGCCGGCAGCAGACTTTCCTGGGTGAGATCAAGTATTTCGTTTATGAATGAGTCATCGTAAAAATCCTGACGGGACAGATTAATTGAGACAGGTACTATCTGGCTGCCCTTATTTCTCAAGTCGTTCTGAAGATCGTAAACCTTTCTCAGAACATATCTGTCAAGCTGCGTTATGAATCCGCTGGTTTCCAGTGCAGGAATAAACCTGTCCGGACCTATAAATCCCTGAGTAGGGTGCTCCCACCTGATAAGGGCCTCAGCAGAACAGATCTTTCCCGACGCAGTCTCAACAACAGGCTGATAGTAAATTTTGAATTCGTTATTTCTCAGGCTGTCGTTAAACGTTGAAATAATTTCTACCTGGTCTATGTACTTCTCAACCACTGCAGGGTCAAACAGAGCAACATTTCCATCTTTCCAGAGATCTGTATTCTTTTTGGCGAAAATAACCTTATCCACCATGTGTGACACAGAAAGTTCTGAATCTTCCACAAAATATATACCGCAGCGCAAGTGCATGGTAATATTGCGGTCGTCTCTGGGCCACTCCATAGTGAGAATGTTTTCCAGACTATTTTTCTGGAGATTTTTCTTCTGTACAAGGAAAAGAAACTTGTCTGACTCCAGCCGTGCAGACACTACAGGTTTAAGGAAGCTGTCCCTAAGCTTTGCAAAAACGAACTGGAGAATCCGGTCTCCCGCCTCATTTCCAAAGGTGTCGTTCAACGCCTTGAAATTGCGTATGTCGAACAAGATCAATCCGTAGTCCGTCTTATTGTTTCTGGAAAAAATCCGCTCTGACTGGCGGATAAACCCCTTTCTTGAATATCCTTCTGTAAGGGTGTCAAAATACTCCTGTTCCAGCAGCTTGTTCAGCTCCTCTTTCGTGCGGGGAAGCTTTGCTGAAATAGTAGCGCTTTCACCAACAGTACTCATTACAAGGGCGTGACCAATTTTTCCATTTCCCATGGTGACTTCAACTGCGTCCACCGTTTCATAGATGTTGCGAATAGGGTCCAGATATGTCTGAGGCCCCTGAATATTATTGGCCACAGGACATGGAGGACAGGGCTCATCCAGATTCATGAGACACTGATAGCACTTCTTGCCTACTTCAAGAGACGGATATAGTTCTTTTATAGTGTTATTGATAAATAAAACATTGTAATCTTCATCGATAATATATGTACCCGATGACTTTTCATTCATTTTTTTATGACTCCTTGGCGATTATACTTACATTTAATTATACTTCCCATCAATGGAATTTACCAATAAGCACCTTGAAAAAAACGAAGGACCCCTTGGGGGTCCCCCGTCTTCTCTGAATAAATCTACGGCTATACCTCTCTTGTGTATTTCTTCAGCCACTCTTTTTCCTCATCATCAAGATATGGATTGAACTATTCCACATTATCGATCCACCTGACTCCTTTTATTTGCTATTTTTACAAGAATCAGCATCACAGGTACTTCAGTCAATACACCAACTGTTGTTGCAAGTGCTGCCGGTGAAGTTGTTCCGAAAAGTGCAATTGCAACTGCCACAGCCAGTTCAAAGAAGTTGGAAGCGCCAATCATTGCCGCTGGTGCAGAAATATCATGAGGCAGCTTAAACAGAGCACAAGCGCCGTAAGCAATAAAAAATATCAGAAAGGTCTGAATGATCAGCGGCACGGCGATCAGAATAATGTGAATTGGATTTGACAGGATCACCTCTGACTGGGAACTGAAAATTATCACCAGCGTCAACAGCAGCCCGGCAGTCGTTGCATTATCGAACTTATGGATGAAAATATTTTCCAAGTAATCCTCTCCTCTGTTCTTGATGACTGTTATCCTGGTAATAATACCGCCAAGAAGAGGAATTACCACAAACAGAAAAATGCTTACAAAAAGTGTGCTGTAAGGAACTGCCACGTTTGAAACTCCCAGCAGGAACTTCACAATAGGCACAAAAGCCACAAGGATGATAAGGTCGTTAGTTGCCACCTGTACAACTGTATAGGCCGGATTTCCTTTTGTCAGAGTACTCCACACAAAAACCATTGCTGTACACGGTGCTGCTCCCAGAAGAACCGCACCGGCAAGATATTCAGTGGCCAGCTCTGGAGTTATGAAGGCTTTGAAAACTATAAACAAGAACAGATATGCTATTCCGTACATGGTGAAGGGTTTTATGAGCCAGTTAGTTACCCAGGTAATGAACAGTCCCTTCGGATTTTTTCCAACTTGTTTTATGCTCTGGAAATCGACTTTTATCATCATTGGATAAATCATTACCCATATGAGTATTGCAATAGGCAATCTCAATGGATTGCCTGTGTTTATAAAACTTATTACAGCATTATCGCTGGCCCTGTGCTTTGCATTTACACCCGTAGGGAACACTGGAGTCTGTTTCACAGTCACATCTTGCATATGAACCGATCATTTCGCGGAATTCTTTCACCCCTTCTGAAGAAATGAAATAATGCATCCACTTTCCCTCTTTATAGTATTCGACCAGTCCGCTGTCTGAAAGGATCTTCATATGGTGAGACAGGGTTGGCTGAGTAATATTCAGTTCCTCCAGCAGCTCACATCCGCACTTTTCCCCATGCTGAAGAGCAAGCATGATGGCAAGTCGATTTTCATCGGTAAGCGCCTTTATTTTTTTTACATCTTCCCGTAACCCCATTGAACCACCTCCAGATTCCGGACATATGATAGCAAACGCATTTACAATTGTCAATGTATCAATACAACTGTTTACCGGTATGCATCCTTTATGATTGTATTCTTCAAGAAGTCATTAAACATTTCGTATATATTCCAACGCGAACATGTGCTAGAAAAGCTCTTACAAGGACGAAGCGATCTGTGCCATTTCCTCCGGTGTCTCCCTCATATCATGAGAAAACCACAGGAGCAAACAGGAATAAATCCCGCCAATCCGGTAAGCCGTCCGGTATTGATCTCTAGCCGCGTCATTTGTGCCCTGATCTTCCAATTCTTTTTCTTCGTCAAAATCGAAATAGTCCCTCAAAACATCCATGAGCAGTCCCGAAAGCCCTGCACTGTCCATGGAAAGAATCTGTTTTTTCTTATCATACAGTGCCTGGAAGACAGGCTTAATAAAAGAAGCAAAGTCCTTCTGAAGAATTTCTCTGTCACCTTCAGCTTCCTTTATTATTTCTGAAAGGCAGCAGCGAAGCACATCTTCTTTTGAGCTGAAATGCCTGTAAAAAGTGGCTCTGTGCACCCCCGCCCTCTCTGCGATCTCGCCAACTGAGATATCACCATAATCCTTTTTTTCCATGAGCTGCATAAGAGCCTCAGTCAGATATTCCCGGATCAGGCTGTGATCAAGATTTTTTCTTCTCAAAAAGCGACACCTCCCCCTCCTCTGTTGCAGATATTGGTTTTCCCGCTGAAAAGCATTGAAAATAACGACACCTGTCGCTATCATTGATTATGCTTCAATTACATAGAACCTTTCAAGCAATATTCGAGGAGAAACATGAAAACATTTCTGATGATCTTTGTGCTGGCCATGATCGCCAGCTCCTGCGGTTTCCGCAAATACGTGTGGTTCATCTCACTGGGGTACGGCGCAGCCGTTGCACTGATTGGTGCAGGCCTTCTGTTTCTATTTTCCCGGGTACTAACCGTGGGAACGATTCTGGAGTGCGTGCTGTTTATTGTATACGGCTGCAGGCTGTCCGGATATCTGGCCTACCGGGATCTGAAAACTGCGTATGCCGGGCGCATGAAGGGAGAGGTAAAAACTAATGACGGAGTCTCCTTTGCGGCTAAGATGGGAATCTGGATCTCAGCAGCGATTCTGTATGCCCTTCAGACCTCTCCTGTTACTTTCCGCCTCATGGAAGGAAGTGGCACCGATGGATTCTGCATGGCAGGCCTTGTAATTTCTGCTGCCGGACTTATCCTGGAAACAACCGCAGACCTTCAGAAAAACAAAGCTAAGAAAAAGAATCCCCGCCGTTTTGTAGACACCGGCCTGTTCCGCCTGGTGCGCTGTCCCAACTATTTCGGGGAGATGGTCTTCTGGACTGGAGTATTCATCTCAGGCTTGAATGTATACAGCAGCACCCTTCAGTGGATCGTCGCCATCCTCGGTTACGCCGGGATCATCTACGTTATGTTCGGCGGAGCCCGCAGGCTTGAGATCCGTCAGGACAAGAACTACGGAAATGATCCGGAATACCGGAAATACAAATCCGCCACACCGATCATGATTCCCTTCATTCCTCTCTACTCGGTGAAAGATCATAAATGGCTGGTGGCGTAATGAATATGAATAAGAACAGGAAAAAAGAAATTTCGAATAGTCGGGTTTCTTCGGCCGTGCCTGAGGGATTTTCTCTTGCCATGGCCATTGTGGACTGTCTGCCAGTGCTGTTTTTCAGCATCAGCTCAGCTATCCTGGCAATGCGTTTTGACAGCATATTTTTCCGTATTGGAGTCACCCTTGTGATTATTGCCGGAGCACTTAAAGCAGGCTGGAAATTCGTCATCGCCCTGGTTCACAAAGACGTGCCTTTTCTCAGCAGGCAGATGGGGTTTCTTATGCCTGCCGGTTTCCTGCTGGTGCTTATAGCTCTCATAATTGATCACAGGAATTGGTCCTTCGGCGCCGTTGCCGGACATATGGTACACATGCCAGCTCTGTTATTTTTCCTCTGCGGAGCAGCCGGCCTGGTGATAATGACATGGCTGGCCAGAAGCCAGGACCGGAGAAACCCAAAAGCTAACTGGATAGAACAGATAGTAAACTCCTTGTCCCAGTTCTGTATAATGATGGGGATTTTTCTTTAGAAAGGCATGCTATTACAGTCACTCCACCATGCTGTCCCATTCTGGATACTCAGTGTGCCTCGGGGCCGGCTTGCAGTCCGGGTCTGCATATCCTGCAGGCATCAGGAGAACCGGAACAAGATTGTCCGGCAGGCCGAAGGCTTTTGCGGTCTCTGTGTTTGGGAAAAAGTTTACCCAGCATGTGCCTATTCCCAGGTCTGCTGCTTCCATCATCATGTGAGTTGCAACGATCGAAGCATCTTCCTGTCCGGATCTCACGCCCTCTTCCAGGGGATTGTGCCACTCTTTTTCCTTATCATAGGCGATCAGGAATACTGTTTTAGCCCCGAAGATGCACCTGGTCAGACTATTTATCTTATCCAGAGCTTCCTAGCTCTGAAGCACATATATCTTCACTGGCTGAAGATTTTTTGCCGTCGGCGCCACCTTGGCTGCTTCCAGAATTTTTTCCAACTTATCCTTTTCTATAGGCTTGTCAGTGAATTTACGCACTGAGTAACGCTCTTTTGCCAGATCGAGAAAATTATTCATATCAAAATCTCCTTTCTTATCAGCGCTTGATCAATTTGTCCGATACTCATAGTTCAACTTGTCAAAAGTCCTGCCATTTATGCTTAATGCCGAGGGATCAACACTTGTCAATTGCATACCGCTCTTTCAGTTTCAATACGCACTGTTCCTCCCGTTTCACCAACTGAATGCCAGATCTGTCTGGTTCCATATCCGTTTTTCTTGAAGTCTGAATTAAGACAGGTCATTTCTTCCGGCACCAGTTTAAGGAGCCACATGGGCTCAGCCAGCTTTTTCAGTGTCTCCAGTGGAATCTTCCGGAAAGCTGCTGCTGAATTATATTCATCAGTAAAAGGCTCTATTATATCTATATTTCCTTCAACTTGAATGGACTTCAGACCGCCGAAAGATGGGTCAGGATCAAAGATCGCCGCTGCTCCATGCCGGTTCTCCTGCAGGGCCTTGAACTTCATGCCCCCTTCTGTGAATATCCACAGCGCACCATCATGCCATGAATATTCCAGAGGTGTGCAGCGGATGAAATCCCTGGTGCTGACTGCCAGGGCCAGTACCTTGTGAGAAGAGAGAAAGTCGTCAATCCACCCGGAAAGCCTCTTCTGATCCAGCCTCTTTTCTCCCTGATCCTTCTTCGTCCAGAAGGAGATAGCTTGAGAAAATTGTTCGTCAGTCATTCTTACCTCCATTTATCTGCTTCTATGCACCACAGAAATCCCTTTGCCGTTCTTTTCCCTGAATCCTGAAAATGGCCGCCTGCATTCCACTCTAATGTGGACATGATGTTCTGCTCTTTCAGGATTTCCGCCTGAGTTCTGATAGAATCCCTCACACGCCTCATTATCTGGTTCTTTGTTTTTTCCTCTCTGTCTCCCAGACTGAGATAGATGATATCTGTCATAGGCTTGTGTTCTTCTGCGTATTGAACCCAGCCTTCGAACCACACAGATGGAGAAGCGGCGGCTATGGCATCGAAGGTTTTCGTCTGATAGCCGCTCCAAAGGCTGAACAGCCCTGCCAGCGAATATCCCCCTAAGATGATCCTGACGTTTTCGTCAAGGCGGTATTTTTCACGGACCTGAGGCAGTAACTTTTTTTCTAGAAAAAGAAGAGTCTCTCCCGCGGACCCGCCGAAGCCTTCTTTTCCAAAGACCGCAGCCATGGCCCACGGCGACAGTTCATCGTTCCAGTTCTCGGCCTGAAAAGCAACAAATAAAATGCCTTCATCTGCCTTTGCAGACAGGATATCCATCTCCTCACCCAGGGCTTCTATATCGTGTTCATCCACAGGCTGCAGCAGAAGGTATCCGGGCTTGCCGCACATATATGCAATACAGTTCTTTCCATCAACATTAAATTCTTCTTTTTTCCAGTTCATTTATATTTCCTTTATGCTTTCTTTATAGGGTGCCTGATTACGGTCTTCAGCTTCTCCGGTGCCACCTTTCTGGCGTCGCTGAGATAGATCTCGTGGTGGTGTCTCTCATCTGTGATATCCAGTGTATATCCCTGCTGATCAATAAACTCATGCATCCGCGCTACTGTTTCCGGCTCAGCGTCATAAGGACCGATGTGCATGCACTGAACGCAAAGTCCCTCATCAATTGACAGGAATTCAATCTTTGAAAAATCCTTTTTCTTTTTCCTCGTCCCTTCTTCCACAGCCCATTGATATTCATCCCTGGTCACGAAATCCGGGAGGCGTATAAGTGAGATCCACCGGAAATCTTCCTTACGACTGTAATCTACACCTTTTACGCCATCCTGCCACCAGAAGCCTTCAAGAGGAGGAACCACGAAATCAAAATACCCGTCCATCTGGTGATTGCCTTTCTTGCTCATCTTTATGGTATAGGCGATTCCATAGAGCAGGCCAATGGACTGCTTGTATTCTCCCTCTTCCTCATTGGGGTCACCCTTCCCGCGGACTCCAATGTAGTTCATGCTTGGGACCATCACGATGGACGGCTTTTTCTCTGGCATGTAGAATTCTTTGTATTCTTTCTTATAATCAAACGCCATGGGACGACCTCCTGTTTACATGCGATATATGTCAGTCTTCCAAATGCTTGCATATGGATTCGCTGTAAAATGCCTTGCTTAGATTATAAATTTTGCTCGCAGATCAATCAAATTATTGTTGATACTCTTGGCATCACCCATTTATTTTTGCCGTTTACGTCGCCTTTATTAAATGATAAAGTCTCTCCCCTTAAGGAACCTTGCTTGTGTTTTGCGCTCTGAGTGTTACACTTTTCAGAGGGTGACAAGTTTTTTCTAAAAAGGCGAAAAAGATCGGGAGGTCGAAATGATCTATACAAACCATTACAAATCACCTCTGGGAAATATTTTGCTTGCAGGTGATGAAGAAGGACTGACCGGCCTCTGGTTTACGGACGGCGGCAGATATACAGGCCTTGGGCTGAAAAAAGATGCCATTCCACGAGATACAGAGTATTTTGAACAGACGAAAAGGTGGCTGGATGTTTATTTCACAGGCCGCGATCCCGGCTTCGTGCCGAAAATACATCTGGTTGGTTCGGACTTTCGAAACCGTGTGGGCGAGATCATGTGTCAGATCCCCTTCGGCCAGACCGTCACATATGGATGGATCGCTGACAGAATAGCGAGAGAAAGGGGTCTTGAAAAAATGTCTGCCCAGGCCGTGGGCGGTGCGGTGGGACACAATCCTATCTGTATCATTGTCCCATGTCACCGTGTTGTTGGTGCCAACGGAAGCCTGACCGGATACGGCGGAGGAATCCTTAGAAAAAAAGCACTCCTGGAACTGGAAGGATTGGACATGGGCCGGTTTTCGATTCCAAGGAAAGGTACTGCATTATAAATAACAACAGAGACAAATATACCTGCTTCGTATGGAGTATGAAAGTTTTTCTGTAATTAAAGGTTTTCCGTGAGAAGTGTATAGTGGGCTGGTCAGTTCCTTCTGACCAGCTCTTGAACATATGATCTTGTGATCTCTGCTATTCAGGCAAGCGCTCCGGGTACATAATCTTGTTCCCCCTGTTTCTTTCTTTGTCGGGCTTTAAATATTAATAGCGTAATTGTATTTGGCAGAATCAAGCTTATTGAGGATGAGGATACCGCAATAAAAATCTGTACCAATCTCACAAAAAGTTCACGGATGATGAAGAGTATTTACAAAAAGAATTGAAAAATGCTCTGCCGAGAGTACAGTGCCTTGAACTCATTCCTGAGCATATGACAGGGAAGCTGGTTAATGAATCATAAATAGTGTCTGCTGAATGATTCCGGATTTTTTGAAATCATCAGATTTCCAGAGCTCTGGTCAAAAGCTCATCGAGAAGATCACCGTCTTTGCCGACCGCTTCACCGCGAAATTCAAATCCCGGCTTGCAATCGATATCGAAGCATAAAAAGGCTCCTCGCCGCCGACGCATTTGCCGGTAGTGAGGAGCTTTGGTCTCGTTTAGATAATCTGTCCCGGAAGTTTCAACTTCTTCTTTGCGGGGAATCCCTTGTCGAATTTCTCCACATCGGAATCATCCACATAATATCCCTGCGGTGTCTGGTATACACCAGTAACGCCATCGAGGTATCCCGGAATCAGTTCCTTGCAGAGGAAAAATGAGTCATCCGCGCCTTCCGGCGGCCTACTGTGACGAAATCCACCATGCAGGCCCACAGCCACGGATCAAATTCCTCAATCACACCGTTCTGTTCTTTCAGCTTCCCGATGAAATCCTCGATCCGTTCTGACCTTGTGTTATCGTGATTGGTTCAAAGATTTTCGTCAGTTTCATAATGCCCTCATTCAAATAGCTTATTAACAACCTGTACCGTCGATATTACAGGCAACGGGCGTATTGTATTCATCATTAAAGATCCCGCCCTTTTCCTTAATGATATTCAGATTTTCCTCTAAATCATTGAGGGTAATTGCACTTCCTTTTAAGTCATAATATTTCCCATTTATTTCAAGAAGCAGCGTCGGGAAGGATGTGACGCCTATTTTTCTTGCCTCATAAAAGTCCGGATGGTACTTGCCCTCTTCAGAAATACGGATGAACTCCTCTGCGATCTTGTCTGCAGGAAGGTCATAGGATTTAGCAATTGATTTGATCGTCTCCACGTCAGAAAGTGATTTACCATCCAAATAGAATGCTTCATGCATCTTTGACGCAAGATTAACATGTTCTCCTTTAGGTAAAAAGCTCCTGAGAACTCCAAATCCTATTGCGGCATCATTCGAATCAGGAACCATACTCCCCGTTTCTAACAGGTTCAGATATGGCTTGCCGAATTCCACTCCAAACATATCCGCAATTCTTTTATTCGTATCACTCATATACGGAAATGCCGAAAGCGGATGACCGTCCATAAATAATCCACCTGATAACGCCGTTACTTCCAATTCCGGATGTGCTTCAATAAACGGTTTAAGAATTGTTTCAAACCCATAGCACCATCCACAATAGCTGTCAAAAATATAATACACTTTCATCTAAATACCGCCCTTCTGATTTTTATCCAGGTTACAGGCTTCTCATGCTGTCTCTTCGTATCCGAAGCCGTTCCTCGCCCTGTTCATTCACTCCCTGTTTGAGCATCGCCAGTATCTTCTCTTTGTCATCTGGAAGATGTCCATATACCGGCATCATGTTGGAGACATTCGTTGCATCCAGCAGAGTGTGGATATCAAGCGTCTTCACAAAGGTATATAGTTCCTGTATCTTCTCTGTCTCTGTAGCTTCTACAAACTCACCTCTTCTTACTTCCTCCATAAGCGGTGTGTCAGGGAAGATGGAGAGTCCGGAAGCCAATACCCTGACAGGCGACAGGTGGTTTAACACTTCCGCCGTTTTTATTGCATGCCCCATTCCATAATCATGGCCTCCCAGCCCGTATAAGAAGATGACAGAATAATGCATTCCTGCTTCATCCAGCTTGGAGAGCTGCTCCACTATATCACTGGCATGATAACCCTTATTCATCTTATCGAGAACAGCATCATCACCCGACTCGATTCCGAATACGATCATGTCGTATCCCATTTCTTTCAGTGACTTAAGCTGCTCCACAGACTTGTTCTTTACGCTGTCAACCCGGCCATATCCACCAACGGAAACGCCCCATGGCAGATATTCTTTGATCAAGTCCATGATTCTTTTAAGCCTGTCGTAACTCAGCAGGAACGGATCTGCCCCCTGCAGAAAAATCCGCTTTACCTTCCATCCGGAATCCCGGATCTCCTGAAGATCCTCCCGTATCTCACTCTCCGGAGATACGGAAAAAGGTGCTTCCTTGTAAAAGGTGCAAAAGCGGCACTTATTATGCGAACAACCCGACGTTACTTGTAAAAAACAGGAACCAGCCTCATAAGGCGGTCTGACGATTCCACATGAAAAATGCATACAAATTCCTCCTCGTTTCTATATATCCTTATATCTCGCTTTGTCGATATGTAATGGTTTAAATTAAACGGGATCTTCATCCCGTCTAATCTATGCACAACTTAAATTTCGTGACCGAAGTAGTCTGCCAGCGCAGTGATGGTCTCTTCATTCCGTCTGTAATATGTCCACTTTCCGTGCCTTTCGGAAAGAAGCAAGCCTGCTTTTTGCAGCATATCCAGGTAATGAGATGCGGTTGACTGTGATATCCCGGCTTTGTCGCGGATGCTTCCAACACACACACCGCCTTTCAGATTCACCACATCATCAAAATGTCCTCCCTGCGGCGGAAAGTTTTTCTCCGGTTCCTTCAACCACTCAATAATACTGAGCCGTGTTTCATTTGATAGTGCTTTAAAAATTTCAATCTTATCCATGCACCTATTATATCTATTATTCGCGATATATCAATGCTTATCAGTAAAAAAACGGCTGATAGAGAAATATATTTACTCTATCAACTGCCACATCAGAGCCATACAATGCCATCGATGATGAGATTTTCCGGCTCCGTGACCAAAAAGAAAAGTCCGAGGTCGATAGTTATCACCGGGAAGAAGCCATGAACCGGATCAAGGAGCTTCAAGTCTTCAACTCCGGGCAGGAAACCGACATCACAGAGTTCGATGATGCGTTGGTCAAAAAGCTCATCGAGAAGATCACCGTCTTCTCCGACCACTTCACCGTGGAATTCAAGTCCGACATCACAATCGAAATCGAAGCATAAAAAGACTCCTCGCCACTGAACTTAATCAGTAGTGAGGAGCCTTTCTCTTTATTTATTCTGCTTTATCTATTGGCAAATAGAAGATTTTACCGTCTTTTGAAATCAGTTGCACATCCTCGGCGTACAGTTCACTGTTATCCTGCGGATGTTCAATAGATTTCGCTGACGCTTGAGCCGTTATCATGCCCACTGTTTTTTCGTCAATCGCCCTGAAATTACGTTCGTCGTTAAATAATCCGGGAAGAAAGTGAATAACACCATCGAAGCCAGTTCTTTTACGCCTGATTTCATCGGTATCAATGCCTAATCGTTTTACGGATGTCTGATGCCACCCAGTCAATAATGCTTGGGTATCTTCCACCTGCTTTGTGTATGTCGGCAATAGCGCTACACATTGCTCTCTTGATACAGCACCCATATGAAGCGTATACCTCAAGTCGGAAATCTTATACAGAACATCAAGTAATGCTTTCTGGTACGTATACCAGTTTTGCGCCTCTTTTAATTCCTTTTCATAGGCTGTATAATCCAGATCGTTTTTCTTTGAATAGCCAGCCAGTGTTAAATTGACCTGACCAAGCAACTGCGTGCATTCTTCTTCCAGACTATCGAGCTGTGCAATCTTTGACAGCCTCAATTCATCATTCTCAAGGATCTCTACTTGAAAATCAGCAATTTTCTTAACATGAGCAACGAGCGAAAAAACTCGGCTTCGAAACTCGTTGTCTTGGAAATCAGACATTTTAAATATACCATCGCTGATTTCACCCAATTCCGCATTTATCTGCGTCATGTAATACTGCCCGACAACCATTGACGCAACTCCCATAGCTGCCGCTGCAGTGTTTGCTACTACAGCAGTTCCTTTTTGAGCTTGAACTGCCACAAGATTTGCATGACCTTGAATTCCATCAGCACCGCGATAAAATCCTCGAACCGCTCCTTCCATAGCCTGAGAATTGGTAAGCTTAGCACCAGCCGGAATTATGGCACGATACAATACTTCGTTTCCCGCTTTTGCAGCTTGGACTGCATTTGTCCCAGCTACACCAGCTTGCGCCAATCCGGGAACAAGATTATTCACCCGTGCCAGAACTTTACTATCAGTTATCTCTACCAGCCTACTCTCGTCCGGTATTTCTTCTGCAGGGAGCATTTCCATCTGAATAACAAGTTCATTGAGCTTTTGATCTGACTGAGATAATTCGCTGATTTGCTTTGTAATTATCGTACCGCTATCCTTATCAGATTTATCCTCATCTTCGGGCGAACTCACTCGTTTTCCCCTATAAGTTAGCAAAGCAACAATGGCTACCACCGCCACAATGCATATTCCAACGACAACATACTCCATTTTCGAAGTTCCTCCTTTTACTGTTCTATAATAGAAACAGTAAATTTTGCGAATAAATCAAGCCTTACCAGCGTGGAATTCTTCATCGATATTCACCTCCTTGTTGATAACAAGGTAAGTAATTTTTATGCTAATTGCAATGCATTTTCATAAAATTGATAACAGTAATATTTTGAAATTGTCAATTCTATTTCCCTTTCATAAAAAACAAACTGGATGCCGCCTGTAAGGTACAGGTCAGCATCCAGTTGTTACATGGCGCCGCTAGTCAATGTGTTCAGGATTCTGGGGACCCCTCATTTTCCTGTTTGTTCTTTTCTCATCGTATCGCGGGCTTTCCAAATCGCATTCCAGTCCGTCTCGCCTTCATCCGTAAGGCCATTTTCTTGAGCATATTCATGGTTGTTAGACCATGTACTGTTCAAACCAAAAGAAACCTCCGAAAGACCACCTCCGGCAAAAGTGACATATACGTTCTGTCCATTTGCTAATTTGCCGAGGTCTTTTACGTAAATATTGGGCCAAGGATTATCCGCTGCAACCACAATGGTAGCACCTCCAACCGGGTGATTATTCGGCTTGTATTCAAGCTTCCACTTCACGCTATTGATCTGCTCCACGCTCCAATCCCTTGATGTCCAGTTATCCGGCACATCAATATAGAAATAGTCGTTGCTGTAATCGTGTCCACTCGAAGATGCAGCTGTTTTTTCAGCCACCGCATCATCTCTGCGTGTCTGCGCTTTTTTCTTGAGCGTTTTCAATTTAGAAGTGCTGATTCCGCTGTCTTTCGCCGCATCGCAGGCTTTTTTGATTTCTTCGTCCGTCACTTTTTCTGCGGCAATCGGTGTGATTGTGATTTCCGACTTAACTGAAACTTTGCCGTCTTTGGAAATGCTGACATCTGTGCTTGCGCCATCGACATTATATATTGTCCCATCTTTTGCAATAGGAGAATGACTCACAGTGAACGTGTATTTTCCAGGTTTAAGTGCAATATCAGATGACGATGTGCCGCCATAAAAAGACTTGTTAACAGCGGTCCCCCAAATATCCTTCCCTTTTACGTGTATGGGAATTTTCGTCCCCTGCTTCGTATCCAGCCCTTCTGCGTTAATCACGAGGGGGACACTGTAGGTTTTCGAATGCTGAATGTGTATATACCAGATTGCACCGCAGCAGAGTACAGCTGCCGCTATCACGGCCACCAGGATTTTTATTTTTTTGCTTCCGTTCACTTTTGCTTCCTCTCTATGTTTTATCTATGATTCTAGCACGTATACGCGGAGATTTATAGTGCTGACCGCCGCATAGAGGCGGCACAGATGCGGCCTTTGCCTTCCCGTATAAAGCTATTATTTTTCTCCAGCGCTCTCTGTGATGCCACATTCGGAGCATATACAAGCCCTGTGATGCGGATGATATCTAATTCCAAAAAGACTGCGGCACAAATCTGACGAACAGCTTCTGTCATGATTCCCTTTGACCAGCAATCTGTCAAGAGCAGATACCCGATCTCTCCGTCCTTGCAGTAGACATCTGATTTTTGCTCGACTGAGATGTTTCAGACAATTTTACCATCAGCTACAATTGCTCGAAAAATACCGTCCTTTCCATCGTGCTCAGATATATTTCATGATGCAAACTTTGCTCTGTAATATCCAGAATATAGCCCTGCTGCTCCATGTATTCATGCATAAGTGCGACTGTGGCAGGCTCATCGTCATAAGAACCAATGTGCATGCACTGAACGCACAAGCCCTCATCATCAATCGTACTGCTCTTGCTCTTCCTCTTGCGCTTCCTTCACGCTAGGCGTCCGCCTGTGCTGCATATCAACCGACCTGTCGCATTCTCGCCTGATTGCGCTGTTCGCCGCCTTAAGGCGCTTCTCGGCGTCCCACATCTTGCCGCGCTTCTTCACCCAAAAATCAAGCCTATTGGCGATTTAAGTGCATTTCTTATCTGATGCATGACCACGTGCAAATAATGTGAGAACACTTATCATCAAGTGCTCTCACATCTTTTTTCATGACTTAGAGTGATTTTTTGCTTATTAGCTGTCTCTATTCAACCTTCTCGAAGTGCCGAAATGCCTCCACTATCGCGTCATGCTTCTCTTTCGGGTTAAGAGGCAGACCGTCTCCACATGCCCCGAGACAGTAGAAAAAATAATCATACTGGTTCATGCTGTCTGGGAATTGGTCAAGGTAGGGACATGCTGTTCGGGAATTTGTCAGAAATATGATGCTCCATTACCTTCAATGATATCAGCGACATTGCAAAACACATTGAACTGGAAGTTAGCGATTTCTTTTTCCGGTATTCTCTGTCCCACGGATTTCTTCATGATAGAAATAATCTACGATCACCGGATGCCCCTGTGGAACTCTGCCATAAGGCATTTCATTATCCACAAAGGCACAATCATACTTCTTAGCCATTTTCTCAGCTTTTACTTCAAGTGCTTCAAAGTAGCTACGGTTATGCTTGTTATAGATCTCGTCGTAAAGTGGTACCAGATCAGGATATTTTCCGGCGATATAATCCATAATTGTCTTTTTGAAACTGCCTCGAAGATTGAGATTTTCGAGCCAGAACAGATCGCACTGATCCTTTACCCGATCAAAGATTGCTTCAAAATCCGTGATACCGGGGAATACCGGGGATACGAAACAGACTGTACGGATACCTGCTTCATATACCTGCTTCATAGCAGAGATACGGCGCTCAATGCTCGAAGCAGAGTCCATATCGTTCTTGAAATTTTCATCCAGTGTGTTGATTGACCATGAAACGGTTACACGTCCAAGCTTCTTCAGCAGATCAATATCCCGTACCACAAGATCCGACTTTGTGCAGATCAGAATATCTGCGTCACTGCCGATCAGCTGCTCCAGAAGTTTTCTGGTATTCCCGAATTGCTCCTCCTGTGGATTGTAGCCATCTGTCACAGAACCGATGACTACCCGCTGTCCGGCATATTTCTTCGGATTTTTAATTTCCGGCCAATGCTTCACATCAAGGAAAGTGCCCCATTCCTCCTTGTGCCCGGTAAAGCGCTTCATAAAAGAAGCATAGCAATACTTGCAGGCATGTGTACAGCCCACATAGGGATTGACCGAGTAACCGCCTACCGGCAGACTAGACTTTGTCATGATGTTCTTTGTTTCCACCTCACGAATGAGGATTCCATTTATTACTTCTTCCATGATTTCTGTGCCTCTAACACTTTATTAAATTCTTCCGGCATTTTCTGAATCATATTTTCATCCCCTATGATAGGGACAAGGTCTTCCTTCATAAACACCGGAATGCCGAGCCTATGTGCCTGGTCCGTCAGAGACCATGCCCATTCCGGCTTCGTATGAATCTTCCTGCTCTGAGCTCCGGTCATGGTGCCCACAACGATCCAATTGATTCCGGAAAGGTCAACTATGCCGGGATCGTCGAATAACGGCTCAAAGGTAACGTGGTAATGTTTTGCTCTGACATTTTTCCGAATGGCGTCGATACGCCACAGTTCTGCTTTCCTCGTCACCGTAACGCCAAACCATGCGTTTTCCAGATCGGTATCAAAATCCAGCAAATCAGGTCGCTTGGTAAGGAACAGGAACTGATGCTGTGGATTTTCGCGGATCTTTGCAAATACCTCGTCTCTCCATTCCGGCTTCCATCCGGAGAGATCGCTCATGCCGGTAAGTAGAAAGTTCTGCGGACGTTTCTTTTCCATCATCTTGAGCTTACCCGGAAAGAATTCAGGGTAAGCGAAGTCATCAATCATATGCCAGCGTTTCACATTGTTGCGGGCATAGCAATATGTACACCCCAATTTGCAGCCAATGACGATATTCATGTTCTGAATCTGATCTTTGATACAAATACTCATGACTTCTGCCACTCCTCAAGATTCTTTCTGATGCGGTCGAGGTATTCCTCAAACTGGGTAATTTCTTCCTCTGAAAAACCTTTGTAGTAAATACTGCCCATCTCATCAGATACAGAATCGTACACGCCCTTTAAGGCATGTGCTTTCTCAGTCAGAAACAGGAGTGTTTTTCTTTTGTCCGTTTCAGACTGAACACGGCTTATCAGCCCTTGATTTTCCATTCTTTCCAGCATCGTAGTAAGAGATGTTATCGCTAATCCGCATTTAGTCGAGAGTGCCCTGATTGAGATACCATCCTCCTGCCACAGCACATAAAGAATACGTCCCTGGGCTCCATTAAACGCATCAATATTCTTTTCACTGAGAATCTTCTCGAAAATCCGGTCTCCAAGCTGTTTTATTTTGGTGACAAGAAATCCTCCATTCATGTCCATACAAATGCTCCTATATAGTAGTTTATTAAAAACATACTATATAGGAGCTTTATTGTCAACAATTTATATGTCTTAATAGGTAAATTCCGATTTCACGGCCAGTTCGACCGCGCTGTTTTCTTCCTCGGCAGACTCTCCTCCGCCTCCCTTTTCACATAGGTCAATTCTGATTTTTCCGGATCGTCCATTTGACTTCATAGTCTGTAACCTCATGTTCAGGCTCTCATTCATTCAAAAGATTCCTTAAGTTTTCTCCGATATCACCTGTCAGGGCTAATGTCCTGTCTGCCAGCGCATCCGGAACGTTGATTTCTCCCGGCATATTCATCGTAATGAACTTCCAGGAAGGGTATTCCGCTGCCATTCCCATCGTCGGGGCTTTGATCAGCTGGTTCCGGCTCCCAATGCCAAGCTCAAAGAGCAGAGCATTCTGCTCGGAATACTCCTGAAGGAATGCGTAAAATCTCTGCCGCTGGCCGTTCCACTCCTCAGACCCCTCCGTAAGGCCTTCGAAGTTACCTTCCACTTCGAAGATTCTGTCCCGGTCAAAACCATTCATCTGAAAATGCGCGTCGCCGTTACTGGTCACGATAAAATATGGTTTATTCCTGACAATTGAAAGCAGGTTTTTCATTACCTCACTGCCATGGTAGTCGTCAATTAAATACTGATGAACCGTCTGCATATATTCCTCATGATCGGCCGCCGTCATCGGCGTGAACACACCGCGGATCAGGGAGTCCAGGCCGTACTTCTGACGGAACTTCCAAAAGTACCTTCTGAACGACCCATCATCCGCAAAAATATGATACCCCTCCGCGATGGAAAGCCCGTTGCTCGCCGTGATCAGAATGGCGTCCGTGTTCTTCAGCCAGTCTTTTGCCTCTTTATAATCGTTTACTTTATATTCCGCTATTTTTCACCTTCTATAATCATGCAACTGTGACTTTCTTCTCCATTTTCACCAACGCCGCAAGGCAGGAAGCCCCGACTTCTGTAAGTCGTGGGAGGAATGCCCGTTTTAGCGGCGTATTTTCTTTATGTAACATTGTTCTTCGCCAAAATATATAATATAATAATTTTG